>CAZFLM010000012.1:0-67016 GCA_964519955.1 uncultured Chthonomonadaceae bacterium | reverse complement strand
GACCGGACAGTGTACGCGCGTCCTCGAAGGGCACACCAACTGGGTCCTGGCGGTCGCCCTCGCCAACGACGGCAACACCGCCATCTCCGGCTCATTCGACAACACACTCCGAGTCTGGGACCTAAGCCGCGAGGCGGGCGCCCAGGCCGGGGCGGACCAGGTTCTCTACACCAACGCGAAGGTCCTGCTGGTCGGGGAGAGCGGGGCGGGGAAGACGGGGCTCTCGCTGCGGCTCGCGCAGGACACCTGGGAGCCGAGCGACTCGACGGTCGGCGCGTGGGCCACGCAGTGGAAGTTGGACGTGGCGGACGACGGCGGGGTCGAGCGGGAGATCTGGCTGTGGGACTTCGGCGGCCAGGCGGACCAGCGGCTCATCCACCAGCTTTACATGGACCAGACCGCGCTGGCCGTGCTCGTGTTCGACGGCCAGAAGGAGGACCTCTTCGAGGCGCTCGGGCAGTGGGACCGCGACCTGGCCCGCGCGTCGAGCGACCCCTTCGCCAAGCTGCTGGTGGCGGGGCGCGTGGACGCCGGCGGGCTGCGCGTCAGCCGCGTCGAGGTGGAGCGGTTTGCAGGCGAGCGATGCTATGGACGCTTCCTGGAGACGAGCGCCAAGACGGCGCACGGCTGCGAGGAGCTGAAGCAGGCGATCCTCGACGCCATCGACTGGGGCGCGATCCCGTGCCGCACCACCCGCACGCTGTTCAAGCGCCTCAAGGACGAGATCGTGCGCCTCAAGGACGAGGGCCGCGTGCTGCTGCGCTTCAACGAGCTGCGCGAGATGCTCCGCATGCGGCTCCCCGGCGAGGACGGGCACTTCACGGACGAGGAACTGCGCGCCGTGCTGACGCTGCTTGCCGGCCCCGGCGTCCTGCTGGAGCTGCCGTTCGGCAGTTGGGTCCTGCTGCAGCCGGAGCGCATCAACGCCTACGCCCAGGCCGTCATCCAGACGATCCGCGCGGACGAGCTGCAGCGCGGCTGCCTGATGGAGGAGCGCGTGCTGAGCGGCAAGTTGGAGTACCACTCCTCGATGGCGCGGCTGGAGGGCGACGAGGAGCGCTTCGTCCTGCTCGCCATGCACCAGACGCTCGTCGAGCGCGGCCTCTGCCTGCGCCAGCCGACGGACAGCGGCAACCTGCTCATCTTCCCGAGCTACTACCGGCGCGAGCGCCCCGAGCAGGTCCAGTTCCCAGCCGTGCAGGTGAGCTACCGCTTCACGGGGTTCCTGGACGAGGTCTACGCCACGCTGGTGGTTCGCCTGCACCACACGCAGCCGTTCCAGCAGGACCACCTGTGGCGCTACGCCGCCGACTTCAAGACGCTCACGGGCAAACAGCTCGGCGTGAAGCTGACCCGGCGCGCTCCAGGCGTGGGCGAGCTGGAGGTGTACTTCGACCCCGACGTATGTATGGAAGAGAAGATCATCTTCAGCAAGTACGTCCACGAGCACCTGCTGCTCCATGCCACGGACGTGGAGCGCTTCCGGCACTACGTCTGCCCGAACTGCGGCACTCCGGTGGGCAACCGCGAGGTGGCGATGGCTCGCCTCCAGACTTGGCTCGACGGCCGCCAGCCGGGAACGGGAGCGCAGACCAAGGCGGACGCCCCAACGATCATCTGCGTGAAGTGCGAGCAGCGGGTGCCGCTCTGGGACGACTTGGAGATCTGCTTCGCCAGCCCCGAGATGCAGCAGCGGGTGCGCGACCTGCAGGCACAAGCAGAGATCGTGCTGACGAACGAGAGCAAGGAGCGCGCACTCGTCGGCGAGGTCATCTCCACGGTCGCGCTGGCCAACCAGCTCTGCCGCGAGTTCAACGTCAGCGACAAGGGCATCGACATGGAGATCGAGTTCAACGACGATGCCGGCGAGGCGACCGGCAGGAAGCTGTACCTGCAGCTCAAATCGGGCGACTCGTACCTCCACGAGCGCAAGGGCGACGAGGCGGAGATATTCCGCTTCAAGGACGAGCGCCATCCGCGCTACTGGATGGTGCAGGCGTTCCCGGTCATGCTCGTCATCCGCAACTCGACGGGCGAGGTCCGGTGGATGGAGGTGCGCGACCGGCTGACGCGCGAGACCGACCACGGCCGGAAGCCGGTGAAGCAGATCGTGTTCGAGAGCGAGCGCTTCGACGTGATGGCTGTCCGCCGCTGGCGCGACCGCGTGCTGGGCGAGGCAGGCGCGAGGTAGCCACACCCCATCGGAGGAACCATGCTGCGCTTCCTGGCCATAGCGGCGAGCAGCTACCTGCTCAGCTTCTCGGTCCACTTCCTGCTCTTCACGGGCGCGGCGCTCCTCTGGGACCTGCTCGCCCGGCAGCGCGCGACCAACGGCGAGGGGCTGCGCGCCATCGCGATCGTCTCGCTCATCATGGCGGTGTTCGACGCGCCGCTCGCCATGTACTTCGCCTACGCGATCGGCCTGTTCGGGCGATAGCGCGGCCGTCCCGCAGTGACACGGAGGGCCGAGACGCCCCCCGCGCCTCGGCCCTCCGTGCTGCCCGACTAGCGGACACCTCTATTTCGCGATGAGCGAGAAGTCGTCCAGCACGAACGACGTCTGCTTCGAGCTGTTCTCCGTCGCCGTGAAGTACACGCGGATCGTCTGCCCCTTGTAGGACGAGAGGTTGAACGTCTTTTGCGTGTAGCCGCTGGCGGCGTTCAGGTTGGTGTAGGCCCCCAGGGTGGACAGGACGGTGCCGGACGAGTTGCAGATCTGCAGCTTCATCGTGTCGTTGGCCTTGCTCGCCGTCTCCGAAGTGTCGATGTGCAGGTAGAACGTCAGCGTCGCGGTCGTCGCGGTGCTCGGGATGGTGACTGCCTGGTAGAGCGTATCGGTGTGCGACTTGCCGTAGCCGCAGAGCCAGGCCTTCCACGAGCCGCCGTGGGCCGCGCGCTGGGTCGAGTTGGTGATCACCCCGGACGTGGCCGTCCACGACACCTGCCCGCTCTCGAAGTCGGGGTTCAGCAGGAGCTGCTCCGAGCCGGACGAGCCGCCGGAACTCACGGTGCCCGAGTCGGCGGCCGCAAGCGCCGCGAACAGACCGGAGCCGATCATGGTGCCCCATCCCGTCGCGTCGTCGTAGCCGGTGACGGCCGGGTAGTACAGGTTGGTGCTGCCGTCGGCGATGTCGTGGTAACAGGCGGCACGCGTCGTGGTCGAGGCGCCCAGCGTATAGAGCGCCTGGCACGGGAAGCCGATCACCGCCTTGCCGTTCGCGACCCGCTCCTCGTTCACCAGCGCTGTGAAGGCCGCCAGCAGCGGCGAGACGCAGCTCGTTCCCCCGTAGACGTGCCACTTCCCACCGTAGTAGATGGCGTAGCCGGTGTCGGGGTCCGCGTTCAGCGAGATGTCCGGCACGTTGCGCATCGTGGTCGAGCCCTTCGACGCGGTCGTAACCACCGAGGACTGGTACGAGGGAATCGGCCAGTACGCCGAGTAGCCTCCGCCCGCCGCGCCTTTGGTGATCGAACCGTCGTTCCAGGTCGTCTCGGACTTCCACGCCCCGCCGGCCTTGACGGTGGTCAGCGTTGTGCCGCCCGCCGCGACGACGTAGGGCTGCGACGCCGGGTCGTCCACGCACTTGAGGCGGCTGCTCCCGCTGTCGTAAGCCCCGTAGTCGCCCGCGGCCGCGTAGATCGTCTGCCCCTGCGACGCCATCTGCTTGAAGATGGTGTTCTCCGAGCTGAGGAAGCTGTAGGTGCTGCCCTGCTCGTAGAGCCCCCAACTCGTGCTGACCTGCTTCGCCAGGTTGTCCGTCGCGATGCGGCTGTACGCAGCGAGCACACCTGCGTCCGTGTTCGGCCCCTCGTAGACCAGGATCTTGCTCACGCCCGGCGCCAGGGCGAGTTGCAGCTCGATGTCCAGCGTCACCTCGGATGCCCCGGAGCCCGCCTTGCCCGTCGCACCGCCCACCAGGACGTTCTGGATGGTGGGCGAGGTGAGCCCGAAGTACTTCACGTACGCGGTGACGTCCGACGCCGTGTAGCCGTCCAGCTCGAACACGGCCAGCGTCTGCCCCGAGCCGGTGCGGCTGACGCTCGTAAGGCCATACGCGGTCTTGATGTCGGAGGGCGACATGCCGCCGCTCGGCCCGCTGCCGGTGGTGAGGGGCGCGAACAGAGCCTGCGCGTTGGCCGAGGCCACCTTCTCGACAAGGTGCGGGCTGCGCACGTAGGCCGTGTCCAGCCCGACGAAGCCCGAGACGCGCGAGGCGATGGCGCTCGGCACGGTCGGGTCGGCGTCGGGAGAGCGGAAGGACCGGCCGTTGGCGCTCCTGAACCACTGCAGCCCGACGCCCAGGCCCTTCTCAACCGCCCGCGCCGCGCCGGTCACCTCGACGAGAAGCCGGTTCGAGTGCGTGCCGGAGACAGTGAGGCCCAGGCTCTGGGCGTAGCTGACGACGGCGTCGTAGTCGGCCTGGGTGGGCGCGAACCGCTCGGCGAACTGCTCGGGCGTCAGGTACTGCCCGTAGAGCGGGTCGGTAGGATCGTAGAGGCGCTTGAGCAGCGCGTCCAGCCCGGCCTCGTCGCGCACGGGCAAGGCGATGGCGAAGGTGACGGCCTCGTTGGCCGCGGCGCGCCCGGTCCACTGCGACTGCGAGATGGCGCCTAGCGGCACATGCCCGCGGAGGGTGACCGGCCCTGCAGCGCGCGCGGGGCATACGGTGGCCACGGACAGAAGGGCGAGAGTGACGGAGAGGGGCAGACTAGCGCCTCCGGAGAAGCGCCCACGGGTGGCTCGTGAGAACATCGATCGCACACTCCTAGGTCTACGTAAGTCGGCGCGCACAGGCGGGGGCGCCGGAGTGAACCGATCGACAGGGCAGTGTCGCGGCGACAGCTCCAATACCGGTACATTGTGGCCGAAAGGTTCCCGGCTCTGCAGGTACAGACGGCCAGACCGCCGGGTTGTTCCCGTGAACTGTTACGCAGCAAGCGGCGGACCTTGACAACGATCTCGCGATCCCCTAGAGTTGGTTGCCGCACAACCATGCCCGCGCCACCGGGAGCGACCCATGCCTAAGAGAGCACGACGCGCTGCCGGTCGAAGGTCATTGGAGGATTGCCATGACGCGCAACTGGCTGTTGGCCGCTGCAGCAATGCTCGCGCCCTGGAACGGAGCCCAGGCGTTTGCCCAGACGGGTGGATTCCGATGCCCGGTCGAGTGCGGGCGTGTCTCGTTCGGTTCCTGGCTCTACGTGATGGCTACCACGCCGGGGAATGAACGCCTTCGCTTGCTGGTCGATACAGGATCGTCGATCAGCGTGTTGACCAAGGAGGCAGCCTCCAGGGCACGCGCAGACCTGCGCTGGCCACACGGTGTCGCGCGAGGCAAGCCTCACGAGGATGGCGCCCGACCTGTCGCTCAGCTTCGGTCTGTCAGGCTCGGACTGCTCGCATTCGACGAAGTGCCATGCATCGTCGCGACGGGGTCCGAAGGACTAGTGTGTCACGACATGGGCGTCGATGGCATCCTCGGCATGTCGGCGCTGGCACGATGTGCGGTCGAGCTGGACTTCGGCACCCCGGCAGTCGCGATCTGGCCATTCGGCGGCGTCACAAACGAAGCCGCCTCCAGGGCCGGTTTCGAGGTCACCGGCACAGCACCACTAGCGGTCGACACGACGAGGTCCCGGACGTTCGTGACCGGCACGATCAACGGCAAGCGGCATGTCCGCCTGCTGCTCGACACAGGGTCGCAGAGCACCGAAGTGACTGCCGACCTGGTTCGGGCACTGCGGCTCAGAACAGAGCAAACTGGGACGCTCACGAGAGGGTTTGGCACCCTGCAGCACGTGAACAGCGCTCGAGTGCGCTCCATGGACGTGGGCACGGTGTCATTGGGTGCCCCTCTGGTGGACTACCCCTCGGACAGACGTCCGAGCAACTGCGATGGACTGCTTGGCATCGATGCCATAAGCCACTACCGCGTCATCGTTGACGCCCCTGCAGGCCACCTGTTGTTCGCCAAGGCACTCCGCGCGGTCCCGAAGCGGATCGGCATGCACCTGGACTTCACCAAGGGCCCGGACTGGCTCGTAACCGCGATCGACGCAGGTTCACCCGCGGCGCAAGCAGGCATCGTACGCGGAGAGCGCCTGATATCGATCAACGGCGTTCCCACCAGGGGGCTGCCCACGTACAGGTACCGGGAGATACTGGAGCAGTCGGCGGGCCACGATGCCCTTTGCGTGCTGGCCAACCATTCGACACACCGGCGCCGCACGGTCCACCTTCCCGTCCCACCCACAGGCTCGAGCGTCACGCCCGAGGTGTGGATGAACCACGTTCGGCTCGAGGAGCTGGGGCGCGAGGGGGCGAGGTGGGACTACGTGCAGCGGAACCTCGGCGCGCTGGAGTTCCCCATCAACGCGGTCGGCTTCCTCATCGGGCAGGACGACATGGCCCGGCTCGCGGCGCTGCTGAAGGCGCGGCACATCAAGGTCGCCATCGAATGCGGCTACTTCGACTGGGTGAGCAAGGAGGCGGAGTTCGCGCTGCCCAGCCCGCGCGTCATCACGGACACGGCGCGGGAGAAGATGGGGCCCGGCGTCGGCGAGGAGACGGCCCGGTTCGAGATCGCGAAGCTGCGGCAGCTCACGCGGCACGGCATCGCGCCGGACTACCTCAACCTCGACGGGCCGATCCGCCGCATGATCTGGCCGGGGTCCGATGTGGGGCGCAACGACATCGCGGGCCTGGCGTCCACCGATGCGTGCGTCGACGAGCTGCTCGCGTACATGCGGACGATGCGGCGCGAGTTCCCCAAGGTCCAGTTCTTCGCGCTCGTCAACTTCCCGAACTGGGGCTGGAAGGGCGAGCCATCGTACTGGGGCGGCATGTTCTACGGCGACTACTTCGAGGTGCTCAACCGCATCGTCGCGAAGACGCGCGCGGCCAAGATGCCCATCCTCGGCGTCACCGCGGACAACCCCTACGAGTACACGATCGGCACGCAGCCGCACCAGGCGTGGATGCCGATGCCGCGCGAGGCGAAGCCCACCAAGCCCCTCGACGTGGCGAAGATCGACTGGATGGCGCGCCTGCTGGACCTGGAGCGCACCGTGAAGCGCCAGGGGCTGGAGTTCAACCTCATCGTCAACTCGCAGGGCGGCGGCGCGGCGTCGGGCGAGGCGTTCCACCGCACCACGCTGGACTACCTCGACGCCTACCGCAAGGCTGGCGGCTCCGCGAAGCGCCTCATCTTGCAGACGTGGTACAAGTTCCCCGAGAAGGTCGTCCCCGAAGACGAGCCGTACACGATGACCAACCTGGTCAAAGAGGCGATCGAGCGGCTCAAGGCGAAGTAGACCTCCGCGATCGGCCCGTTCCGCGGGCGCATCCCATCACCTCGTCGCGCGCAGCCGCGAAGAAGGGCCTTCCGCATGACTCCACGAGAGCGCTTCCTGCAGTACGTCGACCATGGCGGCCCGGCGGTCTGCTCGCCCCAGATCGGCGGGGGCGCGGGCTTCGACACGAAGCTGGCCGGCAAGCAGAGCGTCTGGGAGACGACGCTCGACGACACGATCGCCGCGGTCGAGCGGTTCGACATCCTGCCGCTCATCAACGTGGGGCTGCCGGACTGGGGCGAGTGCGCGCCGGAGCTGCTCTGGAAGACCGCCGAGGTTCGCGCCGAGGGTGAGCGGCGCTTCGTGACCGATGAGCTGGTCACGCCGGCCGGCACGCTGACGCGGACGATGATGCAGGACGCGCGCGGCGGCCACTTCACCAAGGCGCCGGTCGAGATCGAGGACGACCTGGCCGTGCTGGAGTACTACGTCGAGGCTGCCATCGAGAGCGACAAGAGCCGTCTGACGCAGTACACCGCGGAGGTGGTCGAGAAGCTGGCAGGCCGTGCGGCGCTCGACGTGCAGTGGGCGCTGCAGCCGTACGAGCTGCTCTGCTTCCCCAGCACGCAGGACACCGCGCTCCTCGTCCACGACTGCCCCGAGCGCACGAAGCGGCTCATGGAGCGCATCCTCGAGCTGGACATCCTCGCCATGCGCGCGGTGAGGGAAGGCGGCGCGGACTTCGTGTTCCTCGGCGGGCCCGGCGCAGAGATGATCTCCCCACCCTACTACCGCAACTACCTCGTCCCGTTCAGCAAGCTGGCCACCGACGCCGCCCACGAGCTGGGCCTGCGCATCTACTCGCACATCTGCTCCCCCATCGAGCCGTTCCTGACGATGGGCTTCTACAACCAGATGGGCATCGACCTCTTTGAGACACTCAGCCCGCCGCCGGTCGGCAACGTGAAGTCGCTCGCCGGCGCGATGGAGAAGCTGGACCCGAGCATCTGCACGCGCGGTAACCTGGGCCTCGACGTGCTGCTGCAGGCCTCCCCGGCGACCATCCGCGAGGAGACGCTGCGCATCCTTGAGGAGACGCGCGGCCGCAAGCACATGGTTGCCGCGAGCGACTACCTGTTCTACGACGTGCCCGAGGAGAACGTGCACGCCATGGCCGCGACAGTGCGGGAGTGGCGCGGGGAATAGGGTCGGCGCGAGACAAGTGCGTCGGATGCGTGGTATCATACAATCAGCACAGAATTATCAGATGGAGACGCACATGATTGATATCACGCAGACGCACCCGCTCACCGACTTCCTCCGGAACCACAAGGCCCACATCGCCCGGCTCAAGGAGAGCGGCACGCCAGAGGTGCTGACCGTCAACGGTAAGGCCGAGGTGGTGGTGCAGGACGCCGCCCAGTACCAGGAGATGGTCGACCGCCTCTACAGGATGGAGACGATCGCGGCTATCCGCGAGGGGCTAGCGAGCGCGGAACGTGGGGAACTCAAGGACGCTGAGGTCGTCTTCGCCGAGATGAAGGCGCGCTATGGCATACAGGACTAGGCTCACAGAGCCGGCCGAAGCAGACGTCGAGATCGCCTACCGATACATCGAGCAGCACGCGCCCGAGCGCGCCGCCATCTGGCTGCGCGGCCTTTTCGAGGCGATCGCGACACTGAAGGAGATGCCAGCCAGGTGCCCCGTTGTCCCCGAAGCCGACGCCGTCGGCCACAACGTCAGGCACCTGCTGTACGGAAGGCGCCCGGGCATCTACCGGATCATCTTCCAGATCGTCGACCGACCAGGAAAGGCAGGGGACGTGGTCATCCTGCGCGTCTGGCACGGGGCCCGCGACCGCGTGAGCGCCGACGACCTGCAGCCCCCGTCGTAGCCCCGCCCTCCCTCACACCCCCTGGCGCGTATCCGCGACGTACCGCGCGATGGCTGCCACCGTGTCGATCCAGATGCCGTTGGCCGGGTCCTGGCAGTAAGCGCACAAGGCCTTCAGCGTCTCGGTGAGCGTGGTCTGCGGGCCGCCGCTGCCGATCTCGTGCCCCGCGAAGACCAGCCACCCCTGCTGGTCGACCGCGCGCCGCACCCACGTCAGGCACTCCTCGACGGACAGGCAGTCGATGGGGATGGCCATGAGTTGGGCCAGGTCGCACCAACTCGGGTCGTTCGTCCACTCGTCCTGGAAGCCGCGCCCCGCGACGAAGCGCTTCGCCACGAGCGGCACGTAGCTGCGGGTGTTCACGCCGCGCCCCACCGTCGTCTGGCCGCACGGGTAGGCGAACGTTGCGGGCGTCACGCCCACGAACTGCTCGATGCGGGCGTTGGCCTCCGCCAACTCCAGGTCCATCTGCTCCAACGTGTAGCTCTCCAGCGCCTCGTCGCCGACGAACGAGAAGTTCCCGCTGCACGGATGGCACACGGTATGGTTTCCGATCTCGTGCCCCATCGCGACAGCTCGTCGCCACCCGTGAATCTGCTCCCTCAGGGCACCGAACGAGACGTAGAACGTGGCCCGCACGCCGTGTGCGTCCAGGATCGGCATGCCCACGGGCAACTGCGATAGGCGCGCGTCGTCGAACGTCAGGCTTACCGCGGCCCGCTTGCCCTCCGGCCATGCGAACGGCGGATCGGTTACTCTCACCAGTATCTCCCCTCAAGCCTCACCGGCGCAGCACCTGGCGGGCCAGTTCCTTCGCCCGAGCCTGAGCCGCCGAATGACGGCCTGCCCGGTAGTCGTTCATCGCCGAGGCGAAAGCCTCCTGCGTCTTGCCGGCGTCGGCGGGCTCACCCATCGCCTGCACGGCGGCATACGCACAGGCGATAGCGTTGCGCGCGGCGCGGGCGGTGTCCAAGGCGCGGCCCATCGTGGCGGCGTCGCGGTGTTCCACGCGCAGGCGCACGTGCTCTCGCGGCCCGATCGTTAGCGCCAGACCGCCCGCCAGAGCCTCGCCACGCACGGTGCGGGTAGTCGGCGCCCCGCTCCCTGGCTCGATGCGGACCGCGTACGGCGCCGGCAGTAGGCCAGGCAGGCTCACTCGAACGGTGCGCGCAGCCGGCGTTGTGTTGAACACGACCAGGCGTCGCGCGACGCTGCCCAGCACGCGGTCGTAGCCGCCGAGCGTGTCGGTGTTCAGAACGAGGATGCGCGGGTCGTCGGCCGTGGCCAGCGCCTCGAACATCCACCAGTTCCACAGCGCCAGGTTGCCCATGTAGGCGGCCTGAGGGCCCCGATGGCCGCCGCGCGCCTCCAGGCTGTAGAAGGGCTCGATGGGGAGGAAGGACGTGGGGCTCGATGCCAGACTCGGGTCGAGGGCGCGAACCGCAGGCGGGAATGCTGGCGGGTGGAATAGGAGCGAACTTCGCCGGTAGCAGTTGGACAGCTTGAGGAGCAGCGGCGTCAGAGCGGGCACCGCATCGCGCCCGATGAGCCACGCGATGGCCAGGTGCGCCTCGACACTCTCCCACGGCGTCGCGGATGCCGCCCCCGCGTGCGGGAGGAAGAGCCCCAGGCGATCCAGCGCCCGGGCGACCTCGTCGATGCGGTCCTCATACCAGAAGGTCAGGCGCAGCAGCGTCGCGAGGAAGCCCTCCGACCAGTCCGCATACCGCTTCTCCTTGGTCAGTTCGTGGAGCCGGTGTGCCGCGACCGCTCCAAACGCGTTGCCGAACAGCTCGGTGACCGGGATGTCGGCCGTCTCTCGGTACGTCGCACGGTATGCATCGTTCTCTACCGAGTAGGCCGGGCGCTCGAACAGCCGCGACATCCCCCTGGCGGCCTCGTCCAGCCAGGCGCGCTCGCCGGTCGTGTCGAACGCCTGCAGCATCGCGTAGGCGTAGCCGCCGAGCTGCCACGGCTCGCGCACGACGCCGAGGCGCGGCACATCGTTCTGGCGGGCCGGCTGCTTCGCGTACGGGTCGTACCACTGCGGCAGCAGGTAGTCCTGGCCGCTCGCGAGGCCGCGCCACGAAGCGCACCCCATCAGGAAGCGCCCCATCACCGCCGGGTTGAACCACGAGCCGGGGCATGCGTCGGCCGCCCGCGCGGTCTCGATGTGGAACCACAGGTTCTGCCAGGCCATATCGAGGTCGCCGACATGCAGTGGGACCCGCGTGCCGTATCGGATCAGCCCGGCCTTGGGATCGTAGAAGCACGGCAGCGCGTCGACCTTCATCCGCGCGGCGTCCGCGAGGCCCTTGTCTTCCCGGAGCTGGGCATAGAGCAGCCACGGGGTGAGATGGTTGTTCACCGTCGAGAAGTCCCAGCCGACTTGCTCTGCGCTCTTCCCTACCGCCGGCCTGTCGGGGTGGATGAGCATTGTCTCGACGCGCGGCGCAAGCTCGACCGGCCCGTCGTGCCACCCCGCCGGGATGCGGAACTGGGTCACCCCGGGCAGAGTCAGGTCGCGCAGTACCGACGCGGCAACGTGCGACCAGGTGAGAGGCCGCCCTGCACCGCGAGGCGCGACCTCCGCCGGGCACAGGGGAGCGAACGCGCGCACCATGGTCTGGAGCGCGTCCAGGCGGCTGGGGCGCGAAGGACGGCGGTCTGCGTAGAGGTAGAGGTCGGTGACCATCTCGCCCGCAGGCAGCTCAGGGCCGGAGTGACTCCGAACGACGAGGCCCAGGCCAGCCTGCCCGTCGCGCGCCACGTTCATCACTCGGCAGTCGTTGAACCGGCAGACCCCGTCGGCGGTCATCCAGTTCGTGGCCGTCATGTCGACGAACACGGCGGCCTCGACGCCCTTGCGCCAGCAATACGCGGCCGGGAAGCCGAAGCCGAACGGCACCCCGCCGCCGGCGTCGCGGTAGATGCTATCAGGCCCCTGGTCGAGGGTCACCTCGCCCGTCGCGGCCGTACGCCACAGGGCAATGTGCGGCAGCGGTGCTCGCAGCGGCAGGCGGCTGGGGAGGTGCGCGGTGACCGTGAGCCGGATGAGCGGGGTCGTGCGGTCCGCCCGGATGAGCACCTGGCAGCGCTGGGCAGACGCCGGCGGCTCGCCGGTCAGACGCACGACCTTGCGCGCGTCGCTGTCCTCCTCGACGGCGCACTGGGTGGCGGCCATGTCCAGCCCGGCGCCGGTGAGGAGCGGCAGCCCACCATCGAGGAGAGGCTCCCAGCCGGCCTCGCCCCGCACCAGCACGCTCAGCCGGTACGCGCCGAGCGCCGCATCGAACGCGACACGGACCATGGCC
Organism: uncultured Chthonomonadaceae bacterium; assembly: GCA_964519955.1. Classification (GTDB taxonomy): domain Bacteria; phylum Armatimonadota; class Chthonomonadetes; order Chthonomonadales; family CAJBBX01; genus CAZFLM01. The sequence continues at coordinate 54,514 of CAZFLM010000012.1, read as the reverse complement.
GCGCGGCTGACCACGTCGACGTCGCGCCCGCGTCGAACCAGGCCGATCGGCGCGGACGACGATGGCGCAGCGGGACGGCGGGCCTGACCCAGTGTGGTCAGGCCCAAGCCCATCGCGGCCAGGCTCTCCCGGCGGGTCATCCGCGGCTGATCGGGCTCCATCCGCCTAGCCCCGGCTACCCACAGTACGCACCGAGCACCTTGTTGACGGCGAGCGCCACGTTGTCGCAGTCCTCGCCCGACGCCCACTGGTCGAGCGTGACCGTCACCTCGCGCGCCCAGAGGTCATCGGCCACGGGGCAGTCGCCTTTGCGGCAGCGCGCGGCGGCAGGATCGACATCGAGCGCCACCGGGTACATGTCGCGGTAGATGTGCCAGTCGGGTGCAGAATCGGAGCCCCGCGCGGTCGCAGGCACGCCCTCTGCCGTCAGCGCCGCAGCGATGCGCTCAGCTTCCCGAGGCGTCTCGGCGAACAGGCGCAGCAGGTACCCGATCTCGCCTGGACGGTCGTTCATCTTCTGCGGCTTGACTGGCCGCCGTTGGAGGTTCCAGTTGACCTTGTCGATGACCCGCATCTTGCCGGCGTGGAAGCGCGCCACGATGCCGTCGAGCTTGCGGAGTTGCACCAGGTTCACCGCGGCCTCCAACTCGGAGAGGCGGTAGTTGGTGCCCACGAACAGCTCGCCTTCGTAGCGCGGCGGGGCGAAGCGGTCCGGGCGCCAGAGCCCGCCGCACTCGGCCATCTGCCAGGCGCGCTCGGCCAGGCGGTCGTCGTTCGTGATGAGCAGGCCCGACTCGCCGCCGCCGATGATCTTGTACGCCGAGATGCTGAAGATGCCGATGTCGCCGATGGTTCCGACGTACTGGCCGCGGTATTTGCCGCCGGGCGACTGGGCGCAGTCCTCGATCACCTTGACGCCGCGCCGGTGCGCGATCTCGACGATGGGCCCCACGTCGCAGATGCCGCCCATGACGTGCGTCGGCGCGATGGCAACGGTCCGCTCGGTGATGAGCGCCTCGACCTTGGTCGGGTCCATGTGCAGCGACTCGTCGACGTCGCAGAAGACCGGGGTCGCCCCCACCAGCGCGACGGCAGCCGAGGTCGCCATGAAGCCGATGGCCGGGCAGATGACCTCCTTGCCTGGCCCCGCCCCCACCGCGACGTAGGCGCAGTGCAGCGCGGCGGTGCCCGAGCTGACGCTGACCGCGTGCTTCACGCCGAACTTCGCCCGCACGGCCTCCTCGTACTGGTCGCCGGCCGCGGGCTCGGGGAAGGCCAGCAGCCGCCGCGCCAGGTTCGGCCCGTTGCCGATCAGGTCGTCATCGGCGACGGCCGCCCGCAGCCGCGCCATCGCCTCGTCCGTGAAACCGAACCGTTCCGCGATCGAGAGGAAGTCGTCGACCCCGACCTTGGGATGCGGCTTGCCGGTGCGGGTCGCAGCGACCGGCGTTCCACCATCAATGGCCAGCTTGTCCATCTCGTTCGCTCCCTTCGTTGGGTGCCACCTCGATGCAACACGAAGACCGGTCGGCACGGAGGCCGACCCTCCAGGCGACTACCCCTCTACCTCCCCTTGCGGAGCGCCGGCGCGCGGAACTTCGACGCCTCCGTCAGCGCGACGCGGTCCCACTGCGCGGCCACGAGCTTCGGATCGGTGAACTTGGTGCCGCCATCGTAGAACACGCGCACGGTGACCTTGGGGCCGGTCTTGGCGGTGCTGAACCGGCCGTAGACGAAGTAGCCGCCGGCGACGTTGCGCATTGCCGGCCCGACGGCCAGACGCATCTCGCCGGGCGTCTTGACGCCGATGTCCAGGTTCGCCATCACAGTCTGGCCGCCATTCGGGAGGTTCCAGACGTAGGCGCTCAGCACGTACTCGGTGTTCGGCTTCAGCGTCACCTCGCGCGTGATCGTCGCGGCCGGATAGTTGTGGACGCCCGGCCTGCAGACCACCACGCCCGGCCCCTTCCAGCCCTTCGGCAGAGGCACGACTGAGGTCGTCGCGGCGATGTCGCCGTTCCGCTCCCAGCCGCCCGGCACGCCCGACGCGTCGCGCTTCTCGAAGTCGCCATTCGGCACCAGGTCCGCCACCTCGCTCCCCGCGACGATGCTGCCGATGGGCAGTTGGCCGCGCTTGTCGACCAGCGCCGCGTAGGCCGCCTCCGTCTCGGAGGTGTTGTCGGCGATGCGCACCTGGCCCTTCGAGCGGTTCTGGATCTCCATGCGCCCGTTGAACTCGTTGCCAACGATGATGGCCGAGACGACGTTCGGGCCGAGGGAAAGCGGGATGGGGTTGACGGAGGCGAAGTCGCTGGTGACGAAGTGGCAGCCGACGACGCTGAGGCGCCCGCCGTCCGCCACGATGAGCTGCTTGCCGCGGTTGGCCGCATCGATGCAGTTGAAGGTGCAGTTCTCGAAGGAGACGCGCCCACGCCCATCCAGACGGGCCATCGCGACGCCCTGCTTCCCGTTCGTGCTGCCGAAGAAGCCGCACCCGGTGAAGCGGATCATGCCCGTGTTCGTGGGCTTCACGATCACATCGCCGAAGAGCTGCGAGTTGCTGAAGCTGACACCGGAGTGGACCTGCGTCTCGTCGACCAGCAGCGCTGTCTGGCAGATGTCGGCGCCGCTCTGCGTCAGCAGGTAGTTCCCGGCGCCGATGCCGGCGTCCTGGCTGCGGATGAAACGGATGCCGACGTTATAGCCGATGGCGAAGGAGTTGGTGACGTACTCCCAGTCGCTGCGGCCGAAGATGAACCCCTCGCCCTGCTTCTGGGTCACGTCCATCCACGGCCCCTTCGGGTCGGCGACCGTCCAGAATGGCCAGATGTGCACGTCCTCGATCCGGCCGATGTCGTAGCAGCGGTCCACGTAGATGCCGCGCCGGATCGCCTGAGCGTTGAGCCCGCGGATCAGGTGGCGCCCGCACGGGTTGGTGCCGAAGTCGACGGCCTGCCACGGGTTCACGAGCAGCACGTCGAGCACGGCGCAGTTGTCGCCCGCGCCGCGGATGCACCACGGGTACGGAACCGGCTCCTCGCGGCTCTGCTCGGGGTAGAGGACGACCAGGCCCTTGACCGTCGCACCGGCGCGCAGCGTGATGAAGGGCTCCCCCTTCTCATCGCCCTTGCCCACCGTCGTCAGCAGCGTGGTGCCGGTCGGCGCCGTAGCCGGTGCTCGGAGGACGCCTTCCAGCGTGACGCCGGTCGGGATGACCAGCCGCCCGCTCAGCAGGTAGGTACCCGTCGGCACGGTGACGACCCCGCCGCCTACCTGACCGGTCTCGTCCAGGGCACGTTGGAACGCGGCGGTGTCGTCGGTCTTGCCATCGCCGATCGCACCGTACTCGCGCACGGTGACCAGCCCGAGCGTCCTGCCGGCAGCCCCGAGCTGTGCTCCGGCTGGAAGAGACCAGGACAACGCAACGACGGCTGCGCAGCGCAGCAGGTTCATCACGGCTCACCTCCTTGGCTCCGAGATGCGGCGCCGCGTGCTATTTCGCCCGGCCGCCCCCGAAGCCCTGCCGCCAACTCAGGCCGGAGGAGGATCGTCTATGGCCGCGCGCACCTTGGCTGCCAGCGCCTGCATCGTGAAGGGCTTGGCGATGAAGTGAACAGACTCGTCGGCCACTCCGTGGTGGAGCATGACGTCGCCTGTATAGCCTGAGGAGAACAGCACCTTTGTCTCCGGATGCTGGTCGGTGAGCCGGTCGGCCAACTCGCGCCCATTCATGCCGGGCATCACGACATCGGTGAGTAGCAGGTCGATCGGTCCGTTGTGTGCCTGCGCCTGCGTGAGGGCATCGGCTCCGTTGACCGCCACCAACACCTGGTACCCGAGCTGCTCCAGGAAGCAAGTGGTGAGCCCGCGCACGTGTTCATCATCCTCGGCGAGCAGGACCGTCTCCGTACCATGCGGCGGCCCGTCAGCATCGTCGGCGCCGGCGACGTCCGGTGGCGTGCTTGCCGCCGGCAGGTAGATGCTGACCGTCGTGCCCTGGCCGACCTCCGAGAGCACGTCGATTGCGCCGCCCGCCTGCTCCACGACACCGAAGATGGTTGCCATCCCGAGGCCGGTGCCGCGGCCCTTGGGCTTGGTCGTGTAGAACGGCTCGAACAGGTGCTGCTTCACTTCCTCCGACATGCCTAGCCCTGTGTCGCGCACGACCAGCCTGGCGTGAGGGCCAGGACCGAGGCGCGGGTGCCGGGCGCAGAACGCCTCGTCCAGGTCGACGTTCTGCGTCTCGATGGCCAGTCTGCCGCCACGAGGCATCGCGTCGCGGGCGTTGACGGCCAGGTTGACCAGGACCTGCTCGAACTGGCTCGGGTCGACGCTGACGGACAGAAGCTCCGGCGAAGGCGTGAAGGTCATCTCCACGTCCTCCCCGATCAGGCGCGCGAGCATCGTCTTGAGGCCATCGACGAGATCGTTCAGGTCGAGCACCTTGGGCTCGACGACCTGCCGCCTCGAGAATGCCAGGAGCTGACGCGTGAGTGCCGTCGCGCTCCCGGCTGCCCGGCTCACCGGCTCCAGCTTCAGCCGGATGGTGTCGGTGGCGCTCGGGTCCATCCTGGCCAGGTCGACGTTGCCGAGGATGACCGTCAGCAGGTTGTTGAAGTCGTGCGCCACCCCACCGGCCAGCCGTCCGACGGCTTCCATCTTCATCGCCTGCTGAAGCCTATCCTGGAGGTCCCTGCGCTCTTGCTCGGCCGCCCTCCTCTCGGTGACGTCGCGGCTGTTCATGACGATGCCATCGATGCCCGGCACACCGATGAGGTTGGCGCCCACCGTCTCCAGCCACACGTAGTGACCGTCGCGATGCCGGTAGCGATACTCCGAGCGCTGCGTCGCTCCCGGATGCGCTACCACCGACGTGAACGCGGCCGCGACCTGCGCCGCGTCCTCGGGATGGACGAGATCCATGCCCACTGTCCCGATGAACTCCTCGGCGCGGAACCCGAGTATACGTTCGACAGCGCCGCCCGTGAACAGCACCGCGCACTGCTCATCCGCCACGGTCACCATGTCGCTGGAGTTCTGAACCAGTCGCCGGAACCGCTCCTCGCTCGCCCGCAGTTGCTCCGTCGCCCTGGCGTGGTCGGCCCTGGTTCGCAGGGCCACGATGCCGTAGGCGAGGTCTGCAGCGATCTGCTCCAGATGCGCCACCTCGTCGCCACCCAGTTGGTCAGGGCTGGCCGCATAGACGCTGAGCACGCCCAGCACCGCGCCGTCCGTGAGCAGCGGAAGGATGCACGCCGCGCGGCAGCCTCGGCGCAGCGCCGCGTCGCGCCACGGCACACCACCCTCCGCGACATCGGGAACCTCGACGATGAACGGCCGGCCGGCGGCCAGCGCCTGGAGGACCGGGTCGCCGGCACCCAGTTCGGCGTCTGGCCGGCCATACACCTCGGCCACGTAGCCAGCGTCGACGCCGGCCTGCGCGGCGGGCCGGATAGATCGAGCATCGGCGCCCTCGGCGAAACCAACCCAGGCCAGCCGATACCTGCCCGTACGCGTCACCGATTCGCAGATCGCCGACACCAACGCGGATTGATCGGTCGCATGCACCAGTGAATCGCTGCACTCGCTCCGCATTCGGAGGCGCCGGTAGAGCGCCTCGCGGGCCCTCTCGGCTCTCACCCGCTCACTGAGGTCGTAGTGCTGAACGATGGCATTCGTCACATGCCCACCGGCGCCTACGACGGGAGCGATAGAGACATCGACCACCACGTCGGCAGCATCCGGAAGCGCGAGCGGCCGCAACTGCGCGCCGTCCCAGTGAAGCATGAAGCGAACCGGCCGCCCCTCCTCGAACACGCGCCGGATGTGGTGCATCGCGCCCTGCTGCTCGACCACGCTGTCCTGGAACAGGTTGTACTTGCCCACGACCTCCTCATCGGTGATATGGAGCAAGTCGCGGCACGCCTGGTTCATGCGGATCATCGTGCCCCGCTCGTCGGAGATCCACATGGAGTTAGGGGAGTTCTCGATGACTGTGTCAAGGAAGGCCCTGGAGGCGTGCAGCGCCTCCTCGACCTGCCGGCGCTCGGTGACGTCACGGGCGGCCGAGTAGACCAGATCGCCGGCGGGAAACGACCGCCACTCGACCCAGCGATAGGATCCGTCCTTGGCGCGGTAGCGGTTGGTGAAGTCGAGGACCTCTTCCTGGGCTCGGAGGCGAGCGAGAGCCGACAACGTGGCATCCATATCGTCCGGGTGGACGAAGTCGAGGAAACGAGCGCCCTCCAGTTCGCCGGCCGGATAGCCCAGTACAGCCTCCCATTCGCGGTTCACGCGCCTGAAGCGGCCATCCAAGTCGGCGATGCACAGCAGATCGAGAGCCTGCGTGAAGTAGCGGTCCAGCTCGTCGGTCTTCTCCCGCAGGGCCTTTTCCGCGGCCCTACGCTCGGTGAGATCGAGCATCACCATCACAGTACCGACGGCCTCGCCGCCCTGGCCGCGCAAGGGCGAAGCGTAGATACCGCAGTCTACGTGCCGGCCGTCCTGCGTGCGGCATGTGACCTCGTGGCCCTGCAGCGCCGTCCCGCGCCCGATCCAGTCGCGGAGCAGCTCTAGCCTGGCCTCCACGTCGGTCGGGATGAAGGGCAGGGTGCGCCCGATCGCGGCGTCCGCGCTCCACCCCAGTATGCTCTCCGCCGCGGGGTTCCAGACCGAGCGAACGACGCCGTCAAGGTCAAGTCCGACGATGGCGGCCGGCGCGGCCTCGATCACGGCACGCAGCAGGTCGTTCGCCCGCTGCAGATCGCGCGCCTGCTCGTGCAGATCCGTAACGTCGCGCCCCTCGACTGCCAGGAATGCCGGCGACCCGTCGTCGCCGAGGAGGGGCCACAGCGCCATGTCGACTTGCCGGAGCGAGCCGTCATGCGCCAGATGCCCGCTCCCGAGGCGGACCGGTCCGCGAGCGGCTTCCGCGACCGCCGCCTTCAGCCTCTCGCGTTCTTCCTCGGAGTGCTGCCACCACGGGGTATCCCAGACGGGACGCCCCACGACGTCCGCCAACCCGATCTCGGCGAACGCGCAGGCAGTTGGGTTCGCGTAGAGGCACGTTCCGTCCAGCGCGAGAATGCCGGCCATGACCGGCGACTGCTCACACCAGGTTGTGATGGCGCTGTTCGGCGGAAGCCCGTGCTCCGGGCTCCGCTCCGGTAGCGGTCTGTCGGTGGCTGCGGCGAGGTCCGCGGTTTCCTGACGCGAGCGCGCGGCCTCACCATCTCGCCTGTCGAGCATCCGCGGATCCTCGTCCATGAGTGCCTCCACCACCGGTGGCGTCGCCGGACCTCGGCCCGGCATCTGCGCCCAGCAACACAAGCACGAAGCTGACGCGCCCGCTCCGCCAGCCCCACGGCGGCTAGCGACCGACGACGCGCCCGGCAAGCGGCAGCGAGAAGCGGAACTCGACCATCTCGCCCTCCTTGCCGAAGTACCCTCCCCACCCGATGCTGATGCCGCCGACGGACGACCAGTCCAGCGCGCCGCTCGGCCCGGATGCCCACGGCGCCTCGGAGAACGCGGCCCGCGGCAGGTAGATGCGCCGCTTCCCGGGAGTGGAGAGTGGACAACCGGTCTGGGCGTAGTACGTGTGACCTGCGCGGTCCACCACCATGACCAGCAACTGCGCGCCCGAAGACTGTCCTTCGGGGACCCATACGTCCAGAGCGAGGCAATCGGTACCACTCAGATCGGTTGGCCGAGGGTACTGGAGCAGGGCGAAGAGGAAGGTATCGGTGTTCCCCTTCGTCAGCGTGCCCACAGCTCGCCACGAGGGCGCTTCGCCGGCCTTGACAGCCACCGGCTCCAGCGTCTCCCGCACGAACTCGCCCTTCGAAACCCGCGGCATCGGCGCGAGCAGGGGCTTCAGCTCGATGCCTGGCATCCCGCCGCTGCGCAGCGCCCTCCTGGCCGGCGTGCGCGCCCCGGCGAAGCGCAGGATCGTTCCACCGTACGCGGGCAGGTTGAGATCGATGCCGCCCGGTCCGGTGAGGCGGGCCATGGTGCCGGTGGCCGGATCCCAGCGCTCGCCGGCGCCCGACGCCGCCACCGAGGTGCGCCCGCTCCACGGCTCGGCGCTGTCGTTGATGAGGAAGTAGACCTGCCGACCATCGACAACCCGGTGCGTAACGCGGACGGGCGCGGCGCGGTCGCTTAGGCTGACATCAGGCGCCACGGCCAGGTCGACCGCGAGCGGAAGCAGCGCTTCGGAGCCTGCCGGAAGATAGACGCCGGCGCCGCCATTCCTGTTCGCCTGGACGTGTGGCTCGCCCGGCGAGCCGAAGATCGCCTTCGCGAGGGCTCGCACGCGCGGCGAGGGGAACTCGCTCTCGCTGTTGGTGGGCAGAGCGCCGACCGCGATCACCACCCCGCCGGCGCTCGCGAACCGGGCCACCTTCTCCCACGCGGCGAGGGGAAGCGTGTCGGTCTTGGGCAGCACCAGCACGCGCCAGCGCAGCTTACCGTGGACCAGCGCGCCGCCCTGCACCTGGGCGGCCAGCAGCGCGCGGCTATCGACGTAGGTGAAGTCGCGCCGGTATGCGTAGAGGCTGTTCGAGGCCGCGTTGTATGCGCCCTCCACCTCAGTCGCGGCGCCTGCAGCCGAGGTGCCATGGCGCGAGGGGACGAAGTGCGGCCAGAGGGTCTCCGTCGGCCGGAGAACGGCGACGTCGGCCGCCTGATGGCCGCCCGCCAGCATCGTGGTACAGCGCCCGACCCAGGTGCTCAGGCCGCGGATCTGCGCGCTGCTGAGTTCGGCGAACGAGTAGTAGCTCGTGATGGTCGTGATGCCGTTGAGGATCAGCCGGTTGCACGTGCCGCGGATCTCGCCGACCGTCACGTTGCGGACAGGGCGAGTGTCGCCGGCGGGGCGATAGATCTGGCTGAAGTCCGAGGTCTCGCACATCGTCACGGGCCGCCCCTCCAGCTCCGCGACGCTCGAGATGAGCCTGGCCACGGACCACGGCACCTCGCCCGGCATGCTGGTGAGGCAGTCGATGCCGGGCGCATCGAGCCGGCGAACGCACTGGAAGAAGTCGCCGTAGAGCGGCACGGAGCCGGTCAGAGTCTCCTCCATCAGCAGGTGGCCGCCCGACCGCAGGTGGTACTTGCCGGTCCGCCGCTGGATCTGACCGAAGTAGTTCTCGGACACCAGGTCGCCAACCGTGCGCCAGAAGTCGTAGCGCGCCTTGCAGCCGGCAGCGCCACCGTCGGCCACGAGCAGACCGAGATCCGGCACCGCGTAGCCGCGTCGCTTGCGGAACTCATCGGCGAAGCCGGGCGACCAGGGCAGCACGCGGTACGGCATCGGGCGCATGAAGTAGCTCATCAGCGATGGCTCGTCCGTGAAGGTGGACACAAACACCTTGCCAAGGTCGGCGCCGAGGTGGGCCGCGTACTGGTCGTAGGTCACGTCGACGAACCGGGCGGTAGGCTCCGGCATCAGCAGGTTGATGTAGGGCAGCTTGTCGGCGAGGCTGACGGCAGCGTGCGTGCCCTCGTAGAGCCGGCTCTCGGTGATGACCATCACGCGCCAGCGCCCGGCCGGCGCCTCCCAGTCCAGCTTGCCCTCGCGCACCTGGCCGGCCAGGTCGACGGCCCCCTTGATCGCGATAGCGCCTGCCTTGACGGGATAGGCTGCCGCGCGAACCAGCTTGCCGGGCGGCGCGTCGAGGTGCACGGGGCCGCCATCGGTGAGCGTGTCCGCGATGAGCAGGCCGCTGGCCTCCCACTCGGGGTGCCCCTCCATCACGATGCCGCCTGCGAGCCCCGAGGGATAGCCGCGCTCATCGTAGAGCCACAGCGACATGCCGGCCGCCTTCGCCTGGGCCACCGCGCGCTCCAGGGCCTTCCACTTCGCCTCGCTCTTCAGGTACTGGTCGAACGACACGTTGCAGACGACCCCGCCGAAGCCCTGGTAGGCCAGCATGCGGATCGTCTCATCCTGCTGCTCGGGCTCGTCCGGCCAGGAGTGGATGATCTTGAGGATGCGCGACGCGGCCGGCGGATCGGCGAAGCGAGCAGCGAGCGGGCGGGCGTCGCCGGGGAGGCTCACCTTCCCCTCCAGGATCTTCTCCGGAAGCAGGCAGAGCTGCGGCCCCATCAGCCCGCCCGGGCCGCCGCCATCGAAGACGCGAACCGCGATGGTGTTCGCCTCGCCGAAGCGAATGAGGGCTGCGGGCACGCGGTAGCGCCGCTGGATCGACACGGTTCGCTCGACGCTGCGATCCGACTGGCCGACGAGCTGACCGTTCACGAACGTCCGATCCTCGTCGTCCACGCTGCCGAGGCGGAGCACCAGGTCCTGGCCCGCCCACGCTTGCGGGACGACCACGCGCAGGCGGTACCAGGCCACTCCGTCGTAGTCCGCCCAGGGCATGCCATTGAGGGGCTTCGCGGGCTGGCCGGGGCGCGGATCGGTGACGCCCTGGGACTCCCAGCCACCTGGCACGCGCAGTGTGCGCCAACCATCCGGCGCCAGGTCCGCACCCGCCCAGCCCTGGCGCTCACCGACGTCGAGCGGGTCCGTGCGGAAGCTCCACTCGCCGGCCAGGTTGTCCCAGTCGGCACTCAGTTCGCGGTCGGCGGCGCGGCAGGGCGCTCCACTCACGAGCAGCATCGACACAGCGGCCAACGCCGCCAAGCACGCACACCGATAGCGCTTTGCACACACCAAGGCAGGCCTCCAGTTGCGGATCGTCACATCGACCTCATACATCTCGCGCGGCCCGCACTCCTGCATTCGCGCCGCGACCTGGGCGGAGACACACGAACTGCGCAGGGCGAGAGGGAGGAGGCGCGGGGCCGTCCGGCGAACCGCAGTGCGCGGCGCGCCATCGCGCCAGCACCAGCCATTGACCAGGGAAACGATCCGCTTATGTCTGTCCGACACGTCCGCCTGCCGCTCGCCATCGCCGCGGCAATCTCAGTCTCGCTGTTTCTGCCGCTCACTGTGTGTTCGGCACAGGCCCGACGGCCCTCCGGCACGCGCCGGAGCACCTCCCCCGCTGCGCGCCAGTCCTGCGCGGTCGCCTCGACCGCCGAGGGTTGGGTGCTGACCAGCCCGTCGATGCGGATCGCCGTGTCCAAGACGACCGGGCAGATCACCTCGCTCGTCGCGGGCAAGGAGATGCTCACGGCGCCGGCTGGCATCGTCCTGGCGGACAAGGTGGCCGGCAAGACCTTCGCGGCAGCGGATGGCAGGACCACCGCCTCCGGCGCACGCGCTTCGGCGAACGAGGCGAGCGTGACATTCACCCGGGAGTACGGCACGGACTACGTCGCCGCCGTGAAGCTCACACTCACCCGCGACGCGCTGCGCTGGGACGTGGAGGTGACGACCAACCTGGCGCCGGATCGCGAGGCCAACATCGACTACGTGCTGCCCGTCATGGCCGCGGCCGGAGAGGCGTTCTGGGCGGCACCGGGCGCGCCGGCCAGTGCCGCCCGCATGGGCGGGCAGGAGATCATCTACCGAACGAACACGTTCCTGCCCTGGTTCGCCCTGTACGACAAGGCGAAGGACTGCGGCCTGTCGCTAATCGAGCCGCCGGACGTGCCGAAGCCGGGACTGACGGTGCACATCGACGGGCCGAACCCGCCGAAGTCCGTTACGATGTCCAACCACCACCTGCGCCTCGGGAAGTCGCGCAGCGCTCGGACAACGCTCTGCATCGTGCCGCATGCGGGAGACTGGCGCCCTGGCCTTGGCTGGCTCGTCGCCAAGTACCCGGCGTACTTCCGCCCCGTGTCGAAGCATGTGACCGACGGCGAGGGGTGGTACACCGAGGCGTGGCCCGGCAGCGAGGAGCCGGCGATGGTCGACACCGCGTCGCGCGGCGTGACCTGGCAGGAGCTGCACGGACACTTCCCCTTCTATGGCGTCTACCTGCCGGACACCCCGACCTGGCCGGTCGTGATGGACCAGGACGCCGTCACGCTGGACAGGTGGGAGAAGCGCGACGCGCCGGGCATGTACGTCAACAGCTTCGACAACATGCGCAACAAGATGGCGCTCTGGCGCAAGCATGGCATTCAGGTCTACATCTACTACCAGACCTTCGAAGCGTGGCACCAGTACGCCGAGAAGTACTTTCCTGCGGACATCGCGCGGGACGCCGAGGGCAAGCCCTGCATCGCCTGGCAGTTCTGCAACCTAATGAACCCGGACCCGTCCACCAAGTGGGGCGAGCACATCCTGCGGCAACTGGACCAGATCATCGCGACCTACCCGGACCTCGACGGCGTGTTCCTCGACCGCGACGACTACCGCGACTACGACTTCTCGCACGACGACGGGCTGAGCATGCAGGACAGCCGCCCGTGCTACATGCTGGCGTTCGCGCAGGAGAAGGCGCTTCGCCAGATCGGCTCGAAGCTCAACGCGCATGACCAGGGCATCTGGACCAATGGGCCCACCAGCCTCGAAGTCTGCAAGGGCGTCGACGGCCTGATGTCCGAAGCCGTGGGCCCGCTCGCCAACCAGATCCAACTCCTCGGCGTCGAGCGGCCCATGATCTGCCTGCCGTACGATATGGACCCGCGCGCCACCGAGGTCAAGCTCAAGACCTGCTTGATGGGAGGCTACTTCCCGGCGGCGACGGACCTCGGTCCCGGCACGCCGTCGCGCGCGCTCGAAGCGAAGTACGCCCCGCTCCTCGGCCTGATGAAGGGGCGCCGATGGGTGCTGACGGCCCACGCCATCACGGTGCCGGCGGGGCTGGAAGGCAACCTGTTCCGCGCGGCCAGCGGCGACTACCTGGCGGCCGTGTCCGGTGAACGCGCGACCCAGGTCGTCCCGGCAGGCGCCGCGCCCACCGTGACGCGCGACGTGCAAGTGCAGGCGCGCATCCCGAACGCAGCCGCCATCCGCCACTGCTACCTCCTGTCCGGAGACTACGCTGGAGCGTCCGAGCTGCCGTTCACGCGGTCAGGCGATGTCCTCACGGCGCGCATCCCCGTGCACTTCGCCGCATCGCTGCTCGTCTTCAGTCCCGCGAAGCGCTACGACGTAACGGTGCAGACCGAGCCGATCGTGATCCGCGGCACGGCCAACCGCATCGTCCTGCGCGGACTCGACGCAGGCGACAGGATCCAGACGCCGTGGGGCGAGGTGACGCCGAAGCCCTCCGGAGCGGCGAAGGCCGGCGTCTACGAGACAGCAATCGACATCCCGGCCGACGCGGCGAAGGGCGAAGCGAGGCTCGCGGCGGTGAGCGGCGGGACGACGACCCCGTTCTCGGTGTGGGTGGTCGACCCCGTGGAGGCCCACCCCGCCGAGCGCATCTACCTGCGCGAGCCTGACGGCGAGGACATGACAGTCGAGCTGAGCAACTTCGCGAGCGCGCCCCGGACGGTCACCCTCGCCGGCACGTTCGTCGATGGCGCGGGCGCCGTCACCGTCGCCGAGCCTACGTTCACGATCCCGGCGAAGGCGCGCAGAGCGGCGACGGTGCGGGTGGCGATGAGTTCGGCGGACGGCCGGTTGAGGCTGCGCGGCACGTCGGACGGGAAGACCACGACGGCCGATGTCGTCGTCGGCGCGGCGACCCGTTTCTCACAGGACGACCTGTTCCACGACGACTTCAGCTCGGGCACGATGGACAAGTGGACGGTGCAGAGCGGCACGTGGGAGGTGAACGGCGGCGCGGCCAAGGCCAGCGGCCCAATGCACCTGGCCACGACGGGCGACGCGGCCTGGCGCGACTACAGCTTCGAGGCCTCCAGCCAGATGAACGGCAGCGCAGGGCTCGCGATCGGCTGGCTGAAGTCGTACGTGTTCTTCCGCGTGCAGGGGCCGGCCAGCTTCTACCGGTTCGGCTTCCACGGCGACAGCGCGGTGCTGGAGCTGGCCAAGTGCGTCAACGGCACCTGGACCAACATCGCCCAGACGCCGGCGCTGTACGCCAAGGGCTCCTGGGTGACGCTCCGGGTGGTGGCCAAGGGTTCCGACATCCGCTGCTTCGCGGACGGCAAGCAGGTGCTGCAGGTGAAGGACGACACCTTCCCGGCAGGCGGCATCGGCATCGGCGTGCTGGAGAACGACATGCTGAACACGTACCGGCACGTGGTGGTGAAGCGGGCAGAGTAACGGCGCGAAGCCGGGAGCCTACGTCCTCCGAGAGCCCGCTGCGACACGTGCGTAGCGGGCTCTCGGGCGGACTCCGCTCCGCGACGTCGGCGAGTTGGTCAGCCGACGAGAGGGCGGTCCTTGCCTGGCCGCCGCCATCCGGTGCTCACTGGCCATCGCGCCACGCGAGGCCGGAGCGGGTCATCACGCACTGAGGGGGAAGCCGATCCTGCCCCCCGCCGGCCATGCCCGCCACGTGAGCGGCGAACTTGAGGTCCTCCTCCTCAACGTGCGTCCATACCCAGTCGCATACCGTCTTCAGCGTCTGCACCAGGACCGACGACCTTGTGGAAGATGCCTCCGATTCCGCAATGGCAGCGGCTACCTGGTCAAGGAACCGGCGATGGGCTGCGGCGTGTTCCGCATAGCCTGGGTACCCGAGGACGTCCATCCATCGCTCCTCGGTCGCGAAGTGCTCGCGTGTGTACCCGGCCAGGAACGCGACGAAATCGGGCAGATCGGCCCGACCGTGACCCTCGGCGGTGGACTGGAGCACGCTGTCCAGATGGGCAAGCAGTTGCCGGTGCTGTTCGTCAACTTCCGCGATGCGGACCAGATGGGCATCTGAGAGGTCGAATGTCATCGCAATACTCCTGCAGCATCGTATCAGCACAGCGCCGCTCATCTCGGCGGTGCGGTCGCCTCTGAACATGGACAGGCGGGAGGCCGGCATCGTAGCCGGTTCACCACTGGTGCGCAGTCGCCGATCCGGTCAGACACGGGTGCCCATGGATACTGGGGCGTGACTCCGCAGCGCGTCCGGCGGCCGCAATGCGGGGCCCCGTACCGGCATCGCCGGCCGCTATCGTGGCCATGATCGGAAGGTCAGGCTCGAAACCCGATACGGGAACACCAGCAGATGCTTCTACGGAGTACTGGGGCGCAACCGACGTCGCGCAGATCGTGCCCGCAGACGTGACTGCGGGCTCCTCCGTCCCATCCCGGAGGAGCCCGTAGTGCATCTGAGGCAGTGCGCCTGCCTCAAGCCGCCTTTGCGACCCGCCGCACCTCTTCCTCGGAGAGGAAGGAGTCCGGCCGGAGGAGCAGCACGAGGGCGTCGTCCAGGCGTGCCACGCCCTCGATGAACTCCGCCGCCGCGCCCGACGCCTCGTGGCAAGCTCGGTCTACGCTGGCCTCGGGCACCCACGCCACCTGCTCGACGCCATCGACAATGAGCCCCACCCGCTGCTCGCCGATATGCGCGATCACGATCCGGTTCGAGGCCGTGGCCTCGGCGCGGTCCAGGCCGAGCCGCGTTCGGAGGTCGATGACCGCCAGCACGCTGCCGCGGATCGAGACGACGCCGGCCATGTAGTCCGGCATCTTGGGCACGTGGGTCAGCGGCTCCCACGGGACGATCCCTTCGATCGTCTCGATGGGGAAGCCGAAGACCTCATTATCGAGCTTCACGGTGACGACGCGGTGGGCACTGCTGTCCGCATGCGCGTTGTCTGCCATTGCCATGTCCCTCCTCTGGGCCAGTGCCGTGCCTAGGCGGCGCGCCGCCGGCCATCCACCACTCGCAGCGACTGCGCCCGCGATCCGGTGCCATCGTCGATCTTGAACTGCGCCAGCATGTCGGCTACCCGACCCGCCAGTCTGTCTAGTTCGGACGATGCCGCGCTGACCTCCTCGACGCTCGCGGTCTGCTCCTCGATGGCGGCCGACACGTTCTGCGCGCTCGCGGAGACCTCTTCTGCTGCGGCACTCATCTCCTGGGCTCCGGCAGCGGCTTCCTCCGAGATGGAGGCCACCGTCGTGATCGCGCCGGACACCTGGTCGGAGCCCGCGGCCATCTCCTGGATCGCCTGCTCGTTGGCGTCCGCGGCCTTCAGCACCTCGTCGGCCGCCTTGAGCACGCTGCCCACGGTCGTGAGCATCGCTTCCGCCACGCCGGTCACGCCCTCCGCGTCCTTGGCCACGCTCTGGGAGGCGCCCAGGATCTCGCCGAGCGCGGTGCCGGCCTCCCGGCTCAGCTTCGCGCCCGACTCGACCTCGGAGCTGCTCGCGGCCATCGCCTTCACGGCCGCGTCCACCTCGCTGCGCACCGCGCCGATCAGGTCCGCGATCTCCTTCGTGGCGCCCGCGGAGCGCTCAGCCAGCTTGCGCACCTCGTCCGCCACCACCGCGAAGCCGCGGCCGTGCTCGCCGGCCCGAGCCGCCTCGATGGCCGCGTTGAGCGCGAGCAGGTTCGTCTGCTCTGCGATCTGCTCGATCGTCTCGACGATCGCGCCGATCTCCTGGCCCTTGCGGCCCAGTTCCTCGACGCGCTCCGCCGACGCCTGCACCAGGTCCTGGATCCGGCCCATGCTGGCGACGGTGTCCGCGACCGTCTTGCCGCTCGTCTGGGCGATAGCCGACGCCTGCTGCGCCGTCGCCGTAACCTGGCGGGCAGAGGTCGCGACACCCTTCACGGCAGTCTCGGCCTCGCGGGCGCCCACCCCGGCCGCCTCCGCGGCCTTGCGCTGCTTGTCGCTGCCCTTCTGCACCAGCTTGATGGCCTGCTGCAGCCGGTCCATGGCCCCTGCGGCCTCGGTGGCGCTGCGCGCCTGCTGCTCGGTGCCCTTCGCCATCTCCTGGCTCGTCGTGGCGGCCTGACCCGCACCGCGAGCCACGTCCTGGATCGCCTCGGCGATGTCGTTCGACGCGGTCCCGGCGGCCGAAGCGGATGCTGACAACTGGGTGCTGGTGCTGGCGACGGCGCCTGCCTCGCTCTGGATGCCCGCGATCACCTCGCGCAGATGGGCCTGCGACCGCCGGTAGGACTCGACCGTGCCCTTCACCTTCTCCAGCATCGCGTTGAACGTGGTCGCCAGGGCGCCGAAGTCGTCCTTCGCCTTCACGTCGATAGGCTGGGTGCCGGTCTCGATCTCGACGGTCAGATCGCCGTGCTCCATGGCCTCGACCGATGCGTGCAGGTTCGTGACGCAGACGCTCTGCAGCGTGGTCATCCGGCCGGCGAGCGTCTCGATGCTGCTGCTGACGATGCGCGAAACGAAGCCGGCGATCGCCATGGCGAAGACACCCAGGAAGACCAGCAGGCCGATCATCATCGTGCGAGCCGCGTTGGCTGCGTTCTGCGCGTCAGCCGCCAGCTTGTCGCCGTACTTCTTGTTCCAGCCCATCACCTTCTCGGCGGCCGGGTTGAAAACATCGCGGAAGACCTTCCCATTCTCGGTCTCCAGGATATCCATCGCGCCCTTGTTGTTGCCCGCATTGGCGAGCGACTCGATGCGCGGCCACGCTTCGCGGTACTTCGCCCAGGCGTCACTCAGGCCCTCGAAGTTCCTGCGGTCATCTGCCTGCGTGATGCTCTTCTCGTACTCCTTCAGGCCGTTGTCCACATTGCCGAAGTCCTTCTCGACGTTCTTGGCCAACTCCGCCCGCTTCGTCGGGTTGTCGGAGTAGAACATGTAGCGGAACTGGTAGATGCGTGCCTGCCGTGCGGTGCCCCACAGCCGACCCATCGTGTCCAGGCCGACCATCGGGTCGCTGGTTATCTGATGGGTGATGGCGTTCATGCCGGCCATGCGGGATATGGCCACCCAGCCTACCATCAGCGCAACGGCCGTGGCGAGGCCGAACCCTACACCGATCTTGCGTCCTGTCCTGAGGTTCAGGAACCACTTCATTGTCGTCTCCTCGAAGACCACTGGTGGCGTATCCGATCGCCGCCCTTCGAGGGGCATCCTACGGGGGGTGGAGGGGTCGAGCGCCGAGGCCCGTTCCGCGAGACCAACGCCTTGATGTACTCAGTCTGGCGGCCGTGTGGGAGGCAGCACGTGCAGCGGGTCGCGCCGGTACGTGTACCGGTAGGCGCATTATCGGGCGCGTGGCCGGCTGACCGCATAGGAAGATGCGAACGCCGCCGTACTCGTTCGCAGCCCCGTCCCGCACGCATGGGGGCTCCGGTGTCCTGCCTGGGCCCGGCGGCGCGAGGCTCGCCGCTCCAGCGAGTGGTGGCACACCCTTACCCCGCCGTGCGTGAGAGCCCGCGGACACCGGCGGGCAAAGTCGCGTGTAGCCGCGGAAGGACACGGACGGCGCAGCCGCGAAGAACCCCTCACACGACGACACGGGAGGAAGCGCGATGCTATCGGCGGCAAGGCGGACGGAGATACGCAAGAAGGGACGGCCGGCAACCCTGTGGGAGGGCGAGCCGCTGCTCGGCAGCATCTACGGCGAGGAAGAGATTGCCGCGGCTGTCGAGGCGATGCGCACCGCGATGGAGCCGACGCGCGGCTTCGGGTTCACCGCGCCGGAGATCGTAGCGTTCGAGGCGGCGTTCGCGGCCTACGCCGGCACGAAGCACGCTGTCGCGCTCAACAGCGCCGGGCCGGGCCTCGACATGGCCATGCGCTACCTGAAGCTGCAGCCCGGCGACGAGGTCATCGTGCCGGCCATCAACTTCGTGGCGTCGCCCATGGCGGTGATGGGAGCGGGCGGACAGGTCGTGTGGGGCGAGGTGGACCCGCGCACGCTGCAGCTCGACCCGAACGACGTAGAGCGCCGCATCACCCCGCGCACCGTCGCCATCTTCCCCGTGCACATGAACGGGCTCAGCGCGCCGATGGACGAGCTGATCGAGGTCGCCAACCGCCACCCCCACCCCACCCGCGGCCCGCTGGCAGTCATCGGCGACGCGGCCCGGGCGTGCGGCGGCGGCTACAAGGGCGGCAAGATCGGCAAGGCGGGCCTGATGACCGTCTTCTCGCTGCACACGATGAAGAACATCACCACGCTCGGCGAGGGCGGCATGGTGACCACGGACGACGACGCGGCGGCCGCCTTCTGCCGGGGCACGCGGTTCTACGGATTCGGCAGCGACCCGGACATCTGGGGCACCTCCAACGTGATGACCAGCGTGCAAGCGGCAGTGGGCTCGGTGCAGCTCGGGAAGCTCGACGCGATGATCATGGCCCGCCGGCGCGTGGCCGCGCTGCGCACCGAGATGCTCGACGGGGTGCCCGGCCTCACGCTCCCCTACGAGCCCGAGGGCTGCGTGCACAGCTACTACCTGTACACGTGCCTCGTGCCCGAGGAATGGGCCGGCGAGAAGCGCGACCGCTTGCTGCAGATGCTGCGCGACGAGTACCAGGTGCGCTGCGTCGTCGCCAATCGCCCGGTGTACGTCGACCGCAAGGTGATGCGCGACCACACGCCCGGCCAGCGCCTGCCGCTGTCGGAGCAGCTCGGCGGCCGCATCTTCTGCCCGCCCATCCACCCGGCGATGACGGACGAGGACAACGAGTTCATCTGCGCGGCGCTGATCGACTGCCTGGAGAAGCTGCGATGAGCGCGGGCGCTCAGGACGGGCAGGGACGCCCATCCCACCAGGAAGGCAGCCCGGCGGCGCAGGACTTGCGCTGCCGCTTCTCCGTCGACGACTCGATCTGGTTCCTGCGCGACATCGCCCTCTATGCGCGTCAGTCGATCTTCGAGAACGGCTACCTGGCGTTCTGGCGCGGGCTGCACGAGGCGTACGGGCTCAAGGTGCAGTTCAACGTGTACCTGGAGGACCAGGATACGGGCTTCACCCTACGAGACATGCCGGACCGATTCGCCGACGAGTGGCGCTCCAACGCGAACTGGCTCCGCCTCACCTTCCACGCCCGCGCCGACAAGCCGGACTGGCCCTACGCGACGGCGAGCTACGACGAGGTGGCCCGCGACATGCGCGAGGTGACGGAGCAGATCGCGCGCTTCGCCGGCCCCGACTCGCTGAGCGCGCTCACCACGCTGCACTGGGGCACCGCGACGGTCGAGGGCTGCCGCGCCCTCCACGACCAGGGCATCCGCGCGCTCGTGGGCTACTTCGAGCTGCAGGACGGCGAGCCATTCGTGGCCTACTACCTCGACCGCGACACGACCGCCTACCTCAACACGCACGATACGTGGCTGGACGAGCGCGAGGGCATCCTGTTCGTGAAGCACGACCTGGTGCTCAACCTCTACCCGCTCGACGAGATCGTGCCGCGGCTCGACGCCATCTACGCGAAGCCAGCCGAGCGCGAGGTGCTGGAGCTGATGATCCACGAGCAGTACTTCTACCCGCGCTGGCCCGCCTACCAGCCCGACGCCGCCGAGAAGGTGCAGCGGGCCGCCGAGTGGGTGAAGGCGCACGGGTACCGATGGGCGTTCTTCGAGGAGTGGAGCGTGTAGAAGTCAGAAGCCAGAAGCCAGTAGAACGGCAACTTGGTGGGAGATCCGGAAGATGGTGCGACACGAGGAGCGCGGGCCGAGGTTGGAGCCGTACTCGCATGGGTTTGCGCAGCGGCTGTTCGCAAGGCATCCGGAATGGCGCGAGTACGAGCGGAGGGTGCTGGAGGGGCCGGAGGACGACCTATCCTGCTACTTGCACGTCGAGGTGCCGTCCGAGAACCCCGCCGTGGATGTGCCGCTGCACGTGTACACGTCTCGCTTGCGTGAGGTGACCGTGGCGTGGATGGACGGCTGGCACATGCACATCGCGCCGTGGCCAGGCCAAGCCAATGAAGAGCACTACGACGAGGCGCTGCGCCGCATCGACGCCGTCGTGCTGGAAGAGGTGGTCATTGGGCTGGGGTACAAGGATGTCCGCCTCGTCAGCAGCGTGAACATACCGACCGGCACCGATGTCCCTGCCCGATGGGCGGACACGCGCGATCGGATCGTCCTGCGCTCATGGCGCGGCACGTACGACCGGACGATCGAGGCGTAGACGCGGCTGGCTGCTTACACCAGGCCGAACCGGAGAGGCGGATGGGCTTCCCTACGTGGTTCCTCGTTGTCTGGGCGATCGCCGCTGTGCTGAGCCTCGGCTACTACGGCCCGAGGTTGGCCGCCCGACGGCGACGAGGGCGGCTCTTCCCGCCGATCGGCGAGGTCGAGGTGATCTACCAGGAGACCGGCGCTTCCGGGCGGTCGCTGGAGGACGCGATCACCCGGTTCTCAGGCGCGAGCCGGTGTCTGAAGCTCGTTGTCACGCCGAGCGAGCTGTGGACGACCTTCATGTTCCCGTTCTCACTGATGCCCGACGTCTACGACCTGGAGCACCGCATCCCGAAGGCGGACATCGTAGCGGTGCGTGAGCAGTCGGCGCTGCTGCGCGGGAAGAGCCTCGTGGTTGAGTTCCACCGCCCCGATGGCGGAACCGCGAAGCTCGAGCTGTGGCCAAAGCAGCCCGCGACGTTCCTTGCAGCGCTGCAGCAAGGCACTGCGGGCCTCTGCGTCTGCAGGCAGGAGTAGTACGGGATAGGTCGCAGTACCCCATCGCCACGGAATGTGGTATTCTGGATATAGACGTCCACTAATCCGGAGGAATCCAGTATGCCGCAGTCGATCCACGGGCACGAGGTGCTCGAAGCCATCCTCGCCCACCCCGGCCCCGTCGCGCGGGCGGAGCTTGCCGCCCGGATGGCCGAGGCCCACGGCGCCGACGCGCGCTACCACACGTGCAGCGCCGACGATATGCCCTTCGACGGGCTGATGGCGTTCCTGCTGGAGCGCGGCAAGATCACGGAGACCGCAGCAGGCGTCGTGGCCCACCGCGAGGAGATGTGCCAGCACCCATAGGGTGCGGGGTTTGGGACTTGGGGGTTGGGGCTGGCGGAGAGGGGATGGCTGCATCGGCGCCAGGTGGTGCGAATCCGGCATCCCCAATCCCCAATCCCCAAGTCCCAAGTCCGGCGCTACAGCCCTCTCAGGTACTCCACCGCCCGCCGCACGTCGCCCATGGCGTCCTCGCCGCACTCACGCTCGATGGCGTAGAAGCCCTGGTAGTTGTGCTCCTGGAAGATGCGGTGCAGCTCCGGCCAGTTGGTCATGCCCGTGCCCAGCGGCACCTCGTCGTAGGTGCAGTCGCGGCGCATGACGGAGTCCTTGGCGTGGGCGTGGACGACGTAGGGGATGAGCTTGCGCAGACCCTCGACCGGGTCGCACGCCTTCAGCGCGGCGTCGTAGTCGAACGTGGCGCCGTGGTGCTGCGCCAGGTAGGGCGGCCAGATGAGCAGGTTCGCCGGGTCGAAGTTGACGGCAAGCGCCGGGCTGCCGACCTGCTCGATCATCTTCAGCACGGTGTCCGGGGGCTCGGGGCCGGTCTCCATGGCCAGCTTGGCGCCGACCGTCTCTCCGTGGGCGCAGATCTGCTGCAGCGCATCGCGGAAGCGCGCCCAGACCTCGCAGGTCGTGTCCTCCGGCATCACGCCCACGTGGGCCATCCAGAGGCCGCCCGCCATGTCGACGGCGGTCTCATTGATCCGCTTGCCCCACTCGATGTTCTCGGCCAGGCGCTCCGGCTTGCCCAGGTCCACGTCGCCGCCCCAGGCGATGAGGCACGAGACCTGCAGCCCCATCCCGTTGATGCGCGCGAGGACCTCCTTGCGCTCGGCAGTTGTCTTCCGCTCCAGGTCCAGCCCGCCGCCGTACGCCGAGATGTGCACGCCCTCGACGCCCAGCTCGCAGGCAACCTCCATTCCCTTGTAGGGGTCGCCCCCGCCGGTGGTGGGGATGATGGCGATCTTCATGTGCGCGCTCCTCGTGGTTCAGTGCGTTGGTCCGGGCATCCGCGTCGCGCCGACCGGTCACCGGCAGACTACCTGACCCGCGCCCGTTCGTCAACCGACGGCGGCGGTGCGTGGTCGCCGCGATGGGTGCGCGCCCTGCTCGCGCGGAGCGCCCACCGTTGACGATCCGCTCACATTTGGCGTATACTCCTTAGCCATACCCACATCCGTCGTGTGTGTGTCCCTCCCCACCACGCCAAGAGCGAGACCGATCCCATGCGGGATATCCTCACGATCCTAGAGCAGGACGCGCGCGCCAGCCATGCGCGGATCGCCGAGCTGACCGGGATCGACGAGGCCGAGGTCACGCGCCGCATCCACGAGATGGAGCAGTCCGGGGTCATTCGCCGCTACAAGGCCGTCATCGACCGTGAGCGGCTCGGCGAGCAGACCGTCTCCGCGTTCATCGACGTGAGCGTGACCCCCGAGCGCGGCGCCGGCTTCGACGACATCGCCGCCCGCATCTACCGCTATCCCGAGGTTCGTTCCGTCTACCTGGTGTCGGGGGGCAGCGACCTGCGTGTCATCGTGGAGGGCAAGAGCATCCGCGAAGTCGCCAACTTCGTCGCGGAGAAGCTCTCGACGCTGGACCGGGTGAACTCCACGAACACCCACTTCCTGCTCAAGCGCTACAAGGAGGACGGCGATGTGTTTGCCGACTCCGAGGCCGACGAGCGATTGATGGTATCGCCGTGAAACCGCTGAACCGTGTTGTGGCCGATACGCCGCCGTCCGGCATTCGCCGTTTCTTCGATGTGGCCAGCCGGATGAAGGACGTCATCTCGCTTGGCGTCGGCGAGCCCGATTTCGTCACCCCGTGGCGCATCCGCGAGGCCGCCATCTACTCGCTGGAGCGCGGGCAGACCACCTACACCGCCAACGCCGGCCTCCCCTCTCTTCGCGAGCGCATCGCCGGGCACCTGCGCGGGCTCTACGGCGTCGAGTACGATCCGGCCACCGAGATCATCGTCACGACTGGCGTCTCGGAGGGGCTGGACCTGACCTATCGCGCGGTGCTCAACCCCGGCGACGAGGTCATCTTCATCGAGCCCAGCTACGTGTCGTACGACCCGGGCATCCGGTTCGCGGGCGCGGTGCCGGTTCCGGTGAGCACGCACGGCGACGACGACTTCCGCCTCCGCGTCGAGCAGGTCGAGGCGGCCATCACGCCGCGCACCAAGGCGATCATGCTCTGCTACCCGTGCAACCCGACGGGCGCCACGCAGAGCCGCGAGGACCTGCAGGCCCTGGTCGACCTGGCGGTGCGGCACGACCTGTACCTGATCTCCGACGAGATCTACGACAGGCTGACCTACGTCGGCGAGCACACGTGCCTGGCGTCGCTCCCGGGCGCGCACGAGCGCACCATTCTGCTGAACGGGTTCTCCAAGGCCTACGCGATGACCGGCTGGCGCGTCGGCTACGTCTGCGCCCCGGCCGCCATCGCCGAGGGGATGTACAAGATCCACCAGTACACCGCCCTGTGCGCGAGCCAGATGGCCCAGCGCGCCGCCATCGAGGCGCTCGACAATGCGGAGCACGACGTGCGCTCGATGGTCGCCGAGTACGACCGGCGCCGACGGTACTTCGTGCGCGGGCTGCGTTCGGCCGGACTGCGGTGCCACGAGCCGCGCGGCGCCTTCTACGCATTTCCCTTTGTGGCCCACACGGGCCTCAGCTCCGAGGAGTTCGCCACCGCGCTGTTGGACGAGGAGCGCGTGGCCGTAGTACCTGGGAGTGCATTCGGTCCCGCGGGCGAGGACTACGTACGCTGCTCCTACGCCACGGGGCTCGGCCATCTCGAGGAGGCCGTCGACCGGATCGCGCGCTTCGTGGCGCGCCGCGCGTCGATGGCCATCGCACACGACCGACCCGCACTGGAGGGCGCACGCACGTGACCCATCTCCCTGTCCGTCGGATCCTGCCGGCCGCTGTCCTGATGGCTGTCTCACTCGCGTGCGGCTCCGTCTGCCGCGCCGACCGGGCGATCCTCAGCCCGTCCGGGATGATCGTGCCGCCTTCCGCAGTGAAGGTGGAGTACGCCCTGCGCGCCTCCGACTCCAGCGACAACCTCGGGTGGCTGCACCTGGGCCTGCCGCAGGAAGACCTGGGCGTCGAACTCGAGGCCCAGCGCACGCAGTTCGGGGGCATCAGTCGCACCGGCTTCAGCGCGCAGTACTCGCTGACCGGCAACGTGATGATGGGCACGCCGGCCCCGGTGCTGTCGGTGGGAGTGCGCGACGCGCTGCGCTCCGGCACCGAGGGGCGGGCGTTCTACGCTGTCGCGACCAAGTCGATCTCGCTGCCGGCGACCGAGTTGATCCTGAGCGACCTGCGCGTCAGCGTGGGTTACGGCTCGAATGGCCTGGGCGGGGGGTTCGCGTCGGCCGAGGCGAAGTTCCGTCCGGGTTTGATCGCAACCGTGGAATACTTGAACAGGCGTCTGAACGCGCAGGTGGCGCTGCCTTTGGCACGCATAGCCCAACTGCGCGCTTATTCACTCGACGGAACTGTGTACTACGGCGCCGTCGTCACTCTAAGAAAGTAGTGCTTGCTGCCCTGCGATCGTGCCGGGCACACGCGCTGCTCGTCGAACGTATAGGGGCATCATGCACGTCTGTGAACGCATACGCATGAATTGGCGAGATCCCGATCAACCAGGGTCCGACGACCGCAAGGTCGTGCTCATCAAGAGCCTGACCACCAACAACCGCTTCTACACGCTAGTGCCGCCGGACTCCGGCATACGCAACGCGGACACAGTGGAGAGGATCCCCGAGAACCTCCTTCTCGGCATCGCCTATCCATGCCTGGAGGACGGCCTGAACGACTTCGCCGTCATCCGGACGACGTATGAGACCCTCGACTTCTTCCCGGACGACGAGGCCATGCGGCGCGAGTTGATGGAGATCGTCAACGACGCGCGCGCGAAGCTGGTACGCCGCCTGGCGGAACTGCGCGACCGGATCGCGTACCGCAGCGCGCACTTCCTGGGCACCAACCTCGAGGAGTTCAAGTCCTACGCGCTCGACATCATCCACCGAGGGTATCCGCGCCGCAACCTCGACAGCATGATGAAGCTGACGGTGTTCACGTCGGTGGCCGAACACGAGGGCCAGACCGACGGCGCCGAGCCGCTGTACTACCTGCGCCTCCGCAACCACCACGACCTGCCCCGCCTGTCGCAGCAGCCCGCGCGGGACTTCGTGGCCGCTCTGTTCGCCGACGTACTGGACAGCGTGGAGGACGAGACCAACTACGCCAACCGCTATTCGTTCGACAAGAACGTGTTCCAGAAGTTCATCGCGCTGATGTTCATCAACTACGCGACGACCGACCCCATCTTCTACGGCACGAACAAGGCCGACTACGGGGTCTCCTCGGATCGCGAGATGGACGACACGCCGCTCTACCGCGCCATCGGCCTCGAGCTGCGGCAAATCGAGCAGACGCTGGCCGAGGAAGACCGCGGCGCTGCGCCGATGACGGAAGAAGAAGAGGAAGCGGCGCTGGCGGCCCTGCCGCTCGTTCAGACTGAGCAGCGCCTGGTGCAGCTCCCCGGAACCCTGATCAACGAAGACGTCTTGCTGGGCCCGATCGCCACGATCTGCGCCACCGCATCGCGTCTGGCCAAGAGCAAGGACCGGGAGATCGCGGAGCTGGGCCGCATCATCCTCAGCGAGGCCAGCACGCTGACTGAGTCGATGAAGGAACTCGGCATCGTGTCGCCGTTCGCCTACGACGCGGGCGCCGATCATCACCACCCCCGCGACTGAGCGGGGCGGCCGCCTCACCCGGCACGTCTGACGGCCGGCCCCAGTCGGGGTCGGCCGATGGCGACTCTGAATGCGCGTCACCATCCTGGGCTCAGGCACCTCTCACGGAGTGCCCATGATCGGGTGCTCCTGCCCCGTCTGCACCTCCGGCAACCCGCGCAACCGCCGATTCCGCACGTCCATCACGGTGCACAAGGACGGCCGCACGCTGCTCGTCGACACCACGCCGGAGCTGCGACTGCAGGCGCTCGCCTGCGGGCTGAAGCACGTCGACGCGGTCCTCTACACGCACACCCACGCCGACCACCTCTTCGGCCTCGACGACGTGCGCCGCTTCAACGACATGTCGGGGCAGGATCTGCCCATCTTCGGTGACGAGCAGACGCTGGCCGACATCCGGCGCGTCTTCAGCTATGTGTTCAAGAAGACGCAGGTCGGAGGCGGCAAGCCGCGCCTGACGCTGCACCCCGTCGAGCCGCGCTTCGAGCTGCACGGCATCGACGTCCGCGCACTCACCGTCAGGCACGGCAAACTGTCCATTCTGGCGTACCGGTTCGACGACTTCGCCTACGTCACCGACACCAACGCCATCCCGGACGAAACGATGGCCCAGTTGCAGGGCCTCGACCTGCTGATCCTGGATGCGGTGCGCTACAAGCCCCACTCGACGCACTTCGGCCTCCAGCAGGCGCTCGCCATCATCGCCCGTCTCCGGCCCAAGCGCGCCTTCCTCACGCACCTCTCGCACCACTTCGACCACGACGCCGCGAACGCGGCCCTGCCAGCCGGGGTCGCCCTCGCCTACGACGGGCTGACCATCGAGTTGTAGGGCCCTGTCCCACACCCCCGCATTCGCACCGGTCTTGCGCCCAAACCCGAACAACTACCGGTAACTCGCAGTCACACCAGACACCGATGTACTGGGTGCAGGCCAAGGCGCCACGGGATCTCCGGGCGCCGCCGATCGCCGTCCTCTGCATGACCGGCGGCACACCTGCCTGCGAATGGTCGACAGCGATGGATGGGAACAGAACGCCCGCCATGCTGGCAGAGCGCTGTGTGCGCGGCCTACTGGTCGCAATGGCGCTCGTCGGCGTTGGCGGTCCAGCGATGGCGAAGCCGCGTATGCCGCAGGGCTCGTTCCTGCGCGTGCCCGCCCGCACGGCCGCTGCGTTCCGGCGCCAGGTCTGGCGCGATCCGGCCGTGCGCGCCCGCTATATGAAGCTGCTGGGCATCCACGAGCCCCGCGCCTTCGCCGGCGCCTTTGCCGATCTGCGCCTCACGATGCTGCCCGAGGACCGGATTCTGCGCGTGTACTACACGAGGCCGACGGGGCGCCAGGGGTTCAAGCTGCGGCGCGTGCGCAAGGGGACGCAGGTCTTCACCAGCAGTTCCGGCATGCCGATGTTCGTACGCGTCTGCGGCAACCCGCTGCGCACCGACCCGCGCATCACCGGCCTGACGCCGAGCCAGGCTGCACACCACCTGGCGCCTGACTTCAGCCCGGTGGAGCCCATCGACGTGCCGGACATCCTGATCGCACAGTTGACTGGGCCGGGGATGCAGGCGCCGAGACTTCCGTCGGTGCCCGTGAACAGCGGTCCGGTCACGCCCGGCTTCCCGATCGCGTTCCCAAGCTACATGCCGCCGTCAGGCTCTCCGGGCACGTGGAGCCCGTCGACGAGCGACACTCCCACGTCAACGGATACGCCGACACCGACGCCGACAGACGGGGGCGACGACACGCCGATCATCGTGCCGCCGGGCGGCGGCGGCGATGACGACACCGACCCACCGGAGATCGACCCGACCCCGGACGAGCCGGACGACCCCGACCCACCGGTGCCTCCGACGGACGACGACCCGCCGGACACGCCGCTCAAACCGCCCGCCACGCCGGAGCCGATGGGCATGGGCATGGCCGCGGCGGCAGCGGTGGCGCTGCTAGCCCTGCGTGCCGGAACCCAAGCACGCAACGCACGGAGAAGGCGCCGCGGCGAGTAGACGCCACGGAAGGACGCGGTGGCGACGGAGCGCCGCCGCCATGGTGCGAGCGACAGGTTGTGCCCGATGCACCGTGCCCGGCCACGCCTGGAGGGTCGGCCTCCGTGACGACCGGGGCGCACGTCAGCGCACGCAGCGGAACCCCACCGGCAGGCAATACTGCATGTTCTGCCCCGAGGTCATCGACGGGAGCTGCGTGTGCAGAGGAACCTCGCGGCCCATCTCGCGACGGTAGCGCAGGGGCAACTGCGACCACGCCGTCAGCCCAGGCGGGCGGCTGAACGAGCTGAGCCCGTGGCTAGGCGCCCAGGCCGTGATGCCTGACTGCAGCTCCGAACCCACCGCGACCACCATCCGCTGCGGCGGGATGAGCAGGCCGGCCGCTTCCGACAAGGCCGAGGCAGCGAGCAGCTCATCGTCTGAGGGGCTCCGAACCAGCCGGAACAGCAGGCGAGAGAGCGGCGGCAGCGCATCGACGCCCAGCAGGCTGCCGAGCGCTTGCGTGCGCCACTGCTCGTTCGGCAGCGCCGCCCGGCGGGGCCACTGCACCCCGACGTAGTAGGACGGACGCTGGATCGGGAACGGCCGCGGCGGCGCGACGATCTCCCAGGCGTTCAGCAGCAGATCCTCGACACGCTCCGGGGTGCGGTCGTAGCGGCGCGTTCCTCCGGGCAGGACCAGGTGCGGGTCGCGCCAGTCGGTACAGAGCCGGGTGAGGGCCCGCTCGATGACGCGCTTCGACCAGTCCGTCACCGACTGCAGGTCGACCGGCAACGCGATCCAGGGCAGCGTGTACCGGCTGCCGAGAAAGAGCGTGTCCGACCACAAGTCGGGGTTCTCGGCGAGGAACGCGCGGTGGACGTCGCGCACCTCGTCCCACAGCCGCGAACGGTCGCGCAGGTAGTCGGGCACCCACTCCGGCGGCTCCGCCTCGCCGCCGGGGCCGAACGCGGCCAGCGCCCACTCGAACGGCGTCGGCAGCCGCTTGCCCACCCACCGTGCGTAGGCGGCCGCGCCGGTGAGGGGTACGCCGAGCACGGGCAGGTTCGCCGCCTCGGCCGGGAACGGCGTGCCGGTGACCTCCCAGCCCGTGGGGTAGAGGTCGCCGCGCGTGCCAGGCTGGCGCACGGCCTGCCCGGTGGCCGCCTGCCAGAACGCGTAGTACTCCTCGTTCGTCACCTCGCGCCGGTCCATCAGGAACGAGCGGACGCAGGCGGTGCGCACGGAGCCCATGTCCTGCTGCTCGCGCAGGATGGCGGCGGGCACCGCGACGCGGCCGGCCTTGATGCGCGCCATGTCCGCCTCACCCGCGAAGGCGTCGTCCGGCACCGGCACGGGCGTGACGCAGTTGCTGGCCAGGTTGAAGGCGGCGAACGTCGTGAAGGCGCCGGCCTGCCCGCCGGAGAGCGCGGTGACCACTCCGACCGCCATACCATCCGGCCCAACCACCGGCGCGCCCGGGATCAGCCCGTCGACAGGCTCGGCGAACGCGATGGACTGGCTGGATCGCTTTTCGTCCTTGGCCCGCTCCCGGAGCCGGGCGTCGCGCGTCTGAGGGTGCCCGAACCGCTTGGCTGCGGGGTCCCAGGCGCACGTGACCATCTGGACCGCCTGGTCGGCGCGCAGCGTGTCGGGCAGCAGGAGCCTGGCGGCCGGCACGTGCACGTCGTCGAGGCGGATGACGAGGTAGGGAAAGTCGCGCGGGTAGTAGAGGCGGATGCGCCCCAGGCGGATCGCGCGGGTGTCCTCTGCGCCGGGGTTCAGCCAGACCGTCGTCTGGTGATCGCGCGTGTCGACCTCCTTGCCATCCGCCGTCATGTAGAGCCACGATGGGATCAGCAGGTAGCCGTCGCAACGCACGAACAGGCCGACGCCACGACGCACCACGCCGGACGCGTCGGTCACCTCGACGCCCGCGACTGCCCCGGTGACCGGGCCGACGTGCGTCGCGTCGGCGTCGCGTTCCGCCCGGCTGTCCTGCGCGGCGGCGCCGGAGCAGACGCCGAGCAGGAGCAAGGTTAGCCATGCAAAGCAGCGATAGAGAGCCATGCGCGCCTCCGGGCGCCGTCCGCGTCGGCGCCACCCCCTTCTCACCATACGACCACCCCCTCCCCTTGTGACGCTCCAGACGGCGCGCGGGTATACTCCGCGTGTTCGCCCGCTCGGGACGAGCAGGCGCTGCGAGGTGGCTATGCGGGTCGTGCGGTACGGTGTCGGGCCGATGGAGAACAACACGTACGTCATTCTGGATGAGGCGACCGGCGAGGCGGCGGTCGTCGATCCATCGTTCGGCAGCGAGCGTGTGCTGGCCGAGATCGACCGGCAGGGCTGGAAGCCGGTTCTGCTGCTGAACACGCACGCGCACATCGACCACACCGTGGAGAACGCCCGTTTCGCCACGCACTACGGCATGCCGCTGGCGCTGCACTCCGACGACGCGCCGCTCATGGAGGCCATGGCCGAGCAGGCAGATTGGTTCGGGGTGCCGGAGCCGGAGGAGGTGCCTATCGGGCGCATTCTGGCCGACGGCGACGAGGTGGCGGTCGGCTCCGGCACGGTGATGGCGATCCACACGCCGGGCCATTCGCCGGGGAGCGTGTGCTTCCTGGGAGACGGCTGGGTTGTCGTGGGCGACGTGCTGTTCCAGAGCAGCATCGGGCGCGCGGACCTGCCGGGGGGCAACATGCAGACGCTGCTCGATTCGATCCGAACGAAGCTCCTGACGCTCCCGCCCGAGACCGTGGTCTACCCCGGGCACGGCCCCGAGACGACGATCGGGCGCGAGGCGAGGATGAACCCGTTCCTGAGGTAGGCGAAAGGCCACCAGGACGGGCACGGAGGCCCATCCCACCACAGCCAGGCGCGAATGTCGACGGACACGGAGGCCTATCTCGGCACGGCGGACCGCGGGCCAGGCTACTCCGGCAGGATGGGGAACGAGACCGCCGGGGGTGCGGGCGCGGGGCCGAGCTGCGCAAATGCGGGCAGGAGCAGCTCGCGGGTGCGGGCTACCGGCAGGCCGACCACGTTGTAGTAGTCGCCGCGGATGCGTTCGACGAACGCGCCGGCATGGCCCTGGATGCCGTAGGCGCCGGCCTTGTCGAAGGGCTCACCGGTCGCCAGGTACGCCTCGATGTCGGCATCGCTCAGCGGGCGGAACGTCACGTCCGTCGCGACGATGGCGGTGCGCGGGGTTTCGGCGTCCTGCAGAACCGCGAGGGCGGTGTAGACGACGTGGGTCTTGCCGGAGAGCATCAGCAGCATGCGCCGCGCGTCTTCGGGGTCGGCAGGCTTGCCGAGGACCTGCTCTTCGCCGCCGACGACCGCGACGACGATGGTGTCCGCGCCGAGCACGACCGCGTCGGACATGCCGGGTTGCAGCGCGATGTGCCGGGCCTTACGCTCGGCCACCAGCAGGGCGCCGTGCGCCGCGTCCTCGGCGTGCCCTGGGACATCCTCGTCCACGTCGCTGGGAGCAACGTCGAACGGGACGCCCAGACACGCGAGAAGCTCGCGGCGGCGGGGAGAAGCGGAAGCCAGCACCAGTCGGGGGCAGACAGGGTGCATGGGCTCTACGCGACCAACGCGGCGGGCGCAAGCCGCGGCTGTGCGGCCATCGGCTCGAGCGCACACGAGGCCAGCCAGAGCCGAATGCGGTCCAGCTCCCCCTCCTCCACCCAGGCGCCGCGGCAAGCGTCGCAGGTGTCGAGATCGACGCTGGACGCATGGCCGTAGTGGCACAGGTGGAGCGGCGTATCGCAGTTCGGGCACAGGCGCACCGCCGCTCGCAGCAGCGTACCGCGGTGGTGTGGCTTGGCCTCGCCCTCGACGACGGCCAGCGCGTTGGGGCCCAGGTGGACCAGGCTTCGGAGGCCGCCGGTATCGAACCAGATGCCGCCGCAGTCGTGGCAGGCACCGAGATGCAGGCCGGAGTAGGTTAGGTCCCGCAGGGGCTTTCGGCAATCAGGGCAAAGACGCGACATGGCGTAACACACCTCGACAGATGATGTCCGGCAGGTTCGCTGGACTCCCTAGATTATACGGTCCAATTGGCAGCTTGCTTCTGCAAGAGAGGGCGCCCTCCCGCTATGAATACTGTAACAGCGCGTACCATGGCCTGTGCAGCAGTGCTCATCCCGATCAGCCTGGCGATGCACGTGCTCGGCGCGGCGCCGGGCTGGAGCTTCGTCACGGCCGCGCTGGCCATCATCCCGCCGGCCTGGATCATGGGCGTCGCGACGGAGGAGCTGGCGAAGCGGCTGGGCCCGTCGCTGGGCGGCCTGCTGAACGCGACCTTCGGCAACGCGGCGGAGCTGATCATCACGCTCGTGGCGGTGCGGGCGGGCGAGCTGGACGTCGTGCGCGCCTCACTGGTGGGCAGCATCGTCGGGAACATCCTGCTGGTGCTGGGCCTCTCCGTGTTTCTGGGCGGGCTGAAGTACAAGACGCAGCGGTTCAACGAGGACGCGGCGGGCGTGCACACGGTGATGATGACCCTGGCCGTCATCGCGCTGCTGACCCCGTCGCTGTTCGTGTACGCCGCCCCCGGCACGGTCATCAGCGCCGACAACCCGCGCGTCGAGGGGCTAAGCCTCGGCGTGTCGGGGATGCTGATCCTCCTCTACCTGAGCAGCCTGCTCTTCTCGCTGCGCACGCACCAGGACTACTTCCGCGGCGCGGAGGAGGACCACGAGGAGGAGCCGCCGCACTGGAGCAAGGCGAAGGCGCTCACGGTGCTGGGCATCGCGACGGTCATCATCGCGGTCGAGAGCGAGGTGATGGTGCACCACCTCTCCGGCGCGGTCGCGAGCTGGGGCCTCAGCAAGATGTTCGTCGGCGTCATCCTGATCCCGATCGTGGGCAACGCGGCGGAGCACGCCACGGCGGTCGTGATGGCGCTGAAGAACAAGATGGACATCAGCCTCAACATCGCGGTCAGCTCGTCGACGCAGATCGCGTTCTTCGTTGCGCCGGTCATCGTGTTCGTCAGCCTGCCGCTGGGCCACGCGATGCCGTTCATCTTCAACACGTTCGAGCTGGTGGCGGTCGCCTTCGCCGCGCTCATCGCCTCGCTGATCGCGCGCGACGGCCGGTGCCACTGGCTCGAGGGCGCGCAGCTCCTCATCGTCTATGTGATCCTGGCGATGGCGTTCTACTACATTCCGGGGTAGGAACGGGCCGGCGGCGACGGAGCGCCGCCCTCCAGGGGTGATACATCGAGTAGGGCTCCCGGCGCGGCGCGGAGGCCACGCCCCACGGGTTGGTGCGTCGAGCAGGGGCTCCCGGCGGGCCGCGGGGGCCTCCGCCCACGGGTCGGTGCATCGAGCGAGGCTCCCGGCGGGGCGCGGAGGCCCCGCCCCACGGGTTGTGCGTCGAGCAGGGGCTCCCGGCGGGGCGCGGAGGCCCCGCCCCACGGGTTGGTGCGTTGAGCGAGGCTCCCGGCGGGGCGCGGAGGCCCCGGCCCCACGGGTTGGCGCGTCGCGCGGGGCTCCCGGCGAGGCGCGGAGGCCGCGGCCCACGGGTTCTACGTCGCGCATGAGGCGGCCCGGATGGAGGGTGGCGCTCCGTCGCCACCGCCGATGTTCGCTACCAGCTCGCCTTGGCGTGCCAGAGGTAGCTGATGCCGGCCGCCTTGACGGGCAGCGGGGCGTGCGTGTAGAGCGCCTCGGTGGCCGCGACCGCGACGGGCAGCGCCACCTTTGGCTCGGGCCAGAAGCCGCCGATGCGCCAGAGCCAGCCCCACCCGTTCAGCCGATACCCGCCGATGTAGTCCTGGCCGTCGCCGCGCACCAGCGTGACGTGGCCGGGGTCGGCGGCTCCCTGCGGCAGCGCGCGATTCACCGGAGTGCTGAGCGTGGCGAGTTGGGGACGCAGGTCCAGCCCGAGCAGGTCCCGCCCCTCCTGCGCGGCCTCCAGCGACACGGCCGCCGCGTCCACCTCTCCGCCGCCGATGGGGATGCCGAGCGTCGCCAGCCCCGCCGGGCCTACTGCCTCAGCCTGCCAGCCGGCGCCGGACAGATAGAACGCGCTGTGGAACGTATAGCCAGCCGTCTCCCACCAGCACCCGCCTGCCTCGACGTAGCGTCGGATCGCCTCGAGCGTCGCCTTCCACTGGCCTGGGGCCGCCTCGGGGACGCCCTCGCCGTACGGGTTCACGATGGCGAAGACAGACCTCGGGCCGGCGGCGAGCGCGGCGTTGAGCTCGTCCAGCGTCGTGAGGGCGCGGACCGGCACGCCCATCTCGCGCGCAAGACGCGACCCGCGGAACGCATCGAGCCACTGCGCCGGCGCGATGCGCGTCCAGGTCTGGCCCGGGCTGCCCGCCAGGTCGAGCACGCAGACGGCCGGGCGCGCGCCGGGCCACTCCTTCGGCGCCTTGCCGGCGAGTTCGGCAGGAGGGGCGACTCGCTCCTTGCCCTTCCTCGCGGGCAAGCGCAGCGATAGCGCGCCGTCCTTCGCATCGGCCTCGGCCTTCGAGCCGCCGTCCCACTCCAGCGCGACTCGACCGGTAGCGCGAGCGGGCAGCGCGATACGCACGGACTGCTCCGGCGGGCCATAGGCCCAGATATCGCCGCCGTGCTCACCTGCCTCGACCACGAACGACGCCTCGCCGGCGTCGGAGCGCGTCACCCCGGCCGCCATCCCGGGCGCCTCCGCGAAGAAGCCGTGCGAGGCCAGCGCGTGGCCGTCGACCTCGCGAGGCACGGCGCCCAGGTTCGTGCTGAGGCGCACGGGGCCATACGCTGCCGAGATCGCGCCGTCGTCGGCAACGGTCGGGTTCGCGCCGCGGTCGTGGCGGAAGCTGCGCACGGGCTCGCCCAGGTAGCGCGCGACGACCGACTTCTGGACGCGGTCCAGCCACCGCAACCACTCGCGCGGCTGGTCCTCGTGCAGCACGCCGGCCGGCACCGAGTAGCTCAGCGAGAAGCCCAGTCCCAGCGTCCAGCTCAGCGTCTCGCGGTTCGTGACGAACTGGCCCAAATCGTGGTGCAGCATCATCGCCTTGTCGTGCGCGATCTGCTGGGCGAGCGGGTAGACATCCCACGTCTGCGGCGGGTACGTCTGCTTCATGTAGCGCCGCCACTCAGGCCCGCCCTCGGTCGGCACGAGGCCGAACGACATGCCGCAGAGCTGGGTCTCCCAGTTCACGACGCGGTCCCAGCCGGCTTCGGTGCCCAGGGGCTTCGTGCGGCTGTCCTCCGCGATCATCGAGATGAGGCCGTCCGTGTACGCGTAGGGCGTGGGCGATGCCGGGCTCAGGTCGTACGCCCAGCCGCGCGCGCCGCACTGGTCCTGGAACAGCACGTCGACCGGGTACTCCTCGCTGAACTGCTTCACGGTCTTGCGGTTGGCCGCCTGCACCGCCGGATGCCAGTGGCACACGGTCCAGCCATCGTTCACCGCGTAGCGCTCGTAGACCGGCTTGCCGTCGAGCCCCTTCAGCAGCGGCGCCTCGCCCTCCCGCTCGAACGTGGGCCCCTTCGGGTGGTCGCACCACCAGGTCGGGTTCGTGTACGGCATGATGAGGTGGCCGAGCGCGCGGGCCTTGTCGAAGAAGGTGCGCAGATCGTCGCCCGTGCCGAAGCCCGCATTCGGCGGCAAGTGGTCCGGGTACTGCTTGTCGAAGCCGCCGTGCAGGTAGTCGGCGAAGTGGATGAGCGTGGGCTTCGGCAGCAGACCCAGGTTCTCGGTCTTCTCCCGCGCGCTGCCGCCGTAGTACACCAGCACGGACTGCTGCAGGCGGTCCAGCACCGGCCCTGCGACCTTGTCCTTGAGCGTGCGGCGAATGGCATTGTCGCGGCAGTAGACGGCCAGATCCGCCTCCGCGGCGCCGCCGACAGCGATGCGCGAGCGCGGCGTGCGCCAGGTCGCCTGGGCCTCGACGTAGACACCGAACGAGCGGTCCGCGTAGGCGCCGCGCTCGTCCGCGCCGCAGCCCAGAGCGCCCGGCACGAAGATGCCGCCGCGCTCCTTCGCCCCAATCCAGGGCGTGTCCGAGAGGGGCTGCACGCGGTAGATGGAGGCCGCGCCGCTCGCCGAGTCGAGGTGCACGAAGTCCGCGAAGAGCGCGGGGTAGCGGCCCGAGTAGGTCAGGAAGCGCGCGGGCCGCATGGCGTAGAAGAAGGGATAGCCGCCGACCTCCAGCCAGTTGCCGCCCGCCCGGGTGTAGCGCCCGATGGCTGCGACGGTGGCCGGCATCCCCTCGCCCACCACCGGGCAGCCCTCGCCGTAGGGGTTCAGGATCGCGGCGTACTCGGGTGAGGCCAGGGCCGCCGCTATCGCCGCGGGCGTGGCGATCTCGACGACGCCGACCTTGCCGCCGCGAACGACCGGCAGCGCGCGCAAGCGCTCCAGCCACGATCGCACCGGCACGGCCGCCCAGCCGCCCTGGTCCGGCCCGTTCCGCAATGCCAGCACACCCAGCTTGGTGCGGCCTGCCGGAGCGGACGCTGCCAGCTTCGCCACCACGGCGACGGCGGAGTCGAGCGCCAGCGCGCGCTCCCCCTCGTCCACCGCGCCGCCGATCCGCCAGATGCGCCCCTCACCCAGCGAATGCGCGGAGAGCCACGGGCCGTTCGGGGAGTCCACCAGCACCAGCGACGCCTGGGCCCGCGTAGGCGGCCGGTTCACGACGGCCTTCGCCGATGCCAAGCGGCCCGCGAGCGCCTCGCCGAGCCACCCCTTGCCATCGGCGGTCACGCTCAGCGCGGCAGCCGGGTCCTGGTCGGCGCGCTGGTCGAGCGGGCCGCCGAACAGCTCCTCGTAGCCCTTGGTGCCCGCCACAGACTGCTGCCACACGGACGGGCTATCCTCGGGCTGCGGCAGGAAGAACGCGCGCCGGAACGCCACGCCCACGCCCTGGTTCCCATCGACCGGGGCGACGAAGCGGTCCACCTTTGCGGCGTCGAAGCGCAGGCGGGCGGGCAACTCGAAGTCCAGAAGCACCTTCTTCGCCGGGACCACGTCGGCGGCGAACTCCAGCCCGCTCTTCGACGCAGTCACGGTGACCGTCACCGCGATCTCCGGCGACCGGTACCGCAGCCGCAGCGAGGCAGCCTTCGCATCCACCTCGCACTCCGGCGCGCCCGCGTCGTTGGCGCTCACCACGGCGCCGTCGCGAAACCGGGCGCGCCATAGGCCGAACTCGCCGCTCGCCAGCAGCGTGCCGGACTTGCCGGTCTGCGTGAGCGCGACGAGCGCGCCGTTCGCGGCGGAGAAGCGGGCCTCGTAGGTCGCGCCAGAGACGACATAGGCGTCGCCGCGCCGCGTGACGGCGGTGACATCCTGCGCGTTGGCGAGAGGAGCAGCAAGGACCGCGAGAATGGCGGCGGCCAAAGCGGCGACACGAGCAGCAAAGGGCATGGCGGACTCCTGCGAGATGGAGCTGGTTGCGGACCATCGGGGGTCGGGAGTATGGTGGACCGGCAGTCGGTACGGCACGGCGGTGGCGACGGAGCGCCACCCTCCCGTGCCGGCCGCGTTAGCCTGGAGGGGCGGCCTCCGTGAAGACGGTTTGTCTGGCCCCGGCACGGCGGTGACGGAGCGCCACCCTCCTGGATCGGCCGCGGTCGCTGGAGCGTCGGCCTCCGTGCCGACCGTTTGTCGGGCCCCGGCGCGGCGGCGGCGGCGGAGCGCCACCCTCCCGTGGCAAACGAGGCGCGCTACGGGAACCGCGCGATGACGAAGAACACGGCCACCGCCGGCGCGACGAGGAGCAGGCTATCGAACCGGTCGAGCACGCCTCCGTGGCCGGGCATGACGGCGCCGAGGTCCTTGACGCCCAGTTCGCGCTTGATGGCAGACTCGAACAGATCGCCCACCGGCCCGAGCAGCCCGGCGATCAGGCCGATGTACAGACCGGTGAGCGGGAAGTCGGTCAGCAGCTTGCCCGCGATCGCCCCAACGATGCCCGCCGCAACGAGCCCCCCGACGAAGCCCTCCACGGACTTGGCTGGCGACAGGGCCGGGGCGAGCTTGTGCTTGCCAATTGCGCGCCCCACGAAGAACGCGAACGAGTCGTCGGCCCACACGCAGAGGGCGGTTGTCAGCAGCCAGCCCGCGCCACTGGCCGTGATCGTCTGGTGCCCCCGGACCCACACCAGGCCGCCGAAGAGAGCTATGTATGCGCCGCACAGCAAGCCCGCGCCGACGTTCTTCGCGGCCGACAGGTCGCCGGTGCGCCCCGCGACAAGCACCTCCCAGCAGAGCGCGGCAAGGAACAGCGCGACAAGGACAGCCACGGCCAGCTCGGGCCGGATGCCGAACGGTACTACGTCCGGCTGCCACGACGAGCCCGCCGTAAGCTCGGGAGTCGGTCCGGGCGGCACGGAGAGCCAGAGCGGCGGCACCAGCCCGAGCAGGCTCAGCGGCAGGTTCGGCCGGATGCCCTTCGCGCGGAACGCCCGGTGCAGTTCCCAGAGCGCCATTGCGGCCACCACCGTGACGGCGATGCCGAACGGCGTCGGTCCCCAGAGGCAGATGCCGACGAAGAGCGCGATGCCGATGATGCCCGTGATGACGCGTGCCGCCATACCCATACTCCGCGGCGGACGGGCAGGGACGCCCATCCCACCAGTTCGCTGCTACCGCACCCCACGCACGTTGCGGAGAAGGACCGTGCTCGCGACGAGCAGCAGCCCCGCGATCGCGAACACGACCATGTAGCCCGGCGACGCGTAGTGCACGACCTTCTTGCCCTCTTCGAGCACCGTGCTGTGGCCGCACAGGGTCAAGATGATGCCCGACGCGAACGGGGCGATGGACTGGGGCAGCACCATCGAGATGTGCCAGACGCCCATGTCCTTGGCCGCGTCCTCCTTGTTCGGCAGCACGTCGCAGCCGAGCGCCCAGTCGACGCTGGTGTACGCGCCGAGGCCGAGCCCGTAGACGATGCCGACACCGATGGCCACCGGCAGGTTACCGGCCAGCATGAAGCCGATGCCGCAGGCCGCCATCACCCCGTTGGCTACGTAGACCACCGGTTTGCGGCCAGTCCGGTCGGAGATGGCCCCGCCTACGATGCCGGTGATGGTGGCGGCGATCAGCGCCAGCCCCATCAGGATCGACGCCGCCCCCACGTACCCCTTGATGCCAACCACATCGCGGATGTAGTACGGGATGAACGGCTGCACCATCCACATCCCGGCGGTGAACAGAAACCGAGTCATCCACACCCATGCGAAGTTCGGGTGCTCGCGCGGGCTCACCCAGAACGAGCGGAGCAGCTCACCCCACCGAATGGGCTCGGCCGGTTCGCTCCGCCGCTGCTCGCGCACGCCGGTGACGGTGATCAGCAGGAAGACGACAAGGGTGCCGGCGATGATGGCATAGCTCTCGGTGAAGCGCCCCGCCTCCACCAGCATCCCGGAGGCGAAGGCGCCAACCACCATGCCCAACTGGCTGAGCGCCGCCATGTAGCCGCTCGCGACGCCACGCTGGTTCGGCGGCACCACATCCGGGATGAGGCCGCTGTACGATGCAGTCGCGACGTTGTTGCCGAACTGGGCGACAAGGTAGCCGACCATGTACCAGGCCAGGCTGAGGCGCCGTCCCCCCTCCCACAGCGCGATGAGCGCCAGCAGGTTGATGGCGACGCCCACGAGCATGTAGGGACGCCTCCGGCCGAGCCGCGAGAGGCAGCGGTCGCTCAGCGTGCCGACGACGGGCGGCATGATCAGCGCAACGACGGCCCCGGTGCCCTCGATGATGCTCAGCCAGAGCGCCTGGCGCTCGCCCGCCATCTGCTCGACCTGGCGCGGCATGATGACCTGGAGCATCGCCATCCAGTGAAGGTTCGTCGCGAACCAGTAGGCGCTGATCGCGAAGAGGCTCCAGCGGCCGATGGCGGCCGGCGGCGGAGGCGACGAAGCCTGTCGTCCGGTGGTCGGAACGGTCTCGCTCACTTGCCTTCCTCCAGTGCCTGCACCGCGTACCGCAGGTCGGCGGGGTCGTCGATGTCGTACGCCAGTTCCGGCGGCCCGTTCCGCACCACCGCGCCGCGCACCCCCAGTAGGTCCGAGCAGCGCGCGGCGATCTCGTCCACCGTTAGGCGCCGGGTGAGCCAGCGCCACACGAAGCGCGCGCCCAGCAGCCGGGCCATGCCGACCTGGCTCTTGCGCGCGTCGAAGATGCTCCGCAGCCGCGCCTCGTTGTCCAGCAGCGCCGCGGGATCGACCACGAAGCCGCAGCCCATGGTCCACCTGCCGTCGCCCAGGTTCACATAGATGGCCGGGGCGCCCGGGAAGCGCGATTCGAAGGACTCCGCGGGCACCGCCGACACCGCGATCTGGCCATCGGGCGGACAGGCTGCCACGTAGTCGGCGATCGCGCGCCCGGTGATGAACGGCAGGTCGGTGGTCAGCACGAGCGCCCGCCGCGCATCTGCCGAGCGTTCCCTCAGCCAGGACAGACCGGAGAGCACGTTGTCGGGGCCGTCGGCCAACTCCGGCAGCACGGCGTCCGCGCCCGCGGCCTGCGCCTGCTCCCACACCTCCTCGGGGCCGATCACCGCGATGCGCCGCACGACGCCCGACTCGCGCGCCGCCCGGATGGTGCGCTCCAGGAGGGTCTCCCCGTCGAAGCGGATGAGCGCCTTGATCGTCGCGCCGGCCTCGGCCGCGAAGCCGCCCGCGAGCCGCCCTGCCGCGGGGAGGATGGCGTCGAGCCCCTCGGCGCTGTTCACACGATGCTCCCCGTCGGCACCATCACGGTGAGCGCGCCCGGCTCGACTGTGATCTCAGCCGGCGTCGTGCCCAGCACCTCGCCGTCGACCAGCATGGGCAGGGGACGGTCGCTCTCGATGAGAACGCGGGAGCCCAGCAGCATCGTCACCTTCGGGTGCGTGATGTGCGTTCCCTTGAAGACGCGCGGGAACGCGCGCAGAAACTCGATCCGGCCGACCTCCTTCACGACGCAGATGTCCAGGAGGCCGTCGCAGACGCTCGCCTGGGGCGCCACCCGCATGCCGCCGCCGTAGGTCGACGAGTTGGCGAAGGCGCACATCATCGCACGCGTCTCCACGCAGGTGTCGTCGACCGTGAGGCGTAGGGCCGCCGCCCTGAACGAGGCGAGCGTGCGCACCGTCGCCACGATGTAGGCCATCGTACCCTTGAAGAGGCGATCGCGGTTCATGCACGCGGCCACCTGCGCGTCGAAGCCGCAGCCGGCCACGTTGGTGAACCGCCGCCCGTTCATGACGCCCACGTCGATGGGGGTCGGACTCCCTCTGAACAGCACCCCCACGGCCTCGTCGATCGTACCGGGCAGGCGGAGGTGCCGCGCGAGGTCGTTGCCGGTGCCAAGAGGCACGATGCCCATCCGCGCGGCCGAGCCGGCCAGACCATTCACCACCTCGCACACCGTGCCGTCGCCGCCTGCCGCCACGACGAGGTCGGCGCCGCCTTCTGCCGCCTCACGCGCCAGCCGCTCGCCGTCGTCGGGCGCCGCGGTGGGGATGATGGAGAACGCTGCGCCGGCGGCCTCGCACGCGCGCGCGAGCGCGGCCTCGAGGCCAGGCAACTGCTGCGCGCCGCGCCCCCGCCCCGCCGCGACGTTCACGATAACGGAGATGCGCCGGACCGCTGCCGGGCGCGACACCTGCTCGTCAGGGATCTCACCGCTCATCTGGCTCACCTCGGCAGACACCGCGCGAGAGGGACGGTCAACGATAGAGGCCGGCCGCCTCGATGTGGGCCGCGACCGGGTCGGGCGTCAGGTAGCGGATGGGTTGGCTCTGCCGCACGCGCTCGCGGATGGCGGTGGAGGACAGGTCGAACGCGGGCGTCGGCACCACGGTCGTACGCTCCAGATAGCGGGCCGGCACCCTCAGCGGCAAGTCGCCCGGGCGGTAGCCAGGGCGCGCCACCACCACCAGGCGCGCC
Organism: uncultured Chthonomonadaceae bacterium; assembly: GCA_964519955.1. Taxonomy (GTDB): domain Bacteria; phylum Armatimonadota; class Chthonomonadetes; order Chthonomonadales; family CAJBBX01; genus CAZFLM01. The sequence goes on along the minus strand of CAZFLM010000012.1, from coordinate 12,174 downwards.
AGCCGCACCACCTCGTCGGGCTCCCGCCAGCTCGTGATCTCCAGGATGGTATCGAGCCCCATGATGAAGTGGAGGTCGGCTCCCGGGTAGACGACCAGAAGCTGCTTCAGTGTGTCGACGGTGTAGGACGGTCCCTCGCGCCGCAGCTCGACGTCGCTGCACTCGAAGCACGGGTTGCCGGCAATGGCCAGCCGGACCATCAGCATTCGCTCTTCGGCCGGCGCCACCTCGGCGTCCGGCTTGTGGGCAGGCGAACGGTTCGGCACGAAGAGCACGCGGTCGAGACCGACGGCAACGCGGACCGCCTCCGCGATGAAAAGGTGGGCCTGATGGATGGGATCGAAGGTTCCGCCAAGGACACCCAAGCGCATGGGGGCGGTCTCACACTGGAAGATGGTGCGGCATTCCGGCGACGGGGGCGGCTGTGCGGCCGCAGCCCGTCGTGTCACTTCTGGGTCGCGGCCCCGATCTCCTCCCTCAGCGCAGCCTGGCGAAGCGGTAGCCCGTACGATCGACGAGGAGTCCGGCGAAGTGGGTCTCGACGTTCACGGCCATCTGGCTCGCGCCGTGCAGCCTCGCGATGGGGATGGCGAGTTCGGTGATGGTGCCCGATCGCACCGCCAGCACCCCGCGCGTCAGCGATTCGCCGTTCGCGCCCAGGCGAACCGGCATGAAGCGGGTGCCCTCCAGCGAGCCATCCGCGCCGAACAGCCGCACCTGGACCCGCATGGCGACGGCCGCGGTCATGGGGCGGTACGTGTCGACACGCAGGTAGAGGTTGCCGCCGTCCATGCATGCCCAGATCGCGGCGATGTCGCCGCCACGCTGGTACTCGCGCAGGAGATTGTCGTTCACCGGGTCGCGGGCGATCGGGCTCAAGCCGTTCCAGTCGAGCGCCTTCGCATCGGGCAGCACTCGGCCATCGGGGACATGCGGCATCTCGACCGACGCGGCCTCGGCACGGGGCTCGGTGTCGCGCGCGAAGGACAGCAGGAAGGACCGCATCATCGCAAGCTGGCTGGCGTACTGCCCGATCGCCTTGGCCTTCAGCGCGACGTCGGCCGGGCTGAGCTGGAGGAGCGACCAGCGGCTGTCCAGCCCCACCATCTCGGCCGGAGGCGGCAGGCGCTTCTCGCGATGCAGCCCACTCGGGGATGGCCAGTCGCCGCGGTGGACCAGGTAGTAGTAGAGCCGGCACCCGCGCGCCCACTCCGCCCCTTCATCCTGGAGCCGCCAGAGCGCCCGGGTTGCGAAGGCGCTCGCCGCGGTGTGGTCGTTGTGGTCGTCGGACGGGTGGGTCACGTAGACCTGCGTTGGCTGTAGGCGATTGAGCACCGCCGCGAGGTCCCGCTCGACGTCGCGCCCGCAGTAGACGGTGGCGTCGCCAGCCCCGAGTCCGAGCGGACGGTCGCGCTTGGTGAATGGCGACACGAAGGGAGTGTCGGGCTGCCAGTGCCTCGTCCAGAGTTCCATCAGGCCTGAGTCGGGGAAGCCGAGGAAGTGCGCATGATCGGGGGTGACCCCCACCACTGCGAGCGCCCGCCGTGTCTCCTCCTGCCGCAGCGCGGCGAAGCGCAGGAAGTCGTCGGGGGTGACGCGCACCGTGCGGTACTGGCGCTGGACGGCGAACCGGAACCCGTCGCCATTGGTGAGGAAGACGACATCGACGGCAGCGCCGGCGCGCCGTGCCTGGGCCATGAGGCCCGCGCAGGACAGAGTTTCGTCGTCGGGGTGCGGGGAGACGATGACGATGCGATCGCCGGCGCGCGGCCCCTCGGCGTCTCGAAGGACGGCCGTCCCGCCATCGCGGTTGTCGGCATGCACGCGGAAGAGGAAAGCGGCGCTGGCTGTCGCGAGGTAGAGGAGCGGCATCAGGACAGCGAGCAGCGCGCTGCGCGGCAGCAATCTCAAATCGAACAGTCTCCAGACCAATGCGTGGCCGAAAACCTGGGGTTCTCGGCCACGGCATCGAAGGGACCAGGCGCGCCCCGTACGGATCGGGCGCCGGATTGCGGCGGAGCGAGTGGGATTCGAACCCACGAACAGGAGTTACCCCGTTACACGATTTCCAGTCGTGCTCCTTAGGCCAGCTCGGACATCGCTCCACGAGTGCCGAACGCAATGGCTAATATAGCACAGGGCGGGTACCGAGTCAATCCTGGCGCGGGCGACGGATCGCGCGGAGGCCGTTCGGGTACACTCTGCCGGCAGCACAGCAACGCCGCGGAGGCCCCCTGTGAAGCTCGAACGCGCCACGATACCCAGCGACGCCGTCAGGCTCGCAGCGCTCATCTACGCCCCGAACGTACGGCGCTTCCGGGCGCCGATCGTCCTCTCACACGGTCTCACCGCATCGAAGGAGAGCCTCGACCTGCTGGCAGGCTATCTCGCTGGGCGCGGCCACGTGTGCGTCTCGTTCGACTTCCGCGGCCACAAGCTGGGCGGGAGCACGGGCGACCTGAACCACGCGGAGGAAGCCCTGAGCGATCTGGCCTGCGCGGCGGCGTGGGCACGGGACCGGTTCCGCGAGCCGCGGTGCGTCCTGCTAGGCCACTCGATGGGTGCGCTCCTGGGTCTCGTCCTGGCGGCCCGCGGCGGCGAGGGCATCGAGTCCGTCGTGGCGATCGCGACCGGCCCGAACCCGTCGAAGGGGTTCAAGGGACCGATCGGGCAGGCCCTGATGCGGCAGCGCGGCGACTACGTGTCCGGCGTGGGACCGGCCGCGCTCCTGGCCGAGCTAGACGAGATGGCCCAGAGCGTCGGCGACCTGGGATCGGTCCCTTCGCTGTTCGTGGCGGCGCGCGGCGACGCGCTGGTGAAGCCGAGCCGCATGGCTGAGCTGACGGCGCGTGCGGGCGCGCACGCAGAGCTGATCGAGGTGGACGGCAGCCATCTCGACGCCGCGGACTCGGCGCGCGGACCGATCGCCGGATGGCTTGAGAGGAATTGCGCCGAGAAGCCCTGAGGAGGCCGGACCGAGCCGCCGATAATGTGGCTGATTCGAGTTCACCTTCCTTCCTGGGGCGGCCGGCATAGACTCCTTTCGCGGCCGTCCTTCTTCTTGTCTGCCCCATTCTGCTCACGTGTGACGAGCGCGACACCCCATTTGGCTGGCCAAACTACGAGCATAGCTGCGTCTAGTGGAACTCTTGGCACGGTGCTTGCAATAGATACTAGCTGGAGAGCGGAGTAACGCGTCCCAATGAGGCGGCGTGCTGCTGAGGGTGAGACCGACGAGCGAACCTTCCGGAAGCGCTCGTTCATCTTCAGCCTATCGACGCCGGAGCAGGGCCTGTTCCCCCCAGCCGGATATCGGCGGGCTGAGAGCAGGCAAACAATGACGGGCCCTCTGCGCGTGAACGCGAGGGCCCGCGTTGTTGTCTGTGTGTTGCGCGGCGGCGGGTCCAGGCCGCGCTGGGCGACTGCGGGCGACGCGCTGGGCAGTGGCGGGTTGAAACGCGCCGCTGAGCGAAGCGAAGTCCCCTGCGGGTACTGGACGGCGGCAGTCCCACCATCTGCCGCCGGAGTGCCGGGCGATGAATCACCCGGCTGATGGGCCTGAGGCCAAGCGTCCTACGGACGCATCGGCAAGCGCCACCTTCTTGCTTCTTGCTTCTGGCTTCTAGCTTCCGCCTTCCGCCTTCCCCTACTCGCTACTCGCTTCTCGCTCCTCGCTACTCCTTGCCATTCCGCCGACAATGTGGTATACAGAAGTCCACCTACATCAGTCGGGTTCCGAGATGTTCGCCCATCTGCACCTCCATACGCCATACAGCTTCCTCGACGGTGGAAGCGACATCGAGGTCCTGGTGCGCCAGGCCGCGAGTCTGGGCGTGCCTGCCCTCGCCCTCACCGACCACAACAACGTGTCGGCGGCGGTCAAGTTCGTGACGCTGTGCCGCGCGTATGGGCTGCGCCCCATCCTCGGGGCGGAAGTGACGATGGAGGACGAGACGCACCTGACGCTGCTGGCGCGCCACCGGCGAGGGTACGCGAACGTCTGTCGCCTGCTCACGGTGGCGCACACGCACGGCGGCCGCCTCAACCCGCACCTGCCGTGGGGGGCGATCTGCGGCGCATGGACGGGCACGGAGGCCCATCCCACCGGCAGAGGCGCGGTGGGCACGGAGGCCCACCCTCCAGGTCCTTCCGGACGGGCACGGAGGCCCATATCACCGGCGGCAGGCGCGGTGGGCACGGAGGCCCACCCTCCAGATCCATCCGGACGGGCGCGGAGGCCCATCCCACCGGCGGCCCCTCCAGTTGAGCCGCTGCCGCTGGACGGGGTCATCTGCCTCTCGGGGTGCCGGAAGGGGCTCATTCCGTCGAGCATCGCGGCGGGGCGGCGCGGCCGGGCGGAGGAAGTAGCGCGGCGGCTGCGCGATGCGTTCGGGGCGGGCTCGTTCTTCCTGGAGCTGCAGGACGACCTGACGCCGGGGTGCGACCGCGTCAACCGCGAACTCGCGGCGCTCGCCGATCGGATCGGGGTCGGCGTAGTCGCCACGAACAACGTGCACTACGCCCGCCCGGAGGACTACATCGCGCACGACGTGCTGCGGTGCATCGCGGTGAAGGCCACGTTCGATCAGCCGCATCCGGCACGCCCGCTCAACGCCGAGCGCTGCCTGAAGTCCGAGACCGAGATGCGGGCGCGATTCGCCTGGCGGCCGGACGCGGTGGACAACACGGGGCGGATCGCGGAGGAGTGCGGGTGCGGGCTGCCGGAGGATGAGGACATCACCCCCGCCTTCGCGGTGCCCGGCATGGGCGACCCGGCATCCACGCGCCCCTACCGCGACGCGGCCGGCTACCTGCGCCACCTGACGTACAAGGGAGGCGCCGCGCGCTACGGGGAGATGACGCCGCGCACGGTGGCCCGCATCGAGCACGAGCTGAAGGTCATCTGCGAGCTGGGCTACGCGGACTACTTCCTGATGGTGTGGGACATCGTGCGGTGGGCGCGGCGGCAGGGCATTCGCTGCACGGGCCGGGGGAGCGCCGCCGACTCCTGCGTGGCCTACTGCCTCTTCCTCACGGATGTGGACGTCATCGCGCGGCGCCTGCCGTTCGCCCGGTTCCTGGTGCCCGGCAAGACCCCCGACATCGACATGGACTTCCCCTCGGAGCGGCGCGACGACGTGTTCCGGCACATCGTGGAGCGCTACGGCGAGGAGCACGTCGGCATGGTCTGCACGTTCCACACGTTCTGGGCGAAGTCGGCCGTGCGCGACATCGGCAAGGTGCTGGAGCTGCCCGAGGAGGTGCTCACCTTCTTCTCGCGCCACCTGAACCACAACGTGCGCGCCGACACGCTGGACGCCGCGTTCGACAAGTATGCGGAGCTGCGCCAGCACGGCGCCTTCAAGGAGCGCTCGCGCCTGCTCTTCGACCTCTGCGGGCGCATCTCGGCGTTCCCCCGCCACCTCGGCACGCACTCCTCCGGCATCGTCATCAGCAAGGTGCCGCTGGCGGAGATGGCCCCACTGGAACCTTCGGCACGCGGCATCACGCGCATCTGGACGCTGGACAAGGACGACGCGGAGGAGGTGGGCGCGATCAAGTTCGACGTGCTCTCGCTGCGCATCCTCTCGGTCATCGGCGACGCGGAGTACGGGCTGCGCACGTCGTCGGCGAAGCCGCAGGCGCTGAGCGAGGACTTGGGACTTGGGACTTGGGGACTGGAGCCGCGCGCCGCCCAGCCCCAATCCCTAAGTCCCAAGTCCCAGCCGCCAGGCCCCCGCCGTTTCGACTACGACCGCATTCCGATGGGCGATGCGGAGACGTTTCGGATGTTTCGGGCTGGGGGGGCGGTGGGCACGTTCCAGTTCGAGAGCGCGGCGCAGATGGCGCTGGCCGTGGTGCTGCAGCCGGAGCACTTCGAGGACCTGGTGGCGGCGGTCGCACTGATCCGGCCCGGGCCGATCCGCGGCAACGTGGTACAGCGCTTCACCGCCTGCCGCAACGGATGGGCGCGCGCGGACGTGCTGCACCCGGCCCTGCGCGACACGCTGGCGAAGACGTATGGCTGCATCGTGTTCCAGGAGCAGGTGAACGACGTGGTGGCCGCGATGACCGGCTGCGACGACGGCCTGGCGGACCGCTTCCGCAAGAGCCTGAACAAGCGCGCGCGCGTGGGCAAGCTGGACGAGGCGCGCCAGGAGTTCGTGGAGCGAGCGTGCGGCTTCCACCGCGACCTGGGCGAGGAGCGCGCGAACCTCATCTTCGACCAGATCGAGGGGTGGTTCGGCTACGGCTTCACGGAGGGGCACGCGGCCAGCTTCGCGCTGACGGGCTACCGGTCGGCCTACCTCTCGGTGCACGATCCGGCGCCCTACTTCGCGGGCATGATGAACCACCAGCCGATGGGCTTCTTCTCCTCCAACACGCTGGCGGGCGAGGCGAGGCGGCGCGGGGTGCGGGTCCATCCCATCGACATCAACGCGAGCGACGACAAGTGCTTCGCGGAGGACGAGAACACCATCCGCCTCGGGTTCCGGCTGGTGGCGAACATCCGGGAGACCGAGATCGACGCGATCCGCGCCGAGCGCGTGCGTGGTCCATTCCGCTCGCTGCTGGACTTCTGCGTGCGCATCCCCCTCCACCGCGACCGCCTGGAGAACCTGGTGCTGTGCGGCGCGTTCGACAGCCTACACCCGCACCGGCGCGGGCTGCTGTGGAAGCTGGACGAGACGCTGGGGATCGCGCTGTCGTGCCGGGCGTGGGTGGGCGCGCCCTCCGGAAGCCCCACAGCGAACCACGGCCCGGAGGCAGAGGGGCAGACCGGTCGCTCACGCTCGCGGCTCGGAACCGAGTGCGGAGAGGAAGGCGCGCCCCCTCTCCCCAGCCCTCTCCCGCGGGGGGGAGAGGGGGAACCCAGCGCGAGCCGCAGCGAGTTGCGCGAGGGTCATGCCGAGCCGGCGTTGCGAGGCATCCGGCAGGTGGAGGAAGCGCGCGCGGACTACGGCGCTGGGCCGGATCCCTCCTGCGTCGGGATGACGGTGGCGGCGGACAGACCCGCCACACCCACACAGCCCCACCTCGACTACGGCCCGGTCACGGACATTCGCACGCCCGTGGACGAGGAGATCGACGACTTCTCCGTGTGGGACAAGTTCCTCTGGACCTGGCGCATCACGGGGGTGTGCGCGGAGTGCCACGTGTTCGCCTACCTGCGCGACAGCCTGAGCCGGTACAACGTTAAGACCATCTACGAGGCGCAGCAGGCTCGCAGCGGAGCGCGCATCACCGTGGCGGGGCTGAACGTGCGGCCGCACCGCCCGCCCACGCGCAGCGGCGAGCCGATCCTGTTCACGCTCATCGAGGACGAGACGGGGCTGCTGCAGACGACCTGCGCAGGCGCGGCCATCGAGAACTGCACGGAGGTCTTCGTCACGTCGCCGGCGGTGGTGGCTCGGGGAACGATCCAGCGGCGCGGGACGGGCGTCACGTTCGTGGTGGAGCGCGCGAAGCCCCTCGTCATGGCCGACTTCGTCCGCTCCGCCGACGAGCTGCACCACGCGCAGCCCGTCGAGCCGCCGGCGATGCGCGTGCGCGTGGCCCAGGCGACGCAGGTCCTGCGGGGGTGATCGCATGACGAACGGCAGACGGCGAACGGCGAGCTCACCACAGAGACACTGAGGACACTGAGGAGGCACAGAGAACGGCGAAGAGAGACGAGAGATGAAGAGGACTGGTCATGGTGCCGCCACGCGTCGGCACCCCACTCCCAACGCCTTCAACTGTGCAGCATCTGTGCCCTCCGCGTCTCCGTGGTGAGCAAGGCCGTTCGCCCCCACCCTCATGTCGTTCCCTGTGCAGTCTCTGTGCCCTCTGTGCCTATGTGGTGAGACGAGTCTGTTGCCTTTCACGGCAGGACTTCCGGCGTCGCAGCAAGTATTTGGTTGGGTTCAGAGCCGCACCCAAGGAGCCGAACATGCCCGAGACCCTCTACGTCATCGACGCCTACGCGCAGATCTTCCGCGCTTACTACGCCATCCGCAACGGGATGCACAGCCCCGTCACGAGCGAGCCGACGCACGCCGTCTTCGGCTTCACGGCGATGCTCATCAAGCTCTTCGGGCAGTTCAAGCCGCACTACGTCGTCGTGGCGAAGGACATGCCCGGCCCCACGTTCCGCGACGAGCTGTTCCCGGAGTACAAGGCCACGCGCGCCCCGACGCCGGACGACCTGATCGCCCAGATCCCGCGCGTCTTCGAGGTGGTCGAGGCGTTCGGCATCCCGATCTTCGGCAACGCCGGCATCGAGGCGGACGACGTGATCGCCACGGTCATCCAGCGCGTGCTCGACGACCCGGCCTGCGCGGACGTGAACGTGCGCATCGTGTCGAAGGACAAGGATCTCGAGCAGCTCATCTGCGACCGCGTGGCCATGTTCGACATCCACACGGACGCGCTCATCGACGCCTCAGCCCTCCTGGCGAACAAGGGCATCGCGCCAGGGCAGGTGGTCGACTATCTGACGCTGCTGGGCGACAGCGTGGACAACGTGCCGGGCGTGCCAGGCGTGGGCGAGAAAACCGCGCAGGCGCTCATCCAGCAGTTCGGCTCCATCGAAGGCATCCTGGCGAACGTCGACCAGATCAACATCCGCAACAAGGACAAGATTCGCGCGTCGCTGGTCGCCTCGGCGGAGAAGCTGCCCCTGAGCCGCGAGTTGGTGCGGCTGAAGCGGGACGCCGACCTGCCGTTCTCGATGGACGATGCGCGGATCTCCCCCATCGACCTCGGGCGCCTGGTGCCCCTGTTCCAGCAGCTCGGGTTCAACCGGTTCCAGGACGACGTGCGCCGCCTGGCCGCGGAGGAGGGTGCGCCGCCCGCCCCAGCGCCGGCTCCCGAGCCCGCTGCCGCGCCGCAGGCAGACGAACTGCTCGGCAACCTGTTCGGCCAGGAGCCGGCGACCATCGAGACCGAGCCGGTCGACTACCGCGCGGTCACCACCGCGGAGCAACTCGCGGAGCTGGCCGCCACGCTCCGCGCGCAGCCTATCGTCGCGGTAGACACCGAGACGACCGGGCTGGAGCGGGATGCGCGGCTCTGCGGGCTGAGCTTCGCGTGGAAGCCCGGGCAGGCGGTCTACGTGCCGACGCTCTCGCCGGAGCCATTCAGCCATCTGGACACCGAGACCGTGCTGAAGGCGCTTGGCCCGGTGCTGGCGGACCCGGCGGTGCCCAAGTGCGGCCACAACCTGAAGTTCGATGCGCGCGTCCTGCTGCGGCACGGTGTGGCGATGCGCGGCGTCGCTTGCGACACGATGCTGGCCGCCATCCTGATGGACCCGGCCGCGCCCAGCCAGAAGCTCGACGCCCTGGCGATGGAGCACCTGAACTGGCGCATGGTGCCGATCACCGACCTCATCGGCACGGGTGACGGGCAGGGCTCCATGGACCGGGTGCCGCTCGCCAAGATCACGCGCTACGCGGCCGAGGACGCCGACATCGCGCTCCGCCTCTGCCAGATGCTCCAGCCGCGCCTCGAGGCGATGGGCATGGGCCACCTGCTGCGCGAGGTGGAGTCGCCGCTGACCACCGTGCTCGCCGAGATGGAGTGGAACGGCATCCTGTGCGATCCGGTGGAGCTGCGCCGGCAAGGCGACGTGCTGAAGGCGCGGGTGGACGAGCTGCGCGAGCAGGTGTGGAGCGCGGCGGGCACCGAGTTCCAGATCGACTCGCCGAAGCAGCTCGCGGAGATCTTGTTCGATCGCCTCGGCCTACCCTCGGTCAAGAAGACCAAGACGGGGCGGTCCACCGATATCGAGGTGCTGGACAAGCTGGCCGCGTCGGAGGACATCTCGGACCCGCGAACCAGCGTGCCGCGCCTGGTGATCGAGTACCGGCAGTTGCAGAAGCTGATCGGCACGTACCTGGACGCGCTCGCGCAGGCGATCGATCCGGCCACGAAGCGCATCCACACAACCTTCCAGCAGCTCGTCACAGCCACGGGGCGCCTGGCATCGCAGGGGCCGAACCTGCAGAACATCCCCGTGCGCACGGACCTCGGCCGGCAGGTGCGGAAGGCGTTCCAGGCACAGCCCGGCTGCTCGCTCATCTGCGCGGACTACTCGCAGATCGAGCTGCGCATCCTGGCGCACCTGAGCGAAGACCCCGGACTCCTGCAGGCGTTCCGGCAGGGGCAGGACATTCACACCGCGGTCGCCGCGCAGGTTTTCGGGGTGCCGCCAGACATGGTGACGCGGGAGATGCGCGGCCACGCGAAGACCATCAACTTCGGCATCATCTACGGAGTGACCGCGTACGGGCTCGCGCGGCGCATCGAGGGGATGAGCGTGCAGGACGCCGGCACGCTTATCGCCGATTACCGCCAGCGGTTCGCGGGCATCGACCGGTTCCTGCGCGAGTGCGTGCACCAGGCGCTGACCTACGGCTACGTGTCGACGTTCATGGGCCGCCGCCGCCCGATCCCCGAGGTGAAGGCCGCGAACGCGACGCAGCGCAACCTGGGAGAGCGGCTCGCCATCAACACCGTGGTCCAGGGCAGCGCTGCCGACCTCATGAAGCTGGCCATGGTGCGCGTGCAGGGCCGCATCGACCGCGACCGTCTGCCGATGCGCATGCTGCTGCAGATCCACGACGAACTGGTGCTGGAGACGCCCGCGGAGCTGGCCGAGGAGCACGCGCGCATCGTCAAGGAGGAGATGGAGGGCGCCATGGAGCTGAAGGTGCCGCTCCAAGCCGAGAGCGGCATCGGACCGGACTGGCTGGAGGCGAAGTGAGGTCGCATACCGCCATACATCCAAGTAATAACACGGACACTTGACATGCCCTCGCCGCGGCTGTACAATAAGGATGTCGTTCTTCCCTAATCCTCATCGTAAGGAGGTGGGCCGCGATGGAGCAATCCGTCCTTGACAACTTGGTCGAGTCGGTTCCGAGCAACGCGCGCTCGCCTCTCCTCGGGAGTGAGCTAGTCCCCGCGCTATAGACACAACGCACGCGCGAACAGGCCGTTCCCCTCCCGTTGTGCGTCCGGCGACATCCGTTGCCGGACGCTTTGCATTTGGGAGAGAAGGGAACCCTTGCACGAAGGCATCGTCCTGAGAGCCACGAACGGCGGCTACACCGTCGACAGCGGCGGCCACCACTACCACTGCACGCTTCGGGGCAACCTGAAGAAGCGGTTCGAGTACAACACGAGCGACAGCGTGTCGCGGCGCGTGACGCGCGTCCGCCGCTCGCGCACGAACGACCCCATCGCCGTCGGCGACCGCGTCCGCTTCGTCGAGACCCACCACGGCGGGGGTGCCATCGAGGAGATTCTGCCCCGCATCGCGCAGTTCTCCCGCAGCGGCTTCCGCGGCGTCGAGCAGACCGTCGTCGCGAACCTCGATCGCCTGATGGTGGTCTTCGCGTGCGCCGAGCCGAACCCGGATCTTTGGCTGCTCGACCGGTTTCTCGTTGCGACGGGTCTGGCCGGAGTCGAGCCATTCATCGTCGCGAACAAGATGGATCTGCTGCAAGACACCACCCCGCAGGAGATCTTCGCCGAGTACGTCGGCGCGGGGTACCGGATCATCCCCGTGAGCGCGCACCGCGGCGACGGCATCGAGGACCTGCGCGCCGAGCTGGACGGGCACATTTCCGCGTACGTCGGGCCATCCGGCGCGGGCAAGTCGAGCCTGCTCAACGCGCTGCAGCCCGGCCTGAACCTGCGCACCACCGCCATCGGCTACGTCACCTACAAGGGCCGGCACACGACCACCTCGGCGCAGCTCATCCCGATCCACACGGGCGGCTGGGTGGTCGACACGCCCGGGCTGCGCCAGCTCAACCCCAATGCCGCCGAGCGCGAGGATGTGGCGGACTGCTTCCCCGAGTTCGAGCCGCACCTCACCGGCTGCCGGTTCGACAACTGCCGCCACGACACCGAGCCGGGCTGCAAGCTGAAGGAAGCGGTGGCGGAGGGCGACGTGCCGGAGCGGCGGTACAAGAGCTTCCTGGCGCTGGCGGCGGAGCTGGAGGCGGCCCTGCCGAAGCCGTACGAGACCGGCGCGCGGTAGGCGGCGCGGTGGGCACAGAGGCCCACCCTCCATCGCCGTGCCGAGCGATGGCAACCTGGCCCGGCGCCCTACCGGACGGGCAGGGACGCCCATCCCACCACAGCGCTCGTGCGAGAGGCGGGCTAGGGACTCGTGGCAAC
>CAZFLM010000011.1:99826-122251 GCA_964519955.1 uncultured Chthonomonadaceae bacterium | reverse complement strand
GCGAGACCATACAAACCGTTCACTATCGCCCTGCTGACTTAAGTACACGGTATTGGGCCTAGCCCGTTACTTGGTTGGCGTGCTCGTCGACGGTCTTCCATCCTCACTTGCCGTGCGAGACCTGGCCTCGCCGAGCATCTCCTTGATGCCAGCCCCCTCGGGCAGCCTCATTCGAGCTGACTCCGCCAGGGCATGCTCTAGGAGCCGCGTGGCCTCTGGGACGTCCTCTGGTCGGTCGCGCGACAGCAACAGGTTCGCCAAGTTCGTCTGACCGACGACCAGCGAGCGGCTGGCTCCCGCCTGTTGGTATGCTGGGATCGCTTCATCGCGCACGAGGCGCAACGCTTCATCCCATTGCCCAAGGAGGCTGAGGTCCATCGCAAGCATCTCAAGTGCTCTTGCTCGTTCTAGCACCATGCCGTGGCGCTCATACACCGGCACCTCTTGCTCCCTGCGCAACCGCACAGCAGGCCCGGGTTCGCCACGCTGGGAGAGGATGTCGGCGATCCTAGCCACAGTCACCGCCACGTCGAGTTCGGCGCCAATGCCGGTCAGCCTAGGCAGCACCTCCCCGTGCAAGATGCGTAGCGCCTCGTCCAGTCTGCCGATGCCCCCGAGCGCATCGGCGACCTTCGCCAGCGTGACAGCGTAGGCGCGCTTGTCGCCCAGTTTGTCATAGACGGGCAACTGCTCTTCCAGCCGCACGCGCGTCGCCGCCTCCACATCGCCGCGCTCATAGAGTATGTCTGCGATCTTGCCCAGGGTCACGGCACGTTCGCGGACGTCGCCGAGCCGCTCGTATACTGGTAGCACCTGGTCACTGTACACGCGGATAGCATCGTCCAGGTTCCCTTGCATGTGCAGTATCGACGCCATACGAGCGGTCGCGCGTGCGTAGCCAGCATCGTCGCCTAGGCGCTTCAGTTCCGGGAGCGCCTTGTCCCTGACGAGTTCGATGGCCTGCTGGAGGTCTCCCATCATCGCGAGGATGTCGGCTATCTTGCCGATCGCTGATGCCCGCGACCTCACCGCGCCTACGCGCTCGTATATGGGTACCTCTTCCTCCTGCAGAATGTGGAGTGCTCCTCGCAGGTCTCCCCGCGACTGCAGAACCCGAGAGATCCGGTCGCGTGCAGCCGCCCACAGGAGTGGGTCGGCGATAGCCTCGGCGAGTTCCGCCGCACCGGTGGCATTGCGCTCACACTGATCCAGCTCTCCTCGCCTGTGCCAGGCGTCCGCCGCCTTCAGTAGGAGGCTTGCCTGCGTCCGGCGGTCCGCACGGCGGGACGATCCGGCGAGGTTCTGGGCCATGCCTTCATAGTAGGAGCCGTCGCGAAGTTGGTGGGCCAGGGGCCACTCCTCACCAGGGGGGATCTCTGCTCCCGGTTGGCGTCCACCAACGGCCGAAGGCGGGTCCGGGAGCCTGGCGGTGACGCCGCGTACCGACCAGAGGTCGGGGGCGAACGCCGCAATCACGGCTGGCAGCCAGTCAGGCCCAGCCAGCACGATCGGCCGTCTGCACGTCTGGGCAATGAGGTTGCGCCGCTCGTTCAGGAGCGCCGCGGCGCGCCCCCATGCCGCACGCAACTCATCGCTCGGTCCTGCGACCAGGACCAAGAGCGTGCCGGTCGCGTGGGAGCCAACCGTCAGCGACTCCTCGACGACCCGATCGAGGTCGCCGGGCGCATCGATCGGCAGACGCACTCCCGGTTCTCCGCCGAGCAGACCAGCCAGGAGGCGGCGCTCCATCTCCTTGAGGGCGTGAAGAGACGGGCTGTAGACGACGTGCAGGTCGAAGGCGTCCGCCATCTCTATGGCAGTCGCCAGTAGGTCTAGGGCACGCTCCCCCTCCTCGCCTAGCGAGATGCCAGACGACGCGCTACGAGTCACTCAGGCCTCCAGGTCGTTGGCGAGCGCCTTACGGACCACCGCGAGACGCTTGAGGAGTGGATGGACATCAAACCAGGCTTCGCCATTCTGGTACGCGAGTACGAAGTGCGTCTCGAAGAGCTCCGCGTACCTGTGGGCATCGTCTGCCCGAGCGCATCGTGCGCTCTTCTGCCGGTGGACCCGGGCGATCAGCGGTAGGTTCTCGTCGTTGAGCGCCAGCTCGAACTGACCAGCGAACGCAGTGAGTACACGCTCGATGTACACGCCGAGGTCGTCCGCCGGGATCGGCAACGGCGTCCCGTCGGTGCGCGCCCGGACCAGCACATCGCGCACGAGTTGGAACAGCCCTCGCGTGTAGCCCCCTGAGGCCTCTATGAGTTCCTCCACCCGCTCAGCTGCGCCGAAGATGGCGTCGATGTCCATTCGGCGCTCGAGGACCTTGCGCATCGCGGCGATGCCTTCTGGGTATGGTTCGCCGGTGTCGGGACTGTGAACGCGGCACATCGGTAGCACTCGCACAGTGCCGAACGCGCCTTGCCCATACGCCTGTGTAAACGCCATCCACGGAGGGACCGTGAACACGGTGTGGAAGTCCGCCTCAAGTTCACGATACTCTACTCCGAACACACGTTCGACGCTAGCCCGTACCTCACCGGCGTTGCTGAATGTGCCGCGGAGCTTCTCGAGGCTGTCCAGGATGAGAACCGTCTTGGATGGTGGAGCGCCCGAGCCAGCTGCGTCGCCAAGCGACTCCTCAACGAAGTCACGGCACAGGCGTACGACCTGCGACTTGCGTTCGCCCAGGGCGGCGTAGATCCTTGCCCGTACGTCGAGAGACGATCCAAAGCTGAGCTTCAGTTCGGCGGGTCCTCCCTTCAGTGTCGCCGAGTCAAGCTTCACGTCTGTCTGCAGGAACCGATGGAAGCGCTCCCACAAGCCCGGCAACTCACCGGTGCGTGCATCGGGGCTCAGATGGTCATCAACGCCAGCGGCGATCGCGAGCCACACGTCCTCCAGGCTGATCGGTGTGGTGAGGTTGATCAGCGATTCGGCGTCCACGTCGATGACCCGGTAGCCCTTCTGTCGCAGACTGTGCCCAAGCCGACGCAACTCAGTGGTTTTGCCGCATCCCCGAAAGCCTGAGACCAACTGGTGTGTTGCGTCCTCACTCAGCGCGATCGTTGTCTCGAGCAGTCGGACCAAGTCAGTATCGGTGCCCCGTACGCCGAGCCCCGATAGATCGACATAGCGGTCGTCTCCCCAATCGAGTGGACGCGAGGGGTCCAGGTTGTTATAGGCCGACCTGAGGACATCCGGCATTAGGCACCTCCATCGTCTGGTCTGCTAGCAGCACCGACGCAGCAGGGATATTGCTCGTTTCTCCTCGGCCAGCCCCGCATCCTCCCGTCCGCCCCAGTAGCACCCGAACAGGGAGCGCATATCGGCCGCGAATCGTACGTTGGAGCGTGCACCTTTCGCGGCAATGATCCGTCCAATACAGTAGCGGTCGCGCACGTGCGGCCGGCGTCACAGTAAGGGAGGTCGACCATGCCGATGCAGGCGGTTCACCGACCCCCGCACACTGGTTTCGGCGCCAGCTCGGGGGTGCACGCACTACTCGTCGCGTTGATCGCTGCGGTGTCTGTCGGTCTCATCCTATTTGTCATCTTCCTGATGTACGCGCCGCCGCACGACCAGAAGCTCGACAAGGTCGAGGCGATCACACACCGCAAGGCGGATGTCTGGGGGATGGCCGGGGATGAGCAGGGGAGGAGTACCGAGGCTTCGCAGCCCACTGCCGACGCGCGAAGCAACAGCCTGGTTCGCTGAGCACTATCGGGCGCACGAAGGGAGGGCGAGACCATGTGCCGCCTGGACCTGACCGATGAGGAGCATGAGGAGTTGCTCCGCGTTCTGCGATTCTGCGCGAACGGCCTGGCCGTGGAGATCATCCACACGGACCATGCCGAGTTCAGGAAGATGCTTCGGCAGAGGGAACAGCTTGTGCAGCAGATCCTGGCCAAGGCCGAGGCGAGAGAGGTCGCTGCGGTAGCCTGAGCGAGTCTCCGCCAGGCGACGGTACACGAACCGAGGGGGCGCGCGCCCCCTCGGTTCGTTCTCGGTGTCCGGCTCACCGCACATGGGCGCCGTGGTGGGATGGGCCTCCGCGCCCGTCCGGTCCGCCCCTTGAGCCGACCAGGCTATGCCAGCATGCCGAAGCTGGCTACGCGCGGATGCACGAGGGCGGTGAAGTCGGTCAGGGCCATCTTGATCGCCTCGTGGTGATTGCCGGCTTCGAAGAAGATGTCCTGATCCTCCGTCAGCGCACGATCCACGTACACCGGAAGACCGTACAGGTTGCCAAACGGGGGCTCGGCCCCCACCTCGCAGTCGGGGAAGAGGGCGCGCATCTCCTCTTCCTTCGCCAGCTCGACTTGGTGGACGGACATCGCGCGGGCGAGTTGGTCCAGCTCCACCTTCCACGGCGCCGGCAGCACGGCCATCGCGTACTGGCCATCCGCCTTGACGACCACCACCTTCGCCAGATCCCGCCCGGCGACGTGCAGCGCGGCGGCGATCTCCAGCGCGGTGTAGCGCTCGTGGTGCTTCAGAACGTGGTACGGCACCTTGTTCACGTCCAGGAAGTTCTGCAACTTGGCAGCAACTGACATGGCGGCCACCTCCGTCGACCTAACCCGTCGTGCAACCAACGTGACGCAGCGTATTCCTGACTCGCATTGTACAGGCAGAATCGCCCGTTGGCACGGCAATCTTGCGGGGAAGTACGAACCCACCCTGACGGCGCGGTGCTCCATCTCCCCGCGAGGAAGGCGGCTGCGCGGCGAAGCCCCCGCCCCTTGCGGGAGGGGTAGCAGGCCCCCTACTTCCCGGCGACCCACGCCTCGTCGAACACGGCGTGCTCCACCACCGTTCGCTCGTGCGAGGTGAACGCGACGTGCACCTTGCCGTCGCGCGTCTGGATCGCGGACGGGTACGCGAAGTCGCCCTTGCCCGATGCGAGGTTGCGCTTCCGCGGCCACGTGCGCCCGCCATCGGTCGAGAGCGCCACCGTCAGCGGGGTCCGGTCGTACATGCAGTCGTTGTAGAAGAGGAGGAGGTGGCCGTTGCGCAGCCGGAGCAGATCGACCGCGGAGTTCGGGTTGGGGAACGCGCTGTCCTGGCCGCGGGCCCACGTTCGGCCGCCGTCGGTGGACCGCGAGACCACGATGTAGCCCGTCTCCTTCGGGTCATACCCCCCGCCCCGACGGCAGTAGGCAATGAGGCGCCCGGGCGCGACCTCGGCGATGGCCGGCTGGATGTTGCCCTTCGCCGACCGCACCACGCCGCTCGGCGACCAGACGTGGGTCTTCGGGTCGCAGCGCAGGAACATGGACGTGCTGTCCGGCCCGACGCGCTCCGTGTCCGTGCCGGTCTCGCGGTAGATGGGCAGCAGGTACTCGCCGCTCGACAGGACGATGGGCTTGCCGCGCACCATGGTGCCAGGCAGCTCCGTCACGACGTAGCTGTCCGACCACGTGCGCGCCCCGTCGGTAGACACCTTGGCCTGGATGCGCGCGGTCGACCACGTCTTGCCCCAGCGCACGCAGTAGATCAGCCAGACCAACCCGTCCGGCGCCTGCCAGACCACCGCGTTGCCCAGCGAGCGGAACGGGTCGTGCGCGATGCGGACCGGCTTGCTCCACCGCGTCGAGCCCGCCTTCAGCCGCGCCGCGAACACCCCGTTGTCGACCGAGTACTCCCCGGCCCCGCCGTAGTAGACGAGCAGGAGGTCGCCGTTCGCCAACTCGGTGATGGACGACGGGTGCTTGTACTTCCCGGTCGGGGTCTCCGGCCCGAAGACGCGCTGTACCTTGAGCGCGCCAGGCGCGGCGCCGGCCAAGACGGCTGCGGCGAGCAGCACTGCGGCGACGAGGTAGGCAGTGGGCATGTTGTCCTCCGTGTTGGGCACAGGGTGATGACCGGTGCGGCGGCACACCTGGGTTCGACGCACGAGCGATGGGCACCTGCCAGGCCCCGACATGTGCAAGACTTCCGCCCCTCGACGGCGAAACAGGTAGGGCTACGCCATCGCGACCGAAGGAGCCCGCCGTGCCCGAGCCGCATACCGATGTCGCCGCCGAGATCATCGCCATGGAGGAAGCCGCCCTCGCGCGCTGGGGGAAGGGCGATCCGTCCGGCTTCCTGGAGATCTGCGATCCGGCAGTGACCTACTTCGACCCGTACGCGCCCGCACGCGTCGACGGCCTGCCCGCGCTGACCGCGCTGTACGAGTCGTTCCGCGGCCAGGTGAAGGTCGATACGTGGAAGCTGCTGAACCCCGTCGTCGCCGTGCATGGCGAGGTCGCGGTGCTCACGTTCAACTACGTGTCGACCGGCGGCGGCGGCGAGAGCCGCTGGAACTGCACCGAGGTGTACCGCGCCACGAACGAGGGATGGCGCATCATCCAGACGCATTGGTCCTACACCGAAGGCGGCCGCCGCATGACGCCATAGCGCGCCGCCGCGCACAGCGTCACGGTAGGGCGGGCGTCCCTGCCCGCCAAGTACAGCGTTCCGGCCAGACGGAGGTCGCCGCGCACAGCGTAACGGTGGGGCGGGCGTCCCTGCCCGCCAAGTACAGCGTTCCGGCCAGACAGAGGTCGCCGCGCACAACGCAGCGGTGGGGCGGGCGTCCCTGCCCGCCCAGTAGAGCGTTCGGGCCAAACGCGGGCCGCCGCGCACAACGTAACGGTAGGGCGGGCGTCCCTGCCGGCCCAGTAGAGCCTGCCAGCAGCAAGTAACGGAGATCGCACCATGAACCTGTTCGCCATCCTTCTGTCCTGTCTCTTCGCGCAGCCCCAGGCCGCACCCTGGAGCACCACGCTCTACCTGGGCAACGGTGGGCTCTGGCGGCAACGCATCCCCATCGCGGTCACCAATGGCGGCGCGACGCCTGCGGCAGGCACGGTCGTCACCGTGCGCGTCGGCAAGGGCGAGGGCGAGGCGAACCTGGCCGGGGCCGATGCGACAGCCGTGCGCGTGTGCGATGCGTCGGGCCAGGAGATGCTCTTCCTGGTGAGCACGAGCGCGGGCGCCCCGGTGCGCAGCGGCCCGATCCCGGCGGGCGCCATGTTGAGTATCCCGGTGGAGTGCGCCGCCGGCAGCCAGGCGGCCTACTGGGTCTACTTCGACAACCCGCGTGCCTGGCGTGTCCCCGAGTTCCTCTCGGGCTCCGGCGACCTGGCGAGCGGGGGCATCGAGGACGGCGAGGGCGACTCCCCCAGCGCCTGGCGGCACGACGACAACGACGCGCAGCACCGCACGTTCTGGGCCAGCGACCAGGCGCATGCCGGCAAGCGCTCCCTGAAGACGGTGGTCGCCGCGGGCGCCGAGCCGACCTGGATCGCCACGCGCCAGCAGAACCTCCACTTCGTGGGCGGCGCGCGCTATGTCATGACGGCGTGGGTGAAGGCGCAGGACGTCGTCGGCGAGGCGGGCTGGTACATCCATGTCGGCAACACGCGCAACAACATGCTCATCTCGCCCATGCTCCTCGGCGGGGGCGGCACCTACGACTGGAAGCAGGTGCGGGCCGAGTTCACCGCGCCCGCCGAGGCCGACACCGGCGACCTGGGCACGGTGCTGCGCGGCACGGGAACGGCCTGGTTCGACGACGTGACGCTCACGCGCGAGGGCGGCGAGGAGCGGCTGAGCGCGAAGGCCGGGCCGGTCGAGCGCCTCGACGTGCGGGAGATAGGCGCGAGCGCGGCCTGGTGGCACGATCCCACGAAGCCCGGCGTCGCGTGGTCGCACCGCGCGGCCATTCGCGTGGCCAACCTCGGCGGCGAGGCGAGCGGCTCCGGGCTCATCTCCGCCGATCTGGCGCCCGTGCTGGGCCGCATCCAGGGCCGCGCGCTGCCGGAGACACTGCGGCTGGTGTCGGCCGGCAAGACGGTGCCGCACTACCGTCTGGGCGACGTGCTGCTCTTCGAGGGCGGCGCCCAGCCCCGCACCGTGCGCACGTTCCACGCCTACTTCTCGCAGGATGCGCGGGCACGCACCGCGCCGAGCAAGGGCACATCCACCGGCACCGTCGCCCCGCAGTACGCGCCGAACCCCGCCATCCCCGGCGGCGACACGCGCGGCACGCGGCAGATCAGCCTGCGCGACTACGCGGCGCTGCTCGCCAGCCCGCGCAACCTGGTGCGCAACGCCAGCTTCGAGGCGGGCGACAAGCTGCCGGCCGACTGGCCGGGCGGCGCGGAGGGCGTCCAGCAGCCGGGCGTCGAGATGGGCGTGGCCGATGGCGGGCTCTTCGGCGGGAAGTGCGTGCGCATGGTCGTGCCCCCCTCGGCGGCGAGCGCGTGGATCGGCTGGCGGCAGGACGTGCCCGTGAAGCCGGGGCACACGTACCTGCTCGCGGGCTGGCTGAAGTGCAAGGACCTGAGCGGCGGGCTGCAACTGCACGTCCACCTGCTCACCCGCACGGGCGCGCTCGTCAAGCAGGGCGCCTACACGGGCGCGGGCCCGGCCATTGGCGGGACGCAGGACTGGACGCCCATCTCCGGCGTGTTCACCGTGCCGGACGACTGCGAGCTCTTCCAGATCCACTGCACGATGCAAGCATCCGGCACGGCGTGGCACGACGGCCTGATGCTGCTGGACGTGACGGCGGGCGACGCCGGCATGGTCGAGGCGCGGCCCTCGCCGGCGGCAGGCGGCCTGGCGGTCTGGCCCGTCAACGCCGTGGTGAAGGTCTTCCGCGAGGACGGCCCGCCGCAGCGCATCCCGCAGGCGCGCATCACCTGCGCCCGCAGCGAGTACGAGCCCCTGCAGCTTGCGATCAGATCATCCCGATCGGTCCGATCGGTCAGAGCCGATGTCACCCCGCCCACGGGCCCGAAGGGCTTCGCGCTGAAGGATGCCGAGGTGACGGTGGTCGGCTACGTGCCGGTGGACCACGTGACGAACTACTACAGCAACAAGACCCCGGTCTACTACCGCAAGGCGCCGACGGGCACGGGCGGCTCCGACGGCTGGGCCGGGTGGTGGCCCGATCCGCTGCTGCCGAAGACCACGTTCGACCTCGCGCCCGGCCAAACGCAGCCGATCTGGATCACGCTGCACGTGCCGGCGAACGCCCCGGCGGGCGACTACCGCGGTACGGTGCGCCTCGTCGCGCAGGGCCGGACGCTGGCGACGGTGCCGTTCACCGTGCACGTGTGGGGCTTCGCGCTGCCGGAGGTGTGCAGCCTGAAGGCGATCTACGATGCGCGGCAGGGCGGCGCGATGTGGCAGGTGGCCGGCAAGACGACCCAGGAGACGCGCGAGGCGTTCTGGCGGTTCATGGCAAGGCGCCGCGTCTGCCCGGACCAGGTCCAGCCGGAGCCCGTCTTCACCTACCGCGACGGCAAGGTGACGGCCGACTTCACGGAGTACGACAAGGCCGCGAAGGTCTACTTCGACCAGCTGAAGTTCCCGCACGCCTATACGCCGGGCCAGTTCTACCTCTTCGGCTGGGGCCACATCCCCGGCGACAAGTTCGGCGAGAAGCCCTATGAGGGCGAGTACCCGTACACCGGCGTGGACCGCTCGAAGCTGCGCCCCGCGTTCAAGTGCGCGTACCAGGCCTGCCTCAAGGCGTACTGGGACCACGTGAAGGAGAAGGGCTGGGCCGACCGAATCACCCTCTACATCTCCGACGAGCCTTTCGACGCCCAGCCCGAGGTGCGCGCGCAGATGAAGGCGCTGTGCGAGATGATCCGCGAGGTGGACCCGGCCATCCCCATCTACTCCAGCACCTGGCACCACCAGCCGGAGTGGGACGGCTACCTGACCGTGTGGGGCTTCGGCCACTACGGCGTGGTGCCGGTCTCGAAGATGGACGACGTGCGCAAGCTCGGCGCGACGGTCTGGTGGACCACGGACGGGCAGATGTGCACCGACACGCCCTTCTGCGCCATCGAGCGCCTGCTGCCGCACTACTGCTTCAAGTACGGCGCGAAGGCCTACGAGTTCTGGGGCATCGACTGGCTGACCTACAACCCCTACGAGTACGGCTGGCACACCTTCCTGCTGCACGACTTCGGCCCCGGGCAGGAGAAGGAGTGGGTGCGCTACCCGAACGGCGACGGCTTCCTGGCCTATCCGCCCGGCCCGCTGAAGCTCGACCATGCCGTCTCCTCGGTGCGGCTGGAGCAGGCGCGCGAGGGCGAGGAGGACTACGAGTACCTGCACCTCCTGCGCCAGCTCGTCGACCAGGCGAAGGCAGCCGGCCGCAGCGCCTCGGCGGGCGAGCAGGCCCTGGCCACCGCGTCGGCGCTCGTCACCTCGCCCTGCGACATCGGCCGCTACTCCACCCGCATCCTTCCGGACCCCGACCGCGTCCTGCGCGTGAAGGAGGCGGTGGCGCGAGCGATCGAGGGGCTGGCGGGCGGGAGGTAGGAGGGGGGCCGCGCGGCCCGCAACATTGGTATAATGGCCACAGAGGTGACAGCAATGGCAGACGATACCGTGATGGTGAGTGTCCGGATACCGCGCGACATCGCCGATCGACTCGGCCTCGAGGCCCGTGAACGCCAGTCCGATCTCGATGGCGTCGTCACGGAGGTGCTCAGCCAGTACGTTCGCCGGCAGAGCACGCCTAGCCTGCCAAGTGTCGCCCTCGCCGAGTTCATCGGATGCCTGGAAAGCGACCCGGCGGATGGACTCGACTCCTCGATGGTGCACGAGGTGTTCGCGCAGGGCGTGCGCGACAAGCACGAGGCCGGACGGCTGTGACCGTTACCGACGCGGGGCCACTGGTGGCGCTGCTCGATGCCCGTGACAAGTACCATGCGCCCTGCCATCGGGTGCTCGACTCCCTGAGCCTGCCTCTTCTGACAACCCTTCCTGCCCTCACCGAGGCCATGTACTTCCTCGGGCGTCGGTTTGGCTGGCGTGGCCAGGAGAGGCTCTGGGCCATGGTGACCGCCGAGCACCTCGTTGTGGCGGACACCGCAGAGGCAGACCTCGCCCGAATGCGGGAGTTCATGGATCGGTATGCCGACGTACCCATGGACTTTGCAGACGCGTCGTTGGTGGCCCTGCTGGACACCTTGCACTCCGACGTCATCTACTCAACCGACGGCCACTTCGCGGTGTACCGCCTTGCGAACGGCGACGCAGTACAACTGGTGCCAGGTCCAGTCGCCTGACCAACCGCGTTCCGGGGCATCACACCGGTCAGACGGGCCGCCTCCCAGTAAGGGCCAACTCATGAACGCACCCAACGCAGGTCGCGTCATCCCCCCGCTTCTCCTCCTCCTCGCCATCCCGGCATGGGCGCGGAACGAGGCCACGTGCGACCTCGTCTGCGTGGAGAAGGGCGAGCTGCCGATCATCCTTTCCGCGCCGCACGGGGGCACGCTGGACATCCCGGGCGTGACGCCGCGCAAGGGAGAGGGGCTGAAGAAAGGGGGCGCCGGCTTCTTCGCGGGGCGCGACGGCGGGGTCGAGGAGCTGGCGCACGCGACGTCCGACGCCATCTTCGCGAAGTGCGGCAAGCGGCCGTATCTGGTGGCGGCACGCTTCCACCGCAAGTACCTCGACGTGAACCGCCCCGCCGAGATCGGCTCCGAGGACCCCAAGGCGAAGGCGGTGTACGACGCGTACCATGACGCGCTGCGGCGGTTCTGCTCGGAAGTGCGCGGCAAGTTCGGCGGCGGGCTGCTCATCGACATCCACGGTCAGGGCACGTCGCGCACCACGGTCTACCGCGGCACGAAGGACGGCGCGACGGTGAGCGTGCTGCGCGAGAAGCACGGGGCGGAGTACGTCGATGGGCCGAGGAGCCTGCTCGGCCTGCTGAAGGCGCGCGGCTGGAAGGTCTACCCGGACGACGGCGGCAAGGAGAAGAGCGGCTTCACCGGCGGCACCATCGTGCGCTCCACCGGCACGAAGGAGACCGGCATCGACGCGATCCAGCTCGAGTTCGGCGCGGACTACCGGTCGAAGGCGGGGCGCGAGAAGACCGCGAAGGTACTCGCCGACGCGCTGCTGGAGTTCACGCGCGTGTACTCGCAGCCCACCGCCGAGCATACGCTGAACCCAGTGCCGCGCGTGTTACAATGGAGAATGCCGACCAGCATGTGGGTCGGCGGACAGGCGGTGGAACCATGGCGAATGGTGAAGACAGCACCCAGGTGGGAGACGAGCAGGCCCCAGCGCCCGGTGGTGCCAGCACGATCCAGACGCACAATGCCGATGGCGTCGACATCGGCCTAATCCGGTGGATGCTGAGCCTGACGCCGGCCCAACGGTTGCGGACGCTTGAGAACCACATGAAGTTCGTAGCGGAGGCCCGCATTGTCGAGCACCGTCGGCCAACCCAGTGACCTGCTCCGCGTGCTCCACGACCACGGCGTGGAGTTCGTGCTTGTCGGCGGAGCAGCGGCCGTCCTCCACGGCGCGCCGATCTACACCCTCGACGTCGACATCGTGCACCGGCGAGACCCAGACAACGTAGCGAGGCTCACAGCGGCGCTTCGGGCAATCCATGCCTACTACTGGGAGCACATCGGCAAGCGGCTGGAGCCCGAGGAGCGCACACTGCTCCTCGAAGGGCATCACCTTCTGTCCTCTGACTACGGGAACATCGACGTCCTGGGCGCCATCGGAGATCAACAGGGGTACGATCAACTGGTCGGCAGGTCGGTACGGTGCCAGCTTGCCGACGATGTTGTGATCGACGTCCTCTGCCTGGAAGCCATCATTGACACAAAGCGCGCAGCGGGACGGCCCAAGGACTTGGCCGTTCTTCCAGAGCTGCTCGAAACCCTGAGGCAGACGCAGATCACCGCAGACGACGAGAGCTAGGCCCCGCCGCCCGCCCCCTACCCCTTCACTGCCCCCAACTGGATGCCCTTCACCAGGAACTTCTGCGACACGACGAACAGCACCACGAGCGGGATGATGTTCATCACGCTGGCGGCCATGATCAGGTTCGTCTGGCGGCCGTAGTTCGTGTCGAAGAACAGCATGCCGATCGGCAGCGTGCGCAGGTGCTCGCTCTTGATGAGGATGAGCGGCCAGAAGAACGAGCCGTAGTTCCCCATGAACGTGAAGATGGCGAGCGTGATGAGCCCCGGGCGCGCCAGCGGCATGATGACATCCCAGAACACCTGCCACTTGCTGGCGCCATCCATCTCGGCGGCTTCGTCCATGGCGGGCGGAATGGTCATCATGAACTGGCGGAGCAGGAAGGTGCCGAAGGCGCTGAAGGCGGCCGGGACGATGAGGCCGACGTACGAATCGAGCAGGTGCAGCTTCACCATCAGCGCGTAGTTGGGGATCATCGTGACGACGCCCGGGATCATCAGCGTGGCCAGGTAGAGGCGGAACACGCTGTCCCGGAGGCGCCACTGGAGGCGCGAGAAGGCGAATGCGGCCATCGCGCTCGTGAGACACGTGAGGAACGTTACCCACGCGGCGATGAAGAGGCTGTTGAAGTAGTAGCGCGCGAAGGGGATCTGCGAGAAGACGTCGTGGTAGTTCCCCGGGTTCCAGCCGTCGCGCGTGGCGAGCGGGTTCAGCAGCTCGACGTCGCGCATCGACTTGAGGCTGGCGAGCACCATCCACACGAACGGGACGAGCATGGTGACGGCAATAAGCGTCAGCACGAGGTAGCTGGCGACGCGGCGCGTGGTAGGCGACATCAGTAGTTCACCTCCCGGTTCCCGAACCGCCAGTTGACGATGGTGACGGCGAAGATGAGCGCGAAGAGCACCCACGAGATGGCCGAGGCATAGCCGATCTGGAACTCCTCGAAGGCCTTGGTGTAGATGTGGTACGCCAGCGTGGTCGTCGTGCCTGCCGGGCCGCCCGAGGTCATGACCCTCGCCTGCTCGAAGCCACCTTGCAGCCCCCCGATGAAGCTCATCACCACGATGAAGAACGTGGTCGGCGCCAACTGCGGCCACGTGACGTTGCGGAAGGTCTGCCAGCGCGAGGCGCCGTCCAACTCCGCGGCCTCTGTCAGCTCCTGCGGCACGTTGGTGAGCGCGGCGAGGTAGAGCAGCATGTTGTTGCCGCCCACCGCCGTCCAGATGCCCATGATGATGATGGCGTCGCGCGCGCCGATCCCCCACTGCTTCGCCGTCGTGCCCAACTCCTCGACCTGCAGCCCGAACAGGTTCCGCGTCGAGAGGAGCCACTGTGGCGCGGCGATGTGCAGGTGCAAGGTCGAGGCCACCCAATTGATGGCGGCGTTAACCGGGCCGAATTCGGGGTTGTAGAGCGCCTTCCAGAGGATCATGAGGGCGACGCCGCTCGTGAAGCTCGGTAGGTAGAAGAGGGTGCGATAGACGACGATGCCCTTCAGCTTCTGGCTCAGCAGCACCGCCAGGAAGAGCGACCCCGCGATGGCGATGGGCATGCCGATGAGGAAGTAGCCCGTGTTGACGAAGTAGAGCCAGAACTCCTGGTCGTGCAGGAGCTGCCCGTAGTTCTCCAGGCCGTTCCACCGGAACGGGATGGTGCGCTGCAGGTTCCAGTTCGAGAAGCTGATGACCAGCGAGAAGAGCACGGGCCCGCTCGTGAAGATCACGAAGCCGAGGAAGTTCGGGAGCAGGAAGCCCAGCGCCGTCCGCAGGTCGCGGTTCTCGCGGGCTCTCGATCGGGCGGGCGCGGTCATCGCGTGGCTCCAGTTCCGCGCGCGGCGATCAGCGCGTCGTAGCGGGTCTTCAGCGCCGGGTCGCGCTGGACGGTGCGCGCGATCTCCTGGTTGATCTGGCGCGCCGCGTCGCGCATCGCCTGGGCGGCCGTCTTCTGGTCGTTCTTCACCAGGTCGAGCTGCTTCGTCATGATGCGGGAGGCCACCTGGCCGTTGATGAACGGGCAGATCTGATCGGGAACCGCACGCTGCAGCGCATCGCGCCACACGGCGTTATAGGTCTCCTCCGGGTACTTGGGGTCGTGGAGGTAGCGATCGGTGTAGGCGTACTTGATCGTGGGCCCGAGGGCGTCGGCCTGATCGTTGATGAGGTTGTTGTAGTCCTCGCTGGCCTGGTAGATGAGGAACTGCAGCGCCTCGCGCCGGTGGGGGCTGTTCTTGTTTACCAGGGTGCCCTTGGCATATCCGCGGAACACGCGGAACGTCTCGTATGGCGATTCCGCGACGCCCAGATGGAGGCCGGGGTACTGCTTGCGGTCGCGCAGCGTGCAGAGCCACCAGCGCCCGCCCAGCGCCATCGCCGCCTTCCCTGCGCCGAACCGCGTGATCGTGCCCGATCCCCAGCCGCCCTGCGTGGCCATCGCGGCCTCTTCCACCGGCGAAGGCGACACGCGGTACTTGTAGACCAGATCGTGCAGGAGCTGGATGGCCGCGATGGTCTGCGGGGAGTCGACGACGCATCGCGTGCCGTCCGGGCTGTACATGCGCCCGCCGAACTGGTAGGCATAGTGCATCCAGTTCCACCACTCGAACATGTAGCCGAACCGGATGGCGTGGCCCTGGGCGTCGCGCTTCGTCATGCGCTGGGCCAGCTCCACGAACTCCTTCCAGTGCCACGGCCCCTTCGGGTAGGGCACGTGCTCCTCGTCGAAGATGCCCTTGTTGAACCACATCGCGTCGGCGCCGCCGTTGGTGCCGTACCCATAGACCCGCCCGTCGTAGATGAGGTCGGGGTGGATGGCGGGCCACACCTGGGTCGACGGGTCGAGCCCCATCTTGCGCAGCTCGTCGGTCACGTCCCAGGCGATGCCGGAGCGGACGTAGGCGGAGAGTTGGAAGCCGTCGTAGCAGTCGAACACGTCCGGGCCGACGCCCCCGATCGACTGGACAATAACCTTCTCCATGCCGCTGTTGCTGGGGTCGAGCCGCAGTTCGTACTGGGGATACAGCCTGTTGAACAGGGCGATCTGGTCGCGCCGGGCGGGGTTATCGTCGCTGATCCAGACCAGCGGCAGCTTGCCGGCGGCCGTCTTGCCGGGCTGGATGCGCCAGGCCACGAGCGAGAGCAAGGCGAGGAGCACACCCGCTCCCCAGAACACGATCTTCATATCCTGCGGCTCCAGGTACCCCAGGCCCGGCTCGGGACACTGAGCAAGAAGAGGGACAGCACGAAGGCGGGAACAGGCGCGCGGCCGGCCAGAGGCGAGCCGCCACTACACCTTACCCGAGAAGGGTGCGGAACCTGTCACAGTGGGCGCCGGCGCGTCTGCCTCCTGCTAGGGCAGAGCGTCACGCCGCCGGATGCGCGGGTCCTTGGCGACGATGGCGTCCAGCTCGGCCCGGGCAATCTGCTCGGCGCTAGCCGGGTCGTCCGCCAGCGTCCGTAGGTCCTTGCCCTCCTCGTCCTCAGGCCACGTGACGCCCCACTCCCAGTCCAGTTCTGCGCTGACAGACGGGGTACCCGCCGGGAGGTAGACTCCGTTCGGCGCGTAGACGAAGTAGTGGCACTCGTAGACGCCGTCCGGGTTCCGGGCGATCACGGCCTTGGCCACGTACGTAGCGTGCTCGATCTCGGCCACCTTCTCGGGCTTCGGCGGGGCGACGTACCGGCGACGGTCGTAGAGGTGGTCGGTGCTGCCATCCTCGAGGCCATGGAGCAGCGGCGCCACGGCGATCTGGGCCTCTTCCATCGACCACGCGGACAGCGCCTCCCGAGGCCACAGCTCGTACCATCCATCCGGGTGCTGGCGCCACCGCCCTGATGCGAACGGAGGCAGCGGATCGGCGCCTTCGTAACGCATGAAGTGGCCCTCGAACGGCGCGACGCGCACATCCTCGCCGCGAAACACCGGGTAGACCCTCCCCCCCGGCGACGGCCGGAGCCCCCATCCACCAGACGGCCGCCGCCTCTCGTGCCAGTGTCCCATGTGCTCCTCGCCCTACCCCTCCGCCAGCCCCCGCAGCAGGTTGTGCACGAACGCCACGTTGTCGCACTGGACGTAGTGCATGGTGCCGCCCATGCGCGAGAAGCTCTTGCAGAAGCGCAGGTAGTAGGCCGGGCTGTCGCGCGGCGGCTCGCCCTGGGTCCAGTCCCAGTTGCCGCCGTCCTGCAGGTCCACCACGTAGATCGTAAGGTCCTTGACGACCGGGCGGCCTGCGGCGAGGCGCAGGTTGTTCACATTGCTGAGGCTCTTCTCGAAGACCTGGGGCGCCATAATGGCCGAGCCGACGGACAGCACCACGCCGCCATCCAGCGTCTCGACCGAGTCGCCGAAGAGCCGGAAGTCCGTGCCCGCCGCCCGGCCGACCACCGCGCCGCTGTAGATGGGGTGGTTCGCGATGATGTCGTAGCCGATGCCGGGGTGCACCGTGAACGGCACGCCGCAGCGGTAGGCGCCCGCCAGGATCGACGCGTGCTTCCACCTGTACTCCAGCGACACGCGGCCCTCCGGCACGCCGTGCAGCCGCATCGCCTGCAGCAGGTCGGCGCGCGCGGCCGTCAGTGGGTTCGCGGGGTCCGCCGCGATCTGCGCCTCCAGCTCCGCGGCGGCCGGGAAGTCCGCGCCGTCCTCCTCGACGTAGCGGCCGAGCGCTGTGCCGTAACCCTCGCCCCGCACGCCGCCGGCCAGCAGCGCCTGCTGGATGTGCCGCCCCGTCTCCTCCCACGCGCCGAACGTGCCGGTGGCCACGTTGGCCCTCACGCTCTCGGTCGAACGCCCCAGCCACGAGAACTCCCAATCGTGGATGGTGCCCGCGCCGTTGGTGGCCAGGTGCGAGAGCCAGCCGCCCCCGATGAGCGCGTTGACGATGGGCGCGGCTCCGTTCTTGACGAGGTGCGCCCCGTACATCAGGATGACGCCGGCGCCGGCAGCTCTGGCGCGAGCCACGTCTGCAGCGCACCGGGCGATGTGCGCCGAGGACTCGTCCGAGACGGCCGGCGGGTCGGTGTCGGGCGCGATCATGGTCTGATCGGTCGTCGTCAAGCTGGTGCGCAGATCGAGCGGGAACACGCGCAGCTTGTTCCAGTCTTGCGGTGCAGGTCTCATGGCTTCCTCTCGCACGCGGCGTACATGGAGCGATGCCCCACAACCGTGGTGTCATGCTCATAGGCAGGATACCGCCTCTGCGGGTGACCGGCAACACACGGGAGGGACCCGTGCAGCGCCGTGGGTCGATCCGGGCCGCTGGATCACCACTTCCGCGCGTCGGGTGCGCTCGACCATGCCGGGTGCCAGAACCGGAGCGTGAAGTCGCGGTACGGCTCGGAGGATGGCAAGCCTGGACCGGAGGGCGTCCATCTGGTCTCGGCGTCCAGGACGCCTTCCACGACTATGTGGTGACCGTCGGCGTTCTTGTAGAGGTGAAATGCGTCCAGGTCGAACAGCGTCTCGCGCGCCAGCCGGCTCGATTGAGGGGTGAACTGGACCGCCTGCTCCTTGCCGTTGACGAGGAGGAACGTCGTGATGCCAGTCGTCTCGTGGAAGATGAAGCCGTAGGCGTGCACACCTCTGCCCAGTGGACCGCAGCCTGCCCACCATGCCAAGAGCGCGAGGACGCTGGCGACTGCCATGACCGCTCGCCGGCGTCGGCGCTGCGCAGGCTGTGCCCGCCACCAATCGCCAACACGGCGTTGCCATCCCATCCCAGTGCGTGCTAGCATGCAGGTTTGACGTGTGGGGCGACCGAAGCGCTTCGCAAGTTGCGGATGGGAGCGATCGGAGCGCAGGAACCAGCGCCCGCCGGTGGCTCGCCGCCCGGCGCGAGCATGGTCTCGTCGGTCGTGGTCAGGCTCGCACGCTGATTCAGCGGGAAGACGCGCAGCTTGTTCCAGTCTTGCGGTGCAGGTCTCATGGGTTCCTCGGGCGGATGTACGCGATGGCAGCGCGCGGTTCGGGACGACCGGCTAGGGCTCCTGCCGGACGGGATGTCGTCGCCACAAGAGGCTCCTTGACGATGGTGGGCGCCGAACCGCGGGGCGCAGAGCCGGAGCGGTGCGGCGCCGCGTCATGGATGCGACGGAGGGAGTATGGGTCGGCGTTCCGCACGGCCCGGCTAGTCAGCGCCGAGCGTCTCAGCCGGCAGCGAACCCGGCAGCGGGGCGCGGGCTGCCTCCGCGAAGCACCAGGGCCGGAGCAGCCCGATCGGCCCCACGGCGCGTCAGCAGCGGCACGTCGAGAACGTAGGTTCGGTCGGGGCCGGCGTCGCCCTGGATGGCGTCCAGCAGCAGATCGCACGCGAGTTCGCCCATGCGTTCGAAGTCCGGGCTCGTCGTGGGGAACACCGGGTGGTGACGGCGCGCCTCGTCGCGGTTGTCGAACCCGACGACACGCACGTCCTCAGGAACACGCACGCCCGCCGAACTCAACAGGTCGATCGCCTCGAGTGCCGTCACGTCGTCCGCTCCAACGATGGCGGTGGGCGGCTCATGGAGCGCAAACCAGTGCTCCAAGGCAGCGGCGACATCGGGCGTCTGGTTGCGCATGTCCACCCCGCACACCAGCTCCGGGTCGTAGGCGATGCCGCTATCGCGAAGCGCGGATCGGTAGCCAACCTGCCGGTCCATCAGCGAGGCGTGGAACACGTTCTCGCCGCAGCCGAGCATCGCGATACGCCGGCATCCTCGTCCGATGAGCCACATGGTCATGGCATACCCAACGCGGCGGTTGTCGAACACGACCTGGGTATGCCCCTGAGCCGGTATCGGCGTGTCGATCAGCACGATCGGCACCGGCAGGTCGCCCCCAGTCAGGTAGTCGCTGCGCAGCTCGGCCTGGGTACGGGGCACGGGGTACACCACGAGGCCGCGCACGCCCGTCGATATGAGGTCCTCGACCGCCCGCCGCTCGCGCTCGACATCCCACGCGGCACTGCTGAGCAGGACGCTGTATCCGCGTCGCTGCACGACATGGTCGATGCCGCCGAAGGCTCGCTGGACGAGCGGGGCATCGCTCAGGGGCGCCACGTAGCCGATCCGCCGCTGCGCGCCGCCCTCCGTCGAGGCGGCCCGGTGAACGGCGAAGCTACCGCGGCCCTGCGTCTTCGTCACGTGGCCCTCGGCAGCCAGCGCAGCCAGCGCCTTGCTGATGGTAGGGCGCGAGACGCCGTAGCGAACCTGCAGGTCTCGCTCTGTGGGGAGGCGCGCCGCATCGTTGCCGACGGCGCCGACGAGGAACTCGGCGCGAATGCGCTCCTGGATGCGCTGATAGAGGGGAACGAAGCTCGTACGCAATGCAGTCACTCTTCCAGAAGTAACGATTGGTAAAGCCAGTCTCTCGCGTCGATGCCAATATAACGTGCCCCTTGGCACTTGTCAAGAGAGCATCTCGCGCATTTCTGCACTGTCTTTGCGCGGGCCGGCTACCCAGCCGTCTGGCGTGACGAAGGCGAGAGGAAGGAACCACCCGGCAGCGGAGCGAACGAGGCTGCATTGCACCCTGCCCGCTCCACTTCGGGAGGCTCCGAACATGGCCGTATCGTCTGCAATCACATGCGCCGCTCTGCTGGTCTCTGCATGCCTGTGCGCCACGGTGGCGCCCGCACGAGCCGACCGGCCGCTCCGCCTCGCCAACCACGAGCCCCTCGTCTGCGCTTACTTCTTCCCGCACTGGTGGGAGCCCTGGAAGAGCGACGACGACGCCATCCGCCGAGACCTGCGCCGCCTGCGCGCCATGGGCTTCAACACGATCCTGATGGACCACGAATGGAGCCAGGCCATCGACGGCAACTGGAAGCTGCTCGACCGCGCCAACCGGCTGGCGAAGGAGTGCGACATGGCCGTCGTGCCGTGGCTCAGCCCCAAGACCTGGAGCGATGTGTCGCCGGGCGACCGCCAGCGACTGGCGAAGGAGTGGTTTGGTGTCGACATCCAGTACGGCGAGCAGCAGGACGGCACGCCCGCCGCGCCGCTCATCTACGACCAGTCGGTCCTGACGATGGGCGCGAAGTACTCGCTGCAGTACCTGGACCGCTACCTGAAGGACGGCCCGCTGCTGCAGGTGCGGTGGAAGGGGAACCTGCGGCCGGTGGTATCGCTGAGCGTAGAGACGGCATGGGACGGCAGCTTCGACGACCGCACGAACGAGCGCTTCCGCGCCCGGCTGAAGCGGAAGTACGGCGCCATCGCCAGGCTGAACGCGGCGTGGGGCACGAGCTACGGAGCGTTTGGAGACGTACAGCCGCGCGACGCGGCAGTGTTCGACTACATGGGCCACATCGCGGGCAAGGCGGCCCATCCGCGAGCGGTGGAGGATCACGTCGCGTTCCGGGCGCAGACGATCGCCGAGAGCCTGAGGGAGATGGGCAAGGCGGTGCGCCGCAAGTACCCGGACGTGCTCTTCATGGCAGAGGCGCCCTACCAGATCGACGCGGAGCACCCGCACGCCAGGTCGTACCGCATCCAGTACGCCGCCAACCCGGAGTCCTGCGACTGGGCCGAGATCCTGCTCCTGCGCTGCACCGGGCCGGTGTCTGCATCCGAGACACAGGCGCTGCGCGAGCACCAGAAGCGCACGGGCCAGCAGATCATCCTGACCTACCGCACCTACATCGACTGGGACCTGGCGCCCACATCGGCCATGTTCGGGAAGTCGGTGGATCTGTATGCCAAGCAGGCGGCGTCGCTCGCCAGCGGGTTCGGCTTCTACAGCTTCAACGAGATGGTCGACACGCACGTGGCGTACTCGCCCGTCTTCGTCTCGCCGGCCGCGCCGGAGTGGACCCCGGAGAAGTCGGAGCGCGCCATCGGGCTGATGGGGGCGATGGTGAAGCGTTACGTGGAGTTGGCGAAGTAGGGCACGGGCTGCGATGTGCGCAACGACTGAGCAAAACCGATTCGCCGCAGAATCTTGAGATTCCTGTAAATGAGTGCTTGACAGCGGCAATTAGCCTGTGATAGGATACGCCCCGTTGCCCCACAAGGGGCCAGACAAGGATTTCGACGTGAGACCGAACGCGATCACAACCAGCATGAGCCCAAGCGGCAATCGACGTGGCTTCCGCCATCTGTGCGGCGTCATGCCGTCGCCCGCGTGCTCCGTTCGGCGAGGAGGGTGGATGAGAGTCTAGCCAGACGCTCATCGCCTTCACCAAGGCCCCGCGCCGAACGGGTTGATCCCGTTGGGTGGCGGGGCTTTTCGTTTTCGGGGCATTGCAGGAACGGACCGCCGAGACGCGCGTCTCTATCCTGCTGCCTCGAACTCCGGCGGGCCGGAGCGGGTGGGTTACCGACTGCGAATCGATACAGCCCACTGGCGCCTACTTGCCCGCCGGAACACAACCTGGAGATGTCGCTCAGTGGCAGAGCACCGGAGTCCCGTTGCCAACCACTTGCCCGTATCGGGCCGCAGGCTGACGGTTACCGAACCTAGAAGGGTCGCGGGTTCGAGTCCCGCCGTCTCCAGGGAGAGTGTGCGGAGCGTGAGGATTACGCGCTCCATGACTGTCGCGCCTCGGACGGAGCACCGCGTCGCACGCGGCACGTCCGCAGGACGTTCGGCCGAAGGCCCTCCAGCCGGGTGATTCATCTCCCGGCGGCCGGAGCGCGCCGACCACGCGCTCCATGACTGTCGCGCCTCGGACGGAGCACCGCGTCGCACGCGGCACGT
>CAZFLM010000011.1:82483-99726 GCA_964519955.1 uncultured Chthonomonadaceae bacterium | reverse complement strand
CCGCAGGACGTTCGGCCGAAGGCCCTCCAGCCGGGTGATTCATCTCCCGGCGACCGGAGCCCGCCGGCAGACAACCAGGGGACGTAGCTCAGTGGATAGAGCATCGGAAGTGTCTCGTCGGCCACCCACTCGCCCGAACCGGGCCGGAGGCAGACGGTTACCGGACTCCGACGGCCGTGGGTTCGAATCCCACCGTCCCCAACATCGAGACGGGCCGGAGTGTCTGGGTTACCTCCCTCTTGGCCCAGGGTGAGAGCCTGGAACCGGGTACGCCTGGCGCCGCCCAGATGCGCCCCTTGCCCGTCTCGGTGCCTTGTTAGGCCGTGCCCCGGGCGGGCCGGAGCGAGTGGGTTATCGTTGAGATCGATTAGCCCCACACGCGCCAACTTGTCCGCCGGGATGAAGTGGACGGGCCGGAGTGCCTGGCTTATCGGTTCGACTCCGAAGCGCCGCAAGGCGAATGGCGCCAGGCCGGATGCTTTGCCCGTCCACGCGGTCGGCACGGAGGCCGACCCTCCAGGGCGTGAAGGTGTTCGTGAGGGTGGCGCTCCGTCGCCACCGCGGGTCGCACCAAGGCGCGGTCGGCACGGAGGCCGACCCTCCAGGGCGTGAGGGTGTTCGGGAGGGTGGCGCTCCGTCGCCACCGCGGGTCGCACCAGGACGTGAGGATGTTCGTGGGGATGTAGCTCAGAGGCAGAGCAGCTCTACCGTCTGTCGCACCTTGCCCGATGCGGGCCGAAGACGGAGGGTTATCGATTGCTAATCGGCAGGTCGCGGGTTCGAATCCCGCCATCCCCTTTGAGATGGGCCGGAGCGTCCGGGTTATCTTGAACCAGATGCTGTCCCATGGGACGGCTCCGGGCGCGCCCCTTGCCCATCTCGTACCGGCCTCGATGACGAGGCAGATGGAGGCGTACCATGAGGTACCTCAAGAACGTGCTGTCGAGGAAGGCGACCCCGCAGTCGCTGCCGATCCCGGGCTCCGGGCAGGTGGCGAACAGCGCGGGCGGCTTCGCCTGGGCGGTCGACGACTGGAAGCGGCTCGACCGGTTCCTCGTCCTGGGCGCGGAGGGCGGAACGTACTACATCGGCGAGCAGAAGCTCACCCGCGAGAACGCCGAGGCTGTCGCGCGCTGCATCGAGGCGGACGGGCCGCGGGTGGTCGCGCGCATCGCTGAGGTCTCGGACGCCGGGCGGGCGCCGAAGAACGACCCGGCGATCTTCTCGCTGGCGCTCTGCACGGCGGTGGGCGATGCCGCGACCCGCCGGGCCGCGCTCGATGCTCTGCCGCGCGTCTGCCGCATCGGCACGCACCTGTTCCATTTCGCCGAGTACGTGGACGGGATGCGCGGCTGGGGCCGGGGTCTGCGGTCCGCCGTGGCCGACTGGTACAACGCGATGCCGGCCGAGAAGCTGGCGTACCAGGCGGTGAAGTACCAGGCCCGCGACGGCTGGAGCCACCGCGACCTGCTCCGGCTCTCGCACCCGGTTCCGGCGGACGCCGCGCACCGCGGCGTCTACCGCTGGGCCACGCAGGGGTGGCCGGAGGTCGAGGCCGACGCCAGGGCCGACGAGGCGCTGGCGCTGGTCGCGGCGTTCGAGCGGGCCAAGGAGGCGCAGTCGGCGAAGGAGATCGTGGCGCTCACCCGCGAGCAGAGGCTCCCGCGCGAGGCCATCCCGACCCAGTGGCTGACGGAGGCCTGTGTGTGGGAGGCGCTTCTCGAGGAGATGCCGTTCACCGCGATGATCCGCAACCTGGCGACGATGACTCGCGTCGGGCTGATCGCGCCGGGAAGCGCGGCGGCCCAGAAGGTCGTGGCGCACCTCGGCGACGCGGGGCAGCTCCGGAAGGCTCGGGTCCACCCGATCGCGGTCCTCTCCGCGCTCAAGACGTACGCGGCGGGCCACGGCGCTCGGGGCCAGAACACGTGGCAGCCGGTCGCCCAGATCGTCGACGCGCTCGACCGGGCGTTCTACGCATCCTTCGGGAACGTGACGCCGACGGGGAAGAGCTGGGTCCTCGGGCTGGACGTGTCCAGCTCGATGACCTGCGGGACGATCGCGGGGGTGCCGGGCCTGACGCCGAGGGTGGGGTGCGCGGCAATGGCGCTCATCACCGCGGCGACGGAGCCGAACCACACGATGACGGCGTTCTCGACGACGCTGATCCCGCTGGACATCTCGCCGAGGCAGCGCCTGGACGACGTCGTCAAGCGGATGGACAACATCCCGTTCGGCGGCACGGACTGCGCCTTGCCGATGCTCTGGGCCATGAAGAACCGCGTCGCAGCCGACGTGTTCGTGGTCCTGACGGACAGCGAGACGTGGCACGGGTCGATCCACCCGCCCCAGGCACTCCGCCAATACCGGGAGCGGATGGGCATCCCGGCCAAGCTGATCGTAGTCGGCATGGTCAGCAACGGCTTCAGCATCGCCGACCCGAGCGATGCCGGCATGCTCGACGTGGTGGGGTTCGACACCGCCACGCCGCAGATCATGTCCGACTTCGCCACCGAGTAGAGCCGCCTCCCGATCCGTCGGGGGCGGCTCTGCCGGCGAGTCAGTCCTCCCCGATGCCCCTCGCCTGCGCCGCGAACAGCCGGCGCCAGCGCCACCCGACCGTAAGCCGCAACATCAGTCCCGGCTCCGTACTGAGTGCATATGCTGGTACCAAGTACCCATTGACACCGGAGTCTCCGCATGATACAGTGAATGTGCCAAGCACACCGGTCTGTCTTTCCGTCTATCGAGCAGCAGACAAAGGAGGACGCATCATGTTGCCGAAGGCACCCCCCCCCGGCTCTAGTGTTCCTGGCTTGTCTGGCACCCGGCCTCGCCGCGCCCCGTCCCGCCTCCGCGGGCACATTCGTCGTTGATCCAGGACCAGTGCTAGCCGGACAAGCGACGGGCTTCTACACCCGCCAGGGCTGCTGGAACTCCGCCAACGGACACACGCTCGGCAATGGCATCGCGTTTACGCTTCCACCAACCGATGCAGGCATCACGCTAGTTAGCCACGTCAACCGAGCCAACCACGGCTCGGCCAGTGCCTCGACCAACACCTGCACCAAGACCTTCACCATCCGGTGGGTGCCCGATGCGGGGAAAGACCT
Source organism: uncultured Chthonomonadaceae bacterium (assembly GCA_964519955.1). Taxonomy (GTDB): domain Bacteria; phylum Armatimonadota; class Chthonomonadetes; order Chthonomonadales; family CAJBBX01; genus CAZFLM01. The sequence goes on along the minus strand of CAZFLM010000011.1, from coordinate 96,613 downwards.
AGTCACCGACCCCGCCCCGCCCACCATAGGCGTGACAGTCAACATTGGGTACACCGCTACATACGACGGCGTCGTGGAGCAGGACGGCGGCACGATCAGTGCGTCGGTCTGCCTAAGCGCCGACGGGGTCGTCTACCTCAACCAGAGCGGAAGCCAGTCCACCCCGCTCGGCGAGCTGTCGTGGACGTCGGGCGACTGCAACGTTGCTTCCCCGCATGCCTTCGTTCCCGTTGCGCCTAGCGGCGTCGCGACGTTGGTGGTCGAACTGACGGCCGCCACCAGCGCCTCGTTCGCCCCGAACAACGGTTCCCGGATCAGGACCCCGGTCGAGGCCAGAGTCACGATCACCCCCACGCCTGTCCCGATCTGGGCCATCCTGGCGGTACCTGATCGCGCCACGAACTGGTACCCAAAAGCCCAGCACAACCGTCTGCTCTTCGATGTATTGCCAACCGCCCGCCTGTATGAGGTCGATGATCCGACCAACCCAAACCCTCCGCCGGTGTGGCGCGCTCGGTTCTTCGGGACGCCCGCCGGCAACTACCTCAACGACACCACGTTCACGAGCTTTGAGGTCGGCGCCCCCTGTGTCAGGACTCCCGGCACCAAAGCTGTCAGTGGCGACACGATCATCCAGCCCTTCACGTACCTGGGCCTGCCCCTATCCAACTCCGATCTCGGCGAGAAGATCGTGACGATGGCGGTCTGCGCAGCCGACCTCGCGACCACCCAGTCCGCAACCGTCGCGGTGTTCTACACCAAGGTAGGCAACAACCACCCCGGCGACGGCAGCGGGGTGACACCCAACTGGTATTACTACTGGAGCCAGACAGCCGCGAACTACGGCACCCACAGGTGGGGAGGGACCAACGGCAACAACACCGGTATGACCTACTGGAACGCGGCCGAAGGCGCCTGGGTGAGTGAGATATACGAGCTGGCCGGCTTTGCCGGCGCAGCCGGCACGTGGAACAACGCCGAAGGTATCGACCTCTTTGCGAATACCTGCCGCCACGAGCAGCAACACCTGGACGACTTGGTGTTCTTCTGGGGCGACAACCCCGTCGACATGCTGTATGACCTTGATGGCGACCACATACCTGATGACATTGAGGAGCTTCTGGTGGCAGGGCATCCTTACGACCCCCTCCTCCGCGCAACCTACCAAGACACGTTCAGCTACGGGGTGAACCCCCTTCCCGACATAGAGGACTACGCTCTCAGACGCGAGCCGGCGTGGGTCAACGGCTCCTGTGACTCGTCTGATTGGGCCAGCCCAGGCCACCAGTGGCAGTGAGGGAGCTCCACATGAAGACGAAGCATGTAGGCGCAATGCTGCGCACGATCATCCAGTTCGTAACGGTGCTTCTGTTGGCTCAGATGTCATCCTTGGGACAAGGCGGGTTTGACCTGCGCAGGGTGGACGCTGTACAGACGCCCACGACGGCGACGGCTGAGCAGCGCATAGCAAGGGGCGTCGCCTTCCTACGGGAGGAGTTGGCGAACCCCTCTCCCCCAAGATGGGGCATTGGTGGCGGGCCGATCGACAGCGGCTACGTCCAGCAGGTGATCCTTGGCGCGCTCAGGTTCCCGGGAGCCGAGGCGCCTGCCGTACTCCGCGCGTATCGCGACCGGGAGACCGACCCGCGCGTCAAGGACCGCATCACGATTGCCCTGGCCAGAACCGGAGCCCAGGACACCATTCCCGAGCTCGTCCGCATACTCGCCAAAGAGCCGGAGGGGTCTATCCGCTACGAGGCTATGATCGCGCTGGCGGCGTTCACGAGGCCACCGGCCGCCACGGACGTGCCCAGACGGGTGCGGCCCGGCGAGACATGGAAGCCACTCAGCGCAGACACGAGGACCGCAGTGGCCAGCGCGCTGCTGAAAAGCCTCGACGACCCGTTCCGGCGCTTCAAGGGGGCTGTAGTGAACAATGATGATGTCTACTACCCGCTGCATGAGGAGGCCGGGCGCGGGCTCTCGCGCCTCGGATACACGGTCCAGGAGGTGGCAGAAGGGGACGTCGTCGCGGGCTGGCGCGTGTTCGACGTCCAGGGGCGTCAGGTGCGCACAGTGAAGCTGGAACAGCCCTTCCGCAAGGCGAGGCCCGGGGGGCGATAGGCCGCCGCGCGCGTTGACGTGGTAGGGTTCGACACCGCCACGCCGCAGATCATGTCCGACTTCGCCACCGAGTAGAGCCGCCTCCCGATCCGTCGGGGGCGGCTCTGCCGGCGAGTCAGGCTCCGGCAAACTCCTCCACGAACTCCGGCTCGCCGATCAGAACGAGGCTCGCGTCCGTGCCGTCAATGGCGGCCTCGGCCCCGTCTGCCAGAACCAGCCGCAGGACGACCGGGCCTTCGTACGCGAACGGTACCGGCACCGTGTTCGGCATGGCCTCGTCGCCCACGATAAGAGATCCGTCCCAGATGTCGGCGGGCAGCTCCCCAGCCGCGCCCACGACGCGCGCCTCCGCCCACCGCAGCGCCGCGGCCTGCACCCACCCGGTCCCGCGATCGACGCCGGGCGCCCCCTCGCTCTGGTGAAGGTACGCACGCAGGAACACGATCACCTGAGCGCCGACGCGTACGAAGCCGATCAGTTGCGAGTCGTGCAGCTCGATGGCCCGGTAGACCGTGTCAGGCCGGCTGTCGCCAGCGTCGGCGCAACTCACTCCGACGCCCCGATCGCCTTCGCCAGCACAGCGAACAAGCGCTCGCACTCGGGCGCCGCGCTCCTCACCTTCTCCGGACTCGCCCGACGCAGTATCTTGAACGCGTGCGACTTGCGGTACGCGTCGGGGCACTTGCTGGTCGCCTTCTCCAGCGCGCCCAGCACATCGCCCTTGGGTATCGCCTCGACGTCCTTGCGCTTCGGCAGGGCGGCGACCGCGAGACACTGCCCGTAGTGCTCCTGCACCGCCGCGGCATCGGCGACCAGCCACGCTTCCATGCACTGGGTCATCAGGAAGCAGCGGTCGTCGTCCACTCCCTCGGGCCGCGCCCAGCTCTCCTGGCGGCGAAGGTGCTCCCAGGAGCCGACGGGCTTCCCACTTCGCCCCTCGGCCACGGGACCTTCAGCGTCGACCAGCAGGATGTTGATGGCTTCGGGGCTCTCGCCGACGGCAAGCAGGAAGTCGTTGTACGCGTCGCCGCGGGGACCGCAGGGCACGACCTGGAACTCGATGCCGCGCCTCCGTGCCGCTTCGCGCTGGCTGCGCAGGAGCCCGTCGAACGCCTCGCGCAGATCCCTCCTCAGCGCCTTCCCGCTGCCGCCGCCCTCCACGAAGATCGCGATCTGGCTCACCACCGGGTGCCGCCGATCTGACCGCGCAGCCAGAGGTCGCCGAGCGAGTACTTCTCCAGCCACTTGGCCAGCTTCGCGCTCTCCAGCCTCTTCATCCGGCTCCCCTCCTCGGTCATCTCGCACACCAGGACCGCGTCGGCATGATCCGAGAGCGCCGAGACGAGCAGATCGGAGTGCGTGGTCACAATCACCTGCGACCGCGTGGAGGCCTCAACAAGCATCTCCGCGATCAGGCCTACGGCATCTGGGTGCATGCCGATCTCGGGCTCCTCGAGGCAGATGACGCCCGGCGGGCTGGGATGGCATAGGACTGCCGCCAGGTAGAGGAAGCGCAGTGTGCCGTCCGAGATGCGGGTGGCTGGTACGTTGCGCGAGAGGCCCTTCTCCTCAATGAACAACTGAGCTGTTCCGCCGTACACGAGGACGTTGAGAGACGCGATCCTGTCGTTGAATCGTCGGAGCCGATCCAATACCAGGCGCTTGGCCTCGGGGTTGTTCATAAGGTCGCTAACGACTAGCGCGAGGTTGCTTCCGTCCTCGCCAAGCGTGTTCTGCGGCAAGTCCGTGAACTGGGGTCGACGGGCGGGCGACTGCGACGAGGTCTGTAGCTCGGCGTACACCGCGATGTTCCGGTAGAGACCTGCGAGCCACGCCAGTTCTGGATACATGTCGCGGTCGGTGCGCTGTGATAGCACGGATTGATCGAAGACGACATGGTCGGAGTTCAGATACCGGAGCGAGGGCACCATATCCAGATCCTCGCCCTGACCAGCCGGGGCGAACTGCCAAGTTCGCACCATGTAGTGGTCCGGAGTACACAGGTATATGGCACCGGCCTCGCTTGCTCCGTCTCCAGCCATTGGATCCCAGATCCTCTCGCTCGAGACGTCTAGACGTCCTCTCACGCTCGAGAACGAGAGCTCGTGGATGATTGTGTCCTGTGTCACGCGATCTGCGGCTTCAACACGAACGCCCGCGGTGCCCCGGCTCTTGGGGCCCTTCCATATCCACTCGTCGGTGCCGCCGGCTCGCAGAATGGGTGCAGCTAGGTCAGCAGTGCAGCCGCGCAACAGCCGCGTGGCCTCGATCAGGTTGGACTTCCCCGACCCATTCGCCCCGATGATGACGTTGAGCGGGCCGAGGCCGATGGGCTCCGCCTTGTCCCCGTAGGACAGAAAGTTGCGCAACGTCAGCGATCGGATCAATGTCGTGTCGGCCACCGTGCTGCTCCTTCGAATCTACTGAGACTGGACACGCGTGCAGTTCGAGTAGACATTCTATACCCGAGCCAGATGCACCTCTCGCCGCCCAGAGCGAAGCCACCAGTACCGGCCAGCCCCCAACCCCCAGCCCCCAGAACCCGTTCGCTCCCCTCCTCCCTGTCACGCCCGAACCCGATAACCGTACTGGGATAGATGCGGCCTGCCGAGCCGCTGCCGAGTTGCCACGCCCCCTTCAGCAGACGGCCTATCCGACCTGTTCGTACGCTCAGGAGGATGCTGTCCATGGTTACCGCGCACCGCCGCGCCGCATGCGCCTTCGGGCTGCTGGCGCTCACTGCAGCCGCGTCTACGGGCCGCACCCAGACGCCCGCGAAGCCCGTCGCAACCCCGGAGCCCGTCGTCGCCATCGCCGAGATCCGCTGCGACGACCGCGACCTGGGGCGCATCGTTACCGAAGCCGTCGAGACTGAGATGATGCAGGCCGACCGCATCCGCGTGATCGGCTCGGCGCGCGTGCGCAAGGCCGCCGAGCCGCTCGGCCTCGTGCCCGACTCCCTCACCGACCCGGACGACGCGATGAAGGTCGCGGCCAAGCTGGGCGCAACGCACCTGGTCACGGGGAGCTGCTTCGAGCGCGCGGACCGCCTCATCGTGAACCTGCGCGTGCTGCAGGGCTCCGACGGCTCGGCGCTCAAAGGCGGGGCCGCTAGCGCCGAGGGGCCGAAGACCGACGTCCTCCCGCTCGTCAAGCGCGCGTGCGCCGACATCGCCAAGCGCCTCTCGCCGGTATCCGCCAAGGCGCCGGCGCGGTCGACGACGCCGGCCCGGCCCAGCGCCAAGCCAGGTGCGACCGCGACGGCGCCGACCAAGCCCGCCGCCGCGGAGGCCGACGAGTTGACGCCGCTGCGCTCGCTGGGGCTCGTCCCGCCTGGCGCGAGGCCGGGCAGCAGCGTGACCGAGAAGCAACTCGCGGACCTCGTCGGCAAGCTCGCGAAGGACCTGGGCAAGGAGTACGATCGTTCGGTGACCGTCAAGACGCCTGGCGCGCCCGTCGATCGGGTCCGCGTGCTGGCGTCGCTCGTGCGGCTGGCCCTGACCGCCGAGAACGTGGAGGACCGCAAGGGGACGCTGCTCGAGGGCCCGCCCGACGCGAAGAACGTGCCTCCGTGGGCCCGGCCGTCTGTCGAGGCGGCGCTCGATGAGGGCTGGTGGGAGGAAGACAAGCCGCTGAAGCCGATGGAGCCCGCCAACTGGTCCTACGTCTCGGTGCTGCTGGGCCGGATGCCGCTCGTCGAGGTGCCCACCGCCGCCAACGCGCCGATCGCGGACGGCACGACCGGCCTCATCATCGACGCGCGCGACCTGGACATCCAGCGCTCGTCGAACCCCAAGATCGCGGACGAGGACGGCCAGGCGGTCTACCCTGATCCGGCGCACCTGCCCAACATGGACTACCTGCTGCAGCACGGCATGGCCGCCTACAGCGACGACGAGGCAAGGACCCCGCGCGCGGGAGCACGGCCACTGGTGGTGAAGGCGCTCAAGACCACCGGGCCGGGCCGCGACGGGTTCGTGGTGTCGCGCGACGATGCGGACGTGATCCGCGCCGAGGACAAGAAGAGCCACTTCCTCGCGCGGTGGGCGGTCGTTGTGCTGATCAAGGGGAAGGCTGCGCGCCCGGTCACGCCGCCTGCCGAACCCGAGGAGAAGTAGCGGGAGCAGCGGTGGCGACGGAGCGCCGCCCTCCCGTACTGAGCGAAGGCCCGGCGTCCACATGGCGGCGGGCCTTCTGGCATCTGGCGTGAGTCGCGCCCGGTTGGTCGGCCTCGCTGACGACCGCCCCTTCGCGTCGGCACACATCCCCGGCGGCGACGAAGCGCCGCCCTCCACCCTGCGCCCCCATGGAGGGTCGGCCTCCGTGCCGACCGCCGCGGGCCGCACACCGGCCGGAGGAGAAGCGAGCGGCCACATGCTATACTGCGTTGAGCAGGATCGGACCATGGACATCTGGGAGGCATGAATGGCGGCAACATGGCGGCTCTGGACGATGACGTGCGCGGTGATCGCCGTGTTCGCGGCTTCGGCCAGGTGTGGCGCGCAGGACGTGCAGGCGCAGATCAACGAGGCGTTCCGCGCGAACGACTGGCCGAAGGTCGAGCAGCTCTGCCGCCAGTCGATCAGCCAGAACGGCCCGACCGAGAGCACGGCTACCGCGCTGGCCAACGCGGTCATGCGCCAGAAGCGCTGCGACGAGGCCCTCAAGATCGGCCGGGACGCGTACCGTCTCTTCCCCACCGTGGGCTCGGCCGCCATGTATGCCCACACCGCGATCAGCGCAGGGGCCTACAGCGAGGCGCGCACCATCCTGCGGCGGCTGAAGACGGTCGAGAAGGACTGGGGCGGGGCCGGGCCCTGGATCAACGACCTCGTTCTCATGGCCTCGACGAAGGTGTTCCGCCTGACGTACACCATCCCCGCGGAGCAGGCCCCGAAGGACCGCGAGTTCTGGATCCCCATCCCGCTGACGACCGTGAACCAGCACCTGGTCGACATCAAGGTGACGGGCGCGGAGACCGTGCGCACCCAGACCGACGTTCACGGGAACAACGTCCGCGTCGTCAAGGCAGCCGGTGGCGAGCCGGTTGTCGTGCTGCTGGACGTGAGCATCAAGCCCTACAACAGCTCGGAGCTGATGCGCAAGGCCGACGGCAAGAAGCCCGGCCCGGAGCTGGCCCGCTACCTCGGCAAGACCGTCGGCGCGTCGCCGGACAAGACGATCGACCCGCAGGCGCCGGAGGTGCAGCAGATCGTGAAGGGCTTCCCCGCGGGCTCACCGGTCGCCCGGGCTGAGAGCATGATGGCGTGGGTGAACAAGCACCTGACGTACTGCCCGCCGGGCTCGCCGCCAGGGCTGGACGACTCGACCGACGTGCTGAAGCGCGGCGGCGGCCACTGCGAGGCGCTGACGCAGGCCGAGGTCGCCATCGCGCGTGCCTGCGGCATCCCGGCGCGGCTCATCCGGGGCCAGAGCGCGGTGGGCGCCAAGATCCCCAAGTCTACGCAGCACACCATCCTGCAGCTCTGGATCTCGGGCGTGGGTTGGACGGACTGGGATCACAACCAGCGGCCGTGGGAGAACCGCGATGGCTTCATCCGCCTGTGGACCTACGAGGCGGCGAACGAGCCGCTGGTCGCGAAGCTGTGGGAGTTCCACGGCATCACGTTCCAGGCGCTGAAGGGGTACAAACACGAGCTGCTGAGCGCCAGCCTCGACTAGCGGCCGCGACGCCAGCTCGCCTGCCCGTGATGGGTGGGCCACCGTGACGACCGGACGTGGGTGCCACACACGGCGGCGACGGAGCGCCGCCCTCCAGCCTGCCCACCCCGTGGAGCGCGCCTCCGCGCCGACCGGACGTTAGCGCGACTCACGGTGGCGACGGAGCGCCACCCTCCAGCACGCACCACCCCATGGAGGGTCGGCCTCCGTGACGACCGCTTGCTCACGCCGCCGCGAGGTCAGGGCTTCAGCTTCTCCACAACGGTGACGATCGGGAGGCAGAGCCAGAGCACGACCAGACCGGCCAGTGCGAGAACCACGGCAGCCCACGGCGGCAGCTTGCGCGGCACGGCGTGTCACCCCTTCACGTCGTAGCACGTCAGCGTCTCGTGGTAGCGGAGGTAGAGGCGTCCGTCGACGATCACCGGGTGCACCCACGCATCGTCGCGGCGTTCCTGTGTCAGGCGGAAGCTCCCCGTCACGTCGAAGCCGGTCGGCGTGGGCCGGATCAGGCGCATCTCGCCGGACTGGCTCAGGCAGTAGAGCCGCCCGTCCGCCCAGGTAACGGAGCCCATCTCGCGGGCGTCCTCCTGATAACGCGTGGCGCCGGTGCGCGCGTCGATGCTGCCCCACGCGGGCTTCCGGTACCACGAGGCATAGATCGCCCCATCGACGGCAACCCCGCACCCGTGGCACGTATCGAGGTCACTGGTCCACACCTCGGTCGCCGAGACGCCGCCGCTGTCGGCGCGCATGCGGAACAGCTTGCCGCCCGGACCGTCGGGCCCCGTCACGAATACCGCGTCGCCAACCAGCAGCGGCGTGAACGCGATCACCCGGAAGCGGTTCTCCAGCGGCCGCGTCCAGAGCAGCTTCCCGGTGGCCGCCTCGACACACACCGCATGCCGGAGCGTACAGGTCACGATCACGCGCCGCCCGCCCACGCTGACGAGGACCGGCGACGCGTAGCCCGCCCCCTCGACCTCGCCGGCGGGCTCCGCCACGCGCAGCAGGTTGGGCGGCTGCGAGGGCCCAAGCACTAGCGGCGGCGTGGCCCAGACCGTCACGCCGGTCTTCGCGTCGAGCGCTGCCATCACCGCCTTCCTGCCGCCGGGGGTCACGATGACGCGGCCGCCGTCAACCAGCAGGCACTCCGCCAGACCCCAGGTGTGTATCTGCGCGCCGAACCGCTCGACCAGGTCGACGGCCCACAGCTCCTTGCCGGTGGCCGCCTCCAGGCAGCAGACCCGCCCGTTCGCGTTCAGGTTGTAGAGCCGCCCGGCCGAGTAGGCGCAGCTCGCGCGGGCGCCAGGGAACTGGCCCTTCCACGCGCCACCGTTGGTCGCTTGCCAGACCGGCTTGCCCGCCAGGTCCAGCGCGAAGACGCGCAGCTCGTCGCCGACCTCGCCCGTGAGGTAGATGCGGTCGCGCACGACGATGGGCGACGAGTAGCCGCGACCGAGCCCGCCGGCCGACCACACCACCTTCGGTCCGCCCGCCGGCCAGCTCTGCAGCAGGCCCTTCTCGTCGCAGATGCCGTCGCGACGGGGCCCACGCCACTGCGGCCACCCCGGCTCCGGCGAGGCGATGAGCTTCACCGAGCCTCCCTGCGCCAGCGCCTGCCCCACCGACACGCACGCCAGCACCACCGCCGCGAACACACCAAACCGCATCGCCCCGCGCCTCCGCCGGCGATTGCGACGCCCCCCGCGCGAGTTCCTCCCTCGCTAGGCGGCTCGCCACGGGAGCCACGCTGTGGTAGCCGCCAACGCCGAGCCCCGCCATGGCGCCGTCAGGGATCTGCTTTTCGTCGCTGCGTGCACAGCATCGCGCCGAGGCGCAGGGGGAATGCCGCCCCGCGGCGAAAGCACCCCCGGAGGTGCCGCCATGGTGGATCGAGCTGCGCGCGACGAGATGGCCGAGCTGATACGACGATACTGCGCGGGGGAGCTGGGCTCGAGTGCCCTGGACGACCGGGTGATGGAGCTACAGCGCGCGACGGATGACGACACCCTCTCGGAAGTGTGCAGTGAGGTGTGGCTCACCTACGACGACCTTATCGACCACCCGATCCACGTTCCCAGGCCATGCTGGGACTACCTGCAGCGCCTGCTCTTGCTCCTCGATTCGGATGGGGAGATCGTGGACGAGCACGCGCGCCGCTGGACATGGCGGCAACCAGTCGCGGCGGCAGGCGTGCTCACGTTCATCGCTGCGGCCGCGCAGCTTCTTCCCGGTGGCTGGCGCCCTGGTGCGCCCGATTGGCTCGCGACCTACTACCTGCTCTGCCTCCCGTTCGCCGGCCTCTGGCACCTGCTCGAGGCGGCCCGGTTCCGCGAGCACTGGCGCCGCCAGGCCGGTTTCGAGTTGCTCACGCCCTACGCGTCCGTCTCCGAGATGCTCCGCGCGCGGCGCCGGGTGCCCGAGTTCCGCAAGATGCGCTACCGCCCCGAGATCGGGCAACAGCCGCCGATCCGCGGCCCCATCCGGCAGGCGATCTGCACAATGCCTGCCTACGTGGTGCTTGCCGCATTGGCGCCCCTGATGTTGGCCTACCGCACGTTCCCCGAGACGGAGACCCGGCGTCATGTCGCGCTCCCGCCGACGCCGCCTGACGCCCCACGGAGGTCGCCAAACCCATGCCCAGCCGCAGGATAGCGCCCATCGCCGCAGCAGCCTGCATCCTTGCAGCCCACGGAAAGGTCGCCGCCATGCCATCCGCCCAGCAGTGGGTCCTCGCCACGTCCGACACGCGGCTCACCGTGGCCCGGTCCGGCGACGGCCTCAGCATCGTCAGCCTCCGCGTTCCCCGCTCCAGCCACGAGTGGCTCCCCGCCCCCGCGCCGGTGCCGCTGCTGGGGCAGGTGTGGGCCGGCGGCAAGGAGGTCGCGCCGAAGTGGCGGTTCGAGAAGACCGCCCGCAGCCCGAAGGCCGGCACGCTCACGCTCACGTTCAAGTGCGATGAGCCCGCGCTGACGCTGCGCTCCGTCTGGCGCGTCAGGCCCGGCCGCGGCCCAGTGGAGCACTGGGTCGAGGTCGAGAACCGCACCTCCGCCCCAGTCGCGGTGGGCGCGCTCGACAGCCTGGCCCTGGAGGGGCTGCGCCCTGGCGCGACGGCGGAGGTCTGGTGGATCAGGCGCGGCGGCTCCAACGCGAGCACCCAGGGCGGCACGTTCCGCGAGCCGGTCGGCGCGAACCTGGCCCTCAACCTGGTGAGCAACTGCGAGGACGGCGCGAGCCCGGTCCCCTGGGCGACGGTGCAGGTCGGCGAGCAGCGCGGGCTCTATGTGGGATGGGAGTTCTCCGGCCTGGGCCGCGTCGAGGCGAAGGCGGCGCACGCCGACGGCGAGCTGGACGTGCGCGTCGGGGTGCTGGCCGACTTCAAGACGGACATCGCCCCCGGCGCAACGTTGACCTACCCGGCCGCGTTCGTCGGGTGCTACACAGGCGACATCGACGAGGGCGCCTACGCGCTGCACCGGTTCATCATCGAGAAGCTGCGCCCGCCGATGCCGGCCAACATCCCCGACCCGACGCAGGCCTACAACCTCTACCTCGACGCGGGCGGCGCCAACGCGAAGGAGGCCGACGTCCTGCGCAGCGCCCGGTTCTGCAAAGAGATCGGCTTCGAGATGTTCATGCCGGACGCGATGTGGTTCCCCTCCACAGGCGACTGGCGCTGGGATCCAGCCCGCTTCCCGCAAGGCGTCACGCCCATCGAGCGCTACGTGCACGAGAGCGGGATGCACCTCGCCCTCTGGTGTGCGTGGACCAACGGCGGCGTCTCCGAGCACCCCGACGCGCTGAGCGTGCGCGGCCCTGCCGGCCACCCGGACTGGTTCAGCGGCGACTTCGCGCCGGACTGGCAGCCAGGCCCGTTCTACGGCGGCCAGGTCTGCCTGGGCTGCGACGCGGCCAAGGAGTGGGAGATCGAGAAGACGCAGTGGCTCGTCGGCAACCACAAGCTGGACTACCTGAAGCACGACTGCGGCCCGATCGTGACGAGATGCAACAAGACCACGCACCGCCACCACTACGGCGTTGACGCGAGCTATTGGGCCACCCTCGGCTACTACGAGATCCAGGAGAAGCTGCGCCAGGCCCACCCGAACGTGGTGCTGGAAAACTGCTCGGGCGGCGGCCACATCAAGGACTTCGGTATCATCCAGCGCACGCACTACACGGTCACCACGGACACGCTCTCCAACCTGCCCGACCGCCAGAGCCTGTGGGATTCGACCTTCGCGTTCCCGCCGCTGCTGCTGCAGGCGTACACGTATGACAACGCGTACCCGGTGAAGGGCGACGAGCCCCGCGAGTTCCTCTGGCGCAGCGCGATGATGGCCGCGTGGCAGATCGACCCCACCGACACGCCGAAGTGGACCCAGGAGGAGAAGGAGCTGACCGCGCGGTCCAGCGAGATCTACAAGAGCTGGATTCGGCCGACGCTGAAGGATGCCAAGGTTCACCACGTCCTGCCCCGCCCCGATGGGTTCCGCTGGGACGGCCTCTTCCTCTGGAGCGCATCGCTGCGCCGCGGCACGCTCTTCGTGTTCCGCCCCGAATCGCCGGTCGCCGAGCAGACGGTGAAGCTGGCCGGCCTCTCGCCGAGCGGTAAGTACTGGGTGTGGTCGGAGGACGGCGGCGTGAAGCCGGACGTGCTGAGCGGCGCCGAGCTGATGCGGCAGGGGCTCGCGATCCGCCTGCCGAGCGCCTACACGAGCGATCTGGTCTACGTGCGCGACGCGGCGCAGGGCAAGCCGGAGGGCCTCGTGCCGCCCGGCAAGTTCGCGCTGAAGGGCGCCGAGCCGGCCGCCGACTGCTTCTCGGCATCCGTGAAGCTGGCATGGAGCGCGTCCGAGCACGCCAGAGCCTACCGGGTGACCGTCTCGCCCCTCGACCGACCCGACCAGCCGCCCATCATCGTTGCCTCGACGACGCCCAGCACGACGATCGGCGGCCTCCGCCCAGAGAAGCGCTACCGCTGGAGCGTGGAGGCCATCACCTCCGGCGGCAGGCAACCGAACGACGGCCAGCCCGGCGACTTCGCGACACCCGCAGCCAAGCCCCTCGCGGGCATCGCGTTCGTCAGCGACATGAAGTGGGTGCGCGCGAACGCCGGGGCCGACAACCCGGTGCGCCGCGACGTGAACCTGTACGGGAAGCTCATCTCGGTGGGCTGCAAGCCGGCGCCGAAGGGCATCTGGACCCACGCGTACAACGACGAGACCCCGGCCGACGTGGTGCTGGACATCGCGGGTGCGGGCTATGCCGAGTTCGCTGCCGACGCGGGCATCGAGGATGCGAGCGGCGCGGGCAGCGTGCAGTTCCAGGTGCTCGCCGACGGCAAGGTCGTCGCCGAGAGCCCGGTCGTCCGCCACGGCGAGGTCCACCGCTTCCGCGTGCCCATCGCCGGCGTCAAGGAGCTTACGCTACGCGTCACCAACGGCGGAGACGGATACAACTCCGACCACGCAGCCTGGTCCATGGCGCGTCTGGTGAAGGCTGGGGCGGAGGACATGTGGAAGTAGGGGGCGAGGGCGTCGAAGGCCGAACGTCGAAGGTTGAACGGCGGGTGGCTGCCGCGGCGCACGTGGTACAGAGCCGCGACTGGCGTCCGCGCCGTCCGCGGACGAAAGGAGCGGGGTGCCGCCGCGCACAGCGTACCGAGCCGCGACCGTGAGGGAGCGGTCTGCTGTAGTCGGCGACAACCCGGCGCCAGTGACAGCACGACCTACCGATCACGACAGACCAGTCGCTCACGCTCCTGGCTCGGTACGCTGTGCCCCGATCAGCACGTGGTACCGAGCCGCGACTGGCGTCCGGGCCGTCCGCGGACAGAAGGAGCGGGGCGCCGCCGCGCACAGCGTGCCGAGCCGCGACCGTGAGGGAGCGGTCTGCTGTAGTCGGCGACAACCCGGCGCCAGTGACAGCACGACCTACCGATCACGACAGACCAGTCGCTCACGCTCCTGGCTCGGTACGCTGTGCCCCGATCAGCACGTGGTACCGAGCCGCGACTGGCGTCCGGGCCGTCCGCGGACAGAAGGAGCGGGGCGCCGCCGCGCACAGCGTGCCGAGCCGCGACCGTGAGGGAGCGGTCTGCTGTAGTCGGCGACAACCCGGCGCCGGCGACGACATGACCTACCGATTACCACGGACCAGTCGCTCACGCCCCTGGCTCGGAACGTTGTGCCCCGATCAGCACGCGGTACCGAGCCGCGACTGGCGTCCGCGCCGTCCGCGGACAGAAGGAGCAGGGCGCTGCTGCGCACAGCGTGCCGAGCCGCGACCGTGAGGGAGCGGTCTGCTGTAGTCGGCGAC
>CAZFLM010000011.1:0-82383 GCA_964519955.1 uncultured Chthonomonadaceae bacterium | reverse complement strand
CCTACCGATCACGACAGACCAGTCGCTCACGCTCCTGGCTCGGTACGCTGTGCCCTGAGCCGCGCCTGGCCACCGCCCAACCCGCATCTATCCGTGGCCCCACCGTGGCCACTTGAGAAGGAGAACTAGCCGCATGTCTGTTGTTGCGTTGGAAGCCGCTTGTCTGATCGTTCTGGCGTTCGGTGCGAGCGCCGCGATGGGCCAGGCCAGACCCGCCGAGCTGCCCGCCTCCTGGGCGAAGCGCTGGGCCAGCCCGCCTGCGGGAGACCGGCCCCTGCAGATCATCCACGGCATCGACCCGGCCGGCAAGGCGCCGGCCGGCATGGGCCAGATCGTGGCGGACGCCAGCATCGGCGAAGCCACCCACGCCAGCATGAGCTACTACAAGGACCGTGGGCTCGGCGGCGTCGTGTGCAATGTCACGTTCGAGAACTACCTGGAGTCGGAGCCGAGCTGGAACGCGCTGGTCGCCGCCGTCGATGCCTGCAAGAAGCTGGGGCTCACCGCATGGATCTACGACGAGGCCGGCTACCCGAGCGGCGCGGCCGGCGGCCTGGTGCTGCGTGACCACCCCGAGTACGAGGCGATGGAGCTGGCGTACGATGCGTCGAAGGCCGACCCATTCGTCGTGCGCCCGGCATACGAGTTCACGCATGCCAGCAACAACTACTACGCGGCCCGGCGCTACATCAACCTGATCGACGACCGCGCGGTGCGGTGCTTCATCGAGAAGACGCACGAGGCGTACAAGGCCCGGCTCGGTTCTCACATCGGCGCCACCGTGCCCGCCTTCTTCACCGACGAGCCGTCGCTGATCACCGTGAACCTCGGCCAGATCCCCGAGGAGGCGCGCCGGAACGTGCCGGTCGTCGACGCGGTCGATCCGACCGTCAAGGCTCTGCCGGCCGTTCCCTGGGTCTACGACATCGTCGACCGCTACAAGGAGCGCTTCGGCGAGGACCTCATGGCGTCGCGCAAGAGCCTGTTCACGGGCGACACGGACGCCGACCGCAAGGTGCGCACGCAGTACTGGAGCCTCGTCGCCGACCTCATCTCCGACCGCTTCTTCGGCGCGCTGGAGCGATGGTGCGCGGCGAACGGCGTGGCGTCGTCGGGCCACACGCTGTGGGAGGAGGCGCTGCTGCACCACCCGACGCTGGAGGGCAACGGCCTCAAGGCGCTGAGCCACATGCACATCCCCGGCCTCGACATGCTCTCGTCGAACCCCGAGACCTTCATGAACGGGAGTTGGATGACGGTGGCTCTGCCCGCCTCGGCGGCGGTGCTGCGCGGGGGGCGGCGCGTGTTCACCGAGATCAGCGACTTCTCCGAGAAGATGAGCCACGCGGGGCCGGCGTCCGTCGGCAGTATGCAGGCCGCCGCGGCGTGGCAAGCTGCCTGGGGCGTCACCGAGTTCACCCTCTACTACGGCATCGCCGACCGGTCGGCCGACGACTACCGCGCGTACTGCGAGTACGTGGGCCGGCTGAACGCGATCCTCAAGCCCGCGAGGCTCGACCCCGACGTGCTGCTCTACTACCCGGTGCGCGACCTATGGGCGGAGTACCGGCCGACCGCCGCGCCGATCAGCGGAGCCTCGCAGAGCGCCCGCGCCCAGACGCTGTACAACTCGTTCGAGCGGCTCGGGCAGACGCTCGCCCGGAACCAGGTCCACTTCTGCCTCATCGACCACGAGTTCCTGGCGAAGGCGCAGGTCCGCGGCGACGGCCGGCTGGTCGTGAAGGGCCACGCGTTCCGCGCCATCGTCCTCCCCGAGGGCGTCGAGCTGCCCGCAGCCGCGGCGAAGGTCGTGGCCCGGTTCCAGGCGAAGGGCGGCAAGGTGCTCCGCGATGCGGCAGGGCAGCAGCTCACGGGCGCATCGATGGCCGCCGCCATCCAGCCCGAGTACCGGCTGGACACCGCCGATGAGCACGTGATGCTCGGCCGCTACACGCGCGATGGCAGGCCGATCGTGGTCGTGCTGAACGCGGGCGGCGGCGCGTACAAGGGCAACCTGGCGACGCCGTGGACGCGCGGCTGGCTGCAGCTCGATCCGGCCACCGGCGCCACCGGACCCGCGGCGTCCGGCGCGGCCGGCAGCGTCGCCCTCGAACTCGCGCCGCGGCACGCTGTCATCCTGGTCGGCCGGAAGTAACCGACCCGCACCAACCTGGACGGTGCAAAGTCCAGTGGTGGGATGGGCCTGAGCCTGCCCTGAGCTTGCCGAAGGGTGCCCGTCCAGTGCCACTCATGAGTAGGTCAGGCTAACGGAGAGCGCACACCCATGGGCAACGTACTGGTGATCTACGACAGCCAGTCGGGCAACACCCGGAAGATGGCGGAGCAGGTGGCGGAGGGCGCCCGGTCGGTCGAGGGCATCGAGGTGCGCCTTCTGCACATTGACGACGCCGGCCCGGAGGACCTCCTCTGGTGCCAGGGCATCGCCATCGGCAGCCCGGTGAACATGGGCACCGTGTCGTGGAAGATGAAGCGCTTCTGGGACGAGAAGGTTGCCGACGTGTTCGGCCAGGTCGACGGCAAGTTCGCCGGCGTCTTCTCGTCCTCCGGCGGCTGGGGCGGCGGCGCCGAGCTGACCTGCCAGGCGCTGATGACCATCGCGATGAACTACGGCATGGTGGTCTTCGGCATCCCGGACTACGTCGCCAAGCAGTTCACGCTGCACTACGGCGCGGTGCTCGCCGGGGAGCCGCGCGCCGAGCGGGAGATCGCCTCCTGCCGCTGCCTCGGCGAGCGCGTCGCGCACTGGGTGGCGTTCTACGTGGACGGCCGCGCGGACCAGCACCCGGTCGAGGTACGGCGGCGGCGCAAGGAAGCGGAGGCGGCGGCCGAGTAGGCCCCTTGACCCGCGCCAACACGCAAGCGAGGAGAACGGTCATGGCAGCAACGAGCAAGTCGATTCGCGTCGGCCTCTTCGGGATTGGCCTCGACACCTACTGGCCGCAGTTCGCCGGCCTGCTCGACCGCCTGCAGGGCTACCAGGCGCGCATCCGGGGTCGCCTCGAGCGAGACGGCGTCGAGGTCGTGGACGCGGGACTCGTCGACTCCCCGGAGAAGGCACGCGCCGCGGCCGATATGCTGAAGCAGCGGGACGTCGAGGTGATCTTCCTGTACGTGTCCACCTATGCGCTCAGCTCGACGGTCCTGCCGGTCGTGCAGAAGGCCAAGGCGCCGGTGATCGTGCTGAACCTGCAGCCGGTCGCGGCCATCGACTACGACTCGTTCAACGCGCTGGGCGACCGCGGCGTGATGACGGGTGAGTGGCTCGCCCACTGCCAGGCCTGCTCCGCGCCGGAGATCGCGTGCGTCTTCAACCGAGCTGGCATCGAGTACCACCTGGTGACCGGCACGCTGGACGACCCGGAGGCGTGGGCCGAGATCGACGGGTGGCTCGAAGCGGCCCGGGCCGCCGCGGCGATGCGCCGCAACCGCGTCGGCGTCCTCGGACACTACTACTGCGGCATGCTGGACGTCTACAGCGACATGGCGCAGCAGTCGG
This sequence comes from uncultured Chthonomonadaceae bacterium, assembly GCA_964519955.1. GTDB lineage: Bacteria > Armatimonadota > Chthonomonadetes > Chthonomonadales > CAJBBX01 > CAZFLM01. Next base: position 78,866 of record CAZFLM010000011.1, on the reverse strand, counting down.
CGGCCTTCGGCTGCCACTTCGAGCTGCTGGAGATGTGCGAGCTTCACCGCCTCCGTGTCGAGGCAACCGAGGCGCAGGTCGCCGCCAAGCTGCAGCAGTTCGCGGCCGAGTTCGAGGTATCGCCCGAGTGCAGCAAGGCGGAACTGGAGCGCGCCGCGCGGACCTCCTGCGCACTGGATCGGCTCGTGGAGGCGCACCGCATCGGCTCGATGGCCTACTACTACGAGGGCCAGCCCGGCAACGAGTACGAGAACATCGTCACCTCCGTCATCGCCGGCAACTCGCTGCTGACCGCGCACGGCGTGCCCGTCGCCGGCGAGTGCGAGATCAAGAACGTGCAGGCGATGAAGATCATGGACGAGCTGGGCGCCGGCGGCTCCTTCTCCGAGTTCTACGCGATGGACTTCTACGATGACGTGATCCTGCTCGGGCATGACGGCCCCGGGCACATCGCCATCGCGGACGGGCCGGTGAAGCTCGTACCATTGCCGGTTTACCACGGCAAGCCGGGCCAGGGGCTGTCCATCGAGATGCGCGTGAAGAACGGCCCGGTGACGCTGCTATCGGTCGTCCAGGACAGGGCCGGCAAGCTGAAGCTGCTCGCCGCCGAGGGCGAATCCGTGCCGGGTCCGATCCTGCACATCGGCAACACCAACAGCCGCTACCGGTTCTCGGTGGGCGCCAAGGCGTTCGTGAACGCGTGGTCGAAGGCCGGCCCCGCGCACCACTGCGCCATCGGCATCGGACACGTCGCGCCCACCCTCGAGAAGGTCGCGGCCCTGTTCGGCATCGAGTTCGTGCGGGTATGCTGAAGGTACCGATCAGTCATTCCCTCGCACGGAGACGCAACTTGCCGGCAGACACATCGATCCACACGAACGGCGACGGCCCACGCCTCCTTCGCCTCCAGGGCGCGGTTCAGCACTACGGTTGGGGCGGGTACGACTTCATCCCGAACCTGCTGGGCCTGGCGAACCCCGACCGCCGTCCGTTCGCGGAGCTGTGGATCGGCGCGCACATCACGGCGCCGGCGCTGGCCGTGGTCGATGGCGGCACCGTGCCGCTGAGCCAGCTCACCGCGGCCCGCCCGGACGCGATCCTGGGCGCCGATGCCGCTGAGCGGTTCGCCGGACAGCTCCCCTACCTGCTGAAGGTGCTCGACGCCCGCCAGATGCTCTCCATCCAGGCGCACCCCAGCAAGGCGCAGGCCGAGGACGGTTTCGAGCGCGAGAGCGTGGCCGGCATCGAGCCGGGCGCGGCGACGCGCAACTACCGTGACGACAACCATAAGCCCGAGGTCCACGTCGCGCTGACCGAGTTCTGGATGCTGCACGGCTTCCGGCCGCTCGAGGAGATATCCGAGGTCCTGCGAGCCACCCCGGAGCTGCAGGCGGTGATGCCCTCGTTCGACAAGAAGCTGGCAGCCGCGCGGCGCTACGATGCCGAGCGCCGCGACCTGCTGCGGGCCCTGTACAGCAGCGTCATGACGATGCCGCAGTCCTCCGTGGACACGATCCTCGATCCGCTCATCGCCCGCCTGGAGGCGTCCGAGCCGCTCGACAAGTCGACCCCCGACTACTGGGCGCTGAAGGCGGCCCGCTCGTTCCCGCTGCCGGACGGCCACCGCGACCGGGGCATCTTCTCCATCTACCTGCTGAACCTCGTCCACCTGCAGCCGGGCCAGGGCACCTACCAGCCGGCCGGCATGCTCCACGCCTACCTCGAGGGCGTGAATGTCGAGCTGATGGCCAACTCGGACAACGTGCTGCGCGGCGGCCTCACGCCCAAGCACGTGGACGTGCCGGAGCTGATGCGCACGCTCTCGTTCGAGAGCGGCAAGCCGGGCATTCTGGATGGGGAGCGCGTCTCCGACACCGAGACGGTGTACCGCACCGATGCTCGGGAGTTCGAGCTGTCGCGCATTTCGGTGGCGCCGGGGCAGGTGCACTCCGCGCCGGCCGACCACGGCCCGGACTCGCTCATCGTGACCGACGGCTCCGGCGTGGTGCGCGGGGCGGGGCTGGAGCTGAAGGTCGAGCGAGGCGGCATCGTCTTCGCGCCGGCGGGAACAGGATACGAGGTGAAGCCCGGCGATGGCGGGATCACCGTGTTCCGGGCCGCCGTGCCGGAGGCGGGGATGGTCTAGCCTGCGCCACGCACTAGCGCCGTGGTGGGATGGGCCTCCGTGCCCGTCCTGATGGCTACCTCGAGGGGCAGCTTGCGCCGTTCCCCGACAGCATCGCTTCTGCCGCCTCCCGCAGGTTGCGCTCGATTGCCTGGTTCATGGCGCACGTGGCGCCGGCGCAGCTTGCACAGGCCCCCGCCGGCAGCGCCCCGATGCGATCCGCGTGCGCGCGGATGTTACCGCGGAGGGTGCCGGTCAGCACACTCCCGATGGGCTCGGGGCGCCGGATGGCGTGGGCGCCGCACCACTGCTGCGAGCCGTCCGGCAGCACGAACGCCTGCCCCGGGGCCACGTAGCACCGCTGCGTGAGCGCGCCCTGCCAGTACTCGCCCAGGGCAGCCCGCTCGCAGTACTCCTCCAGCGACACCCCGTGCCGCACCCGCAGGTACGGGCTCGCGTACGGCACATGGCCATCAAGGGTTGTCCGTTTCTCCTCCGCCACGCCGATCCGCTGCTGGTGCTCCTGCCACACCGCCTCCGCCTCCGCCCACGTCTCCGTGTAGAAGCGCCTCCACTCGTCGGCGGTCGGGCGGATGGGAGCGTTGGTCGGGCCGCCCACCGGTATGAGGTGGAAGCCGAAGTCGCGGAAGGCCGGGTCGGCGGTTGGATCGGGGCCTGATGGCACCGGACCGGTGTCGAGGATGCGTCGCAGGAGATCCGGGAAGGAGAACAGGTTCAGCCGCGTCATCACGCAGTTGATGTGGATCTGCGGATGGCGCACGCCCAGCACCTCGCGCGCGATCAACACGTTGTCGATGCCCCGCCAGACCTCGCCGACGCGCTCTTCGCCGCGGAAGAGCCCCGCCTGGGTCGCGGGATCAGCGCTGTCGACCGAGATATGGAGCCGCGCGAGGCCCACCTTCGCCAGCCGCAGCGCCACCTCCGGCGTGATGAGCGCGGCGTTCGTGTTGATGTTCACCGCGCAGCCAAGGCCGGTCGCATAGGCGATCAGGCCGTCGTCGCCCCACACGTCCTCGCCAAGCAGCAGCGGCTCGCCTCCGGTCAGGTACACGTAGGGCGGCTGTGGGTCCGCCGCCTCGGCGATGACACGCCGCCAGTCCGGCATCGTCATGTGCGTCGGCAGGTGCGACTGGTTGCAGTAGAGACAGCGCGGACTGAAGCAGCAGTCGAGGGTGAGAACGAGGCCGAGGAAGTGGAACGGGAACCGCGAGTCGGACCGCAGCGGGCGCCGCCAATCCGCCAGCACCGCCGCGGCGCGCTCCAGGTCGGCGCCGCCTGACGCAGCCAACTCGCTCACGGCGGCGGAGTTTTGCTCGCGCAGATACTGGGCGGTGCCTTCGCTCTGCGACGGCGACGGAGGAGGCGTACGCACGCTCGCGCGCGCCTGTTCGATCAGCGCCTCGTCCGCGATGAGCGCCTGCCAATCGACTTCCTGGTACAGAGCGCGCAGCCGCGCCCGCTGGGATGCCGAGTAACCGCTGAACGACGCCATCGTTGGCTCCTCGTGGCAATCGACCTAGCCGGCGACCCAATCAGTCACCGGGCGGGAGAGGAACTCGTCGACGGGTATCCCGTCACCACCGATCAGCAACTGCCTGTCCGGCTCGAACGCCCGCGCGAATGCCGCCATGCCCGGCAGCACCGCCGGCGCTCGCCCGCTCTTCACCTCGATCGCGGTGATGCGGCCGCGGCGGCGGACGACAAAGTCGACCTCCATGCCGCGCTCACGCCAGTAGAACAACTCGCACTCGCCGGCCATGGCGGCATTGGCAAGGTGCGCCCCGACTGCCGATTCGATCTGATGCCCCCACCGCTCCGGATCGCCGCGCGCCTCCGCCAGGCCCTGCCCAGCCATCGCGCTCGTCAGCGCCGTGTTCAGCACTTGCAGCTTCGGGCTCGACCCGCGGCTCCGAAGCGAGGCCCCTGCGTACTTCTGCAGACCTGCGACCATCCCTGCACCTGCCAGCAGATCCAGGTAGTGTGCAAGCGTCGTCGCGTTTCCAGCGTCTTGGAGTTGACCCAGCATCTTGGTGAACGAGACGATCTGGCCCGAGTGGAGCACCGCCAACTCGAAGAGCCGGCGCAGCAGGGCCGGCTTGTCGATGCGGCTCATCAGCAGCACATCGCGCGACACCGTCGTCTCAATCAAAGAGTGGACGATGTACTGGCGCCACCGCTCCGGTTCGGCCACCAGCGGCGCGGCGCCAGGGTAGCCACCGTAGAACACGTACTCATCGAGCCCCCAACCAAACGCAGCACGCATCTCTGCGAGCGACCAGTGGCGGAGCGTCAGCAGCTCGAACCGACCCGTGAGGCTCTCCGTCAGCCCGCGCTGGACCAGCAGGGGCGCTGAGCCCAGGAGCACCACGTGCAGCGCTACGCCTGCGCGCGTATCGGCGTCCCACTGCCGTTTGACCGCCTCCGACCATCCCGGGAGCTTCTGCACCTCGTCCAGAACGAGGATGGCGCCTTCGGCAGAGCCCAGAGCAGCAACACGCGCCCGCTCCCACTGCTGCGCGATCCACTCGCCGCCGCGGAGGGTCGGCTCGTCGCCGGACGCATAGACCGACGGCACGCTCGCGGCGTCCACGATCTGCCGCACGAGGGTAGTCTTGCCCACCTGCCTGGGACCGGCCACGACCTGGATGAAGCGTCGAGGCTCCGCCAGACGGGCTGCCAGCGCCGCGCCATAGGGACGAACGTAGGGTGCCATGCCTGCAGTTTACTCAATACACTGAGTATTTTTACTCAATGTACTGAGTAATCCGTCATTCGGTGGGCTCGCCCATCGCCTCCCGGATCTCCAAGACGGCCGCGGCGATCAGTTCAGCGCTCGCGTTCTGCATCGGCGTGCGACGGTAGTCGAGCCCAAGCCGCCGGCAGTGCGCCGTGGCCTCGATGTCCAGGTCGTACAGGATCTCCAGGTTGTCGGCCACGAACCCGATCGGGCAGACCAGCACGTGGCTCCGCGCCCGGGCCGATGCGATGCCTGCGAGGTGCTCGGTCAGGTTCGGGCCCAGCCAGGGCTCGCCGGTCGGACTGGCGCTCTGGTAGGCCAGGCTCCAGTGCCGGAGACGGGCGGCTTGCGCGGCAAGTCCGGCGGTCTCCGCAAGCTCCCGCTCGTAGGGGTCGTCCCAGGAGCGGATGCGCTCGGGCAGGCTGTGCGCGGTGAAGACGACCTCGGTGCGATCCGCATCCCAACCGTCGAGGGCAGCGCCGACCCGCTGAGCCAGGTCCGCAACGAACGCCGGGTTGGCGCCCCATCGCTCGACGAAGCGCAGCTCCATGCCGGGGCGGACCTGCTCCTGCTCCTTGCGCGCCGCCTCGACGTACTGCCCGATGCTCATCCGCGAGTAGTGCGGCGCCAGCACCAGGCCCACAGCGCGTTCGATGCCGGCGGCCGCCATCGCGCGCATCGCCTCGCCGATCGTCGGGCGCCCGTGCCGCGTGCCCAGGAACACGCGCGCGTCGAGCCCCTCGGCCCGCAGCGCCCCCTCCACGGCGTACGCCTGCCGTGCGGTGACCTCGCGCAGGGGCGTCACGCCTCCGATGGCCTCATAGCGCCGCAGAAGCTCCGCGAGCTGCTCCGGCGAGGGAGCGCGCCCCCTTCGAATGCTGGTGTAGAAGCGCTCGATGTCGGCCACCGACTCCGGCGCGCCGTACGCCATCAGCAGCACGCCCCAGGGCTTGCTGGAGCCGCTAGAGCTGGGCAAGGGTGGGCGCTCCATCATGCGCCGCCCCGATCTGCGTCCACCCGCGGTTCCGCCGCCACTCGTGCCAGCACGGCCTCGGCTGCCTCCTTGCCCTGGCGCACGCAGTCCGGCACGCCCACGCCCCGGTAGGCCGCGCCCGCCAGGATGACGCCGGGCATGGCCTCCAGGCAACCGGCGATCGCGTCCAGGCGCGCGCGGTGCCCGACGGCGTATTGCGGCATCACCTTGACGCAGCGGTACACGCGCTGGAACGCCGGGACGCCCTTGATGGACAGCAGCTTCGCGAGGCTCTCGTGCGCGGCGAACGCGAGACGCTCCTCGGACTGCTCCTCGACAGCGCGGTCGGCTCCGTCGTAGCCCATGAACGCGCGCATCAGGGCCATTCCCTCCGGCGCGCGCCCCTCCCACTTCCGGTGCGTCCACGTGCAGCCGGTGATCGCGCACGGCTCGTCGCGCGGCACCAGGTAGCCGCTGCCGTCGAGCGGGTCGCCGACCTCGTCCTGGCGGTAGGCCAGCGAGACGACGGCCGTCGAAGCGTAGCGAATGCCCACCAGCAGGTCGGCGGCCTCGGCAGCGGCCGGACGCAGCAGGTCCGCCGCATCGTACGCAGGAACGGCCAGCACGACGGCCGACGCGTCGATCGTGCTGCCGTCCTCGAACGACACGCGCACCCCACCAGCGACGCCAGGCTCGACAGCGGCGACTCGCGTGCCGATCCGCACGTCGGTACGAGTCAGGCTGGCGCGCACCCGCTCGACCAGGCTGATCATGCCGTGACGCAGCGCCACGAATGGCGAGACGGAGGGCTGGCCGCCCTTGAGGGCCGCAGCAGCACGCCGCTCCATCAGCGCCCGGGTAATGCTGCCCTTGCTCTGCTCCATCTCCCAGTACATCGGGTAGATCGAGCGCATGCTCATCCGGTCCGGATGCCCCGCGTGCACGCCGCCCATCATCGGCTCGGCGAAGCGCAGCGCGAACTCCTCGCCGAAGCGCCTGCGCATGAACGCGGAGAGCGACTCGTCCTCCCGCTCGTGCTGGGCTGGGACGAGGCCCTCCATGCTGGCGCGCGTCTTGGCCTGCATCGAGAGGAACGACGCCTTCCAGAGGGCTTCGGGCTTGGAGGGCACGAGTGTGACCAGCTCGTGCGGCACGGAGTGGAGCTTGCCGTCGTGCAGCATGTAGAACTTGCGCGCGAGCGGCCGGATGACCTCGTCCTCCATGCCAAGCTCTCGGCAGAGCTGCACCGCCCAGGGCTTCTGGCCCATGAACGAGTCGGGCCCGGTGTCCAGGAGGTACCCCTCCGTGTACTCGGTATCCACCCGTCCACCGACTCTTGCATCGGATTCCACCAGTGTGATGGCGAGTTCGGCGTCGGCAGCCATCTGCTCCAGGTGGTAGGCCGCCGAGAGGCCGGTGATGCCGCCGCCCACGATGACCACGTGCGGCGCGTTCATGGCCGTGCATCTCCGTGAACCACGTCCACCAGGAGCGACACGTTGTCGATCGGGGTGCCCGGTAGGATGCCGTGGCCCAGGTTGAAGATGTGGCCGGGGCGCCCGGCGGCCTCCTCCAGCACGCGCGCAGCCTCGCGGCACACCACGTCCGGCGTTGCCAGAAGCGCGACCGGGTCGAGGTTGCCCTGCACCGGCACGTCGCCGAGCCTGTCCCACGCCTGCCCCAGCGGCACGCGCCAGTCGACGCCGATCACGTCGCCACCCGCGGCCTGCATCTCCTCCAGCAGGGCGGCCGTGCCCGTGCCGAAGTGGATGACCGGCGCGCCGAGCGGCTTCAGCATCGCGAAGAGGTGGCGCATGTGCGGCGCGACGTACTCGCGGTACACGTGCGGGGGAACCACGCCGATCCAGCTATCGAAGACCTGCACAGCCTGGGCGCCGGCCTCGATCTGCGCGCGCAGGTAGCGGCCCACGTTCTCCGCCAGCAGGCCGAGCAGCTCATGCCACGCTTCGGGATCGGAGTACATCAGCGTGCGGGCGCGCGGGAAGTCCTTCGAGCCGCGCCCCTCGATCAGATACGCGGCCAGCGTGAAGGGCGCGCCCGCGAAGCCGATCAGCGGCACGGTCAGCTCACGCCGCAGGATGCGGATGGTCTCCAGCGCGAACGCCAGGTCCTCCTCCGGCTCGATCAGGCGCAGGCGGTCGAGGTCCGCTCGGCAGCGGATGGGCTCCGCCACGACGGGGCCGACGTTCTCCTCCAGCGTGAACGGGGCGCCCATCGGCGTGAAGGGGATCGTGAGGTCGGAGAAGAGGATCGCGGCGTCGAAGTCGAAGCGCCGGAGCGGCATGAGCGTGACCTCGGCGGCCAGCTCCGGCGTCGTGCAGATGGTGAGCATCGAGTGCTTGGCCCGAAGCTCGCGGTACTCCGGCTGGTAGCGGCCGGCCTGGCGCATCAGCCAGATCGGCGTGCGATCGACGGGCTCGCGCCGGCAAGCCCGCAGGAAGCGGTCGTTCGCGACAGCCATGGTGCTACTTCCCGCCGGCGGCGACAGCGTCGGCCAGCGCGCTCCCGAACGCCTCGATCGTGCGCTCGATGTCGGCATCGGTGTGCGCCGTGCTGACGAACGCGGCCTCCAGCGCGGAGGGCGCCAGGTACACGCCGCGGTCGAGCATGCCGTGGAACAGCCGGCCATAGAGCGCGCGATCCGCCTTCGCCGCGATGGTCGTGTCGGTCACCGGGGTGTCGATGAAGAACGCGCTCAGCATCGAGCCGACCCGGTTCACCTGCACCGGCACGCCGAGTGCCTTCGCCGCGTCCAGCAGGCCGGAGGCAAGAGCATCCGCCCGCCTGTCCAGCTCGCGGTAGGTGTCGTCGGTGAGCTGGTCCAGCGTCGCGAGCCCGGCAGCCATCGCCAGCGGGTTGCCGGAGAGCGTGCCCGCCTGGTAGACCGGGCCGAGCGGCGCGATCTGCTCCATCAGCTCTCGCCGGCCGCCATACGCCGCAGCCGGCAGCCCGCCGCCCACGATCTTGCCGATGCAGATGAGGTCCGGCGCCACGCCGTAGCGCGCGGTCGCGCCGCCCGGCCCCACGCGGAACCCGGTGATGACCTCGTCGAGGATGAGCAGCGCGCCGTAGGCGGCCGTCACCTCGCGCAGCCCCTCCAGGAAGCCGGGCGCGGGCGGCACGACGCCCATATTGCCTGCAACCGGCTCCACGATCACCGCCGCGATCTGGTCGCCGCTGGCCGCGAAGGTCTGGCGCACCGCGTCCAGGTCGTTGAACGGCACGACGAGCGTGTGCGCGGTCATCTCCGCCGGAACACCCGCGCTGTCCGGCAAGCCGAACGTGGCGACGCCCGAGCCGGCCTTCGCCAGCAGCGAGTCGGCGTGGCCGTGGTAACAGCCGTCGAACTTCACGATCTTCGACCGCCCCGTCGCGCCCCGCGCCAACCGCAGCGCCGACATCGTGGCCTCGGTGCCGGAGCTGACGAAGCGCATCATCTCCATCGCCGGCATGCGCTCATGGACGCGCTCGGCCAGCAGCACCTCGCCCTCGTGCGGCGCGCCGTACGTGGCGCCGCGACCCACCGCCTCGCGCACGGCCTCCACGACGGCCGGGTGCGCATGGCCCAGGATCAGGGCGCCCCAGGAGCACACGTAGTCGGTGTACCGGTTGCCGTCGGCATCGGTCAGGGTGGCGCCGCTCGCCTCCTTAATGAAGAGCGGCGTGCCGCCCACCGCGCGGAAGGCGCGCACGGGGCTGTTCACGCCGGCAGGCAGCAGCTTGCGGGCGCGGTCGATGAGTTGCTCAGACCGAGCGGTTGTTCGCTTGTCGGGGTTCATAGGAGCAGAGAGGATCGCTTTCCAGAGGGTCGCCGGTGTACGCGTAGGCGCGCGCGCGGGAACCTCCACACGCATACTTGAACTCGCACAGGCCGCACTTGCCCTTGAGCTGGGTCATGTCGCGCACCTGTGTGAAGACGGTGGATGATCGGTAGATATCGACGGGACTCGTCTCGCGGACGTTGCCGGCGACCAGCGGGAGGAACCCGGCGGGCTGCACCTCGCCCACGTGCGAGATGAACATGATTCCACTGCCGTCGCGGATGCCGAATCCGCGGCGCGTGCCCTCGCTGACGGTCCCCCCGGTCCGCTCGGCGCGCGCCACCATCACGCGGCGGTAGTGCGGCGCCTCGGTGGTCGTCACCGGCATGCGCCCTTCGGCAGAGCGCTCGCCTAGCCACTCCAGCACCTCCTCAGCGCGCTCGGGCGAGACCTCCTCCAGCCCCTTCCCGCGTCCGACCTGGATGAGGAAGAACAGGCTCCAGCGAGCCGCGCCGAGGCCCGTGAGCACCTCGTAGATGGCAGGCAAGTCGTCGACGGTCTGGGTGCACACGAGCGAGTTCACCTGGTACGGGATGCCCGCCGCCTTGGCCCAGCCGGCCGCGCGCACCGTCTGCTCGAAGCTGCCCGGCACCATCCGCACGCTGTCGTGGCGCTCCGGGTTCGATCCGTCGATGCTGAGGCCCATCATCCAGATGCCCGTCGCCTTCAGGCGCGCGACGATCTCCTCGGTCAGCGCGTACGTGCCGCTAGGCGTGATGGCGACCGGGAAGCCGCGTTCCTTGGCGGCGGCGATCAGCTCCCAGATGTCGGGGCGCTTCAGCGGATCGCCACCCGTGATGACGATGTGCGGCAGCGTCGGTCCGAAGCCCGTCAGGCTGTCGAGCAGGCGCAGCCCCTCCTCGGTGCTCAGCTCGCGCGGGTCACGGTTGAGCACAGCCTCAGCGCGACAGTGGCGGCAGGCCAGCTCGCACGCCCGGGTTACTTCCCAGTATATGTTCAGTGGACGTTGGGTGTAATCGATCATGCGGCGGATCCCATCTCCAGACAGCGCGGCGACTCGCGAGGCTGATGCACGAGAGCCATGGTGGGATGGGCCTCCGTGCCCGTCCGGCGCCACCCCAGAACGAGCACAGCTAGCCCGCCCGCAGCCACCTCGCCGCATCCTTCGCGTGGTAGGTGATGATGATGTCTGCGCCGGCGCGACGGAAGCCGGTCAGCAGCTCCAGTGTCAGCGCGCGCTCGTCGATCCAGCCCTGGGCCGCGGCGGCCTTCACCATCGCATACTCGCCACTGACGTTGTAGACCGCCAGCGGCAGCTCGACCAGGTCACGCGCGACGCGCACTACATCCATGTACGCGAGGCCGGGCTTCACCATCACCATGTCAGCGCCCTGCTCCACGTCGGCCTCGATCTCGCGGACGGCCTCGCGCACGTTCGGCGGGTCCATCTGGTAGCCCCGCCGGTTGCCGAACTGCGGGGCGGAGTCGGCGGCCTCGCGGAATGGGCCGTAGAACGCGGACGCGAACTTGGCCGAGTAGCCCATGATCGCGGTATCGGCGAAGCCCGCCTCGTCCAGCGCCCTGCGGATCGCACCGACCTGCCCGTCCATCATCGCGCTGGGGGCCACGATGTCGGCGCCGGCGCGCGCGTGCGAGACCGCCATCCTCCCCAGCAGCGGGAGCGTGGCGTCGTTGTCGACGTCGCCGGCTCGCAGCACGCCGCAGTGGCCGTGGCTGGTGTACTCGCAGAGGCACACATCGGTGACGACCACCAGGTCGGGCTGGACGCGCTTGATCTGGCGGATCGCCTCCTGGACGACGCCCGTGTCGTCGAGCGCGCTGGCGCCAGTCTCGTCCTTCACGTCGGGCAGTCCGAAGAGCAGCACGGCGGGGATGCCGAGCCCGGCGATCTCGTCGATCTCCGCGGCCAACCGGTCCACGCTGAGGCGGCACTGCCCCGGCATCGAGCCGATCGGCTCGACGATGCCGATGCCCTCCTGCACGAAGAGCGGATAGACGAAGTTGCGCACCTCCAGCGTGCATTCGCGAACCATGTCACGCAGGCGCGGCGACCGGCGCAAGCGGCGCAGGCGGTGACTGCTCAGCAAGCTGTACTCGGACATGATCGGCGTCATTCCCCCTTCAGCAGTGCCGCGACGAGCCCCTCGGCGGTGTACTCGTCGGCGATGCGGCCGGGCCGGTAACCCAGCCCCTCGACAGCCCTCGCGGTGATCGGCCCGATGCACACCAGCTCGCTCTGCCGCATCCAGCCGTCCAGGCCGGCCTCGCGCAGGTTGGCCACCAGGCCGCGCACGGCGGACGGGCTCGTCAGGGTGATGAAGTCGGGCGGACCCGGCTGCGACGCGAGCGCCGCCAGCGCCTCGGCGTCGCCGCCGGATCGAACGCTGTACGCGGCGACTTCGTCCACGACAGCGCCGCGCCGCGCCAACTCGATCGGCAGGTCGCGCCGGGCAATGTCGGCCCTTGGCAGCAAGATGCGCAGCCCGGCGACCTCGCCCAGCACATCGGCGATGGCGTCCGAGATGAACGCATCCGGCACCACGTCCGGCGGACGGCAGCGCTCCGCCAGCTCCCGCGCGGTCGCCGGGCCGATGGCGGCGAGGCGGCAGCCGGCCAGATCACCCGTGGCAACGCCCAGCTCGCGCATGCGGTCCGTCGCGGCGATCACTCCGTTGGCGCTGGTGAACACCACCCAGGCGTACGAGGCCAGCCTCTGCAGCGCGCTGTCGAGCGGAGCGGAACCGTCGGGCGGCGCTACGTCGATCGCTGGAGCCAGGATCGGGATGCCGCCCAGGTCGCGGATACGCTGCACGAGGTCGCCGGCCTGCCGCTTCGGCCGCGTCACCAGGATGCGCCTGCCCTCCAGCGGCCCGGCCATCAGCCGCAGCCTGCCAGGATGGCGGCGGCGCCCTCGGCGATCAGCCGCTCGGCAAGGCCGCGGCCCAGGGCCTCGGGCTCGGCCACCGGCCCCTCCGCCTCCCCCCGCACGACCGTGGCGCCGTCCGGCGCGGCCACGACGCCCGCGAGGCGCAGCCGATCGCCCTCCACCACAGCGGAAGCCCCGATCGGCGTGCGGCACCCGCCGCCGAGTGCGCCGAGCAGCGCGCGCTCGGCGGCCACGCAGGACGCCGTCGCGGCGCAGCCGAGGGGCTCGACCAGCGCCTGGGTCGCCCCATCGTCGGCGCGGCCCTCCAGGGCGAGAGCCCCCTGCCCCGGCGCGGGCAGAACGCGCTCGGCCGGCTGGACATCCACCAGCAGACGCACCCCTTCGAACTCGAAGCCGCCCTCGTGCACCGGGTACCCAAGCCGCCGCATGCCCGCGACGGAGAGCACGATGGCGTCGTAGTCGCCGGCCAGCAGCTTGCGCAGCCGCGTATCGACGTTGCCGACCAGAGGCAGGTACTCCAGTTCCGGCCGGAGCGCGCGGAGCTGGGCCGAGCGACGCAGGCTCCCGGTCCCGATGCGCGAGCCGGCGGGCAGCATCTCGAAGCCGCCTCGCGGTGAGATGACCGCGTCCTCGCGAGCCTCGCGAGCCGGTGTCGCCGCGATGGTCAGCCCGGCGGGCCGCGCGGTGGGCAGGTCCTTCATGCTGTGCACCGCCAGATCGACCTCGCCGCGCAGCAGCGCCTCCTGCAACTCGACGACGAAGGCGCCGGTCACCTCGCGCCGGTCTCTGTCGCCGCTCGTGCGGATGACGACGGTCTCGATGGCAACGGCGGGGTGCAAGGCGCACAGCGCGTCGATGACCATGCCGGTCTGGGTGCGCGCGAGCAGGCTGCCCCGCGTACCGACGCGCAGGGATGCGGAAGCCGGCGCTGTCATTCGGAGCCGGCCGGTTCGCCGGAGGAGCCGTGCGGGTGGCCGGGGTGCGACACGCCCACCAGACGGGCCACGACCGCGAGCATCTCCTCCTCGCCGGCCGCGTCGCGCAGCTCGGAGATCGGGTAGTGCAGGAGCTGCTTCACGAGGTGAACCGTCATCCGCTCGATCACCTCACGCTGCTCGTCCGTCACCTCGCCCAACTGCGAGAGCGCGCGGCGAAGCTGGCGCTGGCGGATCTGCTCGGCCCTCTGGCGCAGGGCTGTGATCATCGGCGCGACGCTGCGCTGCTTGCACCAGTCCGAGAACCGGTCCATCTCCTCGTGGAGGATGCGCTCGGCGGAGGGGATCTCCTTCTCGCGCGACTTGCGATGGACCTCGGAGAGCGCCTTCAGGTCGTCGATGTCGTGGAGCGTGACGAACGGCAGTTCCTTCACGTCCGGTGCGGTGTTGCGGGGCACGCCCAGATCGAAGATGGCGAGGGGCCGGCCGCCGCGCTGCTCCGCGAGGGTGGAAAGCTCCGCTCGGTCGAGGATCGGGTGCGGCGCGGTCGTCACCGTGAACGCGACGTCGACATCGGCCAGGACGTGCGAGATCTGGCTGATGGCCAGCGCCTCGCCGCCGCCCGCCCGCGCCAGGCTCTCCGCGTAGGCCAGCGTGTGGCTGATGACGTAGAGCTTCTTGGGCTGGTAGCACTCCAGCTCCTGGACGATGCGGCGGCCCATCTCGCCCGTGCCGACGACGAGCACGGTTCGCTGCGAGAGGTTGCCCTCTTCCTGGGCCGCGAGACGGAGGGCCAGGGACGCGATGGAGAGAGCGTGCCGCCCCAACTCCGTCTCGGTCCTGACCCGCTTGCCGGCCATCACCGCGTGCTGGAAGGCCGCGTCGAGGAAGGAGGCGGTCATCCCCTCCTCCCGGGCCACGGACCAGGCCTTCTTGACCTGGCCCAGGATCTCCGACTCGCCGAGGACCTGCGACTCGAGGCCCGAGGCGACGCGCAGCAGATGGCGCAGAGCGGCCGCGCCGCGATGGACCGTCATCTCGCCCGCCAACTCGCTGACGGGGATGCCCTGGCGCTCGGCGAAGAACCGCTCCAGCACCGCGACGCTGCAGCCGAAGGCGTAGACCTCGGTGCGGTTGCAGGTAGAGAGGATGACCGCCTGCTCGGCGCCACGGTCCTGAAGGTCCTGAAGCGCTGCCCGCAGTGACGATCCGTCGAGCGCGAGGCACTCGCGCTTCTCGACGGACGCGGTCAGATGGTTGATGCTGGCGACGATTAGCGAACGAAGCGGCATGGAAGTCCTCGCGCCGGGCTCCCCGGCACAGACGCTCGTATCTGCGACGAGCCACGCTACACAGTTTGGCCCATCGCGGCGCTCCCGTCAAGCCTGCGGCAGGCGGCAGCCCGTGCCACCGAGGCATTCGCAACTTCCTCCCTATGCCATACGAACCTTTTGGGCGTTCTGTGCAACAAACTGCGTATACGGATTCGGCCATACCCGGTCATGCAGGAGGGATGCACCATGAACAAGACCTTACGGCTGGCGGCGATCGTGCTGCTGTGCCTGGCCACAGGCGGGCTCTTCGCCGCCGCGCAGCAGGCCGCCCAGACGCGCCAGGCCGCCGCATCGGCGGCTTCTTTCAACGTCTCCCCGCTAGAGACCGAAGTGCTCGGGCAGAACCGGTGGCTCCGGGGGGGCCCGGCGTCGCTGCGGGTGATCGTCACCGACCACCGCACGGGCGCCCCGGTCCGCGCATCGGTGAAGATCGACCTCCTGTCCGTGGAGGAGCCCAAGCAGGGCGGCAACGCGGCGGCTCCGAAGACAGCCCCTACCGTGACGCCGCTCCATACCGGGCGCACGAACCAGGTCGGCTCGCTCGACGCCCAGTTCAAGGCGCCGGCGCTGCCGCCCGGCAGCTACGACCTGCGCGTAAACGTCGACACTCACCTCGGCAAGGACACGGTAACGCAGCGCATCCAGATCGAGCAGTCCGAGCAGATCCTGCTGACCGTGGACAAGCCTGTGTACCAGCCGAACCAGATCGTCCACATTCGCGCGCTGGCGCTGGACACGGCGGATCGTCGCGCGGTTGCCGAGAAGCCCATCACCTTCGAGGTTGAAGACGCGCGCGGCAACAAGGTGTTCAAGAAGAAGGACACGCTCTCGAAGTTCGGCGTCGCCTCCACCGACTTCGCGCTCGCCGACGAGGTGAACATGGGCGTGTTCACCATCCGCGCGGTGCTGGAGAGTGGGCTGGCGGAGAAGAAGGTGCGCGTCGAGCGCTACGTGCTGCCCAAGTTCAAGGTCGGCATCACCACGGAGCGCCCTTACTACCTGCCCGGTGAGAACGTGAAGGGCACCGTGCAGACCGACTACTTCTTCGGCAAGCCGGTCTGCGGCGGCGACGTCACGATCACCGTCAACACGGTCGACATCGGCGTCACCAAGCTGGCCGAGCTGCAGGGCAAGACGGACGCGACCGGCGCCTACAAGTTCGAGTACACGCTGCCGAACTCGTTCGTCGGCCAGCCCTTCGAGCAGGGCAAGGCGGTCGTCGAGTTCCAGGTGCGCGTCAAGGACACCGCCGACCACCAGCAGATGCAGAGCAAGTCGGTGCCCGTGGTGAAGGACCCCATTCTGGTCGTCATGGTCCCCGAGAGCAAGCAACTCGTGCCCGGCGTCCAGAACCGCGTCTACATCGCCTGCGGCACCCCGGACAGCGCGCCAGTGAAGGACGCCGACGTCGCGGTGACGACCGACAAGGGCAGCGAGCCGGTCCACGTGACGACGGACTCCATGGGCATCGCCACGTACCAGTTCACCCCGGCCGCCGGCCAGCTCACCGTTAGCGCGACGGTCACCGCCAAGGATGGGCATTCGGCGACGGCGTCGCAGCCCCTCTCCAGCTCGGGCGCGAAGGACGGCGTGCTGCTGCGCACCGACAAGACGCTGGCGAAGGTCGGCGACCGTCTCTTCCTCACCGCACTCTCGTCGGTCAAGACCGGCACGTTCTACGTCGACGTGATCCGCAACAAGCAGACCATCCTGACCCGCGCCGAGGCCGTGAAGGACGGGAAGACGGAGATCGCGTTGCCCCTCACCAACGACATGGTGGGCACGCTCGAGATCCACGCGTACAAGATCCTGCCGGACGAGAACATCGTGCGCGACACGAAGACGGTCGTCGTGTCGCCGGCCGATGACCTCGTCATCAAGATGACGCCGGACAAGCAGGAGTACCGCCCCGGCGCCGACGCCGTCCTCCGCTTCGCGGTGCGCAACCAGGCGAACCAGCCGGTGGCCGCCGCGCTGGGCCTGGCGATCGTCGACGAGTCCGTCTTCGCGCTCTCCGAGATGCAGCCCGGCCTCGAGAAGATCTACTTCATGCTCGAGAAGGAGCTGATGGAGCCGAAGTACGAGATCCACGGGCTCCGGCCGTCCGGGCTGATCACCGAGAAGCGCGAGCCGAGCGTCACGGAGCCGCAGCGCCAGCGAGCCGCCGCCGTCGTGCTGGCGGCCGCGCCTGCCGCATCCGGCTTCGACTACCGCGCGAACACGTACCTCTCGCGCTGGGCGGAGGCGCGCGACCGGCTCATCGACCAGATGAATCAGCTCCAGCGCAAGATCCAGCAGGCCGCGCAGAAGTTCCGCCAGGACACCGGCGCGGCGCCGACGGCCGAGGAAGGGCTCCAGCGGCTGGCCGACAAGGGCTACCTGACCGCGAGGGACCTGCTCGACCCGTGGGGCCACCCGTACAAGGTGGAGTTGTTCGGCCAGAAGGACTTTAGCAACTGGTTCTCGCTGAGCTGCGCCGGCCCCGACGGCAAGTGGGGCACGCTCGATGACGTGCTGGGCGGCCGCTACTACCGCTCGCGCAGGGGCCTGGCGAATGGGCTGGGCGCACCGGGCGGCATGGGCGGCTTCGGCGGCGGTCGCGGCGGCGGCGGCGAGGGCGATGTGCTGATGCTCGATGCGGCCGCCGCGATGCCACGCATGGCCGGCGGCATGGCGATGGAAGAGCGCGTCATGTTCAAGGCCGCCAAGCCGATGGGCGGGGCGGCGGGCGCGAGCAAGGCCGAGGGCGGCGCTCCCGAGCCGCGCGTGCGCCAGTTCTTCCCGGAGACGATGTACTGGAACCCGGCGCTCATCACGGACGACCAGGGCCGCGCCGAGATCAAGGTGCCGATGGCCGACTCGATCACGACCTGGCGGATGAGCATGCTCGCGAACGGTGCGAACGGCCAACTCGGCAGCGCCACCGCGCCGCTCAAGGTGTTCCAGGACTTCTTCGCGGACATCGACCTGCCGGTCTCGCTGACGCAGGGCGACCGCGTCGAGATCCCCGTGGCCGTCTACAACTACCTGCCCGGCGACCAGGACGTGGCCCTCACGCTCGACGAGCAGCCCTGGTTCAAGCTGGAAGGCCCCGCCAAGCAGACCGTGCACATGGGCAAGAACGAGGTGAAGGTCGTCTACTACCCGCTCACCGTGAACACGCTCGGCGCGCACAGCCTGAAGGTCACCGCCCGCGGCACCAAGCTCTCCGACGCGCTGATCCGCTCGATCGACGTGACGCCGAACGGCAAGGAAGTGCGCGACGCCATCAACGATCGGCTGGAGAAGACCGTCGAGAAGACCGTCACGTTCCCGGGCAACGCGGTGGCCGGCGCCGACTCGCTCTGGGTGAAGCTGTATCCGGGATCGTTCAGCCAGGTCGTCGAGGGGCTCGACGGGCTGCTGCGGATGCCGAACGGCTGCTTCGAGCAGACCAGCTCCACCACCTACCCGAACGTGCTGGTGACCGACTACCTGAAGGCCACGAAGAAGGCCAACCCCGAGCTGCTGATGAAGGCCGAGCAGTACATCAACGTGGGCTACCAGCGCCTGGTCACGTTCGAGTGCAAGGCCGGCGGTTTCTCCTGGTTCGGCAACGACCCGGCGCACCAGATCCTCACCGCGTACGGACTGCTCGAGTTCAGCGACATGTCGAAGGTGCACGACGTCGACCCGTCGCTCATCGCCCGCACTCAGCACTGGCTGGCCGGCCGCCAGAAGCCCGACGGCACCTGGCCGGAGGATGGCCAGGGCATCGCCGAGGGCATCATCAACCGGCAGACTGGCGCCCTGCGCAGCGCGGCCTACATCACCTGGGCGCTGGCGGAGAGCGGCTACAAGGGGCCGGAGACGGCGAAGGGCCTGGCGTACGTGAAGGAGCACAAGGGCGAGGCCAAGGATGCCTACACGCTCGCGCTGATCCTGAGCCTGCTCACCAAGACGGAGCGCGACGGAGAGGCCGCGGGCCAGGTTGCCGCCCGCCTCGTCGAGATGGCCAAGCAGACCGACAAGGCCGCCTGGTGGGAGGGTGACACGCAGACCTTCACCGGCGCGCGCAAGGAGAGCGCCGACCTGGAGACCACGGGCCTGGCCGCCTACGGCCTGGCGAAGTGGGGACGCAACGGCGGATTCACCAACAAGGTGCTCACCTACCTGGTGCAGTCGAAGGACAGCTTCGGCACCTGGTCGACGACGCAGGGCACGGTCTGGTCGATGAAGGCGCTGCTGTTCGCCAGCGGCAGCGGCACGGGCGGCGGCAAGGGCAAGGTGACCGTGTTCGCGAACGGCGCCAAGGTCACGACGATCGACATCACTCCCGAGGACAGCGACGTGATGCGCCAGATCGACCTGAAGGAGAACCTGAAAGCCGACCGCAACGACATCAAGCTGACCTATGAGGGCGAGGGATCGATGCTGTACCAGATCGCGTCTCGCTACTACATGCCGTGGGATGTGGTGGGCGCAGGCCCCAAGGGCCCCGGTCCGATCATGATCGACGTGGCGTACGACAAGAAGAACCTGGCCCAGGACGATACGGCCGGCGTGACGGTGAAGGTGCGCAACACGACGGGCCGCATCGCCGAGATGCCGCTCATCGACCTCGGCGTGCCGCCCGGCTTCAGCGTGGTGCCGGACGACCTGGAGGCGGCGGTTCAGGCGAAGAAGATCAGCAAGTACACGCTGGCCCAGCGCCAGATCATCGTCTACATCGAGAAGCTGGGGCCGATGGAGGAGCTGGAGCTGCACTACGCAGTGAAGGCGAAGTTCCCAATCAAGGCGCAGACGCCGCTCAGCAAGGCATACCCGTACTACAATCCTGAGCAGGCGACGATATCTGCCCCCCAACTACTCGTAGTAAGCAAGTAGAGGCCGCGAGGGCGACCTCTGCGATCGACAGGCGGGGCCGGGTGCGGCTCCGCCTGTTGTGTATCCGACCACTCCGTTGCCCCGCCGACGCGAACCTGATATACTGCGATGTGGTGCCGCGCGTCCCGATGCGGCCCGATTGCGAGGGAGCCATGGCCACACACTCGGTCACCATCGAGATACCGGACAAGGTCTTGCTTGCCGAGAAGACCGACGCAGCCTCCTTTGGTCGGGAGATGCGCGTCCTGGCCGCGGTGAAGCTCTACGAGTTGGGGCGGCTGTCATCTGGGCGGGCGGCCGAGCTGGCCTCGATGAGCCGCGCCGAGTTCCTGCTAGCGCTGGGGCGTTACCGCGTGTGCCCCTTCGAGGAGGAGTTGGCCGAACTCGAGGCGCTCCATGCCTGACGCCATCAGCAACACGTCGCCTCACCGCACCCGCCGCAGCCGCACCTCGTGCCCCTCCTTCAGCTTCCCGTCCACCACCGGCCGGATGGTCGCCACGTAGGTGTCGCGGTCCGGCCAGGTCGCGCGGGTGTGCCAGGCGCCCGGCGCCCCGACGAGCGTCTTGAAGTCGACGATGGCGGCATCGCCGTCGAAGGAGTAGTGCCCGAAGTAGACCGTCTCCGGGCCGTGGAAGTCGACGTAGTACACCTTCTTCGCCGCCGCGTCCCATGCGAGACGAGACTCGACGGCCGCGCCGGCGATGGTGCCCGAGCCGCGGATGGACTTGCGGCCTGGCCCCCACTCAAACCGCAGCGACGCAAACGGCTTGCCGCTCGCGTCCTTCGCCTCGCCCACCCACTCGCCGCCGACCATCACGCCCAACCGCTCCAGCGCCGCCGGCGGGCCCGCGCTCGTACCGTTCTGCACTGCCATCGCCCCCGCCAACGCGAGCGCGGCGGCTATCCCTCCAAGAGTGAACACGGCCTGCTCCTCCCAGTCGTTCGAATGCGCCCCAGCACTAGCCCGGGGCTACCGCACCGTACGGCCGGGCACGGGCCGCCTGCTCCGACGTAACCCGGACATGGTCGGCGAGCGTCCAAGGTACAGCATGGCTCCGGGAGGCCCACGATGCCGCCGCACCGGCTGGTTGCCGCACTTCTGACCTCCTCTCTCCTCCTCTGCGCCGCCGCCGCGCGTCCAGACACCGCCCGCCGGCCGCCAGCGCGCGACCTGCGGTACGTGGCCGACATGCAGCGCGTCGACCGGCTGTGGCGCCAGGACCGGCCAGACGTGCCCGCGATCGTCCGCATCCTCCTCGCGGAGCGTGGCTACCCCCGCCGGAGCTTCGAGTACGGGTACTGGTGGCACATGTGCCACCGGGAGCTGCGCCTGCTCGACGTGAGCGATGGCCCGATCGTCTCCCTCGCCTGGTCCGCGGACGGGCGGCGCCTCACCGCGCGGGACGAGGACGGCGTCGTCACGACCTGGAGCCCAGACACCGGCAGGCTCCTTGACACCACGTACGATCAGGCGGAGGCCAACCGCCTACTACCCTCTGACGTTCCGCTCAGCCTGCTGTCGCCCGATGGGGCCACCCGGGTCGAGGTCGACGCCGGCGGCGCCTGCTCCATCTGGGATGCGGCATCGGACGAGAAGCGCTTCGACGTGGTGGGCCACCTGGGCCGCGTCACGTGCGCCGCCTTCGCCGCGGACGGCGCGCGCGTGGCGACAGGCAGCGAGGACGGCACCGTGCGCGTGTGGGACGCGACCACCGACCGGACGACGACCGACCTGAGCCTCGCGAAGCCGCCAGGCTGGCCGCAGGACTTCTCCCCGGACGACAAGCGCCTCTTGATCGACGGCGCACTCCCCGACGGGTTCCGGGTCTGCGACTCCACGATAGGCAAGGTGCTCGCGGCGGTGACGATCGACAATGGCAAGGTGCGCTTCTCACCGAACGGGCGTTGGATCGCGACGAGCTTCGGCGACACCGCCACGATCTGGAACGCCGCGACCGGCGCCCGTGTCTCCGAGCAGCAGGGCTTTCGGACGGGCGGACTGGGAGGAACTGTGTTCTCCTTCCTGAGCTTTACGCGCGACGGACGCCGCCTCATCACAACCTCAAGCTCAGGCAACGTGAGCGTCTGGGACGTCGGTACAACCGGCCAACTCAGCTCGCGATCGCAGGCGCAGCTCGACGGGATGGTGGACGCGCTGGACGAGCGCGGGGAGCGAGCCATCGGATCTGGCGGAACCGAAGGTGAGTGCCTATGGGAGCTTCCGTCGGGCCGCAAGCTCTGGCAGAGCAGCGTGCGCATCCAGTCGTGGGCCGCGGCGTTCTCGCCGGATGGGCGCTGGGTAGCCGTCGGCAGCCTCGACGGTCCGGTGACGGTGTTCGACGCGCGCACGGGCCGCATCGCCGCCACGCTGAATGGGCACACGGACTTTGTGCTGACCGTCCGGTGGACGCGCGACAGCAGGCGAGTGATCTCGATCGCGCTTGGCGACGGCACCCGGATCTGGGATCCATGCTCGGGCGAGTGCCTGATGGGCGCACCCCTTAGCGCCACGCCGGCCGGTCCGGCGGTCTCCCACGACGGCAGCCGGCTCGCCTTCATCACACGTGGCCGCGGCGTCGTCATCCTCCAGGCAGCCTCCGACGCCGAGATCCGCCGCTGGGCCGCGCTCGACCGCGACCTGCTGCGCCGCATGGCCGCCCGCTAACGCCCTCGCGCTATACTCACCTCAACGCACCGCACGCGAGGAGCCCGACGCCATGCCCCGTCACGCCTGCCGCCTCACCATCGCCGCCTGCCTCCTGCTCGCCACCGCCGCGCACGCTCAGCAGCAATGGTCGCAGAACTGGCTGGCGCAGCCCGAGAGGTGGAAGCAGGCTGGCGCCGGCACGATGCGGGTGGGCGCGGGCGGCATCCGGCTGGAGGTGGGCAAGGACTGGGTCGCGGCGTACGCGGAGCCGGTCGTGCTTCCCGCCGACGCCGGCAAGGTCCGTCTCGCGGTGCGGCTGGGCGGAGGAGCGCGGCTCACTGTGCAGATCGTGGGCGACCTGCATGGCGACGGCAAGTCGCGCCTCTACTCGCCGGCCTGGGGCGTAGACATGCAGGGCACCTTCGACCGCCCCCTCGATCCGCGCGCCATCGTCCCCTCGCTGCGCAAACCGGTGAAGCTTGTGCTCGCCGCGGAGGGGCCCGCCAAGGCGTGGGCCGAGATCGGTGCGGTCGACTTCCTGCCCGCCCGGTGGCCCGAATCACCCGCCATCCCCGGCCAGAAGAGCATCCGCGGCGTCGACCTGATGCCGAACCTGCCCCACCCCTACCGCATGCTCGACTGGAAGCGGGTCTGCCGCGACTTCGACGCCCTCGCGTTCGACACCAAGCGCAGCGGCGAGCACCTGCCGCTCTGCATCGTGAGCCCCAAGCCGGACGCGCTGGGCCGCCCCTACTTCTCGCAGAGCACCTACGTCTCGGACTACCGCGCGAAGGAGGGGGCAGGCGAGAGCATCAACTCGGTGTGGGCCGTCATCTCGGCGACCGTCTGCGGCATCGACAAGCGGAGGCAGGGCGGCACGGACTGGGTGGCGATGGCGGACGCCTGGTTCTGCAAGGAGAAGGGCCTCGACCTGCTGACCGACTACCGCGGCGGACCGACGCCCCTGAACTACTGGTACGACCTGCAGCCCACGGCGGCCTACGCGATGCTGGTCGACCTCTACCCGAACCGCCCGGAGGCCGACCGCATCTTCCGCGCGAGCGTCGACACCCTCGCCCGGGTCCACGACAGCCTGAAGGGTCCCGACGGCGTCCCGAACTACGACTTCGCCGGCTACGAGTACGACAAGCACGCGCCCTCGGCCACGGGGTCGAAGGAGCCCGACAACGCCGGGCTCGCGGCGTGGATCTTCTACATGGCGTACCGCCACTTCGGCGACAAGGCCTACCTGGCGCGCGCCCAGGAGTGCCTGCGCTTCTGGGACCGCTACGGCGCGGTTCCGTTCATCGAGACCGGCCTGCCCTTCGGCGCGCTCGCCTCCGCCCGCATG
Source organism: uncultured Chthonomonadaceae bacterium (assembly GCA_964519955.1). Taxonomy (GTDB): domain Bacteria; phylum Armatimonadota; class Chthonomonadetes; order Chthonomonadales; family CAJBBX01; genus CAZFLM01. The sequence goes on along the minus strand of CAZFLM010000011.1, from coordinate 55,165 downwards.
AACGCGGAACTCGGCCTCAAGCTCCCCGCGGACCGCTACATCCAGCGCTGCTTCGCGTTCAGCCACGAGGGAGCGGACCATACGACTGTCGGCGTCGACCGCTGGGGCGACGCGGACGTCTGCGGCCTTTGGCACGACCCGGCAAGCAAGGCATACCTCGTCGAGTCGGCGCAGTGGACCATGCTGGTGAACGTCGCCCGCTACGACCCCGCGTACGCCCGCGCGATGGGCAAGTGGATGCTCAACCTGGCCAACTCGGCGCGCCTCTTCTACCCCGGCGAGGTGCCGCCCGACAGCCAGAGCAACTGGGCGTGGAAGGGCGATCCCGCGCACTGCATCCCCTACGAGCGCATCAACTGGGGCCGCAAGGGCAAGTGGGTCTACGCCGGCAGCGACGCGCCCGACTACGGCTGGCCGGTGATGGACCTCAGCCTCTACTCCGGCGCGTCCGCCGGGCTCATCGCCGGCCGCATCGACCCGACCAACGTGGCGGGCATTCTGCGCATCGACCTGCTCGCGTTCGACACGTTCCGCGATCGCGCCCACCCGACCTACCTGCTCTACAACCCGCACCCGGCGCCCAAGACCGTCGAGCTGAAGGTCGGCACACGCCCGGTCGATGTGTACGACACCGTTGGCAAGCGCTTCATCGCGCGCCGAGCGAGAGGGATCGCGCGCCTCACGGTGCCCGCCGACCGCGCCCTCATCGCGGTGCTCTGCCCGCCGGGCGGCAAGGTGTCGCGCGCGAACGGCCGCCTGCTCGTCGGAGGCGTGGTGGTCGACTACGCGGACCGACGGCAACATCCGAAACCACTCTCGATAAGCGCACGTACCCGATGTGGCCTCGCGCCGACAACCTAGCCGCAGCATGAGAGGAACAACCCGAATGGCGCTTCGCGTCGCCGCAGCCATGGCGCTCGCCGCCGTACTCCGAGCCGTCGTGCTGCAGTTCGTGCCCGCCGAGCAACTGCAACAGGAGATCCACGGCGTCGCATCCTATCTGGAGGTCCTGGGCGCGCTCTACAGCATCGTCGTCGCCTTCATCATCTTTGTCGTTTGGGAGCAGTACAACCGGGTGCAGATCGGCATCGCCCAGGAGGCCGCCGCGCTGGAGGACCTGTGCCGCACCGCCTCGTTCCTCTCGGATCGCAGCGGCACGATGCAGGTGCGTCACAGCGTGAAGCGCTACCTGGAGTCCAGCGCGAGCGACGAGCACCGCGGCCTGGCCGATGGGAAGGAGAGCGCGCACGCTCAGGAGCGGTTCGCGGCAGTCTGCCAACAGGTCAGGGGTGCGCCCGTGGCATCCGAGAAGGACGCGATCCTGTATGAGGAGCTTCTGCGCAACCTCACGCGCGCAAGCGACGTCCGGGATGAGCGCCTCAGCGTCAGTTGCGCCCGGATGCCGCCCGCGCTCTGGAACCTGGTCCTCTTCACCTCGTGCGCCCTGCTGGGTGGCTTCCTCCTGCTCGGCGTACACTCGTTCCCGCTCTCGGCCGCGCTCGTGGCCGCGGTCGCGGGATGCCTCGCGTTCCTCCTGTCCGTGGTGCGAGACATGGACAACCCGTTCGCCGGGGAATGGAACGTCTCGTTCAAACCGATGGAGAGCGCGGCAGCCAGGATCGGGGCGGGGTAGCGCCGGCCCAGCCGTGGTACGATGGGGGGCATGAGCCAGCGAGCCGTCAGCTTCGAGGTGTTCGGCGGGGCGCCCGAGAGCGCGACCGGCCCCGAGCGCCTGCCGGTCCTCTTCTGCGACGCCGACGAGCGCCGGGAGGTGCTGCCTGGTCCGCTGCTGCCGGACATCGCGCGCCGCGTCCAGATTGCCGCGCGAGACAACCCGGCGACGCAGGCGCTCCTCGGCGACGGGACCTTCACGCGCGCCTGCGCCGAGGTGATCCGCGCGCTTATCACGGGCTACACGCTCTGGATCGACCCCTACGCTGACCAGGCGCCGGCCGGCGTCGAGAACCTCGTCCAGATCGAGTTCCGGCGCCCCGGCGCGGACGACCCAAGGCCTGCACCCATCGCGGGCCGCTCGATCCTCTCGGACGACGAGGCGTCCGCCTTCCAGCGCCGCCACGGCATCATCTACAGCCCCCACCTGCACCACCCTCCCAGCGGCGCGCTCTGCTGGACCTCCTCGTCGCTCGTAGCACGGGACGGCGGCATCGTCACGATCTACGCCTACGTCGTCGCGCCGCCGATCCCCGAGACGCTGCGCGCGGACGACTTCCCCATCCTCACCGGCCAGGAGGCCGACGCCCTCTTCCGCTCCGTGGCTGACGGCAGGACCGCGCGCTACTGGACGATCGACGCGGTCCGCGGCGAGATCGCGTTCGCCGCGCCGGGCGTCCGCCACGCGATCCGCCTGGCGCTCACCCCGGAGGAACGCGCCGCCGGGACGGAGCTCGCCGCGCTGCAGGAACTCCTCGCTGCGCAAGATGCCGATGCCTGCATGGCCCTGATGTTCGTCACGCGCCTCCTCGCACCGCCCGGTTCGGCGTCGCACGGCAGCCCGGCGGAGGGGTGGGTCCACCTCGACGACGTCGCCTCGCGTATCTGGCCCGCGCCGCGCAGCCGCGAGGAGCGCCGACAGCAGCGCGCACGCGTCTACGGCTACTTGCTCTTCGCGGCGCGAGCCATCGTCGAGGGGCGCCGCACCGGCCGCTACGTCGACCGCTCGACCGGTGAGGGGATCGACACGCAGATCGCCGGACCGGTCTGGACTCTGCCCGAAGCCGGCGGGCTCGCGGTGGACAACCCGCCTGTGCGCGTCCGCGTCGAGCTGTCGCCCGCGTGGGCACGATCCACAAGCCACCCGAACCTGGCGCAGTACCTGCCACTCGGTGAGCTGCTGGGCGCCATTCCCGGCAACAAGGCGTCCGGCGCCTGGGCCCGCGTCATCGGCATGGCGCTTGCCGGGTTCTGGCGCCGCCACCCGCGCGAGGCGCTCGACGGGTCCCTGCAGCCGACGCGCCGTGAGCTGCTGGCCCGCTACACCCCGAAGACCGCCCCGCCGCTCGATGTGCTCTCCGGCAACGACCCGCTGCGCGCCGTCGAGTACTGGCGCGGCGCCCTGCAGATGCTCGTCGAGGCAGGCCTCCTCTCGGCCGACGGCGAGGCGGCGCTCGGCCGCGACGAGATGCGCCAGGCCCTCCGCCGCTACGAGTGGCAGGAGCCCTGGCTCGATGCCCGCGTGCCCCTCGCACCGGGCCCGCGGATGGCTGCCGCAATCCGTGCGCTCGTCGCGCCGCCCCGCGCCAGGCGCGGCGCCCGTTCCGCCGACAGCCAGTAGCCCGCATCATCCAGCGCTGTGCCCCGCTGGAACTGGCAGTGGTCCCTCAAACCTGCGGCTCCCCGACTCGAAACTGCGGCTCCCCACGCTCGTCGCCCCCACATGACAAGCGTCCACATGGCCAGCGTTGACCACCTCGCCGGTCCGCAGTACCCTGGCTCCGCAGGCGATCATGCAGCGATCAGCGCTCGACGCCGCCAAGGAGACTGCGACATGAAGAACCGTGCGACAACCCTAGCGATCCCCGAGACCGCGGGCTTCCTCCCCGGCGTCGCGCCCAAGCCGGTGACGTGCGGCCGCGGCGTGGTGATCGGCGGCGGTACCGTCATCCCGGAGATCAACTTCACCCTCCCGCCAATGATCATCGACGAGAGCACCTGGCCGCAGGTACGCAAGGAGTACAGCCAGATCATCGAGGGCGTCGCCTCGCGCGCGTCCGAACTCGGCGTGCCGGGCCTGCTCGTCGAGCTGGAGACGCTCCCGCCGATGACGGTGAAGCCCGAGTGGGGCGCCGAGATCACCCGCCTCCTCGCGGACGTGCTCGACAAGTACCACGCGGAGACTGGCCTGAGGAGCGCCCTCCGCCTGACCCCGAACGACAGCCGCGACCACGAGCGCCCGCCCCTGATGCGCAGCGGGTTCTACTGGGAGGGGATGCGCAAGCTCTTCCGCTCGGCCGGGGCGGCGGGCGCGGACCTGCTCGCCATCGAGAGCACGGGCGGCAAGGAGATCTGCGACGAGGCGCTGATGACGGCCGACCTCCGCACCATGGTCTTCGCCCTGGGCGTGCTGGCCCCGCGCGACATGGAGTTCCTCTGGACCGAGATCGTAGACGCCTGCCGCGCGCAGGGCATCGTGGCATCGGGCGACACGGCCTGCGGGTTCGCAAACACCGCCCTCGCCCTGGCCGAGCAGAAGATGCTGCCGCGCGTGTTCGCTGCCATCGTGCGGGTCGCGTCGGTGCCGCGCGGGCTGGTGGCGTACGAGGTCGGGGCCGTCGGGCCGGGCAAGGACTGCGGCTACGAGAACCCCTACATGAAGGCGATCATGGGCGTGCCGATCTCGATGGAGGGCCGCACGGCCGCCTGCGCCCACCTCAGCTCGATGGGCAACATCGCCCAGGCCGTCTGCGACTGCTGGTCGAACGAGTCGGTGCAGAACGTGCGCCTGCTTAGCGCCCAGGCCCCCACGGTCTCCGTCGAGCAGCTCGCGTTCGACTGCCGGTTGATGAACGTGGCCGGCCGCACGCCCGAGGGCGCCCGCCAGCTCCGAGACTGGGCCGTCGAGTCGGACGCCGCGCTCGACCCGCAGGCGTTCGTCCTCCGCCCGGACGTCGTGCTGCGGCTCTCCGCCGAGATCGTCAAGGAGAAGACGCCGTACCAGCGCACCCGCCGGGCGGTCCTCGCCACGATCGAGGAGATCCGCAAGGCCGCCGCGGCTGGCGATCTGGCCATCCCCGTGAACGAGGCGCGCTGGACCGACCGCTTGGCCAAGCAGGCCGACGCGCTGCCGGAGGACGAGGACGCGTTCATCGCCGAGCAGCTCGATGCGCTGAAGGACGCCCCCTGGCTCCCCGCCGAGTACGGCCTGGCCTGAGCCCAGCAAGACCGCAGCGCCGCGCCTCCGCTTGTACCGGGGGGCGCGGCGCTGTACCACGTTCGAGGTACCCAGACCGCCTGGCCATCACCCGCGGACCGCCGTCGCCCCTGCCGTCATCCCGTCAGGGATCCGCACTTGACGTTGGCCATGCACCCACCTTGGCGTCGCCATATGGCATGCGCCCGGGCGATGCCGGTCGACCTTCCTCGGAACGGCGAATCCGTCATCGCCAGTCGCCCGAGTCGATCCGCCGCTGCTCGTGCAAGCTCGCCTCGAACTGCTCAGCTTCCTCGTCCGACCAAACCCCGATGAGGAAGTCGAGGTCGCCGTAGACAACGATCGTGCCGAGTTCGGGATCGGCCTCAGCCCCAGGATCGGTTGGCGGATGCTCGCTCATTCGGCACCTCCGCAATCAGTACGAGCAGGCTCAGACACCCACTCTAGCAACATACCACACCTGCCACATCCGCGGCGCTCCACAGCAGGACATCCGCCCCCATCACGCCGAACCTGAGCGCACCATCGTCGTCACGCCCGGGAGACCTGCCATGCGCGCTGCCCTGCTCGCCCTGATCGCCGTGATCGCCACTCTGCCCGCGTTCGCCGAAGCACCAGAGGTAGCCTACGCCGTCGACTTCGCCAAGGGGCTGCAGGGGTGGAAACCGAATGGCACCGCCAAGGTGACCGCGGCGAAGAACGGCATCGTCGTCACCACGAACGGCGTCGATCCGGTCCTCATCAGCCCGGATCTGGACATCGAGCCGCGCACGGGCGACGTGCTGGAGGTGACCATCGCGGCGTCGCGCATCGGCGAGGTCCAGTGGTTCTGGCGTGTCGACACCAGCGGCCCCTACGGCGGCTTCTCCGGCGAGAGGTGCCGAACCGCCACAACGATGGCCGGCGCGGGCTTCCACACCATCACGGCGCGCACGTTCTGGGCGACCGACAAGCACATCAAGGCCCTGCGGTTCGACCTGCCGGAGGGCAGCTCGGGCGTCTACCGCATCGCGTCGCTGCGCGTGGTGCGCGGGCCGGACGCGCTGCCGACCGTCTGGCGTCGCGAGTACCGCCTGCCGGTCTCGCCGAAGCGCATCGACGTGGCGAAGGAGAAGCCGCCGGTCACCAAGCCCGTCGCCAGCGACTACACGGTCGCGATGTGGTACTTCGCGGCCTGGGAGCCGGAGTACACCTGGGACGGGTGGCAGCAGATCGCCGAGCGCGCGCCCTGGCGCATCCCCGTGCTCTACGACTCCAGCGACCCGGCGATGGAGTATAGCGGTATCCGCTTCTACCGCTCCAGCAACCGCAACGCAGTCGACTGGCACGTGCACTGGATGCGCGAGCACGCGGTGAACCTGATGGTGTGGGACTGGTACCCCCACGTGAAGGCGGACGGCGCGTTCGACCCCACCTTCTTCGGCAACCGCGCGCTGGAGATCGGCTTCCTCGACAAGGAGAAGCTCGGCGACCCGCCGGTGAAGACCAACCGCTTCGCCGATACGATGCCCTTCGCGGTGATGTGGACCAACCACGCGCCCGGTAACGCGATGGCCCCGGGACTGGCGGAGTACATCGTCGACCAGTTCATGCTGCAGCCGAACTACTACCGCCTCGACGGGAAGCCGTTCCTCTCGCTCTGGTCCGTCAGCGACCTCATCCAGGGGGCGGGCGGCAAGGAGAAGGCGCGCGCCGCGCTCGACCACCTGCGCGCCTACGCGAAGCAGCGCGGCCTGCCGGGCGTCTATGTGTGCGCGGTGAACGGGGTGGGCAGCCGGGAGGAGATGACGAAGCTGGGCATCGACGGGGCGATGGGCTACAACATCCTGCTATCCGGCGGCTCGACCGCGGAGTACCGCAAGCTCGGCGACCGCATCATCGAGGACCGGCTGGAGGACTTCGCGACACAGACCATCCCCGGCCACGAGGCGACCTGGGAGCGCCTGGCGAAGGAGTTTGGCCGCGACTACCTGGTGCCCACATGCCCCATGCAGAACTGGGAGCCGACCTTCCGCCCGTCGAGCTACATCATCCGCGACCACAACCCGGACGAGTACCGCGACATGCTGAAGCGCGCCAAGACCCTCATCGAGAAGCGCGGCCTCCGCAAGTTCGTCACCATCGAGGCGTTCAACGAGTGGCTGGAGGGCAGCTACGTCGAGCCCAGCACCCAGTGGGGCACCAGCTACCTGGAGGCGCTGCGCGACGTGTTTGGGAAGGGGCCGTAGGGTGGTCGAAAGTCGAAGGTCGAAGGTCGAACGGTGGCGTGTGCGGGGTGGAAGGCCTGCCGCACCCCGTACTCGCCGCCGTTATCTGCGTCCATCCGCGTAGATCCGCGGTTCCATCCCGCCGTTATCGGTGTTCATCTGTGCCCATCGGTGGTCGCATTACACCGCTGCCATCAGATCCCGGGCCCGCTGGCCTTCGGCTTCGGCACCGAGTCCGGCGGGAGCGCAGACCTGGGCAGGAGCGGCAGAGAGCGCCGAACCACTGCCGGTCGCGAACCATCGGGCATCGATCCGAGCCCGGCGAAGTCGGTCGTGGCGCCGCTGACACGCAACTGGATGCACACATCCGCGAAGCCACCCGGGCTGGCGTCTTCGGCTGCCAGACGCTTGCGAGCCCACGCCAGGACGGCGCTCCTCGCGTTCGGGTTTGCGGGGCCGGCCCACAGGCCGCTGCCGAATGCCGCCAGCCTGTCGCTGGCTGACAGGGAACGATACAGCGCCAGCTCGGGCAACCACTCCTTCTCGGTGCCCATTTCGCGCAGGCTCTGCAGCCAGCGCCACTGCTTGTCGGTCAACACGGCAAGCTCGGACCAATCCTCCAACGACCGCAGGCCGGACTTCACCCGTCCCTTCACCTTCTCCCATACCTCATCGGGGATCTCGGCCTGGCGGTCCTCCCACCAGCGCGTGTGCTGTACCAGATAGGTGGAGCCCGAGCGCCACCAGGTCCGCGGGCCGCTCACCAGGCGGTTCAGAGACGCCGAGATCCGGCGGCCGCGCACCGGGTAGAACGTGTGGCCCCCGGGAGACGAGTCGCGATAGGACTCGGCGACGTAGCTGAACCCAAGCACGGCCGATGCCTTGTCCAGCAGATCGTCGAACGACTTGCCCTCGATAGGCTTGGCCGCCTCCACGGTGGGATCGGCTCGCGAACGCGAAGCGCGCATGTCGTCGGTGTCCCACCAGTCGCGGTAGTCCGGGGGCGGGCCGACCTCAAGCACGGTGGACTGGCACCCGACGAGCGCATCTCCTTCGTAGGTGAACCCGGCAGACAAGAAGCTGCCGGGCCCCTCGTGCGATCGCCCAATGCCGATGGAGGTGACACGGAACCCCTGCGCATCGTGGTGGATGCACGCCGCCGTCGCCGCCTTCACGTACGCCGAGGCATGTGCCGCCAGTTCGGGATATCGGTCGCCGCTCCCCAGGTCGAGACGACCCGCATCGTAGATCCGATCGAGCTGCGCCGGGGACAGGCTCGCCATCAGGGCGAGGGCTTCGCGGCTATCGGGCTGGCTCAGCGTGTACTGGACTCGATCGTCCGCCTTGGCAAGCTGGCCCGTCGCCGCCTCGCTCCTCCCAGGTCAGGTTCATCACCTCCGCCACGCGGCCGCGTAGGACCGCGAGGGGCAGGTCGCGGACCGACAGCGACACGTGTAGATCCGCCACCTCAGCCGATGGGCGGTGCGTCACGCTGCTGGCCTCCGTCAGCTTCGCGCAGAAGACACGGAGGGTGATCCTCGTCACACGCAGCGTGAGCTTGGTGCTTGGCGGGTCGTCCGAGATGCCTGCCGCGCTCCTGCCAGGCACGGATGCGAGCACGACCAGCAGAGCAGCGAAGTGGATGAGCCGGAGGTGCAGCCGGGCGACGGCGCGGGGAACGTCATGGTAGGCGGAAGATCCGGCGAGCAAGGAGCGAAGCATGCCAGACGCAAGCAGATGGCGCATCGTGGCCTCCCTCATGCGTTGTAGAGCGCGCGGCGGTTCCTGCCTCGACAGTACCATTGGATGCGGTGCCCGTCAAGAGCGGATCGGCGATCGCGCCGCGGGACGTAACGCCTGTGCAGTCCACGGAGGGCAGAGCAACCGGACCAGGTGCCAGCACCGCCAGTCCCCGGTCGCGGTCTCCCTGCCCTCTACGTCAGCCCCGGGGCTGTTGGCGGCCATCCGCGGCTCCATCTCATCCAGTCGTCATCGCCGTGCATCGGTGTTCATCGGTGGATTCGCTACGCCCTTGCCGTTGCCGTGATCGGCCGGAACGCCGGCAGCGGCATGTCCGCGTTGTCCACCACCGTGGCGAACGGCGCGACGCCCAGGCTGTAGCCCACCGTCACAGGCTCCGTGGCCGCGCCCTCCAGGGTCAGGCGGATGTCCGAGCCGATAGGACCGGTGGGCTCCGCGCCGACGATGCCCATCTTCGCGCCCGCACACCGTACCTCGAACCCGTACATCGGCTGCCCGAAGCGCCACCCGCCGTTCACGTTCTCGCAGCGCAGCGTCACCACGCCAAGCCCGTTCGTTGCGCGCCCGAGTTCCACCGCCTTCACCGCAGGCGTGGGCACGCCGCCGGGGGCTCCCGCCAGATGGAGGAACGCCTTCGCCATCCGCTGAGCGAGACGCGTGTGCCCCAGCGTGCTCACGTGGATGCCATCGGCCAGCGGCAGGTCGATCGCGCTGACGACGGCCGTGTTCGCCACGCGCTGCGGGAGCTGCAGGAGCGCCTCGCGCACGATGTCCCACGCCTCGTTCGTCGCCTCGTCCACCTCGACGATCCATCGCCCGAGCTGCACCACGACCACCGGCAGGTCCGGCTGGCCGATGTCGCGCCGCGCCGCCGCGATCCAGGCGTCGAAGCGCTCCGCGTAGGTGCGCGCATCCGCCGGGTTGCAGTCCGACTCGCCCTGGTACCACAGCAGCCCGCAGGGAGTGCCGCCCGCGCGTCGCACCCGCTCCAGCATGCCGCCGTAGAGGCTCGCGCCGCCAAGATGCGCCAGGTCCTGGCTCCACTGCCCCAGCGACGTGCCGCCATGGGCGCAGGGGAGCAGCCCGACCGGCTTCCCGGTGACCTCCGCCATCGCCACGCCGAACGGCAGGCCCAGGCCGGCGCCGTGCGGCCGCGTCGCCAGGTCCTCGCGCGCCAACTCCTCGTTCGAGCGCCCGGCGAGATCGGGGAACGCCTCGCGCAGGAAGTTCGGGTGGACCGGCGTGAAGCTCTCCCAGAAGCGGTGCAGAGGCTCCTCCGCCACCTCCCAGTTGCCCGCGCTCGTGAAGCTCCAGACCCGCTCGTCCGTGGGCAGCGCCTCGACGAGCAGGCCACAGCCCTCCATGTTCGACTGACCGGCTAGGATCCAGACATCCTGTGGTGTGTTCATGGCCGATACTCTACCACGCGGCCGGGCAGTAGGGGCACTACTCGATGCGCAGGCTGCGCGTGATAGTGGAGTGGATGCGGTCGAAGGTGAGCCGGTCCGGCACATCGAGCCGCAGTACCGCTGAGAGGGAGGATCCAGCGACACCCACGGTTCGGCTAGCGTGGCAACCCAGATCGGTCTCGCGAACCGCCGCCAAGCCCTGCGCGACGCCCCCAGGGGACGCAGGAGGGCTCGCACGGCCGCGCGCGATGTGCAATGACAGTTCCCCGCGCTCAATGCCGGGTTCTCGTGTGAGCCGCCGCACCCAGCGGACCAGCCTGGGCGGGGGATCATCGGCATATGTGATGCGCGAGGCGTTTGGATCGAGCATGTCTGGACCAGATCTGGTGACGTCCATCGTCCACCCCACCGGCACCAGCACCTTCGCCCGGCGCCCGGCGGCGTCCAGGGGCGGCGAGACGTACCACCGGTACTCCTGCGGGCGCGGGCGGCACAGGCAGGCGAGGCCTGTGGACGCGAGTACGACAGCCCCGATTGCGATCAGCCACCTGCGTCCCGGCTTCATGGCTTCGTATCTCCAGACGGCTCGATGCGGAGGCTGTTGCAGATGGCGGAGTGCACCGCGCGGAACGTCGGCCCATCACCAGCGACGACCTCGGCCCACACGTACATCGGCGGATCTCCGACCTTGATGACGCGGACGGCTTCCAGATCGCCGGACATGTTCCGCCGGACCATCTCGCGCCCGCTCGCCGCACCTGTGGCAGCCGATGATGTGGGCGAGCGACGGGTGGCGCCGATGTACACGTAGGGCCCGTCGGCTGCCGAGCGGCCCAATCGAGCGCGCAGCCTACACATCGGGGACCATGACCGGCGAGAGAAGGTGACCGCGAACCGCCCATCCCCGCCGGCAGCCATCGGCAGGTGCATCGCGCCTCGGTCCATCGCCCACCCCACCGGCACCAGCACCTTCACCCGATGCCCGGCGGCATCCAGTGGCGGCGAGACGTACCACCGGTACTCCTGCGCCCGCGGGCGGCACAGGCAGGCGAGGCCCGCAACGAGGAGCGCCACGACCCCGGTCGCGATCAGCCACCTGCGTCTCGACTTCATGGCGTGTGTTCCCGCATCTGCTGTCCTCGTGGTGGAACTGGCCGTCATCCCGTTAGGGACCTGCACTTGACGTTCGGCCTTGGCGCGTTCAGGCCTCCATCGCATCGTACCAGCCCGCGGCCAGGTCGTCCCACGCCGGGTTGCCCGCCTCGATCAGCGCGACCTTCCGTTCCCGCCGCCAGTCCTTCAGCTCCTTCTCGCGGCAGATCGCCTCGGCAGCCGTGCCGAACTCCTCGAAGTAGACCAGGCGCTCAATGTTGAAGCGAGCCGTGTGGCCGCCAAGCGCCTTGGTCTTGTGCTGCCAGACGCGGCCGACCAAGTCGCTCGTGACACCGACGTACAGGTTGCGCGAACGGCTGCTCATGATGTAGACGTAGAACGCCTTGGGCTGCATGGCCTTACTCCTTACGGCAACGTCAAATGCAGATCCCTAACGGGATGACGGCCAGAACGGCGCGACGCGCGTTGAGCGGATGGTGTCAGGCGTGGGACCCGGGCCCTGGTCCCGAGTACCTTCATGTGGCCGTCATCTCGTAGGGATCTGCACTTCACGTTCCTACTCGTCCGGCTCCGCCGCGAACGCAGCCGACGTGTGGCGGGCCTTGCCGGCCTGGTAGTGCGCCGCGGCGTCCTCGGCGGTCAGGGCCCGGCGATAGATGCGCAAGTCGGAGAGCAGGCCGACGAACGGTTGCCACGCGCCCGTGGTCATCGAGGCGCCTGCCACGTCCAGGCGGTCCGAGAACGTCGCCGGCAGGTCGCGGCGCGTGTCGAGGCGGCCGTCGAAGTAGTACGACACGGAGCGCGCCTCGCGGTCGACGCTCACCACCAGGTGCGTCCAGCACTTCGCCGCGATCTTCCCACCCGAGGTAGTGGTACCGTCGCCGCGCGCGTTGTCGGCCATCTCCATCATCACGCGCCCGTCGCTCCAGATGTCCACGTTCCAGTAGGTCGCCGGGTAGCCGTCCTTCGCCAGCACGCGCCGGCGCTTGTTCTCCGACGCGATGTCGAGCTTCTCCGGCATGACCCAACACTCGATGCTGAAGCTGCCCTTGCCGAACTGCAGCAGCGGGCTATCGCCGAACGAGGCCGGCCCGCCGCCATCCGGCAGGTACAGCGCCCGCCCGAACGCGCCGGTCGCCCGCGACGCCCCGCCCTGCGCCCCGTGCAGCCCGTTGCCCGAGCGATCGGCGATGCGGTAGCCGGGGTCGTCGAGCTCCCACTCACCTGCCAGGGCGTCCGCCGCAAGCGGCCGGCTCCCCGTGGCGGGCACGGCGCGCTTCGGGCCGACGATGGACACCGCGGAGGGTGCCTTGCGCCCCTTGGGCGAGGCGGGATCGCCCACGATGAGGTTGTCGGCGTAGAACGTGGACTGCGAAGCCCCGGTACTCGAGATGCCGAACCAGGTCGCCGAGGTGAACGCCTTGTCGGGGTAGGGCTGCGTGGCAACCTGGTCCGGCCGGCCCGGCGCCAGGATACGGATCGTGTAGAGATCGTCCACCCGCGCCTTGCCGAGCGCAAACTCCATCGTGACCGTGAACCACTCGCCGAGCGGCACGCGCCCGATCTCCTGCCCGCCCGCGCCCATCCGCCCATTCGCGTAGACGATGCCGTCATGATCCACGCGGAACGTGGGGCCGACGAGCAGTTCCTTCGCCCAGTCGCGGAACTCGACGTACAGGTCGGCGAGCGCGTCCTTGCGGTTCAGCACGTCGATCGACAGCCTAACCTTGCCCTCCGTGAGGCGCGGGTAGCAGTAAAGGTGCGGCTCCCATGGCTTGCCCACGCCCGGCGCCTTGGTGAACTCCAGGCTCCGGCGCCCCATGTGCGCGGCAGCCTCAGTCGTCGAGAGGACCGACGGCGGCGTCACGCTGACCTGCATGCCGACCGGCGGCGACCCGGGAGGCGTCGTCTCGAACCCATCAACGATGGTCGCGCCGGTCCTCGGGAAGCGGAAGACCACCGGGGCCTCGCGCTTCAGCGCCAGCGTACGGACCGGCCAGGTCGCCCTATCGGCGCTCGCGTAGGGCCCGATCTTCGCCAGGTCGGCGTTGATGTCCGCGAAGCCGATGCCGTACGCGGGCGAGCCCGGGCGCAGGCGGTAGTCGTCGTGCGCGGCGTCCACGAAGCCCGGGTCGGCGACCACCGAGCGCGTGTCGTGCCCCTTCGCCTGCCACTCCGCCAGCGACCTGCAGATGGTCCGCCTGTGCATGTTCGTTGCGATAGGCAGACCGCCGCGCCAGATCAGGTTGTCGTCGAAGACGGCCTGGCGAGGGTTCCAGTCCGGCGGGTCGTCCCAGTGCCCCACCTGGTAGAGGAGCGTCTCCGGCCCGCGGTACGCGAACACATTGTGGCGGAACACGTTCGACGGCTCGGTGTCGCGGTAGGCCTGGTTGCCCTCGCCGAACATGAAGGTGCCGAAGAAGACGATCGCATCGTACTGGACGCGCTTTGCAGGCCCCTCCACGATGATGTTGTTCTCGACGATGTTGCCGCCGCCGAACTGCACGAACACGTCGGCGCCGCCGGTCCGCGCGATCACGTTGCCGTAGACCGTGGTCCCGGAGACGAAGCTGTCGAGGTAAATGCCGAAGCTGCAGAATGGAGAGGCGTAGCCGTCGCCCGGGTGCGTGCAATGCGGGTCGCTCCCGTAGCCGACCACGTCGAGGATCCGATTGAAGCGCAGCACGTTGCCCTTCTGCTGCATCGCGAGCTTGATGTCGTGCTGCCGAAGGGCGATGGCGGCGTTGTCGGCGGTGTACAGCATCGAGTTGCGGATGTCGTTGTACTCCGCCGTGTTCCGCCCGCCGTTGACGAAGATGCCGTCGCGCGGCACGTCGTGGATGGCGTTGTGCGAGACCCGGTTCTCCTCGCCGCACACCGTCACGCCGGCGCTCACCCGGTCGTAGATGCCCGTGCGCGAGACCGTGTTGTTGTCCGCCACGTTGCCGGACCCGCCGAGCACGATGCCGTCGCCGCCCACCGAATCGATGTCGCTGCCCACCACGCGGCAGCCGGTGCACGGGTAGCTGAACACGAGCGCGCGGTCGCCGGAGTGCCGCGGCAGACTCGCGCGCCCGCCCTGGCGGCTCGGCAGCCCGATCCCCTTCGCCGCGTTGCGCAGGAACCCGACGTTGATCCCGACGCCGCCCACCTGCGCGACCGTGCAGCCGACCACCTCGCAGTCGCGCGCGCCCTCCAGCACGATGCCGTCCTGCCGCGCGCCCGCCAGGTGGAAGCCCTGGAACCGGACGTGCTCGATCGAGCGCTCCGGTATTCCGCTGAGGAGCACCAGGTTCTCCAGCATCGGCACGGTCACGTCGCCATCGCGCGGCGCGCGTCCATCCGGCGGGATGAAGGAGAGCTGCCCCGTCCGCCAGTCGCTGTACCACTCGCCGGGCGCATCCATGGCGGCGCGCACGTTCTGTACGAAGTAGCGGTTCCCGACCTCGATCTTGCCGGCCACCGGGTAGCGCAGCGTGATCTGCCGCGCCTCGGTGTCGACATCCGCGATGCGCACGATGTTGTGGTCCCAGCAGTTGTAGGGCCACATGACGACCTCGGCCTGCGGCCAGCTCTTCCACTTGCCGAAGGGGACGGCGCCCTCGGCGTAGCGGAAGCTGGTGCGCTGCGGCTGGCCCGGTTCGTCGACGTACAGCATGCCGCCCGTCACGGGGTGCTTCGGGTCGAGGTTCGGGAAGCGCGCCAGCGTCTGCCGCTCGCCCTGCCAGAACAGCTCGCGGAACCGGAAGTCGCCCAGGCCCTGCCGCTTCAGGTCGGCGGTCCACACCCCGCCCGCTCCGCGCCGCCACCCGCGCACCGGCGCCGCGCCCGTCAGCGTCACCACCTCGCCGGGAGCCGCCCGCCACGTGACGGGGCTCGCCGCGGTCCCGGAGTCCTCCTCCGTGAGCGCGAACGTGCGGCTCAGCCGGTACGTGCCGCCGCGCACCGTGACCGTGATGCCGCCGCCCTTCGCCGCACGCGCCGCGTCGCGCGCCCGCTCCAGTGTCGCGAAGGGGCCATCGCTGCGCGCCGCGTTCGGCGCCGCCAGCCGCCCCGACCACGTGTCGCGCCCGGAGTGGGACACATAGAACGTGGCGGGCGCGCGGGCGTCCGGCGAGGAAGCGAGGACGGCCACGAGGCCGGCTAGGACACTGGCGTGGTGCATGTGCATACATCCCCCTCAGATCGGATGCGACCTATCGGATGGCATCTGCGGCGTTCGCGCGCTGGCTCCGTAGCCGCTGCCTCGTCACTCGATCAGCAGGCTGTTGCAGGCAGTGGCCCGCAAGGTACGGTGTACATCGCGGTCCGTGTCGACACACGATAGGTACACGTAGACCGGCGGGCTGCCCGACACGATCGATGTATGGCTCTCCATCCCATCGGGCAGTTCCTGCTCGCCGGGCAGCAGGTCGCTCTTCGTCGCGCCTAGCCCCCTCAGGCTCAGGGCTGCGGCCACGGTGACACGCGCTCGCTCCGTGGCAGGGCGCCCCAGCGCTTGCCGGATGAGCCGCAGCAGCATCGGTGTCGCGGCGCGCAGCGTGATGACGACACGCTGGTGAGCGATAAGGGGAGCGACAACGGACGTGGACTCATCCTGGTCCACCTCCCACCCCACCGGCACCAACACCTTCACCCGCCGCCCGGCGGCGTCCAGCGGCGGCGAGACGTACCACCGGTACTCCTGCGCCCGCGGCCGGCACAGCCAGACGATGCCCGCGACGAGGAGCGCCACCACCCCGACCACAACCACCCGCCGCCGAACTCGCATGTCCACAGCCACCCCACTCCCATCATCGCCGTTCATCGGTGTCCATCGGTGGATTCCAGGCCGTCGCGCCCCTCACGGCGCCTTGTGCCAGTCCCCCTGCTGCCGCCGCAACTGCTCGTCGGTCTTGTGGCGCCACGCGTCGGCGACACCCCACGGATCTGCCATCGGCACGCCCTCGCCCCGTTTGCCCGTCCAGTACGCCGTAAGTGCGTAGTACGTGTCGGTCAGCAGACCCTCGTAGCCGCACGGCTTGCCGTCCCAGCGCTTCCAGTCCACGCCGGAGCCCACGCCGTTCTGGAACACCCCATCGCGGTACCCCTCGTACATCGCTGTGAGGATCGCGTCCGCCTCCGCCTTCCGGCCCAGCGCGTAGAGCCCCTGGATGTAGAAGTAGGCGAAGCTGCCCGTCGCGCCCCCGTTCTCGTAGCTCTGGAACGAGTCGGAGCCGTCGTCCTTCGAGGGCTGGCCCAGCACGCCGCCGCCCGCGTAGTCCCGCCGCGCCACCGGGATCAGGTTGCCGGGCATGCCGATGCGGAAGTTCGTGTAGCCCACCTCCTTGAACTTGGCCTGCATCTTGTCCATGATCGCGTTGCCCTGCTCCTTCGTCACCAGCCCGTAGGCGCACGCGATGCCGTTCACGAACGTGAAGTAGTAGTCGTGAAGCTGCCCATCCTTGCTCTTCCACCCGGCCAGCACGCCGGTCTTCGGGTCGTAGAAGGTGCTGTAGTAGGCGTGGTGTATGGCGTCGGCATGATCGCGGTAGTGCTTGGCGCCCTGCTCGTTGCCGACCTGCTGCTCCATGTCCGCCATGCAGCGCAGCGCGCGGTAGTCCAGCGCGATCGAATAGGCGTCCTTCCAGCCGAACGAGATCACGTCCCACCAGTTGCTCGACCACTCGCCGGCGCCGTTGATGCCGCTGCCGCTGTTGCCTGTCCGCTTCGACTCCGGCAGCCCATCGCCGTCGACATCCGCCGCGACGATGTGGTCCGCGTACTTCCGGATGTCGCCGATGCGCTTGCTCAGCCACTTCAGGTCCCCCTGCCACCGGCGCCAGGTGGACACCGCCTGCGGCAGGCTGAGCCCAGGCGTCCGCCGCAGGGGGTTCGACCCCGCGACGCAGTCCCACGCGGCGATGACGATGGACGGATCGGAGTCCATGAAGACGTCGCGGTCGCCGCCGTAGCCGAATGTCCCGTCGAAGTAGGAGTCCAGGCTGGCGCGGACGAGATCGATCGGGCCGAAGTCGTCGAACAGGGCGTCGGAGAAGAGCGCCTGGTCGGCATACTCGTACATGCAGAACAGCACGTTGTCGCTGATGGAGTTGTTCGCGAGGCACCCGACGTCCGGCCGGAACTGAAACAGATTGAGCCAGCCGCGCAGGAGCGCCTGGCGCTCCAGGCTCAGCGGCTTGTCGCCCGCGTTGATCCAGGCCTTCGGCATCGTCAGCGTGAGCGTGACGCGCCGCGTGCCGCCGCGCTGCTCGTCGATGCACGCGTCCGTGCTCCGCAGCCCCTCCACCAGCGAGAGCTGCACCTCGCGCTCGCCGCGCCGCCCCACGAAGCGCCACGCCGGGTGGTCGCCGGTCGCGCGGACCAGCAGCGAGCCGTGATCGGGGAAGTGGAGGAACACGGGGAAGGCCAGCTCGCCCTTGCGCAGCAGCTTGCCCATCGGGCTCGGCGGCGTCACGGCCGCGTCGAACAGCGCGCGGAACGGGGAGGATTCGGTGGCGATGTACCCGCCCTCGATGTGCCGGTCGATCGTCACCCGCAGCTCGGTGGGGCGCACCGTGAAGGTCAGGTCGTCGGTCTCCAGGCTCCCGAGGCGAACGCCGGCGTACTTCACCACGGCGCCGGCCTGCGACACGGTGAACGACGCGTCGGCTGACGCGATCTGCTCGTCCCAGCCGCTCGCCACCAGGTCGATGCCCCGCGGCCCCTTCAGCAGGTTGCGGTCCAGCGTGCCATAGCCACCCGCGTCGAGCCCGAGGAAGCTGATGCCCGGGCGGTCCAGCGGAAACCCGACCCTCATCCATCGCGACGAGTAAGTGATCCCCTTGCCGCTGGTCTCCACGGTCAGCCCGTCGGGCAGGTCGAGCGCGTCCAACTCGCCGACGGTCCGCTCCGGCGCGGGCTTTTCGGGTGTGGGAGCGGCCGCGCCGGCCCACTCGCCGTACACCTCCAGCTCGCTCGCCTGCGTGTACTGCGGGAAGTCCTTGTTGGAGGAGCGCGTGATCAGGAGGCGCAGGTTGTCCGTGACGATCGGGGCGAACTCCACCGCGACGTGCCGGTTGTCGGCGTCCAGTGCCACGTCGCGACACGTGAAGAGCGTGGTGAGTGTGCGGCCCTGGTCGATCGTCGTCTGGCCGACGAAGTCCACCGGCGCGCCGATGTCCGCCCGCCACAGCACGACCTTGTGGATGCGCGCGGGCTTCGCAAAGCGGACCCACACCCAGTGCGGATGCGGCCGCGAGAGGTCGGAGTGCCAGCGGTTGGAGCCTGGCGGCTCGTTCACGTCGCGGATCACGCCATCGATGAGGCGCGAAGCCGGGGCCTGGCCCCCCGTATCGTCCGACGAGTTCAGGTACTCGGAGTCGGCTCGGATCGAAGCGCCGTTCGAGGCGAGCGCCACATTGACTTCCTCAGCGCGAACGGCCAGCGGAGCGACCAGCAGCGTCAGGGCTACGGCGGCGAACAGGCGCATGGCAGTCATCCGGCGAGCGGCAAGTGGTGTCGGGCAGCGCCGGCCTCCGGCAACCAGATACGAAGCGCGACGGAGGTAATCCTGCCGCCAGCGAATCGGAAAGGGGCAGCGCACGCTCGCGCCGCCCCCTTCTGGCTTCTAGCTTCTGACTTCTCAGTAGTCCGGGTGATTGCAGCTATTCAGGAAGTCAACGATAACTCCCGGCAACTCCTTGCTCGTACACCCCACATCGGCTCCTACCACTCCGTCGTGGACGAACCGGTTGCGAGCGTCACGGATGCGGTCCACGGCGTCGAAGGAGTCCACACTGATCTGGAAGTGGTCGCGCAGTATCAAGAGGCGGCGGGACAGCTTATCTGTCTGTCGCAAGCAAGGGACATCACGGAGTCGCTCAATGTCGTCCTCGAGCTGCGCTACCATCGACACCAGCAGGAGAGAGAACAGGTAGTCTGAATGGCGCTCTCTGGGTCGCGGCCGCGCAGCCTATGTGGCAGCCCTCCACATCTCGATGTGACGTCTCGCTGCCGCGAGGCGCACTCAAGGAACCGAAACACATTCCTCAAGTCGACATAGGGATTGGTCAATGTTGTCCTCAGCCTATTGCCGCCGAACGAGTTCCTCTAGAAGCGCCAGCAAGCTGTCATCGTCATCCAAGTTGTAGTCGAGCGGGTGGCGCTCCTGCGAGTAGGCACACCAGGGCGCCTTCTCGACACGCTCCTCCGCCTCCTCCCAGGTGAGGTCCTCCACACCGTTGGTGTTGGGTATGCGCAGCAGCATCGCTTCACCGAGGGCAGGGCTCGAGTACACGTCGATGCGACCAGCGGCCCCGATCGTGAATCGGTGGCGCGGCTCGAACGTGACAGACTGCTCATCCGCCCCATCGCAACCTGGCCTGGTAAGCACCATCACCGGTACGCCGTACGCGATAGAGGCACCGAGACTGAAGGGATCCTCCTTCGCGTCGGCGATGCGGTCAGCGCGCGACCAACCCGCTTGTTCCGCTACCGCCGCGATGCGGTCGAACAGGTCGCGCAGGTTCGCGACCCACCGATCCAAAGCGTCCTTGGCGGTTAGCTTGTTGAGAGCCATTCCGTCACCTCCATGGCCAATGGTACACCGCGAATGTACCACAGCTTCTGACTTCCGCCTTCCGCCTACTTCCCGCAGCCGCACCCCAGGAACGCCGCCACCTTCTCGGTGATGGCCTCGCGGACGTCCGGCACGCTCAGCACGTCGCACTCGCTGCCGAGGATGAACGGGTGTCCGGCCGCCGCCATCTTCCCGAGCAGGTCGCACGCCATGTCTTCGACTTGCGCGACGGTCAGGTCGGCCGCGTAGAAGCGCTTCGTCGGCAGGTTGCCGTAGAGCACGATGCTCTTGGGCACCCGCGCGGCGTCCTCCCACAGCTTGCGCGAGCTGCCCAGGCTCATGATGACCGGCTCCAGCGTCGCGAACTGGGCCACCATCTCGTCCATCAGCTCGCCGCAGTCGTGGAAGAAGAGATCCACGCCGGCCGCATCGAGCTGGGCCTTCAACCGCCGGTTCGGCGCCATCACCATGCGCTCGAACACGTCGGAACCCTTCGCGAGCTGCTTCGGCGAGAAGTAGACCAGGTTCGCCGCCGGCTCGCACACGATGATCAGCTTCGCGCCGGCCTCGATCTGTGCCGCAAGCGAGCGCTCGATCACCATCTGCGCCAGCTCCAGCGCCTCCTCGACCGCCTTCACCTCCGGGTCCTCGTCCGCGGTCACGCCGGTGCCCGCCATGTACACGGGCCCGATCGGGTCGGCGATGAGCTTCGTCATGAGCGAGAACGGCCCGATGCTCATGCCGCACGGAACGAGGTCCGTGTTGGCGGCCACGTACTCGATCGCGGCCACGTTCGCATTCATGCGCAGCGTCAGCGACCCCTTCAGCCCTTCGGCGACCTTCGCGGCCACGTCGGCGCCTGGGGCGCCGTGGAAGTGGTACGTCGGTATCTCGGCCTTCGGCACGCCGAGGATCGTCAGCAGCGCCTCCTTCTCGACGGTCAGGTCCATCAGCGGCACGGCGAGCGGCGTGCGGTAGCGCTGCGCCGACTCGACCACCACCTCCCCGAGCCGAACGCCATCGAGCAGGATGGCGTCCTCGTCCGACTTCTCACGCAGCACCAGGTCGGTGCCAATCGGCATGCGCAGCCCCGACCCGGCAAGGTCGAGGTAGAAGCTACGATCCATCTCCAGTCTGTCCCCCCGCTTGGTATCTACTTGCTTCTGGCTTCTGGCTTCCGGCTACTTCGTACTCACCGCGTCCCACGACGCATACACTTGCCGTACGTTCTCCGGCCGCGCTCCCGCACCGAACTCGCACTGGGCGATGCACCCGCCGTTGGCCCACAGGTTGTCGTACACCGACCGCACGACCTGGTCGATCTCCTCCGTCGTCGCGTTCGGCAGCAGGTCCTGGCGGTCGATCTCGCCCCAGAACGTGATCTGGCCCGCGTACTGCTTCAGATCCCCCACGCCCATGCAGAAGATCTGCGAGTTCACCGCGTCGAGCCCGATCTCGATCAGGTCCGGGTAGACCGCCCCGATGTGGCCGTCCGAGTGCATGAACGCCTTCTTGCCGGCCGAGTGCGCGATCTGGACGTAGTCGCGGTACATCGGCTTGAAGATCTCGCGCCACGCCGCCGGCCGGATGAGCAGGCCGCGCTGGGAGCCCCAGTCATCCATGAACATCAACGAGTCGACGTCCGTCGCGGCCCAGGCCTCCAGCAACTCGCAGTAGAAGCAGTGCATCTCCGCGAGGAAGCGCATCATCTCCGCGGGGCGCTCGGCGATATCCGCATAGACGTTCTCGGTGCCGCGCAGGAACTGGAGCTGTTCGAAGGGGCGCGGACAGGCCCCGGCAGTGGTGAAGCAGTCGGTCTGGTCGCAGTCGCGGTTCACCAGGTCCACATCGATTGTGAGCCATTCGCGAGGGACATGCACGCGAGGCACGTCCGTCTCCCAGTCCTGGATCAGCGGCTCCTTCACCTCGCCGATGACGCCGGGCTGGATGTTGCGAAACACGCTGCCCCACTCGTCGACGTAGTCGCCGACGCGGTACGGATCGCCGTGCGTATGGGCCACCTCGCGGTGGTGCCCGCCGACACCCACGATATCGTCCGGGTAGTCACGGCGTATCTGGTCGAGCTGGATCGGGTAGTTCGTCGCAGCCCAGGGCAGCACCCACAACTGCCTGGGCGCGCGGGCGGGCCCTTCGAGAGCCAGCGTCTGATGGACCAGTTCCCTTGATGTCGCGCTCATAGTCTCGTACGGATACCTCACTTCGGCTTGGATGGAGCGGCCCCGCGGGACCTCCGTCCCCCCGTGCGATCTTCTCCTTCGGTGCAGGAAGGTCCTTGTTGCAGCCTCGCATCCGGTCAAACGGAGTCCGCGACAGGCCGAACCCCTTCGTGGCGCAACTCCGCTGTTAGGGTTCAGGAAGGAACTGCGTAAGGCTAAGTGAAACCACATGGCAAGCATGCCGACCGGGCCGGACCGGCGCCGGGCGAGCATGGGGATAGGCAGGGGAGGCAGCGAGATGAGGACAGCATTTCGAGCGCCGCTGCATGTGACGGCGGGCGTGGCGATGGTGCTTCTGGCGCCGGCGGCCCTTGCGGCCGGCCAGCAGCCGGGCATGCAGGACGGGCCCGGCGGCGCGGGGCAGCCGATGGGCCAGATGCCAGGCGGCATGGGCATGGGCCAGATGATGCGGCCCGGCGCGGGCATGCGCCAGGGCGGGCAACCGCAGATGGTCGCGACGAGCGACTACCTCTACGTACTGAGGGGCAACACGCTCTACCAGATGTCGACGCGCGACATCACGCAGGTGAAGAAGGTCACGCTTCCTGTGGAGCAGCGCATGGGTCCTCAGGGGCCCGGCGGAATGCCTGGCGGCCCCGGTATGCCCGGTGGCGGCGAGCAGAACTACCTGCAGGAACCGCAGGGCCCAGGCTTCGGCGGGATGCAGGGCGGCGGCATGGGTCAGGGCCCAGGAGGCCGCGGCGGCATGGGTCAGATGGGCATGGGCCCCGGCATGGGCATGATGCCCGGCATGGGCGGCGGCCCGCAGGCCACGCTGGCCGCCAACAACGACTACGCCTTCGTGCTCCGCGGACTCACCATCTTCCAGATCTCGGCCAAGAGCATGCAGATCGTGAAGACTGTCACGCTCCCCGTCGAGGTGGGCCCCGGAATGGGCATGCCGGGCATGGGTATGCAGGGAATGCCTGGCATGGGCGGCTCACAGGGTCAGAGCGGGCGCCGGCGGGGTGGCGGCGGCCAACAGCAGTAAGGGTCGACGCACTCGCGACCCGGACCGGGGGCGCACATCGAGGGCGGCCAACGCCGTCCTCGATGTGCTGCCTCGTCTGGAACTGGAGCAGAACCATGCGCAGGGCTTCGGCTTCGATCGTCGCGTCCCTGGCCGCGCTCGCATGCAGCGTCGCGCTGGCCCAAGAGCCTCCGAGACTTCCGTACGCCGTGGTCGATACCGGCCAGTCGCGCATCTACGGCGCGTCCGCGCCTCTCGATTCCGTCCCCAAGGCAGGCGAACCGTTCTACGGGCAGGACGGGCAGTACCGAAGCCACCCGGCGGCCTATACGCTGAGCGACGATGGGCTCACGGTGCACGATGCAGCCACCGGCCTGACCTGGCAGCGCAGCCCCGACACCAATGGCGATGGCAGCCTCACCTTCTCCGACAAGCTCACGCTGAAGCAGGCGCAGGCCAGGCCGGCAGCACTGAATGTCGCCAGGTTCGGCGGCTTCAGCGACTGGCGGCTCCCGACGATCAAGGAGCTGTACTCGCTCGTCACGTTCGACGGCACCGATCCGAGCGGGCCGGCCGTAGACACGTCCGCCCTCGTCCCGTTCATCGACAGGCGCCTCTTCCGGTTCGCCTACGGCGACACGAGCGCGGGCGAGCGCATCATCGACTCCCAGTACGCAAGCAGCACCGTCTACGCTGACCACAGTACCGCCGACGGCGGCAAGGTCTTCGGCGTCAACTTCGCGGACGGCCGCATCAAGGGCTACGGCCTCAAGATGCCCGGCGGCGCGGAGAAGACCTTCTTCGTCATCTGCGTGCGGGGGAACCCGAAGTACGGCCTGAACGACTTGCACGACGGCGGCAGCGGCACCGTGTTCGACCGAGCCACCGGGCTGACATGGGCGAAGGCCGACAGCGGCACGGCGATGGACTGGCAGCACGCGCTCGCCTGGGTCCAGGAGATGAACAAGGCCAAGCACCTGGGCCAGAGCGACTGGCGCCTCCCGAGCGCGAAGGAGCTGCAGAGCATCGTCGACTACTCGCGAGCCCCCGGAGCCACACAGTCCCCCGCCGTCGACCCGCTGTTCAAGTGCACGCAGATCAAGAACGAGGCAGGCCAGACCGACTACCCGTGCTACTGGACGAGCACCACCCACATCTC
This sequence comes from uncultured Chthonomonadaceae bacterium, assembly GCA_964519955.1. Lineage (GTDB taxonomy): Bacteria > Armatimonadota > Chthonomonadetes > Chthonomonadales > CAJBBX01 > CAZFLM01. Next base: position 30,861 of record CAZFLM010000011.1, on the reverse strand, counting down.
GGCCAACGGCTGGGGACCGGCTGCGGCCTACGTCGCGTTCGGACGGGGCATGGGGTACATGAACGGCGCCTGGCGCGACGTGCATGGCGCCGGATGCCAGCGCAGCGACCCGAAGGAGGGCGATCCAGCCAGCTTCCCCACCGGCCGCGGCCCCCAAGGCGACGCCATCCGCATCCAGAACTACGTGCGCCTCGTGCGGACCACGGACCCAACCGCGATCCGTGCGGTGCAGCCCAACGTGAAGCCGGCCAGCCCAGCCAGCGCTGCCCCGCGCAGTGCGGCAGGCGGCAATGGCGTGTACCCGGGCATCATGGACGCGGCGGGCGAGTGCATCTACATCGTGCGCGGCGACACGGTGTATGTCTACACCTCCTCCGGCCTGGTGCTGGTGAAGAAGGCGCCGCTGCCAAAGTAGGGCACATCCAGCGCCTCGGTTAGTGGTGCCGATTCTGGGCGAACAAACCGTTCGCCCGTTGACGCCGCCTGCCTCGCGCCACTATAATGCGAGCACCATGGGAGCCCCGAAGCGACCCGATCACGGCAAGCCGCCCTCACGCAGGGGCGAGGCCCTCGTATGCGTGGTGAACAACCCGCCGGACTGGGCCATCGTGCGCGAGCAGCTCTGGTACCGCATCCCCGTCGAGCACGCACCGAAGCGCTGGCCGCCGAAGTGGCTGGCGTTCTACCAGACCAAGGTGTTCGGCGAGGAAGCCTACTCGGTGCGCCACTTCGGCCGCGTGAAGGCCATCGAGCGCGTGCGCCGCACCGACCTCTTCCCGGACGAGCCGCCGGGCCCCAAGTCCGGCCGCGAGTACTACAAGGTCAGCCTCGACAGCCTCGACGAACTGCCCAGCCCCATCCCCAGCCACCGCCTGCGCCTCATCGTGTTCATCGCCACGACGCTGCACAAGCTGATGACCGCCGAGGAGATCAACGACCTGTTCGACGAGAGCCCGCTCGAGGACGCGCTGTGGAGCGAGCTGAAGCGCATCCACATGCCGGCCGAGCGGCAGCTCTACCTGCAGTGCGAGGCCCGGTGGTTCGCGCTGGACTTCGCGGTGTTCTGCCGGCAGGGCAAGCTGGACATCGAGACCGATGGCGACCTCTGGCACGCCGATCCCGCGCGCATCCCGGACGACAACCAGCGCAACAACACGCTCACCGCGCACGGCTGGCTGGTCCTCCGCTTCAACGGCACCCAGGTCCGCGAGCAGATGGCTGAGTACTGCGTGCCGCAGATCGTCGACGCCGTCAACCGCCTTGGCGGCACCGTCCACCCCCTGAGCACGCCCCGCACCTACCTGGCATCGGAGGACGGCATCGTGGAGCAGCTCCGCTTGCTTGAGTAGCGGGCCTGGCCTGGGGGGGAATGAGGCAGGGAGACGGCAGGCAACGCGGAGTGTGCGGTGCCCTGCATCAGGGCATCAAGTCTGCCAGCATGCCAACATGAGAACCACCCCGAACTTGCCGGGAGACCTTGTGCGGCGCGCCAAGCTGTAGGACCTGGTCGGTTCCTGCATCGAGCTTGGCCCCGGCTCGCCCCGCGCCACGCGCGAGCAGGCGGCCTAACGGGAGCCGCTCCCCAAGTGCATACCCCGCACGGGCGTGCCATTCCGGCCCACACCAGCATGCCGATCGAGACGCTGCATCTGACAGAGGAGGCCCGCCCCATTCGCGGCGATGGACCTTCCTGACATCAGCGTCTGGATCGCACTGAGCGCGCCAGACCACGTGCATCGAGCCCGTGCTGAGCGCGATCGGCGCCACGCGGCCGCGCCTCGACTGCCCCTCAGCGAGACGACGACGCTCGGCGTGTTCCGCGTGTGCTCCACCTCGCTCCGCGATCGCGCCCCTGCCTATCCGGCGAGCAACATCCACACGCGGGCGGCCATCCAGGCCAGGATGGTCAGGATCAGCGCCCGCTCCACAATGCCCCGCGCCCTGAGCAGACGCTCATCGTGGCAGCACACCGATACGATCCCCTGAACCAGCAGACAGGCCGCGCCGGCCAATCCGAGCCCAAGCTCCCAGGCCCGCAGCAGACTGCCCCCAGGCCCTCGAAGCATGCTTCCGCTGAACATGCAGATGACGAGTACCGCGAAGGCCGCGACGCTCAGGTAGTTGTGGGCACGCCCCATGGGGCTCTCCGCGACCTCCTCAGGGCGGGGATCGCTTGAATCGGTCACGAAGTGGCTCAGTAGCACGATCAGGCATCCGGCCGCAGCAAGGCCCAGCGTCCAGAGGAACCAACAGGCGGTGTTGTCAGATTGCGCCAGAGCGCCATGGCTGGCCAGTCCAAGCCAGATCGCAGCCACGCCAAGCAAGACGAAGGCGAGATCCATGATCCGGCCATATCGCAGGTCGCGCTGGAACTCGCTGACGAACCGAACAGGACGGTACCAGTTCACCAGCCCGTGCAGCACCGCGATGCACGCCGCCCCCACGAGCGCTGCGGCGGCTGCAGCAACAGCGAGCGCCTTGGACGCGTGTGTGCATGCCGCCCCAGCCGCCAGTGCGCCCAGCAGGACCCACACCACGACTCGCAAGTCGAAGCCGCCCGCAGGCCGCAGTCCACGCTCCGTTGCGTCGGACATGACCAATCTCCTGGAGTCCCAGCTCCCGTCCAGCGCCTATCCGAACAAGTAGGCCCGCGGATTGGCGTCGGTCATGCGCACGTACAGCTCCTTCTGATCCGGGGCCGCAACGTCGTCGGCGACGGCCTCCTTCACCCGATCGACGGCCGGCTTGGCGTTGATGGCATCTCGGAACCGCTTGACCAGGACCTCGTACTTGCCGCCGCACCTGCCGATCGTCATCGGGAAGTCCGACCCCCACAGCAGCTTATCGCGGACCAGGTTCCTTGGCGTCTCTACGGGCAGCCTGTTGGCCTCCTCCCGGATCAGCAGCGCGCGCAGCGCGAGCACCGCCGCCTTGCTCTGCCAATCGAACGCGGACAGATCGGCGAACACATGGTCGTACTTCGACACCAACTCGATGATGCGCCATGTCCAGGTCCCTGTGTTGGGATCGGCAAGCACGTCGTAGTCCGCGTCCGGGTCGTAGTCGCCGTCGATGTCGAGGAAGGTGCGCGCCAGATCCTCGGATCCGCCAAAGTGCGCGAGATTGAGCGACAGGTTGGGGGTGCGCTCCAGGATGCGCTCCCAGTGCACGGGGTCTGTGTGGGCGCCGATTGCGCTCTGCGATTGCCCCGGCGCCTCATAGGAGCCGCGCTGGCAATGCGCCGTGATACGGAATCCCTCGCTCTCGCAGACCTTGAAGAACTCGTGGAACGCCGGCTCACTATCCGGCGCGAAGCCCATGGGCGGATACAGCTTGACCCCGATGAACTGGCCCGAGGTTGGCGTCTGGCCACTGGCTGGCTTCCACAGCTTCGCCATGCCTCCCATGAAGCCGAGGAACTGATCGAGCGCGGCGCGGACCGAACCGGGAGCAGCGCCCCGGAAGCGGCGCAGGTCCAGCCCAACGAAGGGCAGCACCCTGCAGCGCGCCGCGGCCAGGTGCTCATTGCACTTGCGTATGGCGTCCGCGAGTGCACACGCCTGGTCCTCGACGAGTTCCCCGGACTCCGGCACCCGGTAGAAGTCCATCACGAGAGGCGTTAGCACGATCTCGTCACCAGCGTCGGCCACCTGGTTCCCTATCGTGTCCGTCATCGCTGTGATGTTGGCGGCACGCGAGTTCTCGAAGAAGGCGATGAACGGTCGGATCTCCGCCAGATGGGCGCGAGCCTCATCGCGGCCGAGCTTGGGTAGGATCGAGGCCAAGAGGAGCGCCGCGCCTATCCCCAAGAGACTTCCAGGCGCGACGTCATCGAGTTGGCGGTCGATGGTTGCGTAGACCGGTACGTCGTCGATGTTGAATAGATGGCAGTGTGCGTCGACAAAGGCGGCCATCGGATGTCCTCCTTTCCGCGGCGTGCGGCAAGTCCTGATCGCGGATGGGCTCCGCAGGTCAACCTCGGAGCCGGCGAAGCTGCCGTGTACCGGCCGCGAGGTTGTCGGAGTGCGCGTTGCCGCATCATCGCACAATGCCGCCGGATTGTCAAGATCGCACTTGGAACCGCCGCAAACACACAACGAGGGCGCCGCATTCGGGCGCCCTCGTTGCTGAGACACGGGAGACAAGTCGCGCTACCCGACTTCCCACCCCGGCCGGTACTCGTGCTTCACGAAGCCGTCCGCGGCGCGGGTGTTGGTCACGCACAGGTTGGCGGTGTCCCACTCCAGCTTCTGCCCGGCGCGGTAGGCCACGTTGCCGAGGTGGTTCGCCTCGGTAAGCGCGGCGGCGTACTCGAAGTTGCAGGTCGTCGGGCCGCCGGTCTTGCAGGCCTCGACCCACTCCGCATGGTGGCCGATGCTCTCGGGGATGGTCGGCGCGGGCGGCGTGAAGTCGGCGTACTGCTCCTCCGGCAGCAGCGCGTACTTCTGGTAGTCAGCCAGGAGCATGCCCTTCTCGCCGATGAAGAGGACGCCATAGGGCCACTGCGGGATGCCGCCGTCCGTCCAGATCCGCGGCTTCATCTCGCCCTGGTAGAACGTGAGCGTCATCGGGGGCATGGCGCCGCGTGCGCCATAGGTGTACTTCGCGCGCATGGTCGCTGGGGCGATCTCCGGGTGCGGCGGCAGCGGGCCGTCGGCCTCCACCGTCGTCGGCGCGTCGAGATCCAATGCCCAGAATGGCAGGTCGTTCCAGTGCGAGCCCAGGTCGCTCATCGTTCCGTTGCCGAAGTCCCACCAGCGGTACCACTTCGGGCCGGGGAAGTACACCTCGTGGAACGGGCGGTAGGGAGCGGGCCCGATCCAGAGATCCCAGTCCACGAACGGCGGCGGCGTCTGCGCTTCCGCGGGCCGATCGGTCACGTAGACGAGGTCCTTGTTGCGCTCGGCCGCTTCCTGGCTCTGTAGGCCCCAGGCGCGGTCCACCCACACGTGGCACTCGGTCACCGGGCCGATGGCGCCGCTCTGGATCAGCTCCACCACGCGCCGGAAGTTGGAACCCGCGTGGATCTGCGTGCCCATCTGCGTGGCGACCTTCGCCTCCCGCGCAGCCAGGCGGATCTGGCGGCACTCCCAGATGTCGTGGGTCAGCGGCTTCTCGCAGAACACGTGCTTGCGCATCCGGAGCGCCGGCACCACGGCGAACACGTGCGTGTGCTCGGTCGTGCTGACGGACACCGCGTCGAAGCTCTTGAACTGATCGTAGAGCTTGCGGAAGTCGTTGAAGGTCTTGGCTTCGGGGTAGAGAGCCGCCGCCGCGTCGAGGTCGTTCTGGTTCACGTCGCAGAGGGCGACGATGTTGGCGCCGGCCGCAGCGATGTCCTGCATGTTGGAGCGACCGCGCCCGCCGCACCCGATGATGGCGACGTCCAGCTTGTCGTTAGCGCTCATGGCTATACCTTCCTGAGGGGGTCCGGTCAGGCGCTGCCGGCAGCGCGTCGGTAGGCTCGACCGAAGAGTCCCGCGACCGTGCACGGGTGAACACACATCTGCGTACTACGCCGCCGGGCTGCGCCATACCTGCGTGCCGCCGCGGGATCGGGCCGGCAAAGCAGGAGCGCCGGCGCCGGGTCTCGGTACGCCCGCCGAACAGGGCGCCCGGCCGGCGACCGGCGCATGGATGCGGATCCATATGCGGCGGGCCTACTTGCCCGCGATGATCAGGTCGAGGCGCTCGCGGAACTCGGTGAGCGGCAGGCCGCCGTCCTCGATGGTGAGCCAGCCGTTGTACTTCACGGCCTCCAGCGCGCTGCGAACCGCCGGCCAGTTCACGCTGCCGTCGCGCGGGTGCACGAAGTCGCCGCCGTGGCCGTCAGGCTTGAGCTTGAAGTCCTTGATGTGGATCTTGGCGATGTGCTTGCCGAGCGTGCGGATCCACTGCTCCGGCGGCACCATGTACTTCACGTGGTTGCCGACGTCGAAGTACGCCTTCACGTAGGGGCTGTGGAAGGACTCGACCAGGGCCTTCATCAGGTCGGGCTTGGGGTACAGGTTGTTCCACACGTTCTCGATGGCGATGGCGACCTTCAGCTTCTCCGCCAGAGGCACGAGCGGCCGGATGGCGTCGTGCGCGCCGTCCAGGGCGCGGTCGTGGGCCTCCATATAGGCCTTGTACGGCTCGTTGTCGCCCTTGACCACCTGCTTCAGGTAGCACGTCTTCGCATCGAACCGGATGTCCATGTCCCACGGGTCCGGGATCTTCATGCCGCCGATGGCGCCCGGCACGATGAGCACGGCGTCCGCGCCGTACCCGCTGGCCGCCCGGATGGCCTTCTCCAGCACCCCGGTGTCCCAGCCCGCCAGCACCGAGTGGATGCGCATGTCCATCGCCTCGGCCACCTTGCGGCACTCTTTGGCCTCGTCCTCGGGGATGATGCCCGCCTCCACCCCGTCGAAGCCGGCCTCCTTCAGCGGGCGCAGAGCGCCCTCGTCCGGCTTGCCGACTATCATCGCGCGATGGAGCTTCGTGCGGTAGGTCCTCTGGCCCTCGGCCATGCCGGCGGCCATCAGCCCCAGCGCCGCCGCACCCGATGCTGCCAGAAACTGCCGCCGGCTGGTGGTACCCTCGTCTGCCATCTGATCACCTCCAGGGACGGACCGGAGCCGGAATGGGCCTATGCCAGGCCGCTGGTCCGGTGCGCCCGTGTGTGTTTGGACTAGGTAGTGAGCTGCGCCTACCGCGCTCCGGCCGCCTTGGCGCGCGTCACGGGCAGCAGGTTGAAGATGAGCCCGAGGTTCTGCGCGCGCGTTTGGTAGGACAGGCCGACCTCCATGCAGTCGAACCGGCGGCGCACGGAGAAGATCGTGTCGTAGGCCCGCACGCGATCCATGTCGTAGTTCACCGACACGTCGTAACCCCACGTCGAGCGGACCACCGAGTACCGCAGCCGCATCTCGTTGCGCACGTCCAGCCGGTCGAACAGGAACGGCGTCTGCCCGAACTCCTGCGCGTAGCGGAAGCCCACCCCGATGAGCGTGTTCCGGTTCAGGAACACGTCCGCCTCCACCTCCGGCGACAGGATGGTGTACGCGTTCCCGTCGTCGTACGCTGCAGCGGAAGCGAAGCCCCCGTAGCGAAAGTAGATGGGGTCGAGGAACCGGAATAGGGGGCTCGACGCATCGGCCCGCAGACCGAGCCGCCCGCGCTCGACCCGGGTCGGCATCTCGCGCAGCCAGCCCACTCCGACCTCCGCGTTGATGAGCCACTCCGCCGGACTGAAGACGCCCTTGCCGAACGCGGTCTGCGAGGGCGGGCGCTTCGAAGTAGGATCGTCCTCCGGCAGCGTGCGGTTCAGCAGGTTGCGGACGGCGAAGCCGACCTCGGGCAGGCGGCTGAGCTGCAGGTTGGTGTGCTTGCGGTTGTAGACGTACTGGTCCACGTGCAGCAGCGTGTAGAGCGAGGCCCGCCGGCTGCCGAACTCCGTCGCCTGCGGCTCCCCCTCGATCAGCGCGGGAGCGGCCTCGAGCGCGGCCCGGAGGGGCTGCTTCGCCGTCAGGACGCGCAGGCGGGGCGGAGCCGCATCGGTGCCCTGCCGCGTGAGATCGCGCTCGAAGTCGATGGCGCCGTCCGGGCTGTCCTTCGTGGCCAGGCGGATCGAGTAATCGAGGAAGGTATCGGGCGTGTTGATGATGTCGTCCCGGATCCGCCCCTCGATGCCCCCGTTCTTCGTGTAGGCAGGCATCATGGGCAGCGGGCTCTGCGACTGCTGGCGGAAGGTGCGCGTGAAGGTGGGCAGCGAGAAGAGGCGCGTGCCGCCGACGAAGAAGCCGATGCGCTTGGCGCTCACCCGCCCGCTCGCCGAGATCACGATCTCGTGCGCCGTCAGGTGGAAGTCAGGCCGCTTGCAGGCGCAGAGCGTGAACCGGGAATCGGTGGCCTTCAGCCGCTCGTTCGGCAGCAGCTCGATCTGCTTGCCCTCGACGCGGGCCGAACCCATCTGGGCGCGCGCATCCGAGACAGAACCGGTTTGGTCGGCGGCCTTGTAGTGCAGCGCCCGGCCTTCGATGGCTCCCTCCTCGCGGCTGAGGCGCAGATGGCCTCGCACCACGATGTCGCCCTCCGGCGTGCCCTCGGCATCGTCGGCTTCCAGCACCACGCGCTCGTGCGTCCGGGTGTCCTCCAGGAGGATGCGCACCGGGTCGTTGGTCTTGAACGAGTTGTCCCGCGGACGCCAGGATACCGCGCGGAACTCCTCCAGCGTGATGGCGTCCAGCCGGCGCTCCGGCGCCTTGAGCTTGGCCTGCGGCGATGGGCCCGGTTCGGCAGCGCGCACGGCGGCCGGAACAAGGCACACTCCAAGCACGATGCCCGACAGCCCGGCCCGACCGAGGAGCCTACTCAGCAAAGTCACCCGTTCTCTCCTCCTCCAGCCGCGCGTTCCGGACCGCCGGCTCCTCGTACCCCATGTCCAGCCTGAACACCGCGTCGTCGTAGTCGCGCGGTTTGATGACCACCGGCATGGGCACGGCATGCCCCAGCAGGAGCGTCTGCTGCTTCGACTCCAGCCCCGCCAGCACGCCGCGCAGCCCGCCGGCGTTCGGCGTACCGCTCAGCACCGCCTGGACGTCCTTCTCGTCGTCGAGCAGGCAGATCATCTTCGTGCCCACCTGCGAGAGGATCTCGTCGTCGATGCCCGAGGGCCGCTGGTCAACGATGAGCAGCGTCACGTTGAACTTGCGCATCTCCCGCGCGATCGTGCCGAAGATCGTCTGCCCCGCAAGGCCGGGCGCCAGGAACTTGTGCGCCTCTTCTATGGTGATGACGAGCGGCTTCGGCATTCGGCTCCTGTCGCCGAGCGCCTTTTCGGTCCGCGCCACCCAATCCTCATGGATGCGCCGCGTCAGAATGTTCGCCACCAGCATGTACTGGAGCGGCTTGTTGTAGCTGCCGAACTCCAGCACGACGTGGCGCTCCTGCCGCAGCGCGTCCAGCACCTGCTTCGCCGCATCGTCCGCGGGCGCGACGTTGGCGTGGAGGAACCCCGCGCACTGCTTCTGCAGCACGTTCAGCTTCCGCTTGAGCGCGGCGAGCGACGCCGGATGCGCGCCCAGGCTCTCGGCCTCGGCCTTCACGTCGGCGCCGTCCATCTCGATGAGCCGCCGCAGCCAACCGTCGCCGTACGCGCCATGCAGCAGGTAGCCGGTCTCGACGGCGGTCGGCGGCAGGTTCAGCTCGCTCTGCAGCAGCGCGATGTCCTCGACCTCGATCTGCGACAGCGGGATGCGGAACTCACGCTCCACCTTGTGGCCGCGCCGGCGCGTCGACTTGGGATCGAGCGAGAAGACATCGACCTTCTCACGTCCATACGCCTTCAGGCCCCGCACCTCGCCGCGCGACTTGTCCTCGGTGGGCGCGCCCCAGCCGTACTCGCTGTGCATATCGAACACGAGGTTCGTCGCCGTCCCCTCGCGCAGGATGCCGCACAGGCAGATACGGGTCAGGAACGACTTGCCGGTGCCCGACTTGCCGAAGATGCCGTTGGACCGCTCGACCAGCTTACCCAGGTCCAGGAAGACCGGTGCGTGGTCCATCTCCAGCGGCGCGCCGACCTGGAAGTGGTTCGGCTGCGCCTTGCCGCCGAAGACGCGCTCGACGTCGGCCGCGGTCGCCTCGCGCACAGGGCTGAAGTGAGGCGGAATGGTCTTGACGGGGTGCAGATCGGGGTCGCCGGAGTCCGACTTGCCGAGCATGAGCGTCGGGCGGAGCGAGACCTTGCCGAAGGTGCTGGTGCCGGCCATCACGGCCCGCTCGAGGGCGCCCGCCGCAGCCGGGGGGTTCGTGAGGAACTCGGGCGCGGCGGCGCCGAGCTGCACGTCGGTGATCATCGAGAAGAAGCGGTAGCTGGCGCCCTCGACCACCACGAAGCGCCCGGCGCGCAGGGCTTCGATGGGATACGAGCCGTCCAGCTTCATCTCCAGCCCCTCGGCCAGAGACCCGCCGATCACGACTCCCAGATCGCCCTCTGCCATGCGTCCCTCGATAGCGCGCGTGTGCTCGTTCGTTCACCGGAAGCCCGATGGAGTCCTCCGGCGCTCAGGCGTCCGTCTGCTGCTCCGCCTGGGCCGCCGCCGGGTCGAACGCCGCGATGTACGGCAGGTTGCGGTAGTGCCCGCGCCAGTCGAGACCATACCCGACGACGAACGTGTCCGGGATCTCGAAGCCGACGTAGTCCACCTTGATGTCGACGATGCGCCGGTACGGCCGGTCCATCAGCGTGCAGATACGCAGCGACGCCGGCTCGCGCACCAACAGGTTCCTCCGGATGTAGGCGAGGGTCAGCCCGGTGTCGATGATGTCCTCCACGATCAGCACGTGGCGCCCGCGGATGCTGTCGTCGAGGTCCTTCGTGATGCGCACCGAGCCGGTGGCCTGGCCGGAGTAGCTGGAGATGCCCAGGCAGTCCAGCGAGAGCGGGATGTCGATGGCGCGAGCGAGGTCGGTGAGGAAGAAGAGCCCGCCCCGCAGGATGGTGATGAGGTGCGGGTCCTTGCCGGCGTAGTCCCGCGCGATGCGCCGCCCCATGGCCCGAACGCGGGCGCGCAGCCTTGCCGCTGGGTACAGCACCTCACCCATTCCAGCGCTCATTCCGCCCTCCCCGGAGCCCTCCGAAAACGGCCCAAAAACTGCCAAATCGGCCCCTTGACAACGGGATAGACCTGTCGTATAGTCGATCTACGCTGCGCGGGATGAGACCCAAGCAGCCAAGGCCCGAGCGAAGCAACCAGCTTGACGCCGATAGCCCGACGAAGCAATTCGCGGCCAAACGAGGCGCGACGGAAACTGCGAAATGCCGAAAGGTAGGTCGCGGGCATCCCAAGCAAATCCGAGTGCACCGAAGAGCCGAGGGCTGCCCGACAGGGCGATGTCGATCGAGCGCAAAGCGAACGTGAAGCCGTACCTGTTCCTGAGGGGTCGAAAGGTTTCTTGGGAACACGGCGGGGACGCGCAGCGCTAAGCAACCGACGATAGAATCGGCGAGAGCAGAAGCGGCGCTCGGGCCTTTCCTCGTCTCGTCCCACCCTCACTGCCCGTTGGGCCGGCCATACTTCGCGAACAGCGCTTCCACGTCCCGCAGCGCCAGCAGCTTGATCTGCACGTCCGGGTACAGCTCCCGCAGACGGCGGATCTTGCGGTTCTTGCGGTTGGCCAGCGAGGGCCGCAGCGTTGTCACCTCGATGTACAGGTCGTAGTCCGGCAGGTAGAAGTCGGGCGTGAACGACATCGTCACGCGCCCGTCCTCCCCGTGCTCAAGCGCGAAGGTCCTCGGCTCGTACTCCCATCGCACCCCATAGAAGGTCAGCAGGCGCCCGATCTCCTCCTCACTGGAGTGGGCGAACGGCGCGGGCTGCTCCTGGGACGGGTCCGTGGGCATGGCATCTCCTGGCCGGGCGCCACATCGCGCGGGCGCCGTGCGGCCACCCTACTTATAGCGACCCGCCGGGCGTCTGTCAACAAGGCAGAAGCGAGAAGCAAGTAGCCAGAAGCCAGTAGCACGGCGGGCGCTGCCGGGTATCTCGTTCGTCGGGATGACGGGACGCGTCGGGATGGTGGGACGCGTCCGGATAACCGAGCGCGCCGGGATACCCGCATCCCCTACAGCGGCCGCACCGTACTCCAAGGCCGCCGCACCGCGCCGGGGGTCATCCCGAGCCGCCCTTGCGAGGGATCCGGCAGGACCCACTCCCGCAGCGACGCCGGCCAGATCCCTCCTGCGCCGGGGTCACCCGATGCCTCGCGCTGCCCCTACCCCTCGTCGTCGCCGGCGATGCGGCGCAGCGCCTCGCGGTACTTGGCGGCGGTCTCCCTCACCACGCCCGGCGGCAGCTCCGGCGCCGGCGGCTCCTTGTTCCAGCCCGAGGCCACCAGCCAATCCCGCAGGTACTGCTTGTCGAACGAGGCCTGCGACTTGCCCGGCTCGTACGTCTCCGCATCCCAGAAGCGCGAGGAGTCCGGCGTCAGCGCCTCGTCGGAGAGCGTCAGCGCGCCGGAGTGCAGGCCGAACTCGAACTTGGTGTCCGCGATGATGATGCCGCGCGCCCGCGCCCAGTCGGCGGCGGAGTTGTAGAGCGCGATGCTGGCCTGCGCCAGCGCCTCGGCCCAGTCGTCGCCGACGATGTGCCGCATCTGCTCCATGCCGATGTTCTCGTCGTGTCCCGCCTCCGCCTTGGTGGACGGCGTGAAGATGGGCTCGGGCAGACGATCGGACTCGCGCAGACCCGCCGGGAACGGGCGCCCGTGCACCGTCACCGCCTTGCCAGGCCCGCCCGCCTCGACGTACTCCTTCCAGAGCGACCCGGCGATGTAGCCGCGCACGACGCACTCGACCGGGAAGATGCGCGTCTTTACGCAGAGCATCGAGCGTCCGGCCAACATGCGCCGCATCTCCGGGTCGACGGCCACTCCGTTCGCGGCCAGCTTCGCAGCGATGTACCCCTCGTCGGAGGTGATGTAGTGGTTGGCGACCACGGGCCGCAGCGTGCGGAACCAGAACCGCGACAGGCTTGTGAGCACCGCTCCCTTGCCGGGAATGCCGTTGGGCATCACGGAGTCGAACGCGGAGATGCGGTCGGTCGTCACGATCAGGACCGTGTCGCCGAGATCGTAGACGTCTCGGACCTTGCCCGTCGAGAAGCGGCGAATGCCGGGGATGTCGGTGGACAGGACGATAGGCGTCATGGGAACTCCTCGGTGGGCGCGCGGCGAGGCGGCGCGCCCCGAATGGTCGTGGGATGCCGGAGGCCCTGGCAGCCCCTATCCCTGAGGGTACATCTGGCGAGCGGCGCCGACGATGGCCGCCACGGCCGCATCGGCGCCGAGATTGTCGGTCTGCACGATCAGGTCGTAGCCCGCCGGGTCGTCGATGTCCCGCTCGAAGAGCGTGCGCGTGAACTCGGCGCGGTCATGGTCGACGCGGTGGATCTGCTTGAGAGCCTCGTCGTGGCCGATGTTCTCCAGGCGCATCACTGCCTGCGTCCTGAACTCGACCGCTGCGCGGAGCCGCACGTTCAGGGCATCGCGCAGGACGAAGTTCGCGCCGCGGCCCACGATGATCTTGCGCCCCTGCTGCCCAAGCGCGAGCAGCACCTGCACGAGATGGCGCCGGTAGCCCTGGGGCTCCATGGCGTGCGCCCCGAGCATGTGGCGGGCAAGCTGGTCCATCCACGACTGGGTCCGCTCATCCAGCGCTTCCACCATGTCCTTGCGGGTCTCCGCGCTGTGCGCAATCTGGTCGATGATCTCGCGATCCCAGACCTCCCAGTCCGCTCCCAGCGCCTGCACCAGTTTCTCGGCGACGGTGTGCCCGCCGGCGCCGAACTGCCTGGAGATGGTGATGACAGACATGGGCTTGGCCGGCTCGGCCGCCGGCTCGCGCCCGCTGCGTCGAGTCTGCTCGCGCAGAAACCACTCCGACACGCGCCTATCGGCCTCGCGCGCTCCCCCAAGGCTTTGCATGGCGTACCTCCGGTACGACCGATATGGGCGGCACACGGTCACGGGGTCGGCGCGAACCCAGCACGGTGACCAGTGACCTTCGTGTTCGATTCTACCAGAGTCTATGGAACAAGGGAATCGTCCCGCCGAAGCGCTGGCGCCAGTTGGTGTGCGGGCGGACGAGACCGGAACAAGGACCGTCATATGAGCGCCGACATAACCCTAGCCGAGATACCCGAGAACCGCCGCGAGGCCATGAGGCTCGAGGCAGCCGAGCAGCCGCTGCACCTAGAGACACCCAATGGGGCGTCAGGCGAAGCCACACTGATCGACGTGAGCCGGACCGGGCTGCGCTTCCGATCGCGCCTGGACCTGCCTGTCGGGTCCGAGGTCGTGGTGTACCCGCCGGACGGGGGCGACCTGCAGCCACTGCGGATGCGCATCTCGCGCCGCATCGTGTTGAACGGGAGCGAGACCGCGTTCGTCGACTACGGGGCTGCGTTCGCCGACCCGGCCAACAGCAACCGGCACGCCTGGTTCCTGAACCTGCGTAAGGCCGCTTAGGCCGTCGCCGCCGATAGCGCTCTGGGCGCGAGCGACTGGCACGACCCAGTCGGTCGCGCCTATAGTCGCGTCTGCCCCTGAGCTTCGCGCCGGGCAGCCGGCAGGAATCTAGCGGCTTCGACCCGAACTGTCTCGCGTCGACACGCGGCTTCGCGTGCAGAGGGAGACACATGGACGCGGGTCAGGCAGCCGCCATCGCAGCCATCGGCATATGCGCGGTGTTCGTCGTCTGGGGGCGAACAGCGGGTCGAGCGCGCCTGCATTCGGCCGAGAACGAGGAGCGACCGGAGCGCAAGCGCCCTGCGTCTCGCCGTCAGAGCACAGCCGCCAAGGGCCCCGCCGCCTCGCGCTCCGCAAGCAGAACGCGCAAGGCGCCCGCCTCCCCCGGCCAGACGGCCGCGACCCGCAAGCCGAAGGACCCGGCGCGTCATGCGGCGGCACTCGAGCCGCCGACGCGGCGAGTCCGCAAGCCATAGGCCCTCCATGCACCCGCCTGCCGACGCCCCGCAGATCCAAACTGACCGCCCCCGACTGCTCAGCCGCGTACCCGCAGGGGTCCGGTTTGCCGCCGCAGCCGTACTGTGCGTCGCGCTCGCCATCGTGGCCTGGCAGGCAGCCGGCCGGAGCGCCGTTCAGTCCGCGCGCACCGGTTGCCTCACGAACGAGCGCCGCCTCGGCACCGCCCTCTTCCTCTATGCTCAGGACTACGACGGCCGCATCCCGCCCACGGCCTACGAGGGACCTGGCGGCAAGTGGCGCACCTGGTTCTCGCTGCTCTCGCTCTACACCGCGGGCCAGAGCATCGCCAGTTGCCCCACGTACCGCGGCACGCCGGACATGCGCGACGCCTACTTCGGCTACGAGGTCGAGACCACCTACGCCCTCAACGCGCGCTTCTCGGACGTGTTCGGCAAGGGCGCCTTCCCCATCGAGAACGTGGAACTGCCCGCCCAGACAGCGCTCCTCGTCGAGGCCGGGCCGATCCGCAATAGCGGACCGTTCGGTCCACCCGTCCACGACAAGGCGATGACGTACTACTGGGACACGGCGTGGTGGCCCGAGGCCTACCCCTCGCCGCACAGCCGACGAATGAACGTGGCGGCCGCAGACGGCCACGCGGTGAACGTGAAAGTGGAGCACTACGACAAGGCCGAGCACGACCCGCTGTATGGCCGGCTGGGCGGGGCCATCTTCAACTGGAATGGCGGCCACCCCAACGGCGACACCGGCGGCCCTCCCCGGGAGTAGCCCGCCACACGCGCGCGACGACGGGCTGATCGCTCCAGAGCGCGGAGCCCGTCGCGGAGATAGAGCCATGCCATCCGTCGCGGTCGCCGTTGTCGGACTCTGCTGCATCCTCCAGTCCTCCGGCGCGCCCTGGACCGTCCTGGCGGACTTCGAGGGTGGGCCCAACGGCTGGGGCGCCGAGGCCGGCCCCATCGCGACGGTGCGCCAGAGCGGCGCGCGGGCCGCGTCCGGTCGCAGGTCGCTGGCGGTCACCCTCGTGAACGAGCGTCCCGACATGGTGCGCGCCACCTGGTCGGTGGATGTGTCGGATCTCCGCTTCGCAGCCTCGACGCGCTTCCGGTTCCACATCTTCGGCAGCCGGCTGGCGGGCGCTCCCCATGGCGGTCTGATCGTCCGGGAGTCCGGCGGGGCCAAGGGCGGCGGCGACTCGCAGTGGATCGCGCCGATCGCCGGCGACGTCTACACTCGGGAGCGTTGGCAGACCATCGAGACGGCGCCCCTGTCCGAGTGGACGCAGCCGGGCTGGTCGGTCGACGCCGATGGGCGGCTGGACGCGACGCAGATCGGGCGCATCGTCTTCGTGGCCCAACTCGAGGTCCCCTCGGGCTCTGCGAAGCCCTTCACCTTCTACATGGACCGCCTCGAGGCCACGAACGTCGCTCGCCAGCAAGGGCGGCGCGCCCAAGCCGAGGTGGAGACGCAGCCGCGCCAGGTGCGCCCGCCGCTCCGCGGGTTCGTGTGGCGCTCGCGAGCCCATCCGGCGCAGGTGCGCTTCCACAACCTGCGAGGATGGTCGGCGTCCGCGTACGGCGCTATGGACGTGCGCCTCGTCCAGTCGCGCGAGGAGCCGCTCTTCGGCGACCCGACGGCCAGACTGGACTACTCGTCGCGCTCCGGCTTGGGACGCATCGAGCTGATCCCGCCCAGACCGATACCCCTGCCCCAGGGCTGGAACGCCTGCCAGATCTGGCTCTTCGGCAACAACTGGGACTGGGTGCCCGATGCCTCCACGCCCCAGGTCGACGTGTTCGTGCTCGTGCGGGACCGCACCGGCGAGACGTTCCGGATGCAGTGCGGGCGGGTGAACTGGAAGTTCTGGGGCCTCCTGCACCGCCTGACGCCGCGCGATCCGGCCCGCGACCTGGGCCGCGCCAGTTCCGGGGGCAACGCCGACGGCGTCATCGACGAGCCATCGGCGTTCGTGGGGCTGGAACTCCGCAACTGCGGCAACCGCGAGAAGCGCGAGCTGTACTTCGACTCCGTCGCCTTCTACCGGGAGGAGGCGCCACGCGTCACGCTGCGGTCCCAGCCCAAGCTCCCATTCCCGACGCCGGGCTCCATCGTCCCGCCGACCATCGAGGCCACGCAGGTGCGCGTCACCCGCGCAGGCGCTCGTTACGTCTTCACCTCCGTGAGCAGCGGCGGCACGGTCAGGTACGTCTACACCCCGCGCACGGGAACGCTCGACGACCTGACCGCCGAGTGCGGCGATGCCACGTTCAAGCCGGCGGCGGGAGGCGGGCCGATGTGGAACGCGGGCGGCGCCATGCTGGAGCCCGGCTCCCCGGCCGTCGCTCGGACGCTGTTGAGGGCGGAAACACGCGGCTCCACGCTCATCACCCGCTGGCGCTGGGCCGCAGGGCGCCGGTCGGTCGAGTACACGTTGACGCTGCAGATCGTGGGCCGATCCCTGACTCACACGTGGGATTGCCCGACGCGCGAGATGGCAGGCCTTCGGCTCGGCCGCGCAACCGGACTTCGCAGCGGCCGGTACATCGCGATCCCCTTCTTTACCTTCATGGGCCTGCGCGGCGCGGGAGCGCTCTGCGATCGCGGGGTATTCGCCACGCACGTGCCCGACTGGTATGTGACCAACTCCTCGGCCTTCGACGGCCGGTCGCCGCAGGAAGACGCCTCTGCCGTCTCGTACACAGGCTCCATCCTCTACCGGCCATGCACGGACGGCAAGCTCAACCCCCTGCACGAGCGGTGCGTCCTCTCCGTCTCGCCGCGGTTCGAGGAGGTCCTGCCGCGTATCGCCAACCCGCCGAGCCCGCTGACCCCCATCCTGCGCAACTTCATGTACACGCACCTGGGTGGCACGACTCCGGATCGGTTCGATGGCTGGCTGGCGCAGCTCCGCACGTACAAGGCCTATGGCATCGACCGGCTGATCGTGACGCAGCACGAGGACTCCTGGACCGAAGGCGCCGACGTCGGGCAGGGGCCGCAGGAGTACACGATGACGACCTCCGGTCCGCCCGATGCAGGCGGCGATGCGGCGATGAAGCGCTACTACGCCCAGGTGCGCGCGCTCGGGCACTACGTGGGGCCTTACAACAACTACTGCGACTTCTCGCCGCTCGGCCTGTCGTTCAACGAGGACTACGTCACGCGAACGTCCGAAGGCGAGTGGCAGCGCTCCTGGCCGCCGACGTTCAACATCCGGCCCGCCAAGGCCGCCGAGATGGCAGCGAAGTACGGGCCGATGCAGGCGCGCAAGTACGGGGTCACGGCGACCTACTGCGACGTGCACACCTGCGTCCCGCCGTGGCTCTTCGTGGACTACCAGGCCGGCACGTCGGGCGCCGGCATGTTCCGCACCACGTTCAACGCCTACGGGCGGGTGTTGACGCAGCAGAGGGTCTCGTACGGCGGGCCGGCCTTCTCGGAGGGCTCGCACCACTGCTTCTACGCCGGCCTCATCGACGGCAGCTACGGGCAGATGGGATTGCCCGACCCGCCGAAGCAGCCACTCCTGCTCGACTTCGACCTCCTGCGCCTGCACCCGCAGGGCGCCGACATCTCGATGCTGCCCGGGCCGTACTGGGACGGCGGCACGTACCACTGCATGGCCACGACCATCGCCTATGGGCATGCGGGGTTCTTCCCGTTCGGCGACGTGCCGGACTCGCTCCGCTACTACCACCTCATCGGAGCGCTGCAGCGCCGGTACATCCAGGAGCGGGTGACCGACATCGCCTACTGGGACGGCGTCCGGTTCGAGGGCGCCTCGGAGGCGCTGCAGACCGGCGCCAACCTCCGCGGCCAGGTGCGGGTGCGGTACCGCAATGGCCTCACGGTGTGGGTGAACCGCTCGGCGGACCAGACCTGGGAGGCGCCGGGGCCCGATGGGCCGATGCTGCTGACCCCCTCGGCCTGGCTCGCGACGGCGCCGGACGGATTCGCAACCTGGTGCACCCAAGAGGCCGGCCGGCGCGTATCCTACGTGGGCGACGCGGATCTGGTGTTCTGCGACGCGGGCGGCACGATGCGCGACTTCGGGCCGATCCAGACGTCGGGGATGGTCGTCCTCCGCAAGACCCCGGACGGCGCACTCGAGCTCATCGTGGCGGAGGGCAGCGACCCGATCCGGGTTCGGCAAGACAGGCTGGGCGGAGCGACCCGATGCCGCGCCGTCGGCGCGAACGGGTCTGAGCTGGGCGACGCAGCGATGCGCCCCGTGGCCGGCGCCTCGATCGAGATCAGCCCCATCGCGGGCGCCGTCCGCTACCGGTTCGGCCGATAGGGCAACCGAGGGAGGGATCGATGAGCGCCTCTGGAACGACGCGTGCCAGCACCGCAGCGAAGCGGTCACTGTGGCTCGCGCTCGCGGGCCTTCTGGCGTACCCCATCGGCATCGCCGTGCTGCCGCACTCGGTGCGCGACGGCGCAGCGTCCAGCCTGTGGGCGCTCATGTTCCTCGTTCCGCCGATTGCCTGCGCGGGAGGGCTGGTGTCATCGGTCCTGCTGCTCGCGGCGGGCAGACCGCGCCGGGGACTCCTCGCTGCAATCGCCGCGTTCGTCATCGGCGGAGCCGCGGCACTGGGCAGCGGCCCGCTCGTCTTCGCGCTGCTCAGCCAGGGAGAGGGCATCACGGCCAGAGCGCAGTCGTCCGCCTGCATGAGCAACCTCAAGCAGCTCGGCACCGCGCTGGTCATGTACACCGAGGACTACGACGGGCGCGTTCCTCCCACGGCCGGCTGGAACGAGCCGCTGCGGAGCCGCGTGTTGACGTACACCAGCGACCGCACGGGCAAGCTGCCGCTGCTCGAATGTCCGGCCGCCCCGGCGGGCACGCCATCGTACGCCATGAACGCCTCGCTCGCCGGCGTGCGGCTGGGCGAGATCGATGCCCCGGAGCGAGCCGCCGCGCTCTTCGACTCGAAGCCGGGCCGCAACCTGGCGGGCGGGCCCGAGCTGCTCCCACAGCCGGTCAGGCACCGGGGCGACAACATCGCGTTCGCCGACGGCCACGTGAAGCACCTCAAGCGCGGCTCGCCGGACGTTCAGTGGCATGCCGAGCGCTCGAAGCCCGCCGCGGGGCCGGCGCGCCAACTGGTCGATCCACTCTCGCCGAACCTGAGGACGCCATGACGCTCGAACCCAAACGCTCCGCCCGTCTCGCCGTGCAGGCGCTTGCCCTCGCGCTGGCAGCGCCGGCGGCTTACGCGGTGCTGGCGCTGGTAGGCGGCTCGCGCCGC
Organism: uncultured Chthonomonadaceae bacterium; assembly: GCA_964519955.1. Lineage (GTDB taxonomy): Bacteria > Armatimonadota > Chthonomonadetes > Chthonomonadales > CAJBBX01 > CAZFLM01. The sequence goes on along the minus strand of CAZFLM010000011.1, from coordinate 11,116 downwards.
GGCTTCACCCCGTCGCCTCTGTGGGCGCTCTTCCTGGTGCTGCCCCCGGCCGCCGTCATCGTCGGCGGGCGCGCGCTCCTCGCGATCGTGGATGGCCCGCGCCCGCACCCGGGTCTGCGTCTGGCGGTTCTGGCGGTTCTGCTGGGGGCCGCGGGCACGGCGTGCATCCCAACGGTGTACTCCGGCATCCTGGGCGAGGGCCGGATGTATCGGAACATCGCCCGGGAGAACACCTGCCTGAGCAACGTGAAGCAACTCCAGCTCGCGGTGCTCACGTACAGCCAGGACTACGACGAGCGCGCGCCGCTGGCAGCGAGCTGGAACGAGGCGCTCCTGTCGCCCGGAAGAGGCGGAGGTCGGCTCCGCGCGGCCTTCATGGAGTGCCCCTCCGAGCCCGTCGCCGGCCTTCCGTCCTACGCGATGAACCGCGCGGTGGCCGGGACGGACCTTCAGGCGCTCAGTTCGCCCGAGAAGCTCGTCGCCGTCTTCGAGTCGAAGCCCGGGCGCAGCATGGCCGGCGGCCCCGAGCTGCTTCCGACCGAGCCACGCCACGAAGGCGGCGACAACATCGCGTTCGCCGATGGCCATGCGAAGTACCTGCGGCGCGGATCCGACCAGATGGGATGGACTCCGTCACCGACATCATCCCGCCCCGCGGCGCCCTCGGACGCCGCCAGGACGACACCATGACACCTGAACACGACCCCCTGCCCGACGGGCCGCCGATGCCCCCGCTTCCGGAGGACGCCGTCGAGCGCCTGCGGAAGTACCTGGACTACGTGGAGAACCTGGCGAGCACGTTCGTCGGCTATCCGTGCAGCCAGGATTACGACTACCCGGAGATCACCCCGTTCCTGCGCTATGCGCTGAACAACGTGGGCGACCCCTTCGGCGAGTCCATCTACCGGGAGAACACGTTCGCGTTCGAGCGCGAGGTGGTCGCCTTCTTCCAGCGGCACCTGCGCGCGCCCGAGGGGCAGACGTGGGGCTACGTCACCGCAGGAGGCACGGAGGGCAACCTCTACGGCCTCTACCTGGCCCGCGAGCTGTACCCGGATGGCGTGGTCTACTACTCGGAGCACACCCATTACTCGGCAGCCAAGATCGTGCGGGTGCTCGGCGCGCGCAGCATCATGATCCGCGGACGCGCCGACGGCGAGATCGACTACGACGACCTGTACGAGACGCTGAAGCTGCACCGCGACGTGCCGCCGATCATCCTGGCCAACATCGGCACGACCATGCACGGCGCCGTCGACTGCCTGCCCAAGATCCGCGCGATGCTGCAGGACCTCGCCATCGTCCGCGCCTACATCCACGCCGACGCAGCGCTCTCCGGCATGATCCTGCCCTTCGTGACCGATCCGCAGCCGTTCGGGTTCGATGCCGGCATCGACTCCATCGCCGTCTCGGGCCACAAGTTCATCGGCTCGCCCATGCCCTGCGGCGTCGCCCTGGCCCACCGCCGGCACGTGGATCGCGTCGCCCGCAGCGTGGAGTACGTCGGCTGCATGGACACCACCATCGCGGGCAGCCGGAACGCCCTGAGCCCGCTCATCCTCTGGTGCGCCATCCAGCGGCGCGGCGAGGAGGGGCTGCGGGAGCGCGTCGTGCGGGCCATCGCGGCGTCCGACTACGCCATCGAGCGGTTCGCGTCGCACGGCGTCGAGGCGTGGCGGCACCCGAACTCGGTCACGGTCGTCTTCCCGCGCCCGGGCGACGAGGTGATCAAGCGCTGGCAGATCGCGCCGAACCGCGGCATCGCGCACATCATCACGATGCCCCACGTGACCCGAGAGATCATCGACCAGGTCGTGGACGACGTCGCCGCCTCGCTGAAGGGCAGTCCTGACGAAGCTTGAGCGCCATGGTGGGATGGGCCTCCGTGCCCGTCCAGCGCAGCTCGTCGCAAGGTAGAACCAGGTCGGAGGGAGCGTCATGAAGCAGATCACCATCGTCGCACCGCCGGACGAGCCGGGCATCATCGCCGACATCGCCGAGCGCCTCGCGCAGCGCAGCATCAACATCCTGGAGATGGACGCGAACGACGACCACGTCCACGGCATCGTGCACCTCCGCGCCGACCCCTACGACGAGGCGCTGCGCGTGCTGGCCGAGGCAGGCTACCACGCAGCGAGCGAGGACGTGCTGGTCATCCGCATCAAGGACGCGCCGGGCGCCCTCGCGCGCGTGGCGGCGCGGTTCCGCGAGCCCCGCATCAACATCAACGCCATGCGCATCGTCCGCCGGGACCGCGGCTGGGCCAGCGTGCTGATCGACACCAACGACAACGACGGGGCGAGGAAGCTCCTGGAGGACTGCCTGGTGCCGTAGCGAACGCCCTGAGGGACCTACCGCACAGCGCGTTGACGAGAGCGGATCACCTGGCATATACTGCGTTAGTAATGGCTTACCGCAGCACGCCAAGCATGGAGGCCGTCATGGGCACGGTGTCGATACGTCGTCAGGTGATCACAGACTCCGCGGGCGCGGCCATCGCCGTTCTGCTGCCCATAGAGGAGTACGAGCGCGTCGAAGCGCTCCTGGGCGAACGGGCCGCGGCGGATGAAGAGGCGCAGCTTGCGGCGATGCGTGAAGCCATGAGTGACCCTGGGTTCGTTGCGGACCTCGAGGAGACAATGCACGCGTTCCGGGTCGTCGACTCCGAATGGTGGGAGCGGCCCGCGTGAGCTACCAGTGGCACGTGTACGTGGTCCAACTCGATCCCGTAGTCGGCTCGGAGCAAGCAGGGGCGCGCCCGGTCGTCGTCGTCAGTCGGGATGAGATCAACCAGGTGCTGCCGGTCGTGAACGTCATACCGGTGTCGTCGTATCGATCGGAGCGGCAGCGCGTGTTCCCCAACGAGGTGGAGCTGCCAGCAGGCACAGGAGGGCTGGCCGTGCGCTCCGTGGCGCTCGCCTTCCAGATCCGAACCATTGACAAGTCACGGCTAGGACGCCAGGTTGGTCAGATCGACGACCCAACGGTGCGCCAGCGCATCAGGGCTGCCCTTCGGTTCCAGATGGAACTCGGGTGAATGGAACCTGGCCCCCGTGCCGCGATGCGCGGCCCGGCAGGGCTTGGCCGGACGGATGGCGGCCGCCCACGGGGCGGACACGGCGTTCACCGGCGGCGGCGCTCAGGCCGGTGCGGAAGCACGGCGGCACGGCCTCTGCCATCGACGTCCCTGGCCGGGTGATGTATGATCGAGATCAAGCAGAGACGTCCCGGCCGCATCGACACTACGTTCGCGTCGGATCGCCCGTCGTCTCGTGCGCGGAGGCCCAGATGCCCGATGACCCGCCGATCCCACCCGTACCCCCACGCGATACCTCGCTCGCCTGGATGATCGTGAAGGGGCTCCTCATCCTCGCCGGCGCCCTCGTCACGGCCCCGATCATCCTCATGCTGCACACTCCCTGGGGCCACTAGCGCCGCCATGACCCGCACCAACGCCGACCCGTCGCGCCTCCTCCGCCGCGCCGAGTTTGCCCTGCGCCTGGCGTACTGGAGCCCGCTCGGCGTGTGGGGCTTCGCCGTCCAGGAGGCCGGCTGGCCGGCCGCGCGCCACGCCTCGCCGTGGCTCCTGGCATGGTTCGGCCCGGCCGCGCTCGCTGCCCTGCTCGCGATCTCGGCAGCCGTCGGCGGGGCGCGGCTCCGGCGCGGCAAGGACGCTCTGCGCACCGGCATCGCGGCGGCAGTGGTGGCCGGCGCGACGCTGGCGACAGCGATACCGACGGCCCAGATGCTTGAGGACACGCGCTACCGCGGGGCCCGTTCGGGCCGGCGAACATCGTGCCTCTCGAACGTGAAGCAACTCGGCCTGGCGCTCACGATGTACGAGCAGGACTACGATGGGTGGACGCCGTCGGCCGGCGGATGGAACGACTCCATCTACCCCTACACCAGGAACCCGGGCCTCCTCGTCTGCCCGGAGGCCGACAACCAGGAGGTGCCTTCCTACTCCCTGAACCAGTCGGTCTGCGGAATCCATACCGGCAGCGTGGCGGCCCCGGAGAACACCGTCATCGTTTTCGAGGGCGGCGAAGGCCCGAACCTGGTAGGCGGTCCCGACGCCCTCGCGGACCCGCCCAGACACTACTCGGACAACGCGGTGGGGTTCCTCGACGGCCACGCGAAGCACCTCACTCTCGCGGAGGCCAGGGAGTGCGTCTGGAAGCCCAGGCTCGTGCCCGAGCCGAAGGCCGGCGCGAAGCGTCGCACTGCCTCGCCGGAGGCCAAGCAATGAGCGACCCAAGGCCCTCGCGGTCGCGTCTCCCCGCCGTCCTCGCGCGCGGGGCGTACTGGCTGGCCTGCGCGGGAGGGCTGACGCCCTGGCTCTACGCCGCAGTGCTGGCCGAGTGCGACTCGGTGCGGCGGCCCACGGCCTGGATGCGCGCCGCCGGCCTGGGCTGCGAGCCGCTCGCCATCGCGCTCGCCTGTGCCGCGCTGTACGGGCTGCGGAGGGCCGACGGGCCGCGCCCAGGCCGGCCGTACGCGCTGGCGGCACTCGGGGTGGCGGCCCTGGCGCTGGCCGTGACGCTCCCGACAGCTCAGGACTTGGACCGCAACTGGCTGCCGAGGCGAAGCGCCATGCTCCGGCTCTCGTGCTTGAGCAACGTGAAGCAACTGGCGATGGCGTCGATGATGTACGCGCAGGACAGCGACGGCCGCCTGCCGTCCGCCGCCAACTGGAACGCCGCGACGCGCCCGTACGCCTACAGCGACCTGACCTACGTCTGCCCGAACGAGGTGGTGGGCGATCTGCCGTCATACGCGATGAACCGGCAGGCAGCAGGCATGGCGCCGGACGCCATCGCGCATCCCGAGCAGACGGTGATCCTCTACGAATCGATCCCTGGACGGAACCTGGCCGGTGGCGCCGAGCTGCTGCCCGCACGGCCACGCCACAACTCGGTGGACTATGCGGGGTTCGCGGACGGGCATGCGAGGAGCGTCAGCCGACGCCGGCTTGGGTCGGCGAACTGGTCGCCCAGCGTCGCACCGCCAGACCACGCCAAGGTTCGTGGCAAACGATGAGCATCCCGCCTCCCCCGCCACGCCCCGAGCCGTCCGTCTGGGTGCTGATCCTGAAGGGCGCCATCCTCCTCTTGCTGGCTGCAGCGACGGCGCCGCTCATCCTCGCGCTCCACACGCCGCTGGGCCACTGACGCGATGCCTGCTCCCGCCTGCCGCTTCCGCTACCTGCGCGATCCGGTCTTCCTGGCCGCCGCGTTCCTCTACTTGCTGAACCGCTTCGTCGCGAAGCCGCTCACCATCCACCACCCCGGCTTCTGCCACTGGTGGGCCAACAGCCTCCTCTGCATCCCCTTCTGCCTGCCCCCGTGCCTGCTCCTCTACCGCTGGGTGCGGCTGCGCAACCACGACGGCATGCCGACCCGCGCGGAGCTGCTCATCCACCTCGTGGCCTGGTCGTTCTGGTTCAAGTGGCTGGCGCCGCGCATCGGCGGCCCGTTCGCCTGGGTGCGGCCCGACCCGTGGGACGTGGCGTTCTACGCGCTGGGTGCGGCCATCGCGGGGGCGTTCTGGGGAGCCTGGGGCTGGCCGCGGCAGCGGAACCGGGGTACTGTGTAGGCAGCCGAAGAGCGCTCACATCGACGGTGAAGCGTGCATCGAAGCACACCAGAGCCATCGACGAGCGCCACCAATGCTGGAGGTGAGTGCGTTGACACACCGTTTGGCCGCCTTTGCGGGTCTTGCGCTGATGCTGTCCGGGAGCGCAGCGGCCGGCAGCCCTACTCGTTCGTCGAACGCAACCGTCGTCGTGATCCCCAAGAACGCGTGTCAGGTAGTCGACCTCGCGGCGCACGAGCTGCAGTACTACGTCGAGAAGGCGACCGGCACGCGGATGCCCATCGTGGCCGAGGACGCCGTTCCCGCCTCCGCCCGCCGCCGGATCTGCCTGGGCGCAACTGGCGCCGCGCTCAGGGCCGGCATCGACGCGGCCACGATGCCGCGAGACGCCTACCGCATCCTGTCCACGAGCCGGACGACCTACCTCGTGGGCGGCGACCGCGGCGGCGACCCCCTGAACCTCGGCACGCCGGCCGGCACGCTCTTCGCGGTCTACGACGTGCTGGATCGCGACATGGGCGTGCGCTGGCTGTGGCCCGGCAAGTCCGGCGAGGTGGTTCCGAAGCGCCGCGCGTTCGCCATCCGCGATCGCGACGAGACCGTGCTGCCGCGGTTCCGGTTCAGCGGCCTCCGCACCGATCGAGCCGAAGAGCGGCTGTGGATGCGCCGGATGCGGATGCACGACGCCGACGGGCTGAGCTACGGGCACGCGTTCGAGAGCTGGGCCGCCAGATACAGCCGCGAACACCCCGACTGGTTTGAGATGAGCAAGAGCGGCGTGCGCCAGTTCGGCAAGTCCATGTGCGTCTCGAACCCCGGCTTCCAGAAGCAGATCGTCGACAACTGGTGGGCAGAGCAGAAAGACAACCCCGGCCGCCGGCGAAACGTGAACATCTGCGAGAACGATGGGCCAGGCGCGTGCTGCTGCCCGAGCTGCCTGGCGTGGGACGGCCCGGACCCCGGCTGGCCCCGCCCGACGCCCTACGACAACGTGCACAACGTGTCGCAGCGGTACGCGCGCTTCGCGATGGCAGTCCTGAACCTCGCCCGCGAGCACGACCCCAACGCAGAGGTGACTGCCTACGCGTACAGCAACCTCACCTTCGCTCCCACCGGCGTCAAGCTGGACAAGGCGGTTCTCATCGGGTACGTGCCCGACGTCTTCTTCCCGCGCACGGCCGAGCAGCAGGAGTGGGTGCACCGCCAGTGGAAGGGCTGGGCGGACTCCGGCGCCTCGCTCTTCATGCGCCCGAACTACCTGCTCCACGGCTACTGCATGCCGGTCAACTGGACGCGGCAGCTCGCGGGCGACTTCCAGTTCTTCGCGCGGAACGGCATGGTCGGCACGGACTTCGACAGCCTGACCGGCATGTGGTCGACGATGGGCCAGTCGCTCTACGTGCTGGGGCGCCTCCACGTGAACCCCGAGGCGCCAGTGGACAAGGTCCTGGACGAGTACTACCAGGCGTTCGGGCCGGCCGCCAAGCACGTGAAGGCGTACTGGGAGTACTGGGAGCGCCACGACCAGGAGCACATGGACGTGATGCGCGACGGCCTGTGGTTCTACGTCCGCTACCCGGAGCGCGTCGCAAAGCGCTACCCACTGGACTGCTTCGACCCGGCCGACAAGCTGATGGCCGAGGCCGAGCGCGCGGCGAGGAGGTACCCCGAGGCGGCGGCCAGGGTGGCGTTCCTGAAGACCGGGCTGACGCACGCCAGACTGTGCGTCCAGACGAGCATCGCGTTCGAGAAGGCGGGCGAAGACCCCGAGAAGCGCAAGGCGGCCGTCGCGGAGTTGCTCGCCTTCCGCAAGACCATCACCGACCCGATGATCGCCAATCTGAATGACAACGACATGTCCTGCCGCGCCCGCGAGGTGAACGTGGGGTGGCCGGAATGATCCTCACGACCTTGACGCGCTGCATGCTGCTGGGAGCAACCGTCGTCCTCGCGGCGCCGGCGGCATTCGCCCAGGAGAGCAAGACCGTGAAGGTAACCAACGCTGAGCATGTTGTCCTGTTCAAGCAGCAAGGGATTTACGCGGTCTTCCCCTACATGCCCAAGGCTCAGCCGAAGGACGCCATCGTCGTGACATTCGCCGCGCGCACCCGCCCTTCTCACGACGACCCGGGCGGCGGCATCGACACGGTGCGATCCACGGACGGCGGCCGCACGTGGCAACTCATCCGGCAGAACGAGAAGGCCATCTCGCCGGAGGAGGTGGACGCCGCGCAGGCGCTGACGACATCCGATGGCGCCCTCGTCACGGTGCACGCAGGCTGGGAGCAGTACCCGGCGTCGAAGCGACCGGAGTTGGAGAAGGCGGGTTTTGAGATCGCGAACGCCCGTGAGGGCATCGTCAACGCGCTGAGCGCGCACTCCGCGATGGTGTCGCGCGACGGCGGCAAGACCTGGAAGACCCGGAAGCTGCCCATGCCGAACGCGCCGGGCATCATGGGGTTCCATGGCGGCATCGTCACCGATCAGAACGTCGTCCTGTTCCCGGTGTACGGCCAGCCCACCGCCGACGACACCGGGCACTCGTACGTGTACCGCAGCGCAGACAGCGGCCGGACGTGGACGTTCCACGAGATCATCGGGGACTCCCGCGGCGAGCGCCCCATGAACGAGACCTCGCTCCTCGATCTGGGCGGGGGCCACATCCTGGCGTTCGTTCGCACCGGCGACAGCGCCGACCACCTCTACCGAGCCGAGTCCGTCAACGGCGGCGTCACCTGGGGCCGCTGGGCGGACTCCGGCATCGTGGGGCACCCGCCGGACCTGCTGAAGCTGCGCAGCGGGCACATCCTGCTCACCTACGGCTACCGCCACAAGCCCTACGGCGTCCGAGCACGCATCAGCAAGGACAACGCGAAGACCTGGGGCGAGGAGCTGATCCTGCGCGACGACGGCATGGGCCCCGACCTCGGCTACCCCATGTCCATTCAGCTCGCCGACGGCGCCATCTTCACGAGCTACTACTTCCGGGCGGCGAACGGCGGCCCGACGCATATCGCAGGCACCCGCTGGCGCGAGCCGGAGTAGCGCGTCCGGGGGGACCGAAACCCCTGGCGCGCCGCATGCGTATGAACTGGCGAGGCCGCGCCGCGACACGGCGACGCCCTCGCGAGGAGATGGCGATGGGAATGGGATACGACTACGACGTCTACACCGGCAGGACCGTGGCGAACGCGCCGGACAGCGTGCGCGCCGAGTTCATCGCAAAGGTGTACCGCATCTTTCTGCTCTCGGTACTGGTGACGGTCGGCGTGGGCTGGTTCTGCGCGCAGCCTGCGGTGCTGCCCATCGTCGCGCCAATGGTCGGCGGCGTGGCGCTCGTGGGGTTCCTGGTCGGCATCGTCATGGCCGTCTCGGCACGAGTGCCCGGCCTGAACCTGGCCATGCTGCTGCTCTACTCGGTCTTCCAGGGCGCGGTCGTCGGCCCGGTGCTGACGATGGTCGAGGCGAACGCGCCGGGCGTGGGAGCCAACGCTGCCTACCTCACGCTGGCGGTGTTCACAGGCCTTACGCTCTACACGCTCAACACGAAGAAGGACTTCAGCTTCCTGGGGGGCTTCCTCTTCACGGCACTGATCTGCCTGCTGGTCTGCGGCCTCCTGCTGTTCTTCCTGCCGAGCGCGGCGGGCAGCCTGTTGTACAGCCTGGCGGGGGTCGTGATCTTCTGCGGGTACATCCTGTACGACACCTCGATGATCATGCGGCGGCTCGGGCCGGACGAGGCAGTGTCGGGCGCCATCGGGCTCTACCTGGACCTGGTGAACCTGTTCTGGTTCATCCTCCGCCTGCTGAACTCCAGCCGCCGCTGAGGCACACATGATCCGACGCTGCACACCTGCCGATGAGCCCGCCATCTTCGAGATCGTCAACGACGCCGCGGAGGCCTACCGCGGCGTCATTCCCGCCGACCGCTGGCACGAGCCCTACATGGCCGAGGACGAGCTGCGCGCCGAGATCGAGGCCGGCGTCGAGTTCTGGGGGCTGGACGAAGACGGCGCGCTCGTCGGCGTGATGGGCATCCAGGATGTGCGCGACGTGACGCTGATCCGCCACGCCTACGTGCGCACCGAGCGCCGCGGAGAGGGCATCGGCTCGAAGCTCCTCACCCACCTGCGCACGCTCGCGACGCGGCCCCTGCTCATCGGCACATGGGCGGACGCCGAGTGGGCCATCCGCTTCTACGAGAGGCACGGCTTCCGCCGCGTGACGCCCGAGGAGAAGACGCGCATCCTCCGCACTTACTGGTCCATCCCCGAGCGCCAGGTCGAGACCTCGGTGGTGCTGGCGGAGGACGAGTCGGTGCGAACCGCGGCACACTTGCCTTGACCCGGACTCGGGGGCCGAGTATAATAGAAAGGGCCACAGGAGAGACCCCGCCCCGAAGTTCGGGTGCGGGGTTTCGCGTGTTTTGGGGGGTTGCCCGCCGGAGGCGCGCGATGCCACTGCCAGAGCGAATCGTCATCGAACCGGACCCGATCATCGAGCTGTACAAGAAGGACGTCGACCGTACGCTCATTCGGGAGAACCTGAAGCTGACCGTGGACGAGCGCTTCCGCAAGTGGCAGTCGTTCATGAGGTTCGTCGGCGAGTTGCGAGGCGCGGCGCGCCCAGGCGGAGAGGCCTGATGGTCGACTTCGATCGAGTGCTGGAAGCGCTAAGCGGTGCGGGCGTCGAGTTCGTCATCATCGGCGGCCTGGCCGGCATCGCCCACGGCGCGGCCCGCGCAACCTATGACGTGGACATCGTGTACAGGCGGACTGCCGCCAACTACGATCGGCTGGTGAAGGCTCTGGCCCCCCACTCGCCGTATCTGCGTGGCGCGCCGCCCGGGCTGCCGTTTGCGTGGGACCAGCGTACCATCAGGAGTGGCCTGAACTTCACGCTGATCAGCGACCTGGGTGACATAGACCTGCTGGGCGAGGTCGTCGGCGGCGGGAAGTACGAAGACCTACTTGCGAACTCAATGCAGGTCGAGGTGTATGGGCGCACATGCCATATAGTGGACTTGCCGACCCTCGTCCACCTGAAGCGCGCCGCAGGTCGGCCGAAGGACCTCGACGCCATTTCCGAACTGGAAGCGATTCTAGAAGAGAGAGGAGAGTGCGAACGGTGACACGGTACATCTTCGTCACGGGCGGAGTGGTTAGCTCGATTGGGAAGGGTATCACGACTGCTAGCCTCGGTCGTCTGCTGCGCATCCGAGGGTTCACCGTCACTCTCCAGAAGCTGGACCCCTACATCAACGTCGATGCCGGCACGATGAACCCCTACCAGCACGGTGAGGTCTTCGTCACCGACGACGGCGCCGAGACCGACCTCGATCTGGGCCACTACGAGCGCTTCATCGACTGCAACCTCACCCGCCACTCCTCGGTCACCACCGGCAGCGTCTACAGCGAGGTCATCACCAAGGAGCGCCGCGGCGACTATCTCGGCGGCACCGTGCAGATGATCCCGCACATCACCAACGAGATCAAGGAGCGGATCGAGCGCGCCGGGGTCG
>CAZFLM010000010.1:36046-123690 GCA_964519955.1 uncultured Chthonomonadaceae bacterium | reverse complement strand
GGCATCGGGCGCCGAGGAGAGCGACCGATGACGGATGTCCTCAAGACGCCCGGCGATACCGAGTGGCTCGTCAATGACCGCTTCGGCATGTTCATCCACTGGGGCCTCTACGCCCTGCCCGCCCGCCACGAGTGGGTGAAGCAGCAGGAGCGCATGACCGACGCGCAATACGAGAAGTACTTCAAGCACTTCGACCCCGACCTCTACGACCCGAACCTGTGGGCGACCGCGGCGGCCGGCGCGGGCATGAAGTACTTCGTCATCACCACCAAGCACCACGAGGGCTTCTGCCTCTGGGACAGCAAGGTGACGGACTACAAGGTCACCAACACCCCGTATGGCCGCGACCTCCTGCACCCGATGGTCGACGCGTTCCGGGGCAAGGGGCTGCGCGCGGGGTTCTACCACTCGCTCATCGACGGGCACCACCCGCAGTTCATCATCGACGACCTGCACGCGCTGCGCGACCACCCCGACCGCGCGAAGATGAACGTGGGCCGCGAGCAGTCGAACTACGCCGAGTACCTGCACGCCCAGGTGCGCGAGCTGCTCACCGAGTTCGGCAAGGTGGACGTGCTCTGGTTCGACTTCAGCTACCCGAACCGCGAGGGCTGGATCGGCAAGGGCAAGGACGACTGGCAGAGCGAGAAGCTGTATAAGCTGGTGCGCGAGCTGGCGCCGCACATCATCCTCGACGACCGCCTCGATCTGCCGGATGGCTGGGACATCAAGACGCCGGAGCAGTACCAGCCGCGCGAGTGGGTGATGATCAACGGGCAGAAGGTGGTGTGGGAGGCCTGCCAGACCTTCTCCGGCTCCTGGGGCTACCACCGCGACGAGGCGAGCTGGAAGAGCGTGGATCAGCTCGTCCAGATGCTTGTCGACACGGTGAGCAAGGGCGGCAACCTGCTGCTGAACGTGGGCCCGACCGGCCGCGGCGAGTTCGACGCCCGCGCGCTGGACCGCCTGCAGGGCATGGGCGAGTGGATGAAGCGGCACTCGCGCTCGATCTACGGCTGCACCCAGGCGCCGCCCGAGTTCAAGGCGCCGCAGGACTGCCGCCTGACCTACAATCCGAAGACGAACCGCCTGTACGTTCACGTGTTCGCGTGGCCGTTCGTGCACCTGCACCTCGATGGCTTCGCGGGCAAGGTCGCGTACGCCCAGCTCCTGAACGACGCCTCCGAGGTCTTCATGAAGGGCCCCGAGGACTGGCAGTCGGCAACGCCCGCCCCGGCGTCCACGCTCACCCTCACGCTGCCCGTGAAGAAGCCGGACGTGACGGTGCCGGTGATCGAGCTGTTCCTGAAGTAGTGGTCCGTCGCGAGGCCCCCGCAGTTGGTGGGTGGGGCGGGGGCCCCGGCACCGCGCGGAGTCTGCGGGGGCGCTCGGCCGCGTTGAGCCCGACGAGGTGCTGCGCAGGACGGAGCTAGCAGTGGAGGAGCGTAATGCGAGTAACAAGGGACCTGCTCACGGCGCGCCGAGGCTGTGGTGCCGCGATGATGCTGATCGAGCAGGTTACCGCCGAACAACTGCTGGCGACCGGATGGCCAGACGAACTGGACCGGACGCGGCCCGCGCCTGACATGAGCGCTGTCGATGGCGCAGGTCGACTGTGGTACTTCGAGCATACCCTCGTAGAGACGTTCGAGTTCCAATGCGCCGACCACGTGAAGTACCGTGATCTCCTTTCCGGTCTCCGTGAGGACCTCGATGGGCGCCTGCCAACGGACAGCGGATTCGAGGTCTGGGTTCGAGCCGATTTTCGGCTCCGGTATGATCTCGCTGGTGCGCGACGGGACATTGCCGACGCCGTCGCTGGCGTCGCGCCAGACCTTGCCATCGGATCGCGCTCGACAGCTCCCGGTCACATTGGCTGCACCACGTGCTCAGGCGGCGCGATTGAGATACGAGTTGTGAGGTGGCCAAGGAGGCACCCGCCGTGGGTGTTCGCATGGGCACCTGAGGACCTGATTCCTCGCCAGCAGGAGAGAGCTACTCGCTCGGCTGAGCGGGAGGCGCCGAAGCTGGCATGCCGGCAAGTCGAGGGCGCCGTAACGGTCCTCGTGCTCGAGAAGCAGGATATCCTTCAGGACTGGTCCGGGCCTGCCCACGCGTCGATCGTGGCCCTCAGGGAGCATGGTGGGCCCGTGCCCGACTACACGGTCCTCGCGGATACTACCGGCGAAACAGAGATCATCGCGTTTCTGATCGCCAGAGGCCTCCGCCCTGAGTGGCCCGAGGTCGACAGCTACGCGCATGTGCCAATAGAGGCTATCGACGCCAGGCTGCCGGACTAGCCGGTGTGACGTTGGACAGGAGTGTCGGACCAGCCCCTGGCTAACCACGCACTGCCGGGCGGCACTCTATTCACGGCGTGAATGATATCCATTCACGCCGTGAATAGATTCGCACGATGCGGCCAGGTCCGCATCACCATGCCAGGTTGCGGTTATTGCGGATATCTGGCATAATGCAGGCATCATGAGCGCGACAGATCACTGCATCCAGCCAGCGGAGGTGCCGGGCGACGTACTCCGCAGGATCGACACCATGGTGGGCGGACGGACGCGGCCGACGCTTGTCGGATCCGACGGCGAACGTATCGAGCTGCCGGCGGCGTTGAGCGACGTGCTCTCGTATGTCGTCGGCGCGATGAAGCGCAACCAGGCGGTCTTCGTCGTGCCGGACGACGCAGCACTGACCACGCAGGCCGCCGCGCGCTTGCTGGGTGTCTCGCGGCCCTATCTGGTTCGGCTGCTCGACGCGGGCGCGATGCCCTTCCATCGCGTCGGCACACACCGGCGGGTGCTGGCATCGGACCTCCGGGCGTACGCCATGGCCAGAGACGCCGAACGGCGTGCCCGTCTCGACCGGCTGGCAGCGGCTGTGGACCAGGCAGGCGTATACGATCGCCATTGAGGCGTGCGAATGGGGCTGGACAGGCCGGTCGTACTCGATGCGTGCGTGCTGGCCCCGTTCGGAGTGTGTGATCTCCTCCTTCGGCCAGTCTCAATGTGATCGGCTGGTGACGGCCTACGGCACGTCGCGGGCGAGCGCGATTATCGCCTGGTCATTAGGGCCAAGTGTTCCGTGGTAGAGGTCGACCGTGCCCTCGTGTTCCAGGATCGCGCAGACGTACGACTTCCATGAGTCGTTCCACGCCCACCCATTCGGCGCCGGCAGAGCCGTCTGCAGGAGCGCATAGAGCGACGCGTTAGGGGGCGCGTTGAACGGTGGAGTGCCGGTGAGACGGAATGAACTCTGGGGTGCTTTCTCGATCGCGGCCAGGATCGAGGTCCATTCGCTCGTTGCGATTGTGATCTCCGACGGTGACAGATTCGCCTGTCCGACGGAGCCATCGATCACCACGCCTGTCGAGCTTCGTTTGTACTGAAAGATACCAGCCTGATGTCCACCGTGTCTGCCGAGGGTCTGAAGTACCTTCATGTGGGTCCTCCTCTGAGCACATCCGTGAACGCCGGAAGGCGTACCCCGCAAGCGCGTCGGCCCGCCGACTGCGGCCCTCGCGCTGAGAGCATGGTACCCCATTGCTGCTCTGCGAGGTAGTCCTGCAGACGCTAGGGGTTCTGCAACAAGGGCGGCTCGGATCTCACCTGCTGGGTGTCGAGGCCGGCGCGTAACGCGCTACCGTCCCGCAGCGCCCTTGACGCCCCGCCCGCGCCGCACTAGAATGGGCGCACCAATGCCCCTGAACGAGGAGAACCCCACCATGCCGACCGGATCGATGGAGGAGCTGTACCAGCAGCGCCTGGCGCGCTACACCACCGCGATGCGCCGAGGGCGGCCCGACCGCGTGCCGATCCGGCCGTTCGTGGCGGAGTTCACCTCGAAGTATGCGGGCTACACCGCACAGCAGGTGACCCATGACTACAACCTGGCATTCGCGGCGGCCCGCAAGTGCGCGGCGGACTTCGACTGGGACGCCGTCGTGGGCAACATGGTCTACGTGTGGACCGGGCTGACGCAGGCCATCGGTCTGCGCTACTACGCCGTGCCGGGCATCCACACGGGCGTCGACACCGGCTTCCAGTACATCGAGCCGCCGGAGGGCCAGTCGTTCATGCTCGCGGAGGAGTACGACGAGCTGATCGAGGACCCGACCGCGTTCCTCTACAACAAGTGGCTCCCGCGCGTCAGCACCGAGGTGGCCGCTCCGGGCAGCCCGAACACGTATCGCAACAACCTGTCGTTCGTCAAGGGCGGCATGGCCATGCTGCAGTACTTCATGGCGTTCGGCGACCAGGCCGCGCGCTTGCGCAGCGAGTCCGGCACCCCTGGCGCGATCTCCGGCATCCTCAAGGCGCCGTTCGATATCCTGGCGGACAAGCTGCGCGGCTACGTCGGGCTGACGATGGACATGTACGAGCGCCCCGAGAAGGTGATCGCGGCCTGCAAGGCGCTCGCGCCGCACCTCCTCGCGGTGGCGCTAGGCGGCGCCGACCCGACCGGCAACGTGCCGATCACCATCTGGATGCACCGGGGCTGCGTGCCGTTCGTCTCGTACGACGTGTTCGACAACGTTTACTGGGCGACTCTGAAGCCGATCATCGAGGGCATCTGGGCGGCCGGGCATCAGACCCTCTTCTACGCGGAGGGCAACTGGAACCCCCACCTCGACCGCTTCCGCGAGCTTCCGGCCGGCAGCATCGTGTACCACGTGGACAACGCCGACATCTTCGAGGCGCATGCGAAGCTTGGCGGCAGGTTCGCCCTCAGCGGCGGCATTCCGAACGTGATCCTGTCCTACGGCACGCCGGACGAGGTGCGCGCTGTGTGCAAGAAGGTGATTGACGGCGTGGCGGGGGACGGGGGGTACATCTGCGACGCGTCGGCGATCATGCAGAACGACACGAGCGTGGAGAACGTGCGCGTGATGACGGACTTCGTGCGCGAGTACGGTGTCTACTCCTCGCCGAAGCCTGCGCCGGACCCCGAGCCCGCTCCCGCCGGCGCCATGGGGCAGGGCATCCCGGGCTTCCCCGCGACGCGCACGGCCCCGGGCGTCTGCTTCCCGTGGGCCCAGAAGGCCGCCGAGCTTCCGCCCGTCTCGGGCGACCCCGCGCTCATCGAGAGCATCTGGAACAACGTGGAGGGCCTCGCCTACATGTACATCTGGCAGGTGCTCGAGTCGTTCTGAGCGCAGCCAATCCGGCCTGGAAACAGAGGAGCCCGCCGGATCGATCCGGCGGGCTCCGTGATTCGAGACGGTGTGCTTACTAGCTGCGGCGCCGGCGCACGGCCAGGCCCGCGCCGCCGAGGAGCGCGCCGCCGAGCAGCGCTAGGCTGCCGGGCTCCGGAACGTCGCCGGTCGGCGTGGGCGTCCACTGGAGGTTGTCGACGCCAAATGGGTGGAAGTGGGTTTCCAGAGGGTCAGTCTTCGCCACAGCCAGCCCTGCTTGGCCCGACCACGTGATCGAGTCGAACGTGCCGGTCAGCGACACGGTCTTCCACGAGTTGATCGCGCCCAACTCCACCGTCTGCTCGTCGACCAGAACGCCGTCCAGGTAGCCGGCCAGCGTGAACGTGTCGCCCGCCAGGGACCCATTGGAGCGGGACACGTCCAGCGAGAAGCCGTCGATGGCGTTGTCGAACAGCATCGACAGGCCGTAGCTCTCGCCGTTGAACCCGGAGAAAGTCGAGCCGTTGGTCCCCTCCAGGCCCCAGCCGCCCGGGTCGCCTGCGCTGAGGCCACTCATGGTGCTGCCGTCGTCCGTCGTCACGAAGGTAACGCCCCAGGCCGTGTAGCGGGACGCGTCGAGCCCGCCGTTCTCATTGTCCGCCGCGTACTCATCGAAGGTGATTACCTCAGCCTTCGCCGCAGGCGCCAGTGTTACCACCAGACCGAGCATCACCGCAGCCAGCGACGCCCTCAACATGCGTGTGTCCACCGTGCAGTCCTCCAAATGCGAGCTGTATCACGGCGGAGCGTAGGCGCACCGCCGCCATCAAGGGGCGCTGCACAAAGGGTGCCACTTGGCCGCCTGCCTGTAAACCCAGTACAATTACTGGGTCGGTGATGCCACTATGACTAACTACTGCCGGTCGGGCGCCGCGCGCCGCTCGGCCACCGGAAGTGCCCCAGCACCTCGAAGGCGTGCAGCCCGCCGGTCTCGCGCACGGGGAAGCCTGGCCAGTGGTGGACGACGGTGGGGGCGCCGGCCTCGTCACGGCCGGTAGCGATCATGCCGATGTGGTCGGCGTGGCCATCGTTGCGCGTGGACCATAGGACGACGTCGCCGGCTTGCCAGTCGGCGCGCGGACCGTCGGCCGGCAGCTCGATGGCCTTTCGGCGGAAGAAGACGATGAGGTTGCGGCAGCGGCGGTGGTCGATGTTCGCGTCGGGCTTCTCGATGGCGTAGCGGGAGCCGGCAGCGCGCACGTCGTCAGCGACGGCCGATCGCAGGTCGACGCCGGCGGCGCGGAATGCGCGGATCACGACGTCGGTGCAGACGCCCTCGGTCGCAGGGGGCTCGCCGCCGCTGTAGTAGGCGTCGCGGTAGCGGATGTTGGCGCGCACCTGGCGGTCCAGGTCGGCCACCAGTGCGGCCTGCATCGGCGAGAGCTTCTGGCGCGCGGCGGTTGGCGCATGGCGCGGCGCGGGCGGGAACGCGTTGCGGCGGGTCAGGTACGCGCGGACTCCGTATCCCGCCACTGACAGCCCCGCCAGAACTACGAACACCACCCGTCGTACTCGCATCCGCGGCCTCCGTTGCAGCTACTACGGCGAATGGAGCGGCCGGGCTACAGGTATCATGTGAGCGAGTTGGTCCGATGGGCACCGGACCCGGCGTATCGATCTCCCCACTTCGGAGGGCGCCTCAATGCCTGTACCCGACCATCAGGGCATCTATCTGTTTGTGTCATTCGACTGGCCGCGCCCGGTGAAGGACGAGCACCAGGCCGCCGCCGTGAAGCTCCATCGCATCGTGCAGGACTCGCACTGGGTGCGCGAGGTGCTCGCCGCATCCGGGGGCCTCGGCCCCGGCTCGCCATCCGTGTGGGTGTTCCGCGTCCCGAACTACGCGGCGCTCGACCATCTGCTGCGCGACACGGACGAGCCCGTCTGCAAGGCGTACACCGCCTTCTTCTCCAAGATGGTGGCAGTGACCGAGACGGTGCGCGAAGAGGTGGTCTTCCGCTAGACCTGGGGGACGAGGGCGATGGAGAACAGCGCGGACCTGACCAGCCTGCCCAACATCGGCGCCGAGGTGGCGAAGCTGCTGCGTGCCGCCGGCATCGCCACGCCCGACGAGCTGCGGCGCACGGGGGCGGTCGCCGCCGCCATTCGCATCCGCGACATTCGCCGCGCGGACCCGCCGTGCCGCAGCATGCTCGCCGGCCTGGAGGGCGCCATCCGCGGTGTCCGTTGGCACCTGATCCCTAAGCCCGAGCGCGAAGCCCTTTGGGTGGAGTACCAGAACCTGCTTGGCGAGTGAGCGGCAGGACCGGCCTGGTTGACTCTACCTGGCAAGCACCTTCACGCCGCGCACGAACGCGTTGACGGTCATGTGGGCATCGTCGAGGCTGCTCACGCGCTTGCCGTTGATCCGCACGCTGCGGAGCGTGACGTTCTCGAATAGGTGCGTCGCGTCGAAGCCGCTCAGGCGCGACACCGGCGTGCCTGGTCCGTGCGCGTCGATGTTGCGAAACACCACGCCGTTCACGTGCCCTCGCTCCTTGTCGTGCCCCCACATGTCCGCGCCGATCCATCCGTTGATGAGCGTGTCGCGCACGTCCTCGACCCGGATCTCCTCGAAGCGGATGTTGGTCATCGTGCCCGAGTCGGACACCAGGACCGCCAGCGAGGCGCAATCGCCGCCCTTCGAGAAGTCGTGGATGACATCGCAGTCGCGGAAGAGCACATCGTCGATGTTCGCGCGCGTCTCCGACGTGATGCCCATGCCGCGGGCCCGCTCGTTCCAGATCACGCAGCGCTGCACCCGGATACGGCGCGATTCCAGCGCGGGCGGCGGCGAGATCGTCTTCACGCACACCTCGTCGTCGTTGTTGCGCAGGAAGCAGTCCTCCACGAGCACATCCTGGCTATTGCAGATGTCGATGCCGTCGCTGTTGTAGCGCTTGCAGATCTCCTTGACGTTCCGCACGGTGGCATCGCGCGTGCCGACCAGCACGACGACCCACGCCGGCGCATCGAGGATCGTGACGCCTTCGACGCGCACGTTGGTGCAGTTCGTGAACGAGAACGCAGCCCGGGAATGCCAGGGCAGCTCACTCATGTCCAGGATGCCGCGCCCTCTGATCGTCACGCGGTCGGCGCCCTCGGCGACGAACAGGTTCTCGTAGACCTTGTTGCCGACCCAGTTCTTCTCGACGATGGGCTTCTCGCCTGCCGGGATGTGGGGGCGTACGATGGCTCCGCCGGCCAGGTAGACCGTCTGACCGCTGCGCAGCCGCGTCACGCCGATGTCGTGCACGCCTGGTCCGAAGTAGAGCACGTCGGGGTCGTCCGGGCTTGGCGCGTCGGTCTCCATCGGGTTGGCGAAGAGGTGGAGGGCGCGCGCGTACTCGCCGTTCATCTCCAGCGTCAGGTTGCGCGGCCTGTTGAGCCGGAACGTGACGGCCTGCCCGGTCACCTTCGGCGCGATGCGGAACGACGCCGGCAGCACCTTCGCCGTTGTCACCTTCGCGGTAGGCGTGACCGTCACCGTGACGGCGCCGCTGAACTCGAACGAGGCGAAGGAGGCACGCTCGCCCACGAACGTCTCGACCGAGTACACGTGGACCGGCTGCCCGTTCACCGCAACGGTGTAGTCGGGCGATGCCTTCTCGCCGGGCGGCGCCGGGTAGATGGTGACGTCGGCCCGCGCGCTGAGCGGGTGGCAGAAGCAGAGGAGCAAGAGGGCAAGGGCTGACACGGCGAGCTTCCGGTGCATGGCGGTATCCACAGGGCTGGCTCAGTTGAGGCGAGCTAGTTCAGAGTGGTCCGAGCTTATCCAGCGCGAACGACATGAAGACCTGGGCTTGACGCAGGGCATCGGCAGCCTCGGCGCCGGTGGGGTCGCTGAACTCGCTGGGACAGCGGGGGCCGACGGCGTAGTGGCTGAGTGCGTCCGCAGGCGCGTCCAGGTTGTGGAACTCCTTGTCGTGCGTGGCGCGCAGCTCCACGAGGCGCACCAGGTCGTGCGTCCGCTCGATGTGGTCGCCCACTAGAACGAGGTACGCCTTGAGGCACTTTTCGGCGCACTGCTGGGCGTGGAACGTCGCAGTGTCCTCCATGGGTGGCTTGTCGCCGAGGGCCAACTGCCCCGTTCGCAGATCGTGCTGAGCCTTGTCGATCCAACGCTGGGCCTCGGCACGCGTCGCCCTATCCATAGCACACCACCCCGGTCTCCGACACCTCGCGGGCTAGCGAGTTGGCAAACCGCTTCCGAGACTCTAGTTCGTCGGGCGTCATGATGAACAGGTCCATCGAGAACCCCGGGCTGTGGAAGAGCCGCCGAATCTCGACCTGCATCTCTTGTTTCGACTTAGGCCCGGAGTACACCACGACCAGATCGATGTCGCTGTCCGGCTGCGCCGTGCCGTTCGCGCGCGAGCCGAACAAGATGATCTTGTCGGGCCGTACGTTCTCGGCTATGGTGCTGACAACCCGCTCGACCAGCGGATCAGCAAACGCAGTGTCCGGCATGTCGGCCGTTCCTGTGGTAGGATGTCGTCCCATCCATACTACACCAGGCCGGGGCTCCCGCGCAACCGGGCAGCGTCTACCTCACCTCCCACGCGAAGACGTGCGCGTCCGGCGCTCCCCACGTGGCCTCCGGGATAAGCCGAACTGCCGCGGCCTCGGCCTCCAGCTTGACCCGCACCAGGCGCTGGTGGGTGTTCTCGACGCGCGCGACCGTCTGCCACGAGCCGTCCGGGCGGCGCGCCTCGATGCGGAACGTGCGGATGAGGCTGGGCGGGGGCACGAAGTCGCGGTCCGATGGGCGGTAGCAGCAGCGCATCGGCTGGGCCGCGTTGGTGTCGCCCTTGCGGAACGTCCGGTTGAGGTCGCTGTCGAACACGAGCCGCGCCTCGGCGATGCGGCGCGGTGCGTCCCAGGCGTACTCGACCCACGAGCCCAGCGGTCCCCGCCAGCCGTTGTCGCGCTTGCCGATCGGGCGATCGTGCCCGCTGCGCAGGGGCTCAGGATCGCCGGCCGATGCCGCCATCCTGGCCGCGCGGGTCAGCTCCGGCGCCTCGCGAGCGTGCCAGGGCAGGTAGCAGTCGTCGTCCATCAGCGTGCTCTGCATCTCGCGCAGGCGCTTCTCGTACACCCCGCGCGGCGTCAGGCCGTGGCGCACGGCGATGGCCGCCGCCGTGCCGACCGCCTGTCCGATGAGCGAGCACGTGGCCATCACGCGCGTCGAGCTGAGGGCCGCGTGCGTCACGCTGATGTTGCGGCCCGCGCAGAAGAGGTTCTCGATGCCACGCGAGTACAGCGACCGGTAGGGGATGCCGTAGGGAGAGGGGGCCGGGTGGAAGATGGTGGGCGGGCCGGCGTAGCGGATGCCTGCCGGGTGGTGGTCGTCCATCGACCAGCCGCCGTACGCCACCAGGTCGTCGAACTTGCCCTCGGCGCGCACGTCGTTCTGCGTCAGCACATGGTCGCCCACATAGCGCCGGCTCTCGCGCTTGCCGGGCAGGAAGCCGACCCACTCCAGCGCCCAGTTCGCCGCGCCGTGGTCGCCCCGGTTCTTGATGTGGTCCCACACGCCGAACGCGACCTTGAGCAGCTCGTCCCGCAGGCGCTCGGTGTCGCGGATGCTGTCGTCCTCGCCGCCCAACTCGATCCACCAGAAGTTGTTGCCCACCACGCCGTGACCCCGGTTCGGCAGGTCGGCGTCGGTGGCGTAGACGTTCGCCCATGCGGGTGGCACATAGGGCACCGGGCGCTCCATCTCGCGCGTCTGGATCAGGCAGCTCATGCCCATCGTCTTGCGGTCGGCCTTGGCGGGCTCGATGTCCTCGCCGAACTCGCCGGCTGCCTCGCGCCCCACGCGGAACTCGGCCCCGGTGAGCGGGGCCAGGATGCTGTCGCCCGAGCAGTCCGCGAAGAGGGCGGCCTCGACCGTGTGCCAGGTCTGCGTGGTCGTCTGCCAGGCGCGCACGGACCGGATGCGCTTGCCATCCATCCGCGCCGCGTTCACCGAGCAGTTGAGGAGCAGCGTGATGTTGGGCTCGAATCGCGCCTTCTCGTAAAGGATGCTGTCCCACACCGAGTAGTTCGCGGTCGGGTTGCGGTGGTAGTTGTCGAGCAGCACCTCCTCGACGATGCCGGTCTCGCGGTTGTTGGCGCCGTGCGCGCCGCAGATCCACATGCGCACCTCGGACGAGGCGTTGCCGCCGAGCACAGGCCGATCCTGGATGAGCGCCACCTTTGCCCCGTGGCGCGCAGCCGCGACCGCCGCGCACAGCCCCGCCATGCCGCCGCCTACCACGCAGAAGTCGACGCGGTGCTGTTCCTCCGGCATGGTCGCCTTCGCCGATGGCATCGATCCCTCCGCTGCTCCCGTCCCCAGCGCCAACCCCGCTCCGCCCGCTGCGAGGCCGCGCACCATATCCCGTCGACTGACCCGACCGCTCATTCCGTGGCCCTCCGGCGCCGGACTACTATCCGCCACGGGGCGCCGCCAGTCCTCCTGGCAGGAGGCCGGCGATCCATCCGCGAACTCAGACGCGCGGAGTGCTGCCGGGCTGACTGGAGGCGATGCGATGACGCGACGTGAGCTACTGGCGGGGGCGGCCGCGGCGATGGCGCCAGTGGGGCTGGACGACGAGCGGATCGTGCTGAGCGCGCCGCTGACGCACTCCGACTGGCTGCTGCAGGAGGGCATCCCGGCGGGCGACGCGGGCGTGCGGCACATGCTGGAGGCGTGCAAGGCCTGCGGCTGGTCGCGCATCTACTGGCGGTGCATCGACTCTGGGCGTTCGTGCTACCGCAGCAAGCTGCTCGACCCGATGGGCGGGCCTACGGGTCCCAACATCTTCGCGCCCACCACGCCCGAGGAGGCCCGCTGGACGCAGGGCATGTCGGCGGAGGCCCGCGAGGCCCTGCTCGGCAAGATGCGCACCCGGTTCATCTACGCCACGTTCGAAAGTCTGGAGTCCGCGGTGCGCATCGGGCACGAGCTGGGCCTGCAGATCCACGCGTGGATGAGTATCAACGAGGACGACCACGGCTGGGGTTGGCAGAGCCGCTTTACGCAGGCCCACCCGCAGTGCCGCTGGCGCCGCCGCGACGGGACCGCCTACCACTCGCAGCTCAGCTTCGCCTACCCAGAGGTGCGCCGCTACAAGCTGAGCCTCATCCGCGAGGTCCTGGCAGGCTATCGTGTCGATGGGCTGTTCCTCGACTGGATCCGCACCGGGGACGTGCGCGACAACCCGCAGACGGACCCGGACGGCGTCGCGAACTACGGCTACGAGGAGCCGCTGGTCAGGGGGTTCAAGGCGAAGCACGGCGTCGATCCGCACGACGTGCCGAATGGCGATGAACGCTGGGTACGGTTCCGGGCCGAGCCGCACACGCGCTTCATGCGCGACGCCCGGAAGCTGGTGCGGCGGCTGGCGCCCGGCAAGCCGCTGGCCGTCATGGTCTCGCACCCGTGGGCGTACCGGGGCTTCGGCGACCGCAAGGACGGCAGCCTGCGCGGACTCCTGCTCGATGTGAAGACATGGGCTCGCGAGGGGCTCATCGATGAGGCCGTGGCGGAGGGCTACTACACGGCGGGCGGCACGCCGGAGAAGGCGTTCGAGGCGCTGAAGGCGGAGACCGAGGGGCGCGTCAGGCTGTGGTTCTACGGCTGGGTGCCGTCATCCGTCGAGGGCTTCGAGGCCGATCGCGCGCTGGCCATGCGTCTCGGCGCCTCTCAGGTGCTCTTCTGGGAGGCCGACTACATCGACCAGCGCGCGAACAAGGCGGAACTCCAAGCCGCGATGCGCGCCCGCGCCAAGGCGCCGTAGGCAGCAGCCCGGTTGGCACGGAGGCCAACCCTTCAGCGTGCGCGAGAGGCCCACTCCTGGTGCGGCAACGTGGCCTCCGCACCGCGTGCGAGCGCCTCCACCAAGTGGATGGCCTGCTCTCGCTCTTCCTCGGACATCGTCGCCATAGCTTCGCGTACCCGGCCGATGCGGCGTCGCCGCCTCCCTTGCATTGTCTCCGCGCCTCGAGTTGTCAACTGCAGGCGGCGCACGCGCCTGTCGTCGGGCTCGGGCACGCGCTCCACCATCCCCGCTTGCTCGAGGCGGTCGGCCAACTGGGTGACGGCGCTGACCGAGATGCCGAGTTCGTCGCTGAGCCCGGACATCGAGCGCGGCCCGTGCTGCAGCACGGAGCAGACCCGGAGCTGAGCCAGCGGCAACTCCTCGGCAGCGTGGTCGCTGTCGGTCGGAAAGAGACGCCGCATCAGGCGCGGGAGCAACTGCTCCAGGCGCGCTGCCTGCTCGGACAGAATGTCAGTGTTGGCAGCCATCAGTCGATCCGATCGTCCACGGGCTCTTCGTAGCCCACCACCGGCGCGGCCGGCCCTCCCTCACCTGCGGTCGCTGCGTGCGGGGTCGGGTGAGGCGTGCGGTGGAAGCGCATGGCCAGGTCGTCGAAGATCGTGTAGACCGTCGGCACCACGAAGAGCGTCAGGATGGTCGACGTCAGCAGGCCGCCGATGACGGCCGTCGCCATGGGCGCCTGGGTCTCCGAGCCCTTGCCGAAGCCGATCGCCAGCGGCAGCATGCCCAGGATGGCGGCGCTGCTGGTCATGAGGATCGGCCGCAGGCGGGTTGGGCCGGCCCGGAGCACCGCATCGTCGCGGCCGAGTCCGTGCCGGCGCAGCAGGTTCGTGTAGTCGATCAACAGGATGCCGTTCTTCACCACGATGCCGACGAGCATCAGCAGGCCGATCAGCGCGGTCAGGCCGAACGTGCGCCCGGAGAGGAACAGCGCCAGGATGACGCCCACGGCCGACAGTGGAACGGACACGAGCACCGTCAGCGGGTGAACGAGCGACTCGAACTGCGAGGCGAGCAGCATGTAGATCAGGGCGATGGCCAGGAGGATGGCCAGGTTCATCCCGGCGAACCCCTCGGCCTGGCGCTTCTGGTTCGTGCCCCAGTCCCAGTAGAAGCCCTGCGGCAGCTTCAGGTCCGCCATGGCCTTGCGGATGTCGACCTGCACCTCGCCCGACGATCGGCCCTGGGGCTGCCCCGTCACGGCGATGTAGCGCTGCCGGTCCTGCCGGGTGATCTGGCTCGGCCCGGTGCCGTAGGTCGGCTTCGCGACCTGCGCCAGCAGCACGTCGCGCGCCACGCTCTGACCGTCCGCGTTCGCCTCGCCGGCGACTGTCGACCGCAGGGCCAGCCGGCGCAGGGACGCCTCTGTCTTGCGCTGTGGCTCCGGCAGGTCGACGATGATCGGGTAGGAGTAGCCCTTCTCCTGGTAGTAACTGGCCGTGTCGCCGTTCGTCGCCGTGCTGATGGTGTCGGCGATGGTGCTGAAGGACAGGCCCATCTGCAGCGCCTTGTCGCGGTCGACGTTCCACTGAATCTCCGGCGTGGCTTCCTCCCAGTTCAGGTCGACGTTCTCGAGCCCCGGCACCGAGCGCACCCGCGACATGACCTCTTTGCCCGTCTGGGAGAGCTTCGTCAGGTCGTCACCGAAGATGTCGACCTCCACGTTCTGCGGGCCGCCCGTCATCATGGAGCTGACCAGGTCGAACTGGTTCACGAGCGGGCGGATGCCGGCCAGCCGCGAGAGGTCCTTGCGCAGGCTGCCCATGACCGTCAGCGTATCGTGCTTGCGGTCCTCTTTGAGGCGCACGGTGACCGAGCCCATGTACGGGTTCAGCGATGTCGTGGTGCCGCGCATGCTCAGGGTCGTACCGGCCGCCATGAAGGCCGTCTCGACATCCGGGTTGTTCATCACGATCTTCTCGACCTGGAGCATCGTCCGGTAGGTCTCGGCAAGGGCGGTCCCCGGCGGCAGCTTAACCGTGATGGAGAAGTCGCCGCTGTCCGTCTGCGGCATCAACTCATAGCCGATGTAGGGCACCAGCAGGAAGCTCGCGGCCGACACCGCGGCGGCGCCCAGGAGCACCCAGACCCGGTGGTGGATGGCCCACCGCAGGCCGTTGCGGTACGAGTTGTCCAGCGCGTCGAACCACCTGCCGAAGCTGTCGAACAGGCGGTCGAGCGGGCCGCGGCGGCGTGGCTCGGACTCGCCGGGGCCGGTTTCGTCACCCTCTCCGTTGCCGTTCTCGTCGGACGGGACGCGGTGCACATCGCCGCGGATGAGGCGCGAGGCCATCATCGGGACGATGGTCGCCGCGTCGAGGAGGGAGATGCCGATCGAGAAGACGACCACGAGCGAGAACTGCGCGAACATCTGCCCGGCCTGGCCCTTGATGAGCAGCATCGGCAGGAAGACCACGATAACCGTCAGGGTAGACGCGACGACGGCCGACATGATCTCGCCGGTCCCGCTGATCGACGCATCGCGCGGTGTCTTCTTGTCCCGCTCGATGTGCCGGAAGATGTTCTCCAGCACGACGACGGCGTCGTCCACAATCAGGCCCGTGGCGAGGGCCATACCTCCTAGGGACATCGTGTTGAGCGTGAAGCCGCACATGTAGAGCAGCGCGAACGTCGTGCAGATGGACGTCGGGATGGACAGGGCCACCACCAGCGTGCTGCGGACGTTGCGCAGGAAGAACATCAGGATGAGGATGGCCAGCGCTCCGCCGATGACGGCGCTGGTCTTGACATCCTCGACCGAGCGGGCGATGTACGACGCCTGGTTGTAGGCGAGGCCGAACTCCAGGTTCGGGTAGAGCTTCTTCACCTGCTCGATCTTGCTGAAGACCCCCTCGGCCGTCGAGACGGTGTTGGCGTCGCTCTGCTTCGTGATGACGATGCCGACCGCGGGCTCGCCGTTCAGGCGCGTGTGGAGGCGCGTCTCGGAGTGGGAGTCGTTGATGGTTGCGATGTCGCCGAGGGACACGATGCGTCCACCGTAGGACCCCACGGGAATGCGCGCGATGTCCTGGGGCGACGTGAACCAACCGAGGCTGCGGATCGTGTACTCGGTCTTGCCCTGCTCGGCGATGCCGGCCGGGAGGTTGACGTTCTCGTCCGCGATGCGCTTGCTGACCGTTGCGAGCGAGATGTGGTAGGCCTGGAGCTTCGCGAGGTCGACGCTCACGCGGATCGCGCGCTGCTCGCCGCCCGTCACGACCGCCGACGCGACTCCGCCGGCCGACTCCAGGATCGGCGAGACCTGGTTGTCGAGCAGCGTGCGCAGCTTCACCGGGTCGCGCTCGCCGCTCACGCCGAAGATCAGGATCGGCATCGTCGACGGGTCGAACTTGACGACGATCGGCGTCTGCAGCGTGGGGTCGGTGGGGAACCGCTGGCTGGCCCGCTGGACGAGCTGCAGGACGTCGACGGCGCCCTGGCCGATGTCGTAGCCCCACTGGAACTGGACGCGTACCGAGGACACACCCTGCGACGAGGTCGAGCTGACCTGGTACAGCCCGGGAACAGACGAGATCGCCTGCTCGATGGGCCGGGTGATCTGGGTCTCCATCTCCTCCGGCGCCACGTTGGGCCAGTTGGTGATGACGGCGACCGTCGGGATTGAGACCTTGGGCAGAAGGTCGATCGGCAGCGCGCCGAGGCAGACGAGGCCCATCAACACGAGCGCAGCGATGCGCATCGTGATGGCGACCGGGCGGTTGACGGAGAATCGGGCTAGGTTCATTGGGCCGTCCTCACCGTGCCGCGCCGGGGCGATTGCCGCCCTTGCCGGGGCCGCCCGCGCCGCCGACGCGCACTTGCTGGCCGTCCTTCGGCGGGTTGCTGCTCAGCGTGACCACCTGCTCGCCAGCGGCGACGCCCGACGTGACCGCGATATCGGCGGCATCCGCCGCGCCGAGCGTGACGGGCCGCCGCTGCGCCTTCATGTCCGCGCCTACCACCACCACCGTCGGCCCGTCCTTGCCCCGCTGGATCGCCTCGCGCGGCACGACGACGGCGCCGCGGCTGCGCTGCGTCTCGAACGTGACCCGCGCGAACATGCCGGGCTTCAACTCCCCGCGCGGGTTGTCGAGCGCCACCCGGACCGTGAACTGGCGGCTCAGCGAGTCGCCGGATGGGTTCATCTGCACGACGCGGCCCGTGAACTCGCGCCCGGGGATGGCGTCGAATGCCACGGCGCCTGTCTGGCCCAGGACGATGCTGCGGGTCACCTCTTCCGGCACCGCCACGCTGACCCAGATCTGCCGGATCGCCTCTACGGTGAGGACCGCGGCGCCGGTGGACGCGATGGCGCCCGGGTCCATCGCGCGGCTCGTCACATAGCCGTTCACTGGCGAGGTAAGCACGGTGTAGGAGAGCTGGGCGCGGGCGGCGTTCGCGGAGGACTGCGCCACGTCGACTGCCGCCGAGAGCGCCGCCAGGTTCTCGCGGTACGCCGGCGTCTGGGCGCGGTTGGCCTGGGCGTAGCGGAGGGCCGCATGGGCCTGCTCGAGGCCGGCCTGCGCGCTGGCGATGTCGGCCACGTTCTTCGTCTTGGTGACGCTGAGCTGCTCCTGCGCCGCCTTGACGTTGGCCGATGCCGAGTCGCGCTGAGCAGTGGCCGCCGCCGCCTGGCCCTGCGCGACCTCGACCGCCGATTCCTGGACCTTCACGGCGGTGCGCGCATCGTCGACGTCCTGCTCCGAGACGAAGCCCTTCTTGAAGAGCGTCTGGGCGCGCGCCAGCTTGGCTCGGGCGTTCTCCAGGTTGGCCTGCGCGCTGCGGATGGAAGCGCTGGAGTTCGCTATGGCGGTCTCGGCGCTGCGCAGCCTGCCCTGGTAATCAGTGACAGACGCCTCGGCCGCCGCCTGCGACGCCGCGCTCCCCTGTTCCGCGCGGCGCACGTCGGCCTGCGCGCTGGCCACCGCGGCCTCCTGCTGCTTGATCTGCGTGGATACCTGCGTGTCCGTGGGGCTCTGCGTGATGCGGGCCTGCGCGAGCCGCGCCCGGGCCTGCGCCAGCGACGCCTCTTGCTCGCGCAGTTGCGCGCGAAGCTCGATCGGGTCGAGCCGCACGAGCACCTGCCCAATACGCACCGGATCGCCCTCGTGCACCTCCAGATACTCGATGCGGCCGGTCACCTTGGGCGCGATCTTCACGCTGAGGGGCGCTTCCGCGCTGCCGACGGCGGCGAACGTCTGGACGATGTCCTTGATCGCGGCCTTGGCGACCGAAACGCTCGGCGCCGACTTCATGCGCGCCTGGCGCGTCTTGGTCTGCTCGGCAGCATCTGCGTTTTTCTGCTTGATACGCCATCCAATGAGGCCGCCTAGCGCCGCGATGGCGGCCGCGACCAGTATCCAACGCCTCATGCCCGTGTCCTGGAAATGGTTTAGGTGACTTAACGATCAGTGTACTCTGACTGCCTGGCAGATGCAGTGGTTACAGGCGTTTGTGTAGGACCACGAGGACTATCGGCCGATACTGGAGCAATATGCAACGCACAACGCGCGCTGTGATGGACGAACCGACGCCAAGGGAGGATCTCTGCCCATGGGTACGACATGGCCTCGTGAGTTGCGCAAGTTCGTGGCGCCTGAGTTCGTGTTCGGCTGGGGAGCCCGAAGGCTGATCGGGCAATACGCCGCCAACCTGGAGTTCCGCCGGGTGCTGGTGGTCTCGGATCCTGGCGTGGCGGCGGCCGGCTGGACGCACGAGGTGATGGCGTCGCTCGACGGCGCCTACGGTCCCCACGTGCTTCTGACGGAGGTGACGCCCAACCCGACCGACGAGCAGGTGATGAGCGGTGCGGCGCTCTTCGCGGCGCGGGAGTGCAGCGCCATCGTGGCGGTTGGCGGCGGCAGCGTGATCGACTGCGCCAAGAGCATCGGCATCGTCGCGGGGAACGGCGGGCACATTCGCGACTACGAGGGCGTCGATCGGATTCCCATGGCATGTCCTCCGATCGTGTGCGTGCCCACCACGGCCGGGACGTCCGCCGACATCTCCCAGTTTGCCATCATCACGAATACGGCAGAGCACTACAAGATGGCCATCGTGAGCAAGGCCGCGATAGCCGACATCGCGCTCGTGGATGCCGAGACGACCGTGACGATGCCCCCCACCTTGACGGCCAGCACCGGCCTGGACGCACTGGGCCATGCCGCCGAGGCGCTTGCCTCCAACGCTAGCTCTCCGATGACGGACCTGAACGCTCTGGAGGCGGCCCGGCTGATCCGCACCCACCTCCTGCGGGCCGTTGCGGAGCCCGCCAGCTACGACGATCGCACCGGCATGATGCTGGCGAGCCTGCTCGCCGGCCTGGCCTTCTCCAACGCGAGCCTCGGCGCGGCTCACGCCATGGCCCACAGTCTGGCCGCGGTCGGCGGAGCCGCACACGGTGACGCTGTCGCCATCCTGCTTCGCCACGTGGTGGCGTTCAACTACGAGGCCGCACCCCAGGCGTATGACCGCCTCGCGGTGGCTCTCGGCATCGACGTGGACGGCCTGGGTGCGGCAGCCAGACGGGACGTGCTCGTCTCAGCGATCGGCGAGCTGACGCTGCAGTCTGGGGCCCCCACGACACTGGCCGCGATCGGCTTGTCGCGCGACGACATCGGTATCTGCGCCGCTCGAGCGCTGAAGGACCCCTGTTTCGTGACCAACCCGCGTCCTGCCACTCGAGCCGATGTAGAGGACCTGTATGAGCGTGCCTTCGAGGGATGAGGAGGACCGGGAGGATCTGAGGCGGCGCTTGCTGGGGCTCGGCGAGCGGTCCCTCCACAAGACCTACTACCCGGAGCTGCAGCGCCGCGTGCGCGACCTCGAGCGCTTCCGATCGCTGCTCGACCACAGCGCAGATGCTATCTTCCTCGTCGAGCTGCCTGACGGCGCGATCAGCGACTGCAACGCTACTGCCTGCAGGTTGCTCAGGCGTTCGGCCGAGTCCCTGGTCGGCACTCCGTGGGCGTCGCTGGCGCCGCAGGAGGAGCGGAGCCGGCTCGTCGCGGCCCTGCAGTCTGGTGCGTCTGGCGCGGCCGGTGAGTACGTGGGCTCGCTCGTGTGTGCCGGCGGGACGCTGCTGCCGGTCGAGATCGACCTCGCCTTCCACACAGTCGATGGTAAGCTGTACTGCGTCGCGGCCGCGCGCGACGTCACCAAGCGGCGCGCGCTCGAAGAGCAGCTCCTTCAGGCACAGAAGATGGAGGGCATCGGAAGGCTGGCCGGCGGCATTGCGCACGACTTCAACAACCTGCTCACGGTCATCGTTGGGTACGGGGAGATGGCGCGGAAGCGGTGCGCGAGTGGCGCGTCGATCGATGAGTGCGTCGCGCACATGCTGGATGCGGCGGGGAGAGCGGCAGGCCTTACCCGCCAGCTCTTGACGTTCGCTCGCAAGCAGACGGCTCAGCCGAGGGTGATCGACCTGAACGAACTCGTCGCCGCCATGCTCAAGATGCTGCAGCCGGCCATCGGTGACGACGTGCTGCTGCGGGTCGAGTACTGCGACACCCCCGCGCGCGTTCGCGTCGACCCCGGGCAGATCGAGCAGGTGCTGATGAACCTGGCGGTGAACGCCCGCGATGCGATGCCTGGCGGCGGCCACCTGACCATCGGCGTCACCACCCTCTCCGGCTATCCCTCGCAGGCGTGGCCCGTGCGCCCGCTGCCTGCTTCGCGCTACGTGACGCTCTTCGTGCGCGATACCGGCGTGGGGATGTCCGAAGAGGTCCAGGCGCGGGTGTTCGAGCCGTTCTACACCACCAAGCGAACCGGAGAGGGCACCGGGTTGGGGCTCGCCATCTGCTACGGCGTCGCGCAGCAGGCGGGTGGCTACATCGACGTGGTTAGCCGGCCCGGCGAGGGGGCCACGTTCCGCGTCCACTTGCCCTTGGTCGACGAGGGGGTCATGGATGGTCCTCTGCCCGAGGAGGTGCCCGCGCCCGCTGCCGGCACGGGCACTATCCTTCTGGTCGAGGACGACGACCTGGTGCGCGGGGTCGCGATTCACGCGCTGCGGGCGCAGGGGTACACCGTCATCGAGAGCAGCAACGGAGCCGAGGCCCTCGAGGTGTCCAGGCGAACGGAGCGCCCGATCGACCTGCTGATCACGGACGTTGTCATGCCCGAGATGGGAGGGAAGGCCCTGGCCGAAGCCCTCCGCACCGATCGCCCGGACACGCGCGCCGTGTTCACCTCGGGGTACGGTGAGGTCGCGGCCGCAAGCGAGGAGGACGGTGTGATGTTCGTCGCCAAACCCTATGCTCCCAGTACCCTCCTCGCGGCGGTACGCCGGGCGCTGACGCAGAGCGACCCTTGCCGCCCGCGGGGATCGAGCGCCGCGAACAGCCACTGATGCTCGCGTTGCGCTTGACAGGGCGGCATACCCTCTGATACCCTATGTGCCGTTGCGCCCGGACTAGGGCGCTGTGGGCGGAATGCGGATCATGTTCACCAACATGGCGACGATCGGCTTTGGGCTAGGGAAGGGCTTCGCGTCGGCGGATGCTCGGCGCGTCGCCATGCCACGCCTGGACCGACGCGGCAACTCGGCGGCCATCGCCAATCAGGACCGCGCGAGGAGCGCACCAGATCGGAGTTCGTGACCTGTTCCACCCACCAGGCATCGACCACCGGCCCGATCTGGAGAGCGTCCAGGTCGGGCCGGTGCGTTTCGGTCCTGGGCGACAGGCTGCACCGGCAGCTCACGCAGGCTGTACGAAAGGACGAAGACCGTGGAAACGAAGGACATCGTGACGTTTGGGGCGCATGAGGCGCCCACGCTCACCCAGATCGAGCGCTCCGCTTCGCACGAGGCGGTGGTGGGCGCGGCGCTGTGCGCGGACGGCCACAAGGGCTACGCCGTGCCGATCGGCGGCGTGCTGGCCTACGACGGCCACATCAGCCCGTCGGGCGTCGGCTTCGACATCGCGTGCGGCAACAAGGCCGTGCTGACCGACGCGCTATCGGCCGACGTGCGAGCCAGCATCCGATCGATCATGGACGACGTCTGGGCGTCGCTGTCCTTCGGCATCGGCCTGAACAACCACGAGCGGGTGGACCACGAGCTGTTCGACGATCCGACCTGGAAGCTGCAGCCGATGAAGTCGATGAAGCAGATGGCGCAGAACCAGCTCGGCACGATCGGCTCGGGCAACCACTACGTGGACATCCTGGAGGACGAGCAGGAGCGCATCTGGATCGGCGTACACTTCGGCTCGCGCGGCCTGGGCCACAAGGCGGCGTCCTACTTTCTGAAGCAGGGCGGCGCCAAGGACGGTATGGACGTGGACCCGCTCGTGCTGCCGGCCGACTCGCCGCTGGGCGAGGACTACCTGCAGTGCATGGCGCTGGCGGGGCGCTACGCCTACGCCGGGCGCGACTGGGTGTGCGAGAGGGTGGCGTCCATCCTCGGCGCGCACATCGCCGAAGAGGTGCACAACCACCACAACTTCGCGTGGCTGGAGGAGCACGGCGGCCGCAATCTGTGGGTCATCCGCAAGGGCGCCACGCCGGCGTTCCCGGGCCAGAGGGGCTTCGTGGGCGGGTCGATGGGCGACATCTCGGTGATCCTGGAGGGTGTGGACACCGAACGCTCGCGCTCGGCCCTGTTCTCGACGGTGCATGGCGCCGGGCGGGTGATGAGCCGGACCGAGGCGCGAGGCAAGATCGACTACCGCACGCGCGAGGTGAAGTCGCCCGGCAAGGTGAGCCGCGAGATGATGAACGAGTGGGTGCGCTCCGTGGGCGTGGAGCTGCGCGGCGCGGGCACGGACGAGTCGCCGCACTGCTACAAGCGCCTGCCCGAGGTGCTGGCCGCCCACGGCGATACCGTGCGCATCCTGCACACGCTGAAGCCGCTCGGCGTGGCGATGGCCGGCGAGAACGAGGTCGATCCGTACAAGGACTGAGGAGCCGCCTGCGCCATAACCGAACGTTCACCGGACGTTAAGCCAACCTGAACCTTGGGGGCGCACAATGGTGGTTGACGCACGCCGTGGAGACTGCGGATCAGTACCAGCAGGCCGTCCTGGCGTGCCGACAGCGCGTGGCCCCACGGGGTCGCGCATGCCGCGGGCAACCTCGGCGAGCGCTCCATCTCCTGCAGTACCCCCATTGGGCAGTCCGTTCCCCCGGCCGGGGCGGACTGCCCCTCCTTCTTGGCAGGACTAGCCTGGATCGCGCACGAGTGCAGTGGTGCGATGGGCCAGAGCCTGCCCTGAGCCCGCCGAAGGGTGCCACTAACGAATGGCTCAGGCTAGCGGCCCTCGGCGAGCCGCGCCGCCGCCGCCTTGCGGTACTCGTCGAACGCCGGCGCGCGGCGGTGCTGCTTCACGTAGTCGGCCACGTAGTGGCGGGCCCAGTCGTAGAGGCCGCGGTGCGTTTCGTAGAGCGGGGTCTTCGCGCCCTTTTCGTCGATGAGCCAGAAGCCGCGCTGCTTGCCCTCCGGCGTCACCTCGTTGTTGTACATCTCCCAGTAGAGCACGAACGGGCATCCCCACTCCAGCCCGGCGCGCATCACCTTGCGGGCCAGCGCGTCCTGCTCCGCCGGCGAGTGGCCCTCCGCGGGGAAGCCGTACTCGCCGATGAACACGCGCTTGCCGGGGATGCCGCGCTTCGGGGGCAGCTTCGACTCGATGTAGTCCAGAGCGGGCTTCAGGTCGAGGCCGCTGTCGTAGCTGGAGTAGGAGACGAAGTCGATGTTCGTCTTGGGCAGCACGTCGTTCGTTGCCGACCTGCGCCCCTGCATTGCGATGCGGACCAGGTTCACCTCCACGTAGTGGTACACCTGGACGTCGCGGTGCCGCGTGTCGCGTTTCGCGTCGTCGACGGCCTTCTGGCGCGTGTTCAGCCAGTCGATCATGCCCTGGATCGCTTCGGGCGTGATGCTGTCGTCGGTCTTGGTGTCGTAGCCGCGGCGCAGGTGCCAGTCGCCCTCCCAGTGGCCCAGGTAGAACGCCTTGCCCGTGCCGCTGTAGGTCTTCAGCAGGTGGCGCGTCAGGTCGTAGACCTCGCGGTAGAGCTTGTCGCTGTCCGTCGCCGAGAGCCCCTTGTCCCACCACCCAGAGTTGAACGGGTAGATCCAGATGATGTAGTTCGCGAAGGGCATGTCCAGGACGTGCCGGTGCGCCGGCTCGTCGCGGGCGAGTTCGGTGAGCGAGGTGATCTGCGGGTCACGCTGCGTCGTGTTGGCGCCGCGCCCGCCGAAGTACTCGGGCTTCATCGCGAACTTCAGCGTGTTCGAGCCCATGTCGAGGATGGCCTGGGCGGTCTCGACGAGCAGCGGTTCCTTCGTGAACTGGTAGGCTGCGCCGATGGTCTGCGTCCCGATGGCGTAGTTGAAGCGCTCCGGCTCGGTCAGGCGCTTGGGACGCGGCTGCGCGCTGGCGGCGGGAGCCATCAGCAGCAGCGGGATGGCGAGTGCGGCGGCGATGACGATGAGACGCTCCACGGTTCGGCTCCTTGGTGGCCCTGGTCCTAATGACGGTCTTGCTGTTGCTCGCACGCCTGGCACGGTTCGTGCATCAATGCATCACCGGACTGCCAGCGGCGCCATCGGGCGTCGTTGCGGCAGTCGAGTTGCGGAGCGACACCGGCCAGGCCGTCTGGACGCGGCTCCGCCCCCGCCAGCTTGGAAGGAGTATGGTATGCGCAATCGTTGGTATGGTGCTGCGCTGGTTGGTCTCTGCATCACGCTCGCATCCGGCGTCGCGAAGGCCGACGTCATCTTCAGCGACGACTTCAGCCGCCCGGACAGTGGCGACCTCGGCTCGGCTTGGACCCAGGTGAACGGCCAGATGGGCATCGCCGGCGGCGCCACGCCGATGGTGCTCGACCAGACGAACCTGGCCATCGTGAACGGCGTGTCCGTCGACTACACCGATGCGTCGCTCAGCATGATCGTGTCGCAGCCCGGCGCGTCGTACGCCTACGCCTCGATGGTCTATGGCTATCTCGACGAGGATCACTGCCTGTCGGTCGGCGTGGCGCATGTGGACAACTACGTCTACAACGCGATCGGGTTCTTCTACGGTTCCGACCAGTCGGCCACGCCGATCGGCCCTGGGATGATCGACCTCGGCGACAACTGGTTCGTGTCCGGTGTCATCGGCACCTGGATGTCCGACGCCGACACGATCTGGCTCGGAATCGACAGCAACTTCGACGGCACCTGGGAGCAGACTTACGGCGTCACCGGCGTCTCGGGGCTGACCCTCGGCACCGGCGTCGGCATGGGTATGGGCACCAACCGCGAGATGCTCGTGCACAACTACGTGGTCGAGAGCAAGGGGACCGCGGACGTGCCGGAGCCGTCGTGCCTCGCGCTCCTGGTCGGCGCTGGTCTCGCCGGCACCCTCCTGCGCCGCCGCCGGTAGGCGAGCCGCGACCACCTGACGACAGATGGGGGCGCCCTGCGGCATTGGGGGCGCCCTTCGTCATGTCTGGCCCGCTCGCGCCCAGCTTCGGCCCCTGGCGGACCACATCGATGGCAACGATGCGCGTCGCGTGCCACAATAGCCTGACGCCCCCGCACTTTCGATGAGAAGGAGGACGGCAATGAACGTTCGGTACGCCTTCATCGTCTCGGCGCTCGCGCTGGTTGCGGTCGCAGCCTGGGCAAAGCCCGGCATCCGCTCGTCGTTCCTCAGCACGCTGAAGATCAGGGACTCGTCGAAGATCGCCCAGGCGCAATGCGCCCTCTGCCACGCCGGCCGTCCACCTGTCCGCAATCCGTTCGGCAAGGACGTTGAGAAGGCGATGGATGCGAAGGGCGTTCAGACGTTCAACGCCGACGTCTGGAAGGCGATCGCCAAGCTGGACTCCGACAAGGACGGCGCCACCAACGAGGCAGAGATCAAGGCCGACACGCTGCCCGGCGATCCCGCCAGCAAGCCGGTCAAGGCGCCGAAGCCAGCCAAGCCGAGGAAGTAGCCGCACCACCGTGCAGTGCGGCACGAGAGGCGCGCCGTGCAGGCGTGCCTCTCGTGCCTTCCTCAAGCCTCCCGGCCTACTTCACCTCGACGTCCACCAGGCCCACGTCGACGCCCTGTCCGCCGGCGGTCTGGCGGCAGTGGACCGCGATCGTGTTCTTGCCGGGCTTCAGCGTGGCAAGCGCGGCCGGGCGGATCGCGAGGTAGGTGTACCGCGTCACGAACCCGCTCGCCCGGCCCGCGAGCACCCCGTTGACGTACACCTCGACGTCCTCGTCGTGGTACACGCTGAGTTGTAGGTTCTTGAACGTGCCGGCCGGCATCTCGAAGGTGCGGCGCAGCCAGATGTCCGGCGTCGTCCACTCGGTGCCGATGGCCGCGCCCGGCGTGCCCTTGGCGCCGAACCCGCCCGGACCCGCTTTCCACGCCGAGTCGTCGAACGCAGGCGCGAACCAGTCGTCGGCGGGCTTCGCCGTCGTGTAGCGCCACTCGATCGGCGCCCTCTCCGAAGTGGGGACTACCTCGCTCACCGTCGGCGGCTCGGGGATCGGCGCCCACTGGCCGGTCACGTTCTTCCCCTTGCCGGCCCATCTCTTCCACATCGCCGCATCGGAGAGCATCCGGATGAACACGCCGCCGACCACGGGCCGAGCGTGCATGGCGACCTCCTTGCCCTCCTTGGTCCAGTAGAGGTCGGTCATCGGGTTCCTGTCCGGCGTCACGTTGTAGTAGTCCAGCACCGGGTCGGCCAGGGCCTGGAAGTCGGCCGGGTTCTCGGCGAGCGTGGCCGTCCAGATCGCCCAGTCCGCCTTGGCGTAGTGCTGGCGGTTGTCGAGCGGGAGCCCGTAGCGGTCCTTCATCTTCAGGTAGAAGGCGAACTCCTTCTGCACGACCTCCTTCGGGAACACGTCCAGGCCGAGCAGGCGATCCCAGACCATGTTGTACTTCTGGCTCCACGTGCCGGGCTTGTCGAACGCGAGGCGGAAGTGGTCGCCGTCGTCCGCCGCCGCGACCCACTTCTTCGCCATGTCGCGGGCCATCTCCAGGTAGCGCTTCTGCGCATCGGCGTCACCGCGCATGCCGCACAGCTTGCCGTAGCAGGCCAGCGCCATGATCGCCTTCACGGACAGGTTCGCGTTGTGCGCCAGGTGGCCGGTGAAGTCGTCGGTGCAGAGCTGGTTCGCGGGGTCGAATCCCTTCTCCTCGAGGTACTTGGCCCACTGCGTGACCTGCGGCCAGTACTGCGAGGCGAAGTCGGCGTTGCCCTCCTCTTGCGCGATCGCCGCGAGGAGGATGATCATGTTGCCGCTCTCCTCGACGGGCATGCGGTCGCCCTCGTGCTCCGGGTCCTCGCTGCCGTAGACCTGCCGGGTGGCCTGCGGGTAGGTGCCCAGATCGTGCGGCGCATAGCGGAACTTCCAGAGCGGCGAGGCGGTGTAGGCCAGCACGGGGGCGAGTGAGGCCTTGGCCAGCGCCGGGCTGATGAGGATGAACAGCGGGTCCATCGGGAAGATGACGTCGACGGTGGCGACGCAGCCGTTGCTCGTGTTCTCCTTGGGGAAGAGCATCGGCATCCCGTTGTCGTCGGCAGCGAGCTTGCAGGCGGCGATTGCCTGGCGGTAGGCGAGGCAGCAGAGGTCGGCGTACTTCTCCCCGCCCACCTTGCGGATGTCGGCCAGGAGTGCTGCGTCGAACGCGATGCACCGCGAGCGCAGCGCGGTGTACTGGCGCGCCGCGTCCTCGAGCATGGCCGGGAACGACTGCCCGCCGCGCCGCCAGTAGGCGCGCAGGTTCCTGCCGAAGTAGTTCATCGCGTAGATGTCGTCGTACGCGACCATGGCGAAGCGCTCGACGGGCTCGCTCTCGACCCGCCCCATCTGGATCGTGAGCGCGATGGACTGGCTGGCGGTGGGCGGCCCCTGTGGGCTCTTGCGCGCCGACACGAACCGCTCGATGAGCGACGCCCGCTCGGCGGACGATGCCGCTGCGTCGCGCGCTGGCGCCGCGAGATAGGCGTAGCCCCAGTCGATGCGCGCATCGTCGCCCGACCGCTCGAGGACAGGCTGGTCCTCCGTCCCGACGCGCACGGTGGTCAGCGCGCCGGCGCTGCCAGTCTCGGTCACCACGCGCTGCTCGGGCGAGTGGACGGCCAGCTCATAGCCGGCGCCCAGGAACACGGAGACCGCATGTTCCTTGCGATCGGTCGCCTTGACGTTCCACGTGACGTAGGTTACCGGCCGCGCCATCACTTCCAGGTCATCGGGCAGCGCCGGCGTCGTGAACGTGAGCGTGAGTGCGATCTGCTTGCCGACGAACGTGTAGATGGTGCGCGTCGGCAGGAGCGTCAAGCCGGTCTGCCCCAGCGCAGGCAGATCCTTCGGCTCATCGCCCATCACGCGGCAGACCATCTCGTCGACGCGGATGAGGCAGGTGAGCGGGTGCTTGGCCCGGGTCCAGTGGCGCGTCGCCTCGTCGGTCAGGTTGTCTGCGCACGACCAGATGCTGAAGTACGGATCATGCGTAACGAGCGGCACGGCGGGCGGGCGCAGCTTCGTCTGGGCATGCGCGATGGGCATCGCCAGCAGCAGCGCGAGTGCCGCGAGGGAGAGCGTGATAGGTCGCATAGCGGAACACCTTTCGATGGTCGGCGCGCTCAGATCGGGCGCCGGGGTGACTTTGAGCCGCAACCGGTCCCGATTCCTGCCGCCGCTCCGACATCGCCGTTCTCGCCGACCGGCCCGTGGTGGGGAGGAACCCGAACGCCCGCGGGGGAACTGGAGGCCGGAACGACCGACGAGTGAGGTGAGAGACGATGCGTGCGCGCGGATGGCGGCTGTTGGTTCTGGCGTTTGTCCTGGCCCATGCGGCCCCCTCGGCCCTGGCCCAGGGCCCGGGCTGGCAGCAGCTCTTCGACGGGAAGAGCCTGGCCGGATGGAAGAAGGTGGGCGGCGGCGAGCCGGGCTTCGTGGTGAAGGACGGCCTGCTGGTGTGCCCGGCGAACGGCGGCTACGGCGAGCTGTACACGGAGCGGGAGTTCGGCGACTTCGTGTTCCGCTTCGAGTTCAGGTGCGACAAGGGCGGCAACAGCGGCGTCAGCATCCGCGCGACCGGCGAGGGCGGCGGTTCGTACGTGGGCGGCCAGGAGATCCAGATCCTCGACGACTACGACCCGATGTACGCCAACCTGGAGCCGGGCCAGTATTGCTGCGGCGTCTACAAGTTCATCCCACCGGAGCGGGGCGTGGTGCGCCATGCCGGCGCGTGGAATCAGGAGGAGATCACGCTCGTTGGGCGGCAGATCCGGATCAAGCTGAACGGCCAGGTGGTGGTCGATGCGGACCTCAACCAGATCACCGATCCCGCCATCTTCCGCGACCACCCTGCCATCTGGCGCGATCGGGGGCGCCTTGGGTTCCTCGGCCACGAGCCGGCCACCGTCTCGTTCCGCAACGTCTGGGTGAAGGAGCTGAGCAAGCCGGTGAAGGACAACGTCCCGCCGCCCGGGTTCACCGCGCTGTTCGATGGAAAGACGCTGAAGGGGTGGCAGGCCGTCGTCGCGGACCCGCCGACGCTCTACGCGATGGCCCCGGAGGACCTGGCATCCGCCGTCCGCAAGGCGACGACAGAGGCCCGGAAGCACTGGGCTGTTAAGGACGGCTGCCTCGCGTACGACGGCAAGCAGGGGGGCCTGGGCACGGTGCTCGACTACGGCGACTTCGAGATGCTCGTCGACTGGCGGATCGAGCCCGGCGGGGAGAGCGGCATCGACCTGCGCGGCATGCCGCAGGTGCAGATCTGCGACAACCCGATCGGCTCCGGCGGACTGCACAACAACGTGACGAACCCGAACATACCCTCCGAGAAGGCCGACAACCCGCCGGGCCAGTGGAACCGCTTCCGCATCCTGATGGTCGGCGACAGGGCGACGGTGTTCGTGAACAACCGGCTGGTGGTGAACTCCGTGAAGCCCGACAACTACTGGAATACGCAGCAGCCCATCGCGGCGACCGGCCCGATCCAGCTCAGGAACGGCGGCACGAAGGTGTGGTTCAAGAACGTGTTCGTGCGGGAGATCGGGGCGAAGTAAGGGGGCAAGTGGCAAGTGGTCAGTGCGGCGAGGGGCGTGGGTGTAGTGGGGGCAAAGCAATCGCGTGCGCGGCCTGGTGACGGCACTGCGTATGGCGCGATTGCTTTGCCCTTCTCCTTGCTTCTTCCGCTGCCTATCTCCCGCCGGCCAGCCAGAGCACCGCGTTGCGGAAGACCTGCTTCACCGGCTCTTGCAGGTAGATCGGGTAGGCCTCGTGGCCGACCTGGAAGTAGAAGACGCGGCCCTTGCCACGCGTCCAGCAGAGGCCCTGGCGCACCTTCTCGGTGCCGCCGTCGGGGCGGGTCCACACGCCGGTGAGGGGTACCGCCTCCGGCTCGGGAACCTGGAACGGCTCCGAGTAGCGCTCCTCCTTGGGCAGTATGAATGGCTTCACGCCCCGGCATATGGGGTGCTTCGGCAGCGCGATCTCGACCGCGAGCTTGGTGCCGTCGTCCGCGTAGCCGCCATTCCACGCGCCGGAGTCGCCGATCACTCGCTGGAAAGGCTTGGCGAAGTGGGAGGAATGGCTGGCGAAGAAGCCCATGCCCTCTTCCTTGACGCGCTTGACGATCTTGTCGACGAGTTCGTCCTTCACGTCCCCGTGCCGCTGATGGCCCCACCAGATGAGCACCGTCGCGCTGTTCAGAAGCTCGTCGGGCAGGCCCTGGTCCGGCTCGTTGATGGAGGCCGTGCGGATGTCCCAGCCCTTTGCCGCGAGCGGTTTGAGGGCGTCGGCGATGGCGGCGTTCACGTCGTTGGGGTAGAACTCGTTCTTGACGGTGCCTTCGGACCACACGATCACGCGCTTCTTGCGCGGCTGCGCCTCGGCGAGGCTCGCGGCCAGGGCAATGGCGCTCGTGGCAAGCGCCGCGCGCCCGATCAGTTCCCGTCTCGTTATTCGGTCCGGCATGTCACTCTCCCGTGAGGCGCACCGTCGGGTCGGATCCCCACGGTTCGCGTGCTGAGCCATACTATTCGCCAGGGAGCCCTCGGGTTCCTGAGGAGCTGCCGGCGTCCATGCTCTCAGACGCTGGGTCCACGGGGCCGGTTGCCCATACCGTTCAACGCAGAACGCAGGAGGTCGCTTGGTGTACGGAGCTGTTGTGGTGTGTGTGGCGCTGCTGACGCTGGCTGGGAGCGCCGTTGCGGCGGATGTGCGGGCTGTCGAGACTCCCGGGCTTGCGGGGCTCGACGAGATCATGCAGAAGGGCATCGCCGAGGGGCGCTACCCGGGCGGCGTGCTGCTGATCGGCCAGCGCGGGAAGGTGCTGTGGCACAAGGCGTACGGGCGGTTCACCTATGCCGCCGATAGTCCCGAGATGAAGCTGGACACGGTGTTCGATCTGGCGTCGTGCTCGAAGGTCTGCGGCGCGACGCCGGCCGCGATGCTGCTGCTCGGCGATGGCAAGATCGCGCTGGACGACCCGGTCGCGAAGTATCTCCCGGGGTTCGAGGCGAAGGGCAAGGGCCGCGTGACGCTGAAGGACCTGCTCACGCACGTGTCCGGCCTGAAGGCCTACGAGACGTGGAGCGTGGTCGAGAAGAAGCGGAAGCCGGAGGAGACGCACGCCCAGGCGCTCGCCCGGCACTACGCGTCCCTGCCGCTCTCATACGAGCCGCGCAGCAAGGTGCTCTATAGCTGCCTCAACCTGCAGGTCATGGCGCACGTTGTCCAGGCTGTCGCCGGCGTGTCGACCGAGGAACTGATGCGGAAGCGCGTGTGGGGCCCGCTCGGCATGCTGGACACGACCTATCGCCCGACCGCGGATCAGCGGGCACGGTGCGCCCCGGTCGGCGTCCGAGAGGACGGCAGCCTGATCCAGGGCGAGGTGCACGACCCGCTCGCCAACTACCACGGCGCCGACACGCTCTGCCCGGGCAACGCGGGCCTCTACTCGACGGCCGCCGACCTCAGCCGCTACGCGCAGCTCGTGCTGAATGGGGGCACGTATGCCCGCAAGCGCATCCTGAAGCCCGAGACCGTGCGGGCCATGTCGACCATCCAGACTCCCGAGGGCGTGACGACGCTCCGCAGCATCGGCTGGGCCGTCTACGAGCCCACGGGCATGTTCGCCACGCCGCTGAACGCGGAGCCCGGCAGCTACGTCATCGGCCACACGGGCTACACCGGCACCTGGCTCTGGCTCGACACCCGCACCAAGACATACGTCGTGTTCCTGACGAACCGCGTCTACCCGAGCCCGGCGACCAAGGGCGGCGAGGGCGAGGCGGTCGAGCCCATGCGCGAGGCGATCGCCCAGAAGGTGCTGCACTACCTGCCCGCGTATCGGGCAGT
Organism: uncultured Chthonomonadaceae bacterium; assembly: GCA_964519955.1. Classification (GTDB taxonomy): domain Bacteria; phylum Armatimonadota; class Chthonomonadetes; order Chthonomonadales; family CAJBBX01; genus CAZFLM01. The sequence goes on along the minus strand of CAZFLM010000010.1, from coordinate 91,343 downwards.
GCTGAAGACAGCGGCGAAGGGCAGCGACTGACGGCAGGGCAACGGCTGGTTCATCACAGAGCCACGGAGAGCACGGAGGCTGCACAGAGAACGGCAACCGCGAACGCTGATGGACGCAGATGGACGCAGACGAAGGTACGGCAGACGGCTGGTTCACCACAGAGCAACGGAGAACGCTGAGGCTGCACAGAGAACGGCAACCGGAGATGGACACGGACGGATGCGGACGAAGGCCGATGGCGGAAGACGATGCACTCTCATCAGTCCTTCTCTGTGCACCCTCTGTGTTCTCAGTGGCTCTGTGGTGAACCAGCAGTTCGCAAGTCGCGATCTAGGGGGCAGGCGATGGGGGAGCATCTGAAGCAGGCAGAGTGGCTGGTGGCGGAGACGCAGCGGCACGATGGGCTCGCGCCGGTGGACCTGGAGCGCTTCTGGGCGGACCAGGCCGTCGCCGCCAAGGACCCCTTCGGCGCAAACATCCCGCAGGTCCCGCTCGGCATCATGATGAGCGGGGAGTGCGTCTACGACGAGCTGGGCATTGCCGAGGATTACTGGCGCTACGACCATGACGCCGAGTGGCGCGTCGAGCTGAACCACGCCTACAACGACCGCGCCGAGCGCATCGTCGGGCGGCGCCTGCTGCCGGAGGACCCCGGCGACCCATCCCGGCGTTGGCCCGGAACCAAGGGGCTGCACGACCTGTTCGAGGCGCGGAACGAGTGGGTCGGCTGGTCGTGGTGGCTGCACCAGGCGGCGAGCACCCCTGACGAGCTGAAGGCGCTGCTGGACCGCGTGGATGAGCGGCTGGAGCCCGGCAACCTCCGGCGCTTCCTGCTTCCCGACAACTGGGACGAGGAGCGCGACCGATTGCGTGCATTGGGCGTGCCGCCGCCGCTCTATCGGGGCCAGCGCGGGCCGATCACGTTCGCGATGTCGGTGTACGGTCCGGAGAACCTCATCTACCTCATCGACGATGATGCCGACTTGGCCGCGCGCTATCGCGACACCATCCTGCGCGCCATGCTGGGCATCGGGCGGGTGCTCGACGAGGAGGCCGGCCACACGCCCGCGACGAGCCCGCGCGGCTTCTACTGGTGCGACGACAACTGCTGCCTGCTGAACGCGCGCATGTACGAGTTCTTCGGCTACCCGATCCTCAAGGGCATCTTCGACGTCTACGCGCCCGCGCCCGAGCACTCACGCGGCCAGCACTCCGACTCCGCCATGAGCCACCTGCTGCCCATCCTCGGGCGCCTCGATCTGAAGAGCGTGAACTTCGGCCCGACGGTCAAGGTCTCGGAAATCCGCCGGCACCTGCCGGGCGCGGTCATCTGCGGGCAGCTCGCCCCGTTCACCTTCAGCCGCCACGAGGAGCTGAACATCGTGCTGGAGTTCCTGCGCGACTTCGAGCAAGCGCGCGAGCACCGCGGCCTCAGCTTCACGACGGCCGGCTCCATCAACAACGGCTCGCGCCTGACCGGCATGCGGCTGATCATGTCGGCCATCCAGCACTTCGGGAGGTACGACGCGTGAGCGCCATCCGGGGGTCTGCGGGGACGGGCAGGGACGTCCGTCGTAGAAGGTGGGCGGTCTCGGTCCTGGTGTTCGGGTTGGTCACGTGGACGGCATCGGCCGCCCTGGCTGACGGCCTGCACGTCCGCGCGTTCGGGGCGAAGGGCGACGGGAAGACCGACGATACGGCGGCGTTCCAGCGAGCGCTTGACGCGGCGGCGAAGCGGGGCGAGACGGTGTGGGTCGACCCGGTTGCGCCGGGCGGCGGGTACGTGCTGACGCGGCGCGTCGTCGTGCGGCAGGGGACCAGCCTGGTCGGCGCGCACGCGGGCATGCCGTTCATCGCGTGGGAGGGCACGCCGCGCAAGATGCAGACCGGCGCGGTGATCCTGGCGCGCCCGGCGAAGTCGGAATACGAGGGGAAGACGAAGGCGCCGCTCTTCGAACTGACCGGCGGCAACACGGTGCGGGGGCTCTATATCCTGTACGACCGGCAGCCCTGGCCCTCCGACAAGGAGTTCGACGACCCGAAGTCGCCCTACCGCTACGCCTCGCCGGAGGAGCGGCGCGCCCGCTTCCTCGCGGACCACGTGAAGCCCTGCGGGCCGACGTTCACGATCCGCCCCGGCGTCGCCAGCACGACCATCGAGGACATCACCTGCGGTCGCTACTGGGACTTCTTCGCGGTGAGCGGATGCGGCAAGGTCTTCATCCAGCGCTGCTACCTCTACGGCTACAAGCGCGCCTTCGCCCTGCGCGAGGCCAAGGACACCATCCGCTTCGAGGGCATCCACCTCGTGCCGAACGTCGAGGAGCCCATCTCCTGGCAGCACGCCATCCTGCACGACATCATCACCTCTCACGAGGACAACATCGTCTTCGACTTCGGCAGTGTGGACGGCTACTCCATCAACGACGTGGTCGTCTTCCTGGCGCACACGGGCATGCGACTCGGCACCTCGAAGGCGCACCCGTTCCGCGACGTGCTGACCGGCGAGGAGGTCGTCCACCCGTGGGGCCAGGCGCCGTGGGGCTCCGTGCACAACATGAAACTCGACAACGTGACCGTGGGCTGGGAGTGCGTGCTCGGGACCATACTGCCGAACCAGCTCAGCAACTGCATGGTGCACGTGAGCATCGACCCGCACGCCACGTTACCGGCGGAAGGCGGCCCGGTCGCCAGGCAGGCCGCGGTGCTCATCGAGCCGGACTTCGGCGGGGCGACGCTGCAGTTCAGCAACCTGTCCATCAGCTCGTTCGCCCCGAAGAACGTCGTGGCCGACGGGGCGATGGTGCAGCAGGCGAACGGCCGCGCGTTTCTGGTGGATAGTCCCAACAAGCTCTCGAACGTGGTCGTGAATGGCCTGGTGATGAGCAACGTGCCGGCGACCCACCTGTTCGCCCGAACGCCAGGGAGCAAGGCGTACGTACGGCTCATGGGGTGGACGCGCGACGGAGAGCCGCAGGAGGATACGGTGCTGCGGTAGGGGCTCCAGGACGGGCAGGGACGCCCGTCCCACCCCAGGCGTCGAGGTTCAGCCCACCGAGGGAGCCGCTCGATGTCTGTGTCTACACACGCCGCCGCCGAACCGCGCGCGAGAAGGCGTGTCCGCCTGCTCCTGCCGCACGAGCACGGCGCGTGGTTCATGCTCCTCAGCCCCGCGGCCATCGGCTTTGCCGCCGCGCCGGAGCCGCGTGTGCCGGCCTCGGTCCTGCTCCTGCTGACCCTCGTCTCGCTCTTCCTGGCCCGCAACGCTGCGGACACCGCGCTCCGGCCTCGCCAGCGGTCGATGGCGCTGCCCTGGCTCGCCGTGTACGGAACCCTCGGCGCACTCACCGGGGTTGCTCTGCTCGGCGTCACCCACGCGTTGCCGCTGCTCGGGCTCGGCGGGGCGGCCGGCGCGCTGTACGGGCTCCATCTCGCGCTGCGCCGCACCCGCGCCCGCCTCGATCGGACCGCAGCGGGGGAGTGGCTGGGCGTGGCGGGGCTCTGCCTGGGCGCGCCTGCCGCGATCGCCGTCGGGGGCGGGCGGCTCGACGCGCACGCTTGGGCGCTCTGGGCGCTCTGCTGGCTCTTCTTCGGCAGCAGCGTCGCCCACGTGCGCGGCTTGCTGGAGGCGGCGAAGGTGCGCGGGGCGTTCGGCCGGCCGGAGCGCCGGCGCGTGGCGTGGCCGGTCGTGGCCTACCACGCCGCCGCCGCGCTCCCGCTCGCCGCCATCGCCGGCGTCGTTGCGCCCTCGTCGCCGGGCACGGTCTGGCTGGCGGTGGCTCCGGCCTATGTGCGGGCGCTGGCCATGCTCCTGCGCCGCACCAACCGGCTGCCCCGCCTCGCCCTCGTCGGCGTCGGCGAGATCGCCTGCACGCTCTGGTTCACCGTGGTAGTTGCGCTGGCGATGCGCTGATCAGCGCTTCCGAGCGGGTCGCTTCCCGGCGAGCCACTCCTTCAGACCGACCTGGCGGTCCGCGCCGGGCTGGGACAAGTGGGCCCTGCTGGGCTGGCCGAACGCCGAGATGAGCAGGCCGTCGGGCAGCCAGAACACCTGGTAGTCCACACCAGAGCCCCAGTGCCCGTCGCACGGGCCGAGCGCGCCTAGGTCGCGGCGTGTCGGCTTCTCTGCCGCCGGGCGCCGCAGGACTGCTTCGCGCTGCGCGACGGCGGCGTCGGTTGCGGTTGCCGGCCTCAGCTTGTCCCAGTTGTCCCAGGCGCGGTAGACCACGGTATCTCGCCCATGCCGGTGGAGGGTCACCTTGGCGGCCTGGCTTGCCAGCGGGCCGGTTGCGCCCATCAGCCAGTACATGGCCTGCACGACAACGTAGCCGTCGCGGATGGTGTACGCGGCGCACGCATCGCCGGTCCCCGAGCAGCCGATCGACGGATCGGTCCACTCGCTAGGGTTGGTGACGCTGTCCGACGACAGCGCCTTCTCGCGTCGCGCGATGACCGCCGCGCTGGGGCGTGGTCCCCGCCTCCGGTAGTACACGTCCCCCATGCTGCCATCGCCGGGATCGAGGTGCTCGACCTCCTTCAGCCCGTGCTTGTCCGCCTCGATGGTCACCACCCCGCGCCGCATCCGGTAGGCGGGCTTGCCGTCGCGGCGGGTGTCCGGCTTGCCGAGCGCGGCCTCGATCTGGGCAGGCGTGGCATCGGGCATCAGGTGGTGGAGGAACGCCTGGCGCTTCTGGAGTGTCTCGGCGGACGGCGCGGACTGGGCGGCGCCCAGCGAGGACGCGGCAACCGCGACAAGGCAGATCAGCGATAGACGGCTCAGCATGGTCAGGTGTCCCTATGCCCTAGCCTGGATCGTGCGCGAGGGCCGTAGTGGGATGGGCCTCCGTGCCCGTCCAGCGCGACTCGTGGATGGGCCAGGCAGGGGTGTTCGTCAGTGCCGGCGCGTCGGCCGCTTCCCCGCGATCCACTCATCCAGGCTGACCTGGTTGTCCGCGCCCGGCTGGTAGAGGTACGACGGAGTGCGCGACGACAGGACGAGGAGGCCGTCCGGAACCCAGTAGAAGGCTGTGCCGGAGTAGGGGCCCGTGTCGCGGTCGGGCGCGCCGAACGCCTGCCGGCGCTGCGCGTCGTCTCGCAGGCTCGCCCACTTCGCCAGGGCCGCTGCGCGCTGCGCGACGGCGGCACTGGTCGCCGTGCCCGGGCGCAGGCGGTCCCACTCGTCCCAGGCCCGATAGACCACGGTGTCCTTGCCGCGCCGATGGACGGTCATTCTGGCCAGTTGCTGACCCAGTTCGCCGTTGCTGGCAATAAGCGGGAACATCATATCGGCCGCCGCATAGCCGCCGCGGATCAGGTAGACGACACTGGCAGGACCGATGCCGGAGCACGCCAGCGACGCCCTGGTTTGCTCGACGAAGCGCTTGGCGCCTGCCGTGGCGAGCAACTGCTCCCGCCGCGCCAGTTCAGCATCGCTTTGGCGCGACTCGAACCTGCAGAACAGCTCCCACGGCTTGCCTCCGTGAGGACCGCCGCATTCCGCCACACGCCTGAGCTGCTGGTCCTCGACTTCGACGGTTGCTTCGCCCATGAGCAATCGGTACACAGGCCGCCCATCGCGGTGCGTGTCCGGCTTGCCGAGAGCGGCCTCGATCTGTTGAGGCGTGGTATCCGGCATGAGGTGGTGGAAGAAGTCGCTGCGCTTCCGCAGCACATCCTGGGATGGCGTGGACTGGGCTGGGGCCTGCGGGCATGCGGCCAACACGGCGAGGCAGAGCAGAGCGGTGCAGCTCAGCATGGCAGGTGGTCTCCTCATGCCGCGCCGGTCTCAGTTGGCGTCCGCCTCCCGTACTCGCACCAGGCGCAGCATGGTGGGGGGCGGCGGCGTTCCCTCGCGGGCGCGGTCTCGGTTGGCGGGCAGCGTCTCCCAGCGCAGGATGTAGCGCACGCCGCGCTCGGGGCTCTTGCCCAGGTCTCCGGCCGAGCGCCACTCCATGCCCGGGTAGCCGCTGGCGGCGGGCTGTGGCGCGGCGCGCTTCGGCGGCGCGGGCGGTAGCGGGCCGAGCGGCGCGAGCGTGTCGGGGTCGAGCAGCCAGCCGCCGCTCCCGAGCTTCGCGTGCCAGTACGTCTGGACCAGGCGCCCCATGCCGTCTGGACGCACCCCGCTGAGCCCGATCTCAGCCACGATCGAGCCGCCGCCCTTGAACTCCCATCGATAGTGCCAGTCACTGGCCAAATGGTTCACCCACTTGCCACCCTCGAACCGCGCGTTGTAGATCTGGGAGTTGCCGTCCGCGTCGAACTTGTGGTAGGCGATGACGGCGCGCTTCCGGGTGTCGAACCCGATCTTCGTGTTCCCGTTGAGCATGCCGCCGCCGGGAGGCACCGGGTCGACGATGTCGGCGGTCTGCACGGTGATCGGCAGCGTGAGGGGCTTGCCGGCGGCGGACTCCCAGTGCACCATGTCGCGGGAGCGGGCGTAGGAGAGGTCGTGGTTGGTGGCGCAGTCCGGGGTGTTCCGCCAGACCCAGCAGAGATGGAACCAGCCGTCCGGGCCGCGCACGGGGCCGTGGAAGTACGCGTTCATCTTGCCGCCGCCTGCGGTGAGCGGCCTGTCCAGCAGCCGGCGCCACGTGTGGGCTGCGGGATCGTACGCGTTCCAGATCTGGTCCCCGCTGCCGCTCGCGCCGTCGCGGTAGGTGAACAGGAGCTGCCCCCGCGCGCCCTCGAGGAACTCCGGGTACGTGCAGCGCTGCTCGTTCGGCCCCACCATCGGGCTGACGCGCTCGAACGTGTCGATGTCCCACGGCCTGGCGGTCCGGAAGTAGACGAGCGGGCGCACGTGCATGTTGCCGCTCAGGTGCAGACATCCCGTGCGGTCGGCGGCCATCGTGACGTAGTTGTGGCTGTCCCACCCGAGCGTCTCATGCAGCACCACCTTGTGCCACTCGGTGGAGGGGATGGTGCGCGCGGCCACGGTCATGCGGCGCTGGTCGTCGTAGTACGCGACGAACTGCCGCTTGCCCGCTGTGAGGAGCGCGAACCCGACGGGGTGGCCGGACCAGACCGGGGCGATGTCGATGGTGTCGGGCTCAGCGGGGCATGGGGAGGCGCTGGTCGGTAGGGCCGCGCAGAGGGCGGCTGCCAGGCAGACGACCACGACGCGCATGCTGGCATCCTCCGGGACTGCTGTAGGTGGTTAGGCGTCGGCTTGGCCGCCCGCCGACCACGGGTCGATCAGGTCGTCGTCGCCGTACATCAGGACTACCTCGGCCTGAGCGTGCCTGGCGTAATCGACGTTGCACTCCTCCATATCCTGCCCGAGTAGGGTGTACCCGTCGTACCGCGCCTGGTAGTCGTCGGCTTCGATCGTGGCCGCGAGCGACTGCCGAATGAGGGCGCTCAGGGTCGTGCCTCGCCTTCGGGCTGCTTCGGCTGCCTCGCGGTGCATCTCGGGGGACAGCCGGACGGTCATTGCCCTGGTACCCGATTGGCCTCGCATGGTCGTGTCTCCCTGCTGCGACGCGGGAGTGGTCGGCTCCTACAGCAGCTCTTCCCCAAACCGCTCGCCGACGAGGCGGTGCAGGTCCTTGATCGACTCGGCGCGGTCGGCGCGGCAGACGAGCGTGGCGTCCGGCGTGTGCACGATGATGAGGTCCTCGCAGCCGATCGTGGCGATGAGGTGGTTCGGGTCGCTCGACGCGACGAGCGTGCCGGTCGTGTCGAGCAGCAGGCTGCGCCCCCCGCCCGTCGCGTTGCCCTCCGCGTCGTGAGGACAGGTGCGCGCGAAGGTGGGCCACGAACCGACGTCGAGCCAGCTCAGCGACATCGGCACGGCGGCTACCCGGACCTGCGGATCGCGAGAGGCGGGCTCCATCACCGCGAAGTCGATGCTGATCCTCTTGAGCGTGGGGTAGACCTCGGCGACTACGGCGTCTCGCTGCGGCGTGTCCCAGGACTCCGCGATGCGCTGGAGCCCGTCCGCGACGCTCGGCTCGTAGCGGCGGATGCAATCGAGCAGCGTGGCCGCGCGCCAGACGAACATGCCGCTGTTCCAGAGGAAGCGCGCCGGCCCTGCCAGCAGGAACTCGCGCGCGGTGGCAGCGTCTGGCTTCTCGCGGAACTGGCGCAGCACGTACGCGCCGCCCTCGATCGCCTCGGCCAGCTCCAGGTAGCCATAGCCCGTCGCGGCGGAGGTCGGCGTGACGCCGAAGGTCACCAGCGTCTGCGGAGCGCTTTCGGCGATGGCGAAGGCCCGGTCGAGCAGCTTCGTGAACTCGGCGGCCGGCTCGATGATGTGGTCGGCGGTGAACACCGCGATGACCGCGTCCGGGTCGTGCCGCGCGATGACAGCCGCGCTGAAGCCCACCGCGTTGAGCGTGTCGCGCCCGACGGGCTCGCCGAGGAAGCGGTCCGAAGCGAGCTGCGGCAACCCGCGCAGAATGGGCTCTCGGTGGCGTTCCGCGGCGCAGACGTAGAGGCGCTCCGGCGGGATGAGGCCGTCAGCGCGCTCCGCGGCGATCTGCAGGAGGCTGCGCCCCCCGATGAAGGGGATGAGCTGCTTCGGCTCTCCGGCACGGCTCATCGGCCAGAGGCGTGTGCCGGACCCGCCGGCCATGATCATCGCGTATCGCATGGGCACCTCAACGGCGGTCGAAGGTCGAACGTCGAAGGTCGAACGGCCGCCTGCGCGGCGGTGGTGCGCTGGCACCAGCGGACCGTTCCCATCCTGAGTTCGGTTCGCCGTTCGCCCCCCAGTAGGGTGGGACGCTGTCGTCCAGCCCGCGCAGGCGGGCTTTGTGCCGTTCGGTAGGCGCGGTTTCAACCGCCGGCCACTGACCACCGGCACCCGACACCCGACACCCAGCCCCCGATACCCGACACCCAGTACCCGGCACCCAACACCCGACCACTGACCACCGGCCCCTGGCACCCGGCACCCGACACCTGGCACCCGCCACCCGCCACCCGCCACCCGCTACCCCTTGAGCGCCGCGCCGAGCCTCTTGAGCTGCGCGACCGTCGCGTCGGCCAGGTGGCCCTCCTGGTAGATGCCGACGTTCAGCGTCACGGCGCCGCCGACCTTGGTGCAGTTGCGGACGAAGCCTTGCAGGCACTCGTCGGTGTACTTGGGCGGCTCCATCGGGCCGGCTGTGCCGTGGCCCCAGAAGCAGTCGATGGGCACGAGGCCGTGCCAGAGGCACTCGGTGCCGGGCAGGTAGCAGGCATCCGGCACGTAGAGCGGGGAGTCGCCATCGCGGCCCAGGCGCAGCTTGCCGTCGCGCAGCAGCTCGATCTCCCCCGCCAGATAGTCCTGCAGCGGGGTGAGCGGCTTGGTGATCCCGCAGCACAGCGAGCCGTCGTTGTAGGCGACGAGGGCGTCCGGGTTACCGGCCTTGGCCGCCTCCGACCAGAGCGGCCAGTGGCGCTTGTCGTTGTGGAAGTCGGGCCAGGTGTAGCAGCCGTCGAACCACCAGCCGGAGAGGAGCTTGCCCAGGCGCTTGCTGTACTCGGCGATGAACGCGGTGTAGCGCTTCTCGAACTCCAACTGGTCGGCCGGGTTCCACGCGAAGCCCTTGTGCAGGTCCTCGGGCGCCTTCACTTCGGCGGGCAGGTAGCCGATGAACCGCTTCTGCAGGCGCTTGAGCTGCGTGGCGAGTTCGAGGATCAGGTCGCGCTGGGAGGCGTGGCCCGGGCCGCAGAGGCGATCGAGCACGGAGTTCGGGCTGCAGTACCGCGAGCTGTTCTGGCCGATGGTGAAGATAAGCCAACTCGCGCCGCTCTCCTCGATCTGGTCCAGGAACCGCGCTAGGTTGAACCGGCTGACGGCCTCGTCCAGGTCGGCGCGGTACGCGCCCTTCTCCTGCGCGGGCCCCGGTGCGATCCAGTGGACCATCATGCCCCAATGGCCGGACATCCAGTCGGTGCGGTGCGCGGGCGCTGCCATAGCTCTCTCCCTCGTCGCTGCCAGCGCGATCGCCGCCCCGGCGCCTGCCTGGAGCAGCTCACGCCTCGTCAGCGCGGCTCGTTTCGGTGGGTTCATCGCGGCTTCTCCGGCCTGCTCCATTGCCGTCTGGAGCGTCGACCACCTCGAAGTTGGGCAGAGGCGGCGCAAGCTCCTGCAGGAGGAACAGACCCAGTCCGATTGTCGGTCGCCCGGCTAGAAGCCGCGCAGGTCGGTGCTCTGGCGTCGTGGGAGCCCGTCGGCCGGGATGCGCTTCAGCACCACGTACTCCAGCCCGTGCTCCCGGCAGAACGCGCGCTTCTCCGGCTTGTCGCCGTCCTCGTTGACGAGGTAGGTGTCCGGGCCGATCTCGGCGATCTGCGGCTCGGCGTCCATCCAGCCGGTGCCGGTGGAGACGAGCGCCTGGTGCACGTGGCGGATGGCGCCCGCCATGTAGCGGCGCTCGTCCTCCGGGTATTGCGGATGGCCCGCGCCCTTCAGGAGCCGCACGTTCGCGTCGCTGCCGACCACGACGTACAGGTCCCCGTAGCTCGCCGCCTCCTCGAAGAACCGCACGTGGCCGGAGTGCAGCCAGTCGTAGCACCCGGTCACGATCACCTTCCTGGCGGGCGCTGGGCGTTCCTGCCCCGGATCGAGCGGGAAGCCGAGGAGTTGCTTCGTGCCCAGCATCCGGCACTCGATGCCTGCACCTGCGCGCCGCTGCTTGATCGCCCCGCACTCCTCGCCCTCGCGGCAGAGCCAGAGGTCGGGCGCCTCGTCGGGCAGGTCGTCCGGAGCGTCAACGAGCGACACCCGGTTGACCCAGCGGATGGCCTCGACGAAGTAGCGCCGCTCTGCCCCGGGGAAGCGCGGCGGCGCGCCGGTCTCTCGCTCGACGAGGGCGTCGGACCAGAGCAGCACGTGCAGCCGCCCGTGGCGCGACGCTTCGTGCAGGAAGCGCACGTCCGGCGAGCGCGGGTCGTCGAAGCTGGCCGATACGGTGACGATGGGCATGCAGGGCTCCATGGGCTGGACTGGACGGGCAGGAACGCGCACTCGGCCGGCGGCCGTGGGGCGAGCTAGCGCCCTGCGAGAGCGCTGTGGTGGGATGGGCCTCCGTGCCCGTCCGGCCCAACCCGCCTCCGGCGCTGTCAGATGCGGACTGTCACCTGGAACGCGCCGGGCACGGGCTCCTCCGAGACCACGAGCAGATAGCCGCCGCCGCAGCCGGAGTACATCGCGCCGGCGTAACGCGACTGGTACCACGCGAGGAGCGCCTTCAGGTCGTGCGCGATGGTGGGGTGGGCTACCGTGTGGGGCAGGAGGGCCTCCCAGCAGGCCATGCACTCGTTCATCGACGCGCCGAGCGCATCTGCATCGCGGGCGAGGATGGCGGCGTAGCAGTCCATGCCGCTCTGGCCGAGGCGTCGGACCCACTCGGCGTCCAGGTTCTTCACGCCCAACGGGTTGTACCCCGGCGGGCGCTGGTTCACCGGGATGAGGTGCACCGTGCGCTCGATCCAGCGCGCAACGTCGGCGTCCCTCGTGTTCTCGATATGTACGGGGAAGTAGCCGCCCTCATGGTCCGCGCGGTAGTCGAGCCGGCTGACCCCCGGGTAGAGCAGGCCGATCATGTCCTGCGATCCGCTCGGCTCGGCCAGGCCCTCGTTCTCCGCGGCGTACAGCTCGCGCGTCAGCTCGGCCGGGTCGCAATCTGGGATGCCGCCGCCCCACAGCTTCAGCGCCACCTTGCGCGTACCGGTCGCCATTCCGCAGCGGTCCATGAAGCGCACCGTCGGCTCCAGCGCGACGACGACCATCGACCCGGGCGGCTCCGGGTTCAGGCGCGAGACGAACGGTTGGTCGATCCACCCGCCGGCAAGCGCCATGCGGTAGGGGAAGTCGCCAATGACATCGGTCAGGGGCACGGTGCGCTCCTTTGGAGCGGGACTTGGGACCTTGGGGGTTGGGGCTGGGGAGTGTCACGTGGTGCGCGACAGCATGGCCGGCAGCAGGGCCAGCGCTTCGGCGGGCGTGACGACCCTCAGGTGCGTCGCAGGCGGCCCAATGAGGGGATTGCCGAGGAAGTGCGTGCCGTCGTGCGTAAGCAGGAGGTCGGCTCCGCATTCCACTGCCGCCGCAAGGACCCGGGCGTCCGGGCGATAGCCTGTTAGGTCCAAGCAGTTCTTGACTGTCGCTACCGAACCGTCGGGCACCACGGCGAGCCCCGCCGTGGCGATGATCTCCTGCACCTTTGGAAGGAGGTCCGGCCGTCTGCTGCCAATGGCGCGCTCGACGTCGCTGATCACCTCGTGGCTCAGCACCATCTCAATCACCCCGGCCTCACCGGCCCTGAGAAGGGCCGGACCCGATGCCGAAGTCGAGCGCGCCATTATGGCTGCGATCAGTGCGCTGCTGTCCCAGAAGACGCGCGGCCTAGGCACTCTCCACTTCCCGGTGCTGCCGCAGTTCACGCAGCATGTCGTCGAGTGTTGCGCCTGTCTCTTCGATGCCGGTGCGGACCTCGCGGCAGAGCGCATCTATCCTCGATGCCGTCGGCGACAGCACAAATGTCCCGCCCAGATCGAGCAGGGTCATCTCGTGGCCCTCCGCAAGCCCGTACTGCTCGAGGAGCTCCGGCGGTAGGCGGACATCGCCTTGGCGGTCAATCTGCACAATTGCGGTCACGTGGCATCCCCCCGGCACGGCCAGCATACGGCCGTCGGCATCAGTATAGCGTGACGGCCCATCGGGCGCAAGCCCGCACCCGCCCGCCCCAACCCCCAAGTCCCAAGTCCCGCGACGTCAGTCGCGAACGACGCGCTTGCCGGCTTTGCGGTCGGCGAACTGCTGCTCGATCCAGGCGTAGGTCTTCTCCATGCCCGTGCGGAGCGGCGTGTCTGGCTCCCAGCCGAGGACCTGCTGGATGAACGTGTTGTCGCTGTTGCGGCCCGCGACCCCCTTCGGCGCATCCAGGTCGTAGGTGCGCTTCAGCTTGACGCCGCCGATCTCCTCGACCATCGTGACCAGGTCATTCACGGAGATAAGCTCGTGCGACCCGAGGTTGATGGGCGTGGCGATCAGCTCGTCCGTGTGCATGATGGCGTCGATGCCGAGGGTGCAGTCGTCGATGTAGCAGAAGCTGCGGGTCTGCGTGCCGTCGCCCCAGATCTCGATGGAGAAGTCGCCGCTGTCCTTGGCCTCCAACACCTTACGGCACATCGCCGCCGGGGCCTTCTCGCGGCCGCCAAACCAGGTGCCGTGCGGCCCGTAGATGTTGTGGAACCGGGCGATGTGCGTCTCCAGGCCGCGCTCCGCCCAGTACTCCTGGCAGAACATCTCGGAGACGAGCTTCTCCCACCCGTAACCGCGCTCGGCCATGGCCGGGTAGGCGTCGGTCTCCTTCAGGGCGCGCACGTTCGGGTCCTTCTGCAGGTCCGTGTTGTACGCGCAGGCCGAGGAGGAGAAGAAGTAGCGCTGGGCGCCCGCTCGCCACGCCGCCTCGATGAGGTGCGTGTTGATCAGGATGGAGCGCAGGCACTCGACGCGGAACCGCTCGATGAAGCCCATGCCGCCCATGTCCGCGGCCAGGTTGTAGACCTCGGCGGCGCCCTCCACGGCCTTGATCGCGTTCTCCTTCTCGCTCAGGTCCATGGAGATGCACTCGACGCCCGGCACGCGCTGGTACCACTCCGGCACCGGCTTGCGGTCGATGGCGCGGATGCGCGTGTAGCCGAGGTCGTGGAAGTAGCGCGCGAGCGAGCCGGCAATGAAGCCGCCCGCGCCGCAGATGACGATCAGGTCATCCTTCGCGATCTTGCGGTCGATCTTGGTTGGGTCCGGTCTGGACATGGGTTACCTCGTGTGTAGTAGCGAGTAGCTAGGAGCGAGTAGCGAGTAGAACGGCGGGCTGCCGCAGGGCGGAAGGTAGTAGCCGGAAGCCATTGGCCAGAAGCCAGAAGCGTCCTTCATCTGCGTCTATCTGCGTCCATCCGCGGTTCCATCTCGCCGTTATCGGTGTTCCTCGGTGTTCATCTGTGGTTCCGCCGTTCCCCGCCTGACGATCCGCGGACGATCAACTCGGTGGGTAGGACTACCTCCTGCGGCTCGGTGGGGGCGCGGCCCTCGATGCGGTCGAGCAGCAGGCGGACGGCGCGCTGGCCCATCTCGTAGGCGGGCTGGGCGGCGACCGTCAGGAACGGGAACGTGACGAGCGCGGGCGGCAGGTCGTCGAAGCCCACGAGCGCCACGTCCTCCGGCACGCGCAGGCCCGCCTCGCGCAGGGCGTTGAGCGCGCCGATGGCCAGGAAGTTGTTCGCCGCGAAGAGCGCCGTGGGCCGGGGCGAAGCCGCCATCGCGCGCGCCGTCATCTCTCGCCCGCTCGCGACGGTGAACACGCCATGGTAGGTCTGGGCGCCTGCCGCAATGCCTGCCTCGACGAGGGCGCGCTGGAACCCCGCCACGCGGTCATCGGCTGTCGACACGCCCGCCGGGCCGACCAGCGTCGCGACAGCGCAGTGCCCGAGCGAGGCGAGCAGCTTGCCCAACTCGTAGGCGCCGCCCTCGGAGTCGCACCGCACCACGTCGACCCCGGCGTCTGCAACGCGGCGGTCCAGCACGACCACGGGCACCTGCTGGTCCCGCGCGACGCGCACCGCCTCGACGCCGCCCATTGCCGGCACCAGCAGCACCCCGTCGACGCGCTTCTGCAGGATCATGCGCAGGTAGCGCCGCTCCTCGGCCTCGCTCTCGTCGGTGTTGCAGAGCAGCAGCATGTACCCGGCGTCGCTGGCGGCATCCTCGGCCCCGCGCGCGACCGTGGTGAAGAACGGGTTCGTGATATCCGTGAGCACGAGGGCGAGGGTGTGGGTGCGCCGGGAGCGGAGGCTGCGCGCGAGGGTGTTCGGCACGTAGCCCAGCTCGGCGACGGCCTGCTGCACGCGCCGCCGCACGTCCTCGCCGACGTACCCCGAGTTGTTGATGACGCGCGACACGGTGATGGGCGCCACGCCCGCCCGCTTCGCGACATCCTGAATGGTGGTCATCCCGCGCTCGCTTCGTCGTATGGTAACGTTACCATAGTACCTGGTTGGGGGTGGTGGGGTCAAGGGAGTTGGGATCTGGGACTTGGGACTTGGGGGTGGGGGATGGGGGATGGCTGGGCTTGACCGTAGTGGTTGGGGAAGGTAGGATAGGTATGCGAGCTACGTTGCGCCTACGCGGTTGGCAGGAGGACGGGGATGGCGAGTGATCTGGACGAAGCGGCTGACGGGTCGGATGAGCAGGCACGACTGCACGCGGCGGCGCAGCGCCTTGTCGAGAGGGCGCGGTCGCTGAACCTCGGTCCTGGCGATGCGCCTGCGCCCAGCGAACGGGCCGCATTCGACGACGTGATCGTCGAGAAGTACCAGAAGCAGGGGTTCGCGCTCGACGACACGGCTGGTCCCGCAGAAGCGCCATCGCGCGCCGACGTCGTGCTGGCGCTCGCCACACGGGTCTACGCCGGCCTGACCGAGGAGGAGATCGACGAGATCGAGCGGATTGCGCTGGAGGGGCCAGCTTGGCTACCGCGCTGTCGTGAGTGACCGCGGAGGCGGCGGTTGCTTGGGCTGTTTGCACCGGAGCCGGGTTTGCATCGCTCGCACGGGCGGCCCTCGCCGACTGCCTTGACAGTGGTCTGTTCCATGTGCATACTTATGTAAGTACGCTTATGTCTGGTATCTGTCGCCGTGTCCCTGCCTTAGGATCACGTTCAGTCGCGCCGCGTGCGTTGATATTGAGGCGTTAGTCGCATCCAGCCCAAGATGGAGGATGGCCGATGGCGGCAACTAACTCGTTCTTCGAAGAAGCGCGTGAGCAGTCGCAAGTGAAGTCGGCGATCGTGTCGAAGTACTTCGGTGCCTGGGCGAAGGTCATCACGGGTGCCGGCAAGGCTCCGAAGATCGCGTACTTGGACCTGTTCGCAGGACCTGGCAGGTACCAGGACGGAACCAGGTCGACACCAGTTCTCGTCGTCGAGAGAGCCGTCGCAGATCCCGTTCTTCGTGATCGGCTCGTGTGTGTCTTCAACGACAAGGACACGGCGAACACCGGCAGCCTTCAGAGCGCTATCCTCGAGGTTGCCGGCGTAGACCAGCTCAAGCACCAGCCGATCGTGATGGCCCACGAAGTCGGCACGGAGATGGTCCGCGAGTTCGAGACCATGAAACTCGTCCCGACGCTGTTCTTTGTCGACCCGTGGGGCTATAAGGGCCTGTCCCTCGGGCTAGTGAACTCGGTCGTGAAGGACTGGGCATGCGAGTGCATCTTCTTCTTCAACTACAACCGCATCAGGATGGGTCTGAGCAATCCTCTGGTACAGGAGCACATGGACGCCCTGTTCGGCGAGGCAAGGGCAGCGGACCTGCGTCGCTCCCTGCCCCAGCTCGGGTCAGCGGCTGATGGCGACTTGGCGGTCCTCCAGGCTCTCTGTGAGGCGTTGAACCCATCCGGCAAGCGGTACATCCTGCCATTCACGTTCCGGAACGACGCGGGCAAGCGGACGAGCCATCACCTTGTCTTCGTCAGCAAGCACGCGCGCGGCTACGAGATCATGAAGGACATAATGGCCCGCGAGAGTTCCTCGAGCGAGCAGGGCGTCGCCTCGTTCTGCTACAGCCCTGCTGACAGGCGCTTCCCGGTGCTGTTTGAGTACGGTCGGCCTCTGGACGATCTTCAGGGACTGCTACTCGTGCGCTACCGCGGCTGCTCAATGTCGGTCGAAGACCTGTTCCACGCGCACAACGTGGGCACTCCCTACGTGATGAAGAACTACCAGGACGCCGTCAAGGCCATGGATATGGCGCGCCTGGTCGAGACCGACCGTACGGATAGGCACCGCAGACAGAATCAGTGCCCGCCAAGCACACTGGTCACGTTCCCAAGGTAGGGCTGTTGGCCTTCTCATGTATTGAATGGACTGACGCGACGTGGAACCCCGTGACCGGGTGCACCAAGGTCAGCGCGGGGTGCAAGCACTGCTACGCCGAGCGGATGGCGGTGCGGCTGCAGGCGATGGGGCAGGCGAACTACCGCAACGGGTTCCGTGTGACGCTGCACGAGCACATGCTGGACCTGCCGCTGGGCTGGAAGCGGGCGCGGCGCATCTTCGTGAACTCGATGTCGGACCTCTTCCACGAGGAGGTGCCGGTCGAGTTCATCCGGCGCGTGTTCGAGGTGATGCGGCTGGCGGACTGGCACCAGTACCAGGTGCTGACCAAGCGCGCGGACCTGCTGGCTGAGCTGGCGCCGGAGCTGCCCTGGGCGCCGCACATCTGGATGGGCGTGAGCGTCGAGAACGCGGACGCCGTGTGGCGCGTCGACCGGCTGCGCGGAACGCCTGCGCACGTGAAGTTCCTCTCCGTCGAGCCCCTCATCGGCCCGCTGCCCCGCCTCGACCTGGCCGGCATCGACTGGGTGATCGTGGGGGGCGAGTCCGGGCCTGGTGCGCGGCCGATGCGCGAGGAGTGGGTGCGCGCGGTGCGGGACGACTGCGTGGCGCAGGGCGTGGCGTTCTTCTTCAAGCAGTGGGGCGGCGTCAACAAGAAGGCGGCGGGCCGCGTGCTGGACGGGCGGACGTGGGACGAGTACCCGCGCCCGGCGCAGATGGAGTTGGCGCTGTAGATCGCGCTCGTGTGGAATGGTGTGGTGTGCGACGCGCGCGCGACGCATGGAGGGTGCTATGGTCACGATCACTTTGCCGCCGGAGCTTGAGCAGGTAGCCACCGAGGAAGCGGCCCGGCAGGGAACCACCCCGGAGCTGTGGGCGCTAGACAAGCTGCGCCAGTCGGTTGCCGGCAACGGCACCTTTACCCCGCCCGATGCCGAAGGAGGCACGATGCTCGACTTCCTGTCTGGCTATGTGGGGGTGCTAGACAGCGGTGAGGTTGTGCCGGGCGGGGCGCAGATGTCGACACTGGCGGATGATGCGTTTGCCGCGACCCTCGACGAACTGCTTCAGCAGGCCCGGGAGCTGGCTGCAGCCGCTAGCCCCGGCGATAGCGACAGGGGTGATCCGATCCTCGACAAGTACCGCAGGCAGGGGTTCGACCTGTAGGGCGATGGCTTCCTTGCCCGGACCCGGTTCGGCAGCGCGCTCGACATCGTTCCCTGATCGTCACACCCCTACCGCCAGGGCTGATCGAGGCCCAGGCCTCGCAGGTCCGCCATCACCCCGGTGCGCTCGGCTTCGTACATGCGCCAGATGACCCGAAGGCCCTGGAGGCTGCTCGGGCCGTCGGTGAGGGGGCGGGCGCCGGTCTCCACGCAGTCGATGAAGTGCGCGATCTCCTTCTCCTGGTACTTGCTCCCCGCGTCGCCCTCCAGCAGCACCTCCTCGCCGCCGTCCCGCAGCACCGCGAGCTTCCCGTGGCTGATGTCCGCCTCGATCATGCCCTCGGTGCACTGCGCGTGGATGGCGTAGCCGAGGCGGCTGCCCTTCGCGCCCCACGTGCCCGCGTGGTAACCGAGCGCCCCGCTCTCGAAGCGGATGACGGCGTCGCTCGTGCCCTCGCGCTCCATCCACGGCGTGCCCAGGTTCGTGCCCACATGGAGGCCCGTTACCGGGTTGCCCAGGTAGTGGAGCAGGATGTCGACGTAATGGCAGCCGTGGCTGAAGAACTGGCCGCCGCCGAGCTTCGCCGCGGAGGACGCCCAGCTATCCGGTGGGAACTCGGTGTGCTGCTCCGTCCAGATCGACACGTGGAAGCACTCGCCATAGGTCCTCGCGTCGATCAGCTCCTTCACGCGCACCACGAGCGGGTGGAAGCGCATGCAGTAGCCGACCATCAGCGTCAGGCCGCGGCGGTCGGCTTCGTCGATCAGCTCGATGCACTCCGCCTCCGTGTTGGCGAGGGGCTTCTCCATCAGCACGTGCTTGCCCGCCGCCAGGCACCGCATGCCGATCGGGTGGTGCTCGTGGTGCGGGATGGAGAGGAGGACCGCGTCGCAGTGGGGCAGCGCCTCGTCCAGGTCGGCGGTGGCCAGCGGCGCGCCCGTCGCCTCGGCAGCCTCCCGCGCGCGCTCGATGTCGAGGTCCACTGTCGCGGTCAGCTTCATGCGGTCGCCCAGCGCGCCGAACCGTTCGCGATGCGTCCGCGCCATCCCGCCGCACCCTACTAGTGCCATTCGCAGCATCCCGTTCTCCTCACTGAGCACCCGCCCTGCCCCTCAGTTCGCCGGGCGTAGGCAGGTTCCTGCGGCATCGAGCAGGAAGGCGGCCGCACCTGGCGAAATGGGGTGCATCATGCGCTCGTCTGCCGCAACCATGTTCCGAGCCGGGAGCGTGAGCGACCGGTCTGTTGTAGTCGGCAGGCGGCGTGGCGGGCGGTGCGGCGTGCTCGCGGTGACGGCCCACGCGCTCCATGACTGTCGCGCTTCGGAACGTTGTGCGTGGAGGGACGGGGCCGCCCCGTTGGCTGCGCGACGCGAACTGTCACGCGCCGTCACGTGCCACTTGTCACTTGTCACTTGTCACTCACGCCACCGGCCCGAGGAGACCGAACATGCGCTGGGCGTACATGCTGAACCTGAGCCTGAACATGTGGTGCGACCGCGAAGGGGGGCACTGGGCCGAGTCGGGGTATGGCGTCTATCGGCCGTACCTGCGTTGCGATGACGGTGCGTGGCGCGAGGTGGTCGAGCGGATGGCGAAGGCCGGCGTCGACATGGCGCTGATCGACGTGGGCGACGGGGTGCACTTTGCCAGCCACCCGGAGATCGCGGTCGAGGGCGCGTGGATCCAGCCGCGCCTCCGGGACGAGCTGCAGCGCCTGCGCGACCTGGGCATCGCGCCGGTGCCCAAGCTGAACTTCTCCACCGCGCACGACGCCTGGCTGGGCGAGTATTCGCGCTGCGTCTCGACGCCGGCCTACTACCGCGTCTGCCGCGACCTCATCGCCGAGACGATCGACCTGTTTGGCGGGCCGGAGCTGTTCCACCTGGGCATGGACGAGGAGACCGCCGCCCACCAGCAGCACTACGCCTACGCGGTGATGCGGCAGCACGAGCTGTGGTGGCACGATCTGCTGCTCCTCGTGGAGGCCGTCGGGAAGGGCGGCTCCCGCGCGTGGGTCTGGTCCGACAAGGTGTGGACGCACCCGGACGAGTTCTACGCGAACATGCCGAGGTCCGTCGTGCAGAGCAACTGGTACTACGAGCCGTCGTTCCAGATCGGTGAGCCCCGCACCGAGGCCGGGCCGCTGGAGTACCGCGAGGCGTACCTGGCCTACCTGGACCTGGCGCGCGCCGGCTACGAGCAGATCCCGACGGGCAGCAACTGGTCGAGCCCGGCCAACTTCGAGGCCACGGTGCGCTTCTGCGCGGATCAGGTGCCGCCCGCGTCGCTCCTCGGCTTCCTGCAGACGCCCTGGCAGGCCACGCTGCCGGAACTGATGCCGAAGCATACGGCGGCGATCGACCAGTTGGCCGCGGCGCGGGCGTGGTGGGTGGGAAGGTGAGCGCGCGATGCGGGCCGTCCACAGCCAGGTGACCCAGGGGCCGGCGATAACGGCTATCCGGATCGAGGTCGACTGGCGCGCGTGTGGGCCGGTGCTGATCTGCGTCGGGGTGTTGTGCGTGGGCGCCGTGCTGTGGCGGGTGTGGCGGCGCGGCCGCGCTTAGTCTGAAGGGAGTCAGTCATGGACGTGAATGCGGCACTGAAGGGGCAGTATCACGCGGCACTGGCGATGCTGAAGCAAGCGATCGAGCGGTGCCCGGAGGATGTGTGGCTCTCCGGCGAGCACCCGCGGACCGTCTGGCGCATCGCCAGCCACGCGCTCCTCTTCACTCACTTCTACCTGAAGCCGGGCGTGGAGGGCTTCCAGCCGTGGGAGGGTCACCGCGAGGAGTGCGAGAGCCTGGAGAGGATGCCGTGGCCGCCCCATGACATGCCGCGCGTCGTCGAGCCGTACACCAAGGCGGAAATGCTGGAGTACTGGCTCGCCGTGGACGGCATGATCGATGCGGGCGTCGACCGGCTCGATCTGGACGCGCCGGAGTGCGGCTTCCCGTGGTACCGGATGCCGAAGCTGGATCACCAGATCCTGAACATCCGCCACACCCAGGAGCACGCCGCTCAGATCGCCGAGCACTGCCGCCTGGCCGGCGTCGACGTGGACTGGGTTGGGTAGGGCGGCGCCGGGAGGAGGACCTGACGTCATGCGAGCTGATTGGCGGCGCCGGACCCGGCTCCTGGGCACCGCGCTCGCGGCGCTGGTCGGCGTGGGCGTGCTTGGCGTGACCGGCTACCTGGAGGTCGAGGGTCGGCACGATGACCTGGTGGTGGCGATCCTGCGGGGCGATGGTCCCGCAGCCCGGAGCTTGGCGCGGTGGGATCCGTACCTGAGCCGCACCGGGTTCGAGACGCACCTGACGCCCCTTGCCGCCGCGAGCATGGCGGGCAGAGCCGACCTGGTGCGGTACCTCCTCGGCCGTGGCGCCGATCCAAACGCGAAGGATGACCATGGCCGGACGGCTCTCGCTCACGCGCGGGACCAACGCCGGGGCGACATCCAGAAGCTCCTGCTAGCGTATGGCGCCCGATAGGCCACTACCCCCAATCGAGGAACACCTACATGCCTTTCCGCTCCTCTATCATGTTCGCGCTCCTGGCCCTGCCGGCCGCCTGCCAAGCCCAACTGAACGTGGCTATCGAGCCGCTCGGCCAGATCCGCGAGGTGCGCGTTGGCGATGTGGTCTACCTGACCGACCTGGCGGTGGCGATCAACAAGCCGGGGTGGACGGGCATCCTGGTCGACCAGCGCCGCCCCGATCCCGGCAGCGTGCAGGTCGAGCGGAACGGCGCGAGGACGACCTACTCGCTTACGATGAGCGGCGAGGGGGCGCCAATCCGGCTGCGCGAGACGGCTGAGGTTGCCCCCGACCGCGTGACCGTGCGCTACGAGCTGACGGCGGAGAAGGACGTGCCCGTCGAGTGCGTGCTCGTCCAGGGGCTGATGCCGACCGCCGTCCACGCGGGCAAGACGCGCTACGTCGAGGCGGACGGTATGGGCACCCAGGGCCTCTGTCCGGCCGAGCTGAATGCGGGCAACTACCTCATCGTCGGGGGGCGTGCCGCGGACTGGATCGGCTTCGGCCACCCGGGCGGCACCGCGCTGCGCGTCATTCCGGAGGCGATGGACCTCCAGTTCCAGGACAACCGCAAGTGGGACACGCCTGCGTTCGGCCTGCTGGCGACGACCGGCAGCGGCAAGCTGGCGGCCGGCAAGACGGTCCGCTTCGCCCTGACCTTCGCAGCCGACACGCTGGCCAAGCTCGACACGGAGGCGCGCGTCATGGCCCTCAACGATCCCGCCACGCTCAAGCTGGGGGACAACCGCCCCCTGAGGCTCGGCGCCGTGAAGCTCGACCACGGTTCGGTGGCTGCGTACGACAGGCTGGAGGCGACGATCGAGCTGGCCGCGACCTACGGCAACCCGTTCGATGCGGACGAGATCGCCGTCGACGCGCTCATCACGACGCCAGGCGGCAGGACGGTCACCGTCCCCTGCTTCTACTACGTGCCCATGAAGCTGACGACGCGGTCCGGCGGCGAACGGCTCGGCGTCGATGGGACGCCCGGCTTCCGCCTGCGCTACACGCCTCTCGCGCCCGGCAGGTACCGCCTCGTCGTCCGCGCGGCGGACCGCAGTGGCACGGCGAAGTCTTCGGCTATCACGTTCACCGCGACCGCCAAGCATGGTTCCGGCTTCATACGGGTCGCCAAGGCCGCGCCGCGCTACTTCGCGTACGATGACGGCAAGCCCTACTTCGCGGTTGGGGAGAACGTGTGCTGGTCTGGGTGGCGGAGCCCGATCGCCGATTACACGAAGTGGCTTAAGGGCCTCGGCGCGGCGGGCGGCAACTGGGCGCGCCTCTGGCTGGCGTTCAACGAGAAGGGGCTGGAGTGGATGCCCGCGCCCACGCCCAAGGCCGGCATTGGCAGCTACCTCGGCCTGGGGCGGTACGCGCAGGACAACGCGTGGCGGCTCGACCGGGTGGTGGATCTGGCGCGGCAGAACGGCGTGCGGGTGATGCTCTGCCTCGGCACGTACGGCGAGTTCACCGAGGGCGGCTTCTTCGGCGAGGGCTCGTGGATCAGCAACCCGTACAACGCGATGAACGGCGGCCCCTGCGCCACCTCGGCCGACTTCTGGACGAACGAGAGGGCGCGCAAGCTCTACAAGCAGCGCCTGCGGTACCTCATCGCCCGGTGGGGCTACTCGCCGGACCTGTTCGCCTGGGAGTTCTGGAACGAGGTGCCCGCCACGCCCGAAGGCAATGTGTGGATCGCGGAGATGGCTGCCTACCTGAAGCAGCACGACCCGAACCGTCACCTCGTCAGCACCACCTACGGCGATGCGGGCACGTGGCGCTGCGCGGACATCGACTTCTCGATGAAGCACATGTACGGGCAGGCGGGCAACGTCGCCGACTTCACGTCGCGGATCGCTGACGAGGCGCGCGAGGGGCTCTCACACGGCAAGCCGTACCTGCTGGCCGAGTTCGGCATCGACTGGCAGACCGACGACGGCAAGTGGGACCCCAAGGGCCTCGGCATCAGCATGCGCAACGGCGCCTGGGCGTCGATGATGGTCGGCTCGGCGGGCACTTCGATGCTCTGGTACTGGGACGGCTACGTGCACCCGAAGGACCTCTACCACGTCCTGACGCCTGTCGGCAAGTTCGCCGCGACCGTGAACTGGGCGAAGGAGCGCTTCGCGCCGGTGCAGGGCATCCAGGTGGCCGCCAGCGCGAGCGCGCCGGAGACCTTCTCGGACGTGCTGATCCCGGCCGACGTCGAATGGGGGATCACTCCGTCAGCGGAGTACACCGTGCGCCGCGACGGCACCGTGCAGGGCGGCCCTGTGGCGATGACCATCGGCAGCCCGAGCCGCGCGAACCCCAAGGAGCTGCATCAGAAGCTGACGTGGAACGTGGACATGCCCGCGGCCGGCAAGGTCGTGCTGCGCCTGGGCAACGTCTGCAGCGCGGCGCACCCGGTCATCGCGGTGGACGGCGACGTGCGCTACGACAAGGCGCTCGCCGCCGGGGAGCCAGGCAAGGGGCCGTGGAAGTCGGCGCGCTACCTGGAGCAGTACAAGATCTGGGTGGCCGACTACGACGAGGAGATCGCGCTGGATGTGCCGGCGGGCAAGCACGCCATCACGGTGGCCAACGCGGCTGGCGACTGGTTCCAGATCCGCTCTGTGGCCATCGCCGCCTATCGCAGCAGCAGGTATCCCGACGTGAACGCGCTGGGCCTCGCGAGCGACCGCCTCGTGCTTCTGTGGGTGCACAACCGGCAGAGCACCTGGCGCACCGCCTACGACGGCAAGACGCCCGGCGTGCTCTCTGGCCTGCGCGCCTCGGTGCCCGTCAAAGGCGGGGGCACGTGGCGCGTCGAGTGGTGGAACACGGTAACGGGCGAGGTGGTCCGGCGCGACACCGTCGCAGCCAAGGGCGGGGTGCTCAGTCTGGCGGCGCCGGACTTCTCGACCGATCTGGCTGTCCGGTGCGCGCGCGCGGTAGGCTGGCTCGCTCGCGGGTGGTACTGGATGGGCACGGACGCCCATCGCACCACAGCGCTTGTGAAGGCTACGCCGCTTCGCCCGGGTTCATCAGCAGCGACAGCGGCGGCACACTGAACGTGAAGGTGATGCCGACCAGGTAGACCGCCTGGTGGCCCTCGCGGCTGTGGCTCTGGTGGCGCACGACGCCCTTGCACTTATACCGGACGCCGCCAAGCTCGAGTTCTACCCTCACGAACGTGTCGACGGGACATGGGATGGTCGTGGTGATACCAATGCTATCGGCGCTCACGTTGCGGAACGTGGCCTCGTGGCGTGGGATGCCGTCTCCCTCGATGATCACCGGGTGCCGGGACACGTCGATGCGGGGGTGACGGCGTCGGTTCGCGATGATGCGTCCGGCATCAGGGTCCACCGGCTTATCGACGGCATCCCAGATCTCCGCGCTGCGGACCTCTGGGGCCAGTTCGGCGTGGCACAGGTAGCAGTCGGTGTGCCGACGTGCGTTGAGGGTGCCGCACTTCGGGCACGGCATATAGTCACGAGTCGAGATGCTCGGCATTGATCGGCGTCTCCGCTGCGGTTTGGCGGTCCGTGGTTGCGCTCCACAGGTATTATTGGCCTCTCGCACGGCTTCTGGAGTGTCGCCATCTGCCAGGTTACAGTGCGCACGCGATGCTTAACCGAGCCTGCCGCGCCCAGCGGCGCAGCATCTCGCCCGCAACCTTCATCCGTCCTCTCCCGCGGTACGAGGAGAGCGTCTTGTTGCAGTTGCCCCGAACCTGCACGATTGCCCGCCGCGTGTTGTCGACCTCGATGGTCAGGAGCCGTCGGCGCTTTCCCTCGCCGGCGGAGCGCACCCGCAGCGACCAGATCGATGTCGTCCCGTGCAGGCACTGCGGCGCGTAGCTGAACACGCAGTGGTGCTGCGCGCGGCCCTCGTCCATCAGCTCCATCGTGCTCAGCAGCTCGACCACCGCCCACGCGTTGAGCGAGCCGTATTCGTCCCGTTCCTCGACCTGGAGCCCCTCGATGCCCGAGGGCTCCCAGCTCTTCTTGGGCCGCTTCGAATCGCGCGCGAGCTGCTCGTGCCATTCCTCCATGCGGCGGGTGAGAGCGACGAGCGTCCGCCCCTTCATGCTGAAGTCAGGCTCCGGCGCGTCCTCGAACGTCGCCTGCCGCTCGTACATGCCCACGGCCTTCTCGCCGAACTTCGTGTGCAGCACGTAGTCCACGATCGGCCCGATGCGGCCGGTGTCCATCGCCGGGTTGTTCACGAAGAAGTGGATGACGCTCTCCCAGAACGGCTCGTCCGGCAGGAAGTTGCCGAGGCGGCTGGCGGCGATGGCCCGGGCCATGGTGTCGCCGCCGCCCAGCGCGAGGGTCTGCGCCCAGCGCACCGCGTGGACGATGGAGTACTCGGCCGGCGCCTGCAGGAAGCGGTGGGCGGCCATCTTGGTGAGGTGCATCGGTCCGCCGGCCGCGCGCACGTTGCCGCCCGTGCCGATGTGGACGAACCAGTTGCGGTGCAGGTCGCCCTCCGCGCCGAAGCCCTCGAACCACGCCGCGTCCATGAACTCCGGCACTTCGTAGCACGTGAGCAGGTGGCGGGCGAGGCCGCCGATTTGGCCGCGCGCGTCGTCGTCGTCGGGCTGCCACTCGTCGAGCGGGCGGAGCCAGTCGTCGTGCCTCAGGGCGAGCTGCAGGACCGCGTCGAGGCAGGTGTTGCCCGCCTTGGGGCCGAGGTAGGGGATGACGGGCTCGATGGCGAGGAGGGGGCTATCTGGCCCGAGGCACAGCAGGAGCGCTTGCCAGGACTCGGCGGCGCCGGCGTCGTCGCGCACGCAGGCGTAGGCGGCGCGCATCTTCCGCTCGTGCGCGGCATGGAGCGCCGACCAGGCGACGCGCTTCTCGTAGACGCCGCGGATCAGATCGTCGGCGGCTTCGTGCAGTTCGCGGGCTTCGGCTTGGGTGATCATCGATTCGGTGTGCGGCGCCGGCCGTAGCCCGCTCCTTCCCTACCGCCCCGCGGCGACCGCGACCCCCAGCGCCTTCGGCAGGTCCGCGATAGGCCGCCACTCGCCCTCGCCCAACCGCGAGTCGTCCACGAAGTCGATGGTGCCGATGCGCGTCTCCACGGCCTGCTCCCCGGCGAAGTGGTCCAGCATCAGGTAGCCCGCGTGGTCGTGGATGTGGGCCGACGTGGCGCGGTACTCCGGCAGCGCGACGGTGATGGCGACCTTCTGGCCCTCCGGCCGCGCGCGGAAGAACACCTGGTCCGAGTCGAGCCGCCGGTTGCCGATGTTGAGCGTGATCGGTCCGGCCTTCGGCTGGCGGAACGCGATGACCCTCCACCGCGTCAGCACCGGCGCGGCTTCGACCAGGCGCGTTACGACCGGGAACGCGTCCTTGATGCCGTCCGCGCTGATCACGAACTCGCGCGGGAGCGTGTCCGAGATGCCGAACTCGAAGGTGAGCGATTCGTGCAGCCGGTGCAGCTCCGTCGTGAGCTTCTTGCGGATTGGCTCCTCGCCGGTCTCGACGCGCAGCAGCGCCGCCTCGTTCTGGGCGAACCACTCCCAGAAGCGCGCCTCGGGTGACTTCGTGGTGCGGGAACCGCCAAACAGCTTCTGCAGGACTGTCATAGTCTCTTGCTCCTTCTGTCGTGGCTCACGGCCAGGCGCGGGTGTCAGTCGGTGGCGGCTCCCCTGGCGATGTTGCTCTCGATCTCGATCGTGACCGGTCCCAGGAGTCCGGATGTCAGGTCGCCCCGGTAGCGCGTCGGGATCGTCAGGTAGTGGTTCGCAAGCGTGTTGTAGACGGTCACCTCGATGCGGTTCTCACCGGGCCTCGCGAGCTTGCCGATGTCGAACCGCCACGGCGGCGCCAGGCGGACACCGGCGCCCTTCCCGTTCACGCGCACCTCGGCGCTCGATACGAGGCTGCCCAGGTCCAGCGTGACGCGGCCGGCTATCTGCTCCTGCGTGAGCGTGACGGTCTTCCGATAGACCGCGCCGCCTGAGTAGCACTCCAGAGCGCCCACCTTCGACCAGTCACCCAACTCGACGCTGCCGACGCCGCAGTCCAGCGCGACGGGTTCCGGGATGATCGCGCCCCCGTGGCACCCGCCGGTCGGCACGATGCGGAACGCCACGGCAGACGCCTCCGCCTGGTTCGTCGCCGCTGAGACGCGCCACACGCGGGCTCCGGCGGCCTCGCCAACCTGAGAGACGGTCGCCCGCTCCCCGCCGATCCAGGCTTCGACGGAGCCATATGCGGTTACCGTCATCGCGCGGAGGCCGGGCGGGGCAACGAACCGGAACCAGGTCGCCGCGCCGGATCGCTCGGGCATCGGATCGAAGGGCAGCACATCGGCGCGCCGGTACCAGCTCATCGCCAGCGGGTACGGCTTGGCGTCCGCTCCGGGCGCACCGCCGGCCAGCACGAAGTGCCCCCGGCCGGCGTCGTCGTAGCGCAGCAGGACTGGCGTTGCACCCTTCGCCAGTTTCGGCGTGTCGCCGGGTTGCACCTGCTTGCCGGCAAGCCAGATCGCCGACGGCGCGAGCCCCCCGATCAGCATCCGCGCGTCAGTGTCCCTGTCGCTGCGCACCGTCGCCCACAGGTAGTAGCGATGCGCGTCCTTCGCCTCGCGCACGTAGGTCGTGTTCGTCCACTGATCGGTGCGCTTGCCCAGGGCGATGAAGTCGTCGCTGACCAGCTCCTTCAGCCCGTGGTAGCCTTCGTGGCCCGGGTCGCCCTCGACGCCCTCCCGCAGGCTGTAGGAGTAGGGCTGCCAGCGGTACGTGTGGCCGCCGGCCTCGATCGGGACTGACGGGTCGACCTGCGTGAGCGCCGCGAGCTTTGCCTCGATGGCGGCGGCGTCGGCGCCGTCGTGGATCGGGCCGAGCTTCCAGAAGCGCTGCCCGAACCCGTAGGTCGCGCGCTGCCAGGCGGACGTGTCGAGGTCTGGCGCTTGCCAGCCGGGGTTCGGCGCGGCCTCCTCCGCGATGGCGAAGCGCCGCGCCTCCGCGCCGATCATCCCTTGCGAGGCCGGGAGCCGGAAGTCGCCCCAGCGGTTGTCCATCGTCGGCTTCAGCCCGAACTCCCACGGTCCCTCGACCTTCAGCGTCTCGACGCGCGGGGCGGCGGCTGCCTTCGCGATGCGGGTCTGGCCGGGCGAGAAGACGACCATGTGGTAGCTCTCGCGGTCATCCGGCAGACGCACCACCGTGCCGGTCGCGGTCTGGCGCACCGCTTCGATCTCGCGCGTGCCGCCGGTCCACGGGTCCCACAACTCGACGCGGCCCTTCGCGGCGAAGGTGCACTCCGCCCCGGCGGGCGCTCCGGCGACCAGGTAGATGTCGCGCGGGCCGGCCTTGCGGTGCAGCACGTGGCAGGGCGCGGCGCAGGCGAAGTCGCGCGGGATGCTTGTGCGGATCAGCTCCACGGCCCGCGCAATGACGCCCGACCCGCCGCCCTTGTGCGCCTCGTGTACGTTCTCGGTGGTCGGCTTCGCGAGGCCGTCGACGGCTGCATCGGTGCGCCAGTTGGCGTCCTTCGGCTCGGCTACGGCGCAGCGGAAGTCCTCGGCGCTCAGCACGGTCTTGCCGCCCTCCAGCACCGCGACGAACAGGCCGGCTGTATGGTTGCCCGCGTCGAAGTCGTGCCCATCGATGGTCAGCACGTCGCCAGGCTTCAGGTCAAGGTCGCCGGCCCAGCCGGTCTGGTAGTCGCCGCGTGCGACCTCCCGCCCGTTCTGGTAGAGCGTGAACTCGTTGTCGCACATCACCTTGGCGCGATGCGTACCGGCCCCGCCGCGCCAGACGGCCTTGAACCAGACGCGCGGTGTGTGCTCGGCGGACCACACCCAGCGTCCGCGGAAGCCGCCCGGGTACTCGCGCGGTGCGTCCGGCTCGTCGCGCAGGAGCACCGCGACGCCACCCTTGGCGCCGCGATGGGCCGGCGCCGCCCGCCCGGCGCGCGCGTCCTTCGCGGTAAGGCCGAACAGCTCGCGCACCTTCCCGTCGAGCGCGGGGGCGTCTCGTCCCGCGACTTCGCTGGCCTCGGGCAGCGCGCCCAGGGCGACGACCGTGCCGCCTGCCTTCCAGAAGCGCAGGGCCTGGTCCAGCGTGGAGGAGCGGACCGCGGACGGGTGCGGCAGGATGAGGGCCCTGTATGCCTCCCCGGCGACGTGGAGCTGCTTGCCGGCCACCTTGCAGCGGGCGAGCGACTCGAAGTCGATGAAGTCGAGGTCGATGCCCCGGTCGTAGAGCGCGTCGCAGACCTGGAACGCCGCCTGCACCGCCTGGCCGCCGTCCATGCCGGCCTCGACGGGCGCGACGGGGTACAGCACGGCCACGTCGCAGCGATGGACGCCCTGGCTGAGCACGTAGCTCATGCGCTGGAGCCACTGCATCCAGAGCTTCATGTGCGCCCAATAGGGCATGCGGAAGTGGTTGCAGGGCGGCGCCCACTCCCACCACCCGCCGTGCGTGGTGTAGTAGAGCCCGTGCAGCGAGAGCAGGTTCTGGCCGGCCGCGAAGTTCCCGACAGTCGCGTGGGTCAGGTCGGCGGTGTTGGTGCCCCAGCCGCTGCTGTGGTAACCCTCCAGCCAGGTTCGCGGACGCTCGTAGAGGTGGGCGATCGAGCTGGCCACCTTGTTCTTCACGATGTTCGAGCTGAGCCCCGGCTGGTCGCAGCCCGGGCCGGTCATCCAGCGCTGCGTCCGGAAGTAGTCGCCGAACTCGGTCACGTCGGTGCCGCGCCCGCCGTGGTCGCACCCGTAGACCATGCCGCGGCTGTCGTGCCACTCGAAGACCGGGCGGAAGTAGCTCTCCTCGGACAGCGCCACGATCAGGTCGTAGTAGTCCATCCGCACCTTCGGCGTGATGGGGCCGATGTCGACGAAGAGGGCGGGGAGGACTGGCAGCAGGTCGTAGCCCTTGCGCCTGCGGAACTCCGCCGGGACGCGGTCGTTCCACAGCCGCCCGCCCACGCCGAAGGTCAGCTCGTCGGAGAAGAAGAAGTCGAGCCCCTTGCCTGCCTGGCCGGGTAGATGGTCCTCGAACCGCCTGAAGAACGTGTCGATGACCATCGGCCCCAGCTTCGGGTTGATGGGGTCGACCGAGGTCGGCACGACGCGCCGCCGGACGATGACGGCCTCCCACTCACCCGGGCCGAGCCTGGCCTCGACGGTGCGCGCACCTGGCACGAGGGGCAGGGGGGTTGCCGAGCCCGGCACGATGGCGCCGTCCTCGACACGGTATGCCGTCGCGCAGAGCGTGCCCTCCGGAAGCTCGATGGTGGCTCCGGCGCCGGCGACGTGCTGCACGGCGTGCTCCAGCACCGAGCCGCGCATCGTCGGGTCCTTGGCCAGGATCTCGTCCATCCAGTAGCCCTGGCCCACGATGCCGAGCGTGTAGTCGCTCAGGCTTACCGCGACGCCCCGCTTGTTGCACTCGCCCGCCCACCACGTGAACAGGTCCCACCACTGCTTGCTGAAGAGCGGCGGGTCGCTCGGGTAGGTGAGGCCGTAGGAGTTGCCGCCCTTGTCGCTGTGGGCGTAGTTCACCTGCAGCCCCGTGGCGCCCGTCTCCGCGAGGCGCTCGAGCTGCCAGAGGAGGCGCTCCTTCGTCAGCGGGTCGCCAATCCACCAGTAGAAGGGCACGACGCCATAGCCCCGGGGCGGCGTGCGGAAGCCCGGTAGCACGTCGAGGTCCGCGGCGCGGCTCGGGTAGCCGATCGGTTGGCGCACGGGCGTGGCCTTGGGGGCGTCGCCCCGCGCGGGGATGGCGAGCAGGCAGCCGCAGCCTATCGCGAGGAGCAGCACGAGGTCGGCAATGCGCATGGGGGTGTTCCTTCCGAACGGATCGAGGCGATGAGTCTCTACTTCGCCCCAGTCGCAGCGCGTACCTGCCTACGCGCCCGCAGGCGGCGACAGAACGAGCGAGGGTATATTGTGATGAGGGTGATTGCTTGTTCGCTGGGCGAGCCATCCCAACCCCATGCCTCCGGAGGTCCCAGGACCCACATGGTGCGTCGACTAGCCATCTTGTGCGCGGCTTTCGCGCTGTTCACCTGCGCCGTCCAGGCGCAAGCTTCTCCGTTCGACTACCGTTCGACCTGCCAGACATGGATCGACAACCAGGCCCGCTTCCAGCGCGACTGCGTGGGCAGGACCGGGGAGCTGGTCGGCCAGGTGCTCTGCATCAGCAAGGGCGATGGGTGCTACTGGATCCGGGTCGTTCCGGTGCCGTCCGCGTCGGGCAGCGACCAGGTTGCCATCGAGCTGCGCAACTCGGTCTACGAGGTCCGCCTCCCGTCAAGCGCTCGGACCGGCATCGAGCGGCTCAACGTAGGCGACATTGTCTCCATGGACGCGACGCTCCGCGAGTTGACCCGCCCGTTCGAGGATCGCATCGAGATCGGCGGCTACGTCGGTGAGTACGGCGGCTCAGTGGGCGGCGGCACGGTGCGGGTCTTCTGGTTCGACTGGACCTTCAGCGCGGCGAGCGTAAGGTGCACCAAGACGCGCGAGCGGCTGGCGCGAGAGGCCGCCGATCGCGAGGCCCGGCAGGCCAGGATGGACGCGGAGGCCGCCGCGCGCCTGGAGATCCTGAGCCGCCCACAGCGCCTATGCGACCAGTTCGTCAAAGCCGCGAGCGAGGGCGACCTGGAGGGCATCCGGCTGGCCATCGAGCGAGGCGCCGATGTGAACGGGGTGAGCGGCGGCCAGACTGCGCTGATGGCGGCATGCGCCGGCGGGCGGTACCGTGCGGTCCGCGTGCTGCTTCGGTCGCCGTCCATCGAGGTCAACCGCAAGACAGACGATGGGCGCTGTGCCCTACTCGTCGCCATGCAGGTTGCCAGCAACGATATCCTGAAGCTCCTCGAGGACGCCGGCGCCAAGCTGGACTAGGCGCCGCCGCGAGAGGACGCCACAATCTTCATCATGGGCGGGAGACGATCGATGCGTGCGCTACTTGTGTGCTGGCTGGCAGTGGCCGTTCTGCCGGCGTTCGCGCAGTTGGGCGATGGGCCAGATGCGGCTGCCAAGGGGGCGCCAGACGCCCAGTTCATTCGGCATCCCCGCGAGGCCGACTGGGTCGGGCGGACCCTGCCGAGCAGACCCGACACGGACCGCCTGCGCGAGCGGTTGGCTACCGAGACGCTTCCGGGCGGCCGATGCGACCTGATGCGCTACTGGGTGCCGACAGGTGGGATGTCCGCCACCGACGAGCGGCCGCCCCAGGCAGCTCTTGTGGTGCGCTACGCCGGCGAGGTCGCCGTCAAGTGGGCCACGCTGCTGTCGACCATCAACCCGGGGAGTGGTGACTGGCGCAAGGAACCCGCGTACATCGAGTCCGGGGTGACCTCGAATGGGCGAGGGGTCGTGGTGGCCCAGATCCCAGGGGAGGCGTTCGTCATCGACGACACGTCCGGTCGTGTTCTGTGGCGCCTGGGTCGCGAGGGTGGCCAACGGCGACCGATCGATGTCGACGCGGATGGCGCTCTGCACATCGGGTCGGTCTATCTGGATGCGCCGGCCGCGCCAGGACGGCCGCGCGCGCCACGTTCGCTGACCGGCAGCGTGGTCACCGCGTACCTGAAGAACTGCGGGCCCCTCGACCTGAAGCCGCGCGAGTGGGCCAAGGACCGGGCGGGCGCCTTCGGTACGTACGGGGCCAGCGGGCTGTTCGCGGCGATCCAGAGCCGTCTCCCCGCCGCCGTCCTGTCCGGACTGCGGACGGCTTCGCGTGAGGATCTCAGCGCTCAAGCCGAGAATCCCAACGCCGACCCCGTCGCGGAGAGCGATGCCGCGTTGGCGCGTGTGGGGGCGCTCATCGCCGCCGCGGTGAACGCCGCGACCTCTGGACCCCTGCTGGCGGAGACCCCCACGCTTCCGGCCGGCGTCAAGCACCGGGCCGCGACCATCTATTGGGTGAAGCGGGCATTCGAGACGGACAAGCCGTCGGCCGACCTGGTTGCCCTGGCCAACCGGCTCATCGTGGACGACTACATCGGCATGTACCTTGACCAGACGGCCGCGGAGGGAACGCACCCAGGCATCGCCGTGTCGGCCGTCGGCAGCGAGTGGAATGGCCCGACCGTCGCGCTGCGCCTGAAGCCGGATGCGTCCGCCAAGATCGCCTCGTGGACATGGTCCGTCGACGGGGTCGAGGTCAAGGGGCCGGAGCCAACCGTGCCGCTCAGTTCTGGCGCTCACAAGATCGGTCTCACGTGGAAGGGCGACGGCTTCCTCTGCAAGGCGACTGCCTCGTTCGCAGTCGATATCAAGGATGGCGCCCACACGGCCGAGCTATCCGCGCGGGTGGAGGGTGACAACAGCCGGCCGGGCCCGATCACAAACAAGATCGGTCGTCGACCAGCCGGCGGCAGTGGGAGCTTCGCGAACAAGCCGCGCAAGGTGTCGGCCGAATTCAGCGCCACTGTCGATGGCGTGGCGGCGCCTGTCGACATCACGGACGTGGAGCGGATCTACTAGCTCAGAAGCCGCGTGGCAAGCGCCCTGCAGCCGGAGCGGGCCGCAGGGCGCCTGCCACGAGCCCTCGTTACTCCTCGAACCGAACCGTCCAGGCTACCGTGCGGCTCTCGGGGGCCTTCACCAGCACCCGCACCAGGCCGCCGTCGCGCCGAGCCTCGATCGTCACGCCGGCCTTGCGGTCAGCCGACGCCACCGCGACGGAGGCCACCTGCCGGCCCGCGACGATGCGCAGCTCGTAGGCATCGCCGGCGACCACCTTGCTCTTCCCGCTCAGCGTGCTCGCGGCCGCGTCCCACTTCACCGCGAGCACATCGACGATGCCCTGCGTGACGTGGCGGCTCGTGCCGATGACGAACGGCTCGCCGGCGGCCGGGCGCAGCGCGAGGATGACGCAGGAGTGTGCGGGTACGGCCACGCTCAGGTTGCCGCGCATCGGGGCGAGCAGGCGGTTGCCCCAGAAGTCGAACGCGGCGTACTCGGCGCTCACGTCGAGGCCCAGGCTGGCGAAGGGCGCCTCGATCGTCTGCTCCTGGTCCTCCCAGTTGAACAGGCCCACGACGTCGCGGCGCGGATGGCCCTTGCGCGTGTCGGAGACGATCCAGATGCGCGGCACAGGCTGGTCGAACAGGTCGACGGGGCGGGCGAGCAGGCCGTGGTGGGGCATGACGCGCTTCAGCAGGTCGAGGCGCTCGGCGGGCAGGTCCGGCAGGTAGTCGCTGCAGACCACGAGCTGCCCGGCGATGGCCGCCCACGAGCAGATGGCGCGCGCCTGGTCCATCGGCACGCTCGGGCGCACGTAGACCGGGTCCGGGTCGTTCCACCACACGCGCCCGTTCAGGAAGTAGTGCCGCGAGCCGTAGGTCGGCCCGGTGACGATGCCGTTCCAGTCCGGGCCGTTGTCCGGGCCGATGCGCATGGCGTTGACGAGCCCGAACGCGCCGCCGTACGACCGCATGTTCTGCGGGATGCAGCAGCCCAGGAAGAACACGTCCGGCCCAGCCGCCTCGCGCACCAGCTTCAGCCCACTGCGGTACGCCTCGAGGTTCGTCTTGCTCGCGTCGTGGAAGACGGCATCGCCGATGCCGTCCTCGCGGTAGGCATCGTTGACGTAGATCTGCTTCGTCGCGCTGCCGGTCCAGAGCCCGTCCATCTTGAAGTAGTGGTAGCCCCACTCGTGCGCGGTGCGCTTCACGTTGCCGGCCAGGTACTCGCGTGCCGCCGGGTTCGTCATGTCGAGGCAGGTGCCGCCCCAGTCGGTCTCGTAGGGCGCGCCATCCTCGCGGTGGACGAACCAGTCCTGGTGGTCCGCGAAGAACGGGTCGTAGTGGGTGCCGGCGAAGGGCATGAACCAGATGCCGGCGGTCAACCCGAGCGCGCGCACGTGGTCCGCGGTAGCCTTCATGCCGCTTGGGTATGGACCATCCGGGCGGTAGCTGCCGAACACGCGGTTCGGGCCGTTGTGGGACACGCCGGCCTGCCAGCCGTCGTCGATCTGGACGAACGAGAAGCCGAACGGGGCGAGGCGCTTGGCTGCGAACTCCGTCTGCGCCGCGAGCTGCTTCTCGTTCGAGGCGCCCGCGTGGTACCAGGTGCAGTAGCCCGACGGCTGCGGCTTCAGGTGGACCCCCTCGATCTTCGCGACGGTGTCCGCCCACGCCTCGAGTCCGAGCCGCGCGTCGTCGAAGCAGCCGATCGCCAGCATCTCGAGCTGGACCGTGGCGCTCGGCTCGATGCGCAGCTTGCCGTAGTCGATCTGCGCGGCGAGGGTGAGGCGGCCGTCGGCCACGTGCGGCAGGATGACGCCGCTGCCGCGGTGGTTGGTGAGCCAGCCGCAGACTACTCCATGCCGCGTCGCGGGGTCGGCCACGGCCATCCACACATAGCTGCCGGGCGCCTTCTCGACGGGATGCAGGCCGCCGGTACCCAGGGCGCTCAAGTGAGCGGCCGGCTTGCCGAGGTCGAGCGGCGCCTTCGTGGTGACGATGTGGCCGACCGTCTGCACCTGCGAGCCCGGGTTGCGGAGCGTGGTGCGCAGGATGGCGAAGGGCAGCTTGCGGTAGAGCGTGACGGTGTCCGTACGCCCGTCCGCTCCTGCGACGACGATCGCCTCGCCGGCGCCCAGCACCGGGTCGGACGCTGCCGCGCGCTTCGCATCCGTCGCTGCGGCGTCGCCCACGCGGGCGCCCACCACGAACGCGCGCTTGGTGGTCCGGTCGATCAGCGTCAGGGCGCCGCGAGCGGGTTCGTATCTCGCCTCGATGGCGGCGTTGCGGATGACAATCGGCGTGGGGTGCGGCATGGTGTCACCTCGAACGGATAGTAGTAGGGCGCAGGCCGCAAGCGCGGCAGCGCCTGGCGTCGGCGTGTTCATGACTGCTCGCCCTCGACCGTTTGGGCTTCGGCGAAGTATCCACGCTTCCTCGCGTCACCGAGCTTCTCCTGCATCAGCTCCGCGAAGACGGGCGCGCCTCGGGTGAGGATGGGCAGGTTCAGCTCGGAGACCTGCTCGTAGGTGACGCCCAGCTCGCGCCACGCGGCTCCCTGGCTGGTGTAGTTGAGCAGCATCGGCTGGAGCCGGTCGAGCGCCCGTGCGAAGCGAGCCTCGGGTGTGACACGTTCCTCGAACTCGTCCCACAGCGCTCGGAACTCCGCGCACTGGTCGTCCGGCAGCATGCCGAACAGCCGGTCGGCGGCCGCGCGCTCGGTCTCGGCGGCATCCGCTCGCGCGGCGGTGTGGTAAACGCAGGTGTCGCATGCGTCAATCTCGACGATGTCGTGGATCAGCACCATCCGCATCACGCGCATCGCGTCGATCGGCTCAGCCGCGTGCTCCGCGAGCAGCATGACCATCAGGGCCAGGTGCCAGGAGTGCTCCACGTCGTTCTCGCGCCGCGACCCGTCGGTCAGGCGGTTCCGGCGCACCACGTGCTTCAGCTTGTCGATCTCCAGCGCGAACGCGATCTGCTGCTTCAGGCGGTCGAGGGAGGCGCGGGCGTCGGTCATCGTGCCGCGCCCTCGACCGGGACGCCCGCGACCGTACCGCTCGGGGTCATCCGCTTCGGCGCCACGCGACCCTTGAACCGCGCGAAGACACCCTCGTAGGGCCCGAGCTTGAGCGCGATCGCCTTGCCGGAGGCCAGGGGCGTCATCTTGCCCGTGGCCGGGTCCCACAACTCGCCGGACCCGCGGACCGCCAGCGTCACCGTGCCTTCCCAGGCGTTCGGCCCATCGTTGACGAGGAAGTAGACCTCGTGGCCCTCCACGAACCGGTGCCCCACGCGGAGGGAGGCCGGGCCGGTCGTGGCGACATCCTGCGCCAGCACGCCGTCCAGCAGCGCGGCCAGATGGCCGCTGGTCGGCAAGTAGGCGGCCAACCCTCCGCCCGGGAGCGCCCTGGCTCGCGCGCCATCGCCGATACCGAACAGCTCCTCGCCGATGGCGGACGCTCGCGCAGAGGGGAAGTCCTTGTCCGTGTTCGTCGGCTCCGCCCCGACCGAGACCACCACGCCGCCCGACATGGCGAATTGGCGCAGCTTCTCCCAGGCCGCCTCGGGCAGCGTGTCCACCACGGGCAGCACGACGACGCGCCAGCGGTGGTCGCGGAACGTCAGCGCGCCGGGATCGACCTTCGCCTCCAGCAGCGTGCGCGTGTCGATGTATGCGAACTCGCGGCGCGCCTCGAACAGCCCGTCCGCGATCTCCCGCGAGACCAGCTCGACGTCGCGCGCGCCCTGGCCGATCTGGGTGACCCAGTGCGTCGACGGGGTGTAGCGGGTCCAGGCGGTCTCGATGGGGTAGAGGACCGCGATGTCGGCGCGGCGGATACCGCCGGTCGTCATCTCGCAGCAGCGCCCGATCCAGAGGTTCAGCTCGCGCATCTGCTCGTTGGTCCACGCCCCGAAACCGCCGTAGTACGTGTTGAAGCTATTGATGCCGCCGAGCATCATCCGGTTGAACGCGCCGCGGAACTCGCCCGCGGTCAGCCTGATGTTCGGGTTCAGCACCGACTGGTGGAAGTCGGTCGCTTCGCACATGACGTGGAGCTTGCCCTCTAGCTCCGCGGCGCTGCTGGCCATGCGGGCCGCATCCCACGGCACGTCCGCGCCCATGCAGTTGAGCCCGGTGTAGCGCGGCACCTTGGGGTCCATGCTGAGGGCGTCGATGCCGGGCGCGTCCATCGCGCGGAAGCACGCGAATGCGTCGCCGTAGCACGCCACGTGGTTCAGGATGTTCTCCTCCAGCAGCAGGTGTCCGCCTGACGGGACGTCGTGCTTGGCGCACCACTGCTTGATCGGCTCGAAGAAGCTCCCCACCATGAGGTCGGCCACGGTGTGCCAGTAGTCGTAGCGCACCTTCTGCCCGCGCGGCCCTGCGTCGGCGACGAGGGCGGGCAGCAGGGGCCTCAGCTCGTAGCCGCGCCGCCGGGCAAACTCGCCCGCCAAGTTGGTCGACCAGGGCAGCACGCCGTAGGGCATCGGCGCGAACCAGATGGCGAGGGAGGAGGGTTCGTCGGTGAAGGTGGAGACGAAGTGCCTGCCCAGGTCATTGCCGAGGTGCGCCGCGTACCGGTCATGGGTGAGGCGAAGGAACTCCTCGGTGGTGCGCGGGTTCAGCAGGCTGACGTAGGGCGTCTTCTCCGGAGCGCCGCTCGTCGCGATCTGGGTGCCGTCGAACAGGCGGTCCTCGGTGATCGCCACGACTCGCCACGATCCGGCCGGCGCCGTCCAGGCAAGCACGCCGCCATTCACGCTGGCCGACAGGTCGACGGCGTGCGCCAGGTCCATCGCGCCGCCGGTGGTCGGCAACGCGCCCGCGTACATGAGCTTGCCGGGCGGCAACTTCAGCGACACCGCGCCGCCGTCGGTGGTGTGCTGCGCGACGAGCAGCCCGCACACCTCCAGCTCCGGGTGCTCGCGCAGGACGAGCGTGCCGGCGCGGCCCGAGGGATAGCCTGCCTCGTCGTAGAGCCACATGCTCAGGCCCGCGCGGTGCATCTTCTCGATGCCGGACTTCAGCGCGTCGAAGTTGCCCTCGTCTCCCGTGTACCCGTTGTCGAACGATACGTTGGTCACCGCGCCGCCGAAGCCCTGATCCCGCAGACTCTGCACCGCCTTCTCGCGGTCGGCGTCGACCGTGGACCAGCCATGGTAGATGCGCAGCATGCGCCGCTCGCTGCGCGGGTTGGCGAAGCGCTCGGCGAGCGTGGGCGTGCCCTTGCCGGCCTTCTGCGCTCCGGCCGGCGCCGAGACGGCAGCGGCGAGCGCGAGGAACGCGGCGATGTGCAGGACGGTCGGGTCCATCTGCGGTCTCCTCAGACGTAGTGTGCGGTAGGCAGCCGTTCGGCTCGGCAGCCCATTGGTGCTGGTGGACGCATGGGTGCAGGTTGCACGGCGCCCCGCGACGAACGATCCCTTACTGGTGAATGCTGTCTGCCATCTGATCGAGACCAGACGGAAGGAGCTCACCACCATGCACGCACGATTACGCACTGCGGCAAGAGCTACTCGGTCCGGCGATCTGGGCCACGCTGCTGTTCGTAACGGAGCGGCCCTACTCCTGCTCGCCCGAGCGTTCGCGGCCGTTCTGGTTGTGTTCGGGCTGTGTTCCGCAGGCGCCAAGGCGGCCCCCATCACCAATCGGGCCGAGCAGGAGGCCCTCAAGCGGCCGGCGTTCAGCATGGCCGACCCGGTCGGGCCTGTGTTCACGGAGGAGCAGAAGGCCCGGCAGCGCGAGGCCGGCGCGGCCCTCGTGCGCGAGATCGCCGCGGCGAGGGCGAGCGGCCGCAAGCTGCTGACCGTCGCGCCCGGCGACTACCGCTTCGGCGGCAACCGCGGCCTGGTGCTCTCGGACCTGCGCGACCTGGTGATCGAGGCGGCGGGCGCGAAGTTCTGGTTCGAGCGCTCGCAGGCCGATCTCCTCGCCGACCCGCAGGGGCTGCGCCTCGAACGGTGCCGCCACCTCGCCATCCGCGGTCTGACGATCGACTTCGACCCACTGCTCTACATCCAGGCCAAGATCCTCTCCGTGGACGTGGCGACCAACACCCTGGAGGTCGAGGCGGACGACGCGTTCCCGGTCGTCGACGAGCTGGGGCCCGGCCAGATGATCGCTTACCGCGCCGACGGGTCGCTCGTCCGCCAGCCCGTCATGACGCAGCAGGGCGTGAAGCGCATCGCCGGCAACCACCTGCGCGTGACGGTGGCGGACGGGCAACTGCGCCAGATGAACGAGGACCCGAAGCTCGTGCCCGCGTGGCAGGGCGCCACCATCCTGAGGCCCCGCGACTACGTGGCGATCATCTTCCGCCGGGGCGCGTCGATCACCGTGGACCAGTGCGAGCGCACGCTGCTGGAAGGCGTGAGCGTCTACGCGTCGCCCGGTATGGGCATTCTGGAGGCCGGCGGCGCGGGCGGCAACACGTACCGGCGCGTGGCCATCGTGCGGCGCCCCGGCACGCGCCGGCTGCAGTGCGGCAACGCGGACACGTTCCACTCACGGTTGGTGGAGCGCGGCCCGACCATCGAGGAGTGCGAGTTCGCTAACAACGCGGACGACATGGTGAACCTGCACGGCTTCTTCGCGCTCGTCTGCCGGCGGCTGGCGCCGAACCGGTTCGTTGTCCTGCCGATGGAGTACAACCCGTTCAAGGCAGGAGGCCGCATCACGTTCTGGAACTACGACACGGTGCAGCAGGAGGGTGACGCCAGGATCACCGCGGCGAAGAAGCTCGTGTACCAGCCGTGGATCGCGGAGGCCAAGGCGCTTCCCGCGAAGATGGGCATCCTGCAGTACCGGGGCGAGCCGTATGTGGTGACGCTCGACCGCGAGGTGCCCGCTCGCGAGCGCGCCGTGGCCGACGTGCACGGCTACAACGCGCCGGGGTTTGCCATCCGCGACTGCTACTTCCACGACTCGATCGGGCGGACGACGCTCATCAATGGCGCGTCGAACGGGGTCATCGAGGGCAACGTGTACCGGATGCTGTACGGCGGCATCCACATCCACATGGAGTCGTGGTTCTACATGGAAGGCGCCTTTGCGCACGATGTCTCGGTCCGCGGCAACCGGTTCGAGGGAGTGGGTGGTGCCATCTCCGGGGTCGATCAGCCGGTACAGGGGCTCATCTACGCGGGCATGGTGCCGCGCGCGCTGCACCTGTACCAGTCCATGCCGCTCGCGAACATCCACATCGTGGGCAACCAACTGGAGCGTCCGCCGGCCGTGGGCATCCTCGTCGCCTACACGCGCGGGGTCGAGATCCGCGACAACACCATCGTCGAGCCGCAGTGGTTGGCGGCAAAGGCGGGCGTGGACGTCGGCAGCAAGTACTACGGCAAGTCACTGCGCTCGGCCATCCACGTCACGGTGAGCGACGACGTGGAGATCAGCGGCAACGTGGTGAGTGATCCGGCAGGCAACTGCAAGGACGGCGCGGTGGACCTCGGTCCGGGGACGACGCGCGCACGTGTCGATGGCAGACCGGTCGCGAGCAAGGCTGGCGGTGGCTGAGGGCGTGGGTGCTCAGTCGCCGGCTGGAAGCCCCCGAGGGAGGTCCGGGGCCGATCCGCGCAGAACCTGTGTACAGCATATCGCCACGAGGAGACCACGTATGCAATGCCCAAGCCGGCGCACCCCCGTCGTGGTTGCCGCAGTAGCGCTGTCGCTATTCGCTCATGCCGCTTGGGCGCAGACGCCCGCCAAGCTCACGTTCGAGCGGGATGGCGCCTCGCCCATGCGCTTCTCCTTCTACCCGATCCGGGTCGCACTGGCTCCGGCGAAGCCGGCGCTCGT
The DNA here is from genome assembly GCA_964519955.1 of uncultured Chthonomonadaceae bacterium. Lineage (GTDB taxonomy): Bacteria > Armatimonadota > Chthonomonadetes > Chthonomonadales > CAJBBX01 > CAZFLM01. The sequence continues at coordinate 49,578 of CAZFLM010000010.1, read as the reverse complement.
CAGGAAGGAGCCGGCCTACCGTGTGACGCCCAAGTACGCAACCATCAGGCTTGGGAACGGGCCGAAGGGGCTGTTCGCGGTGGCTGTGGACGAACCTGAGGCTGGCGACTGGCGTATTTACGTCGATGCCAATGGCAACGGCGACCTTACGGACGATGGCGACGGCGCCTGGGTGGCGAAGAAGGATGTGCGCGGGCGGCTGATGTACGGCACGAACCTCTACGTCCTTCGCGCCTCCTACGGTACCGCCCAGCACGAGACATCCTCGTCCGACTACGCCATCGGCGTCTACCAGTTCATGCGCACCGATTACCTCATCATGTACCGTCGGTCCGCGCGCGCGGGCACGGTCGAGCTGGACGGCAAGCCTCACAAAGCGGTCCTCGTCGAGAACGACACAGACGGCATCTTCCGGAAGCCGGTCTCCAAGAGAGACGACGCCGCCCAGACCGGGTCGGTGTGGCTCAAGATCGACCTGGCCGACGACGGCCTGTTCTCGTCGGGCCTCATCGATGTACGCGCACCTTTCAGCATTGGCGGCGTGACCTACGAGGCGGACGTCGCGACGGACGGCTCGACCCTTGCGCTCAAGCGGACGGCCAAGCCCGCGCTCGACCTGGCGGTTGTGCGGCCTGGCACCCATGTGCGGAACGCCGGGGCGGTCGTGCCGGACTTCGTCACAGAGAAATGGGGCGGCGGCGAGCTTCGACTCTCCGGCTACCGGGGCAAGATCGTCGTCATCGGGCTGTGGGCCACCGGGTCCCGCACGTGCGAGGCGTCGCTGCAGCATCTGGAGAAGGTCTGGCAAGCGGTCAAGGACCAGGGCGTGGCGGTCGTCGGCGTGTGCGTCCGCGATGACAGGGACAACTACGCCAAGTGGGTAGCCGCCAACGCGAGCAAGTACACGTTCCAGTTCGCGTTCGATCCCGCGGGACGCGCCGTCGGTGGCATCACGGACAGGGTCTTGAGGGCGACCGGGCTCCCGATGGCTTACGTGATCGACAAGGACGGCAAGCTCGCCGATGGTTTCCACGGCTTCACGGGCGAGGCCGACCGGCGTGTCGAGGAGGCACTGAGAGTGCTCGGCGTCAAGGTGGAGTAGGGCATGCGCCGTGACGGCGGCCTTCTCGTGCGCTCGTTCACTAGCCTGGCCTGTTCACGAGTCGCGCTGGACGGGCACCCTTCGGCATGCTCAGGGCAGGCTCAGGCCCATCCCACCACGGCGCTCGTGCATCATCCAGGCTAGGAACCGCGCGACGCTGGTGCGCGCCATCGGCATGCCATACTGGTTCGGACAACGTTCGCACTCACCTACCCGGTCAAGGAGGCAGGAATGATCGTTCACGGCCGTCGTCCGGCCATGATGCTTCGCGGGCTCGTTTGTCTCGCGGCAGTGGGGCTGGCGCCCTGCGGGGCCTACGCCCAGGTTGCCAAGCTTACGCTGGATCCGACCGGCGCCGACACGGCGCGCTTCGGCTACTACCCGATCGTCGTGCCGCTCTCGACCGACAAGCCCGAATCGGTGGTGAAGGAGCCGTCGTACCGTTCCACGCCCAGGTACGGCATCATCAAGATCGGCGATGGGCCGAGGTCGGAGCACGTCGTCGCGCTCGACGAGCCGGCGAGTGGCGACTGGAAGGTCTACGTCGACAGGAACGCGAACGGCGACCTGACCGATGATGGCGGGGGAGCCTGGACCAGCAAGTCGAACAACGGCGGACGCACCATGTACGGCGTCCAGAGGATCACGCTGAGCGCGTCGTACTGGGGCTCGGGCTGGGGCAACCCGGTGGGCACGTACGGCATCGGCCTCTACCGGTTCGACGGTGCGGATTACCTGGTCTACTACCGGACCGCGGCGCGCACCGGCACCGTATGCGTGGACGGCAAGCCGCACAAGGTTGCCCTGGTGGAAAACGACGGTGACGCGATCTTCCACAAGCGTGCGAGCAGCGCCAAGGAGGCCGGAAGGACCCGACCGGTGTGGCTCAAGATCGACACCGCGGACGACGGCAAGTTCGCGTCGGGCATCATCGATATCCGCGCGCCGTTCAAGCTCGGCGACAAGGTCTACGAGACCTTCGTGACCAAGGACGGCTCGAAGCTGCGCATCGCGCAGACGGACAAGAAGGCCATCGATCTGACGCCGAAGGCGCCGCCGCGTCCCGCGCTGCTGAAGACTGGGGCCCCGGCTCCGAGCTTCACGGCAGAGAAGTGGGGCGGCGGCTCGGTCAAGCTGTCCGACTACAAGGGCAAGATCCTGATCCTCGACTTCTGGGCGACGTGGTGTGGCCCGTGCCAGGCCTCGATGCCGCACCTGGAGAAGGTGTGGAAGTCGGTGAAGGACCAGGGCGTTGCGGTGCTCGGCGTGTGCGTCTGGGATGAGAAGGACAAGTACACCGAGTGGGTTCCGCAGAACCAGAGCAAGTACACGTTCCAGTTCGCGTTCGATCCGGCCGGCCGCGGCGCCGAGAGCATCGCGGGCAAGCTGTTCAAGGTCAGCGGCATCCCGACGTCCTACATCATCGACAAGGACGGCAAGGTGGCCGAAGCCCTCGTCGGCTTCAGCGGCCCCGAGGACAAGCGCATCGAGGAAGCCCTGAAGAAGCTGGGCGTAAAGGCCGAGTAGCCCAGCCTCATCCATGCATGACGGAGTGCCGGGCCGCGTTCCACCTCGGAGCGCGGCCCGGTCTGCGTTCTGCTGTGCGCGCGTGGACACCAGCACCGTGGTGGGATGGGCCTCCGTGCCCGTCCAGTTCGGCGCCGGCCCGAACTCGCCTAGACGATCCCCACGAACAGGCGCGACACGAAGTCCGCCAGCGGGTCCACCTCGCCGGCCGCGGCGGCGCGCGCGAACACGATGCCCGGCCGCTTCGCCCGGCGAGCGCGGGCCAGCACGCCGTACGCGGGCACCAGATCGGCCTCGCACAGCTCGTGCAGCGGGTCCATGCAAGTGGTGACCGCTCTCGCCAGCCCGTCCCGCATGCCCACGCAGCACGTCAGCGCCTCCTGCGCGGTCATGCCGTACGCCTGGCAGCTCCTGATCGGCACGAGCTTGCCCTCGGCGTCGACGACCACGCCCTTCGCGCCCGTTGCGGTGAGCCAGAACCTGGCGCCCGCCCGCGCGCCGCTCCGCATCGTGATGCGCGCCGGGTCCGCGCCCGAGGCCGGGTCGGCCAGCCACGCGGAGACGCGGCCGAGATACTCGTCCACATAGGCGTTCCAGGCGTCGACGTTGTCGCCCGCGGGTGGCTCCGGGGCCTCGACGTGCGACTCGGGGAAGGCCGAGAGCGACGCGCCGGTCAGGGAGGCCATCTCGAACCCGAGCTTCCAGAGCCGGTCCATCGCGTTCAGCATGGCCGGGATGCCCTGCGTCTCGATCAGCGCCTCGACGGCCGCGTTCATCGAGGAGGTAGTCAGGACGCCACCCTCCAGCGGCACCGGGACGCCGGCGACGCGCTCGACCTCGGCGTGTCCCTCCGGCGTCAGCGCGAGCCAGGCGAGGCCGAAGCGCGCGCCCTGCTTCGGGTGCATCTGCCGCGCGATCGGGCCAAACATGCCGTCGTAGAGGGGGCGGGAGCAGCGGCCGGCGGCGCGGTCGCGCTCGATGTGCGCTGCGAACGTCAGCCGCTCGGCCGCCTCGCGCTGGGCAGCATCGGTGACCGGTAGGAAGATGGCGAGTTGGTCGCCGTCGAAGTCGGCGTTAAGCGGCATGTTCGCCATCGGGTGCAGTCGGATGACCGACCCCGGCGCGCGCACCGGGCGGAACGCGAGGAAGTTGGCGGGCCCCATCGTCGGCATCCGGTGCACCAGGACCCACGTGCGCGCCATCAGCTCGTCGAGCGCGCGAGCTGCGGCCTCCGTGCGGGCCGCGATCGAACCTGCATCGCCGAACTCGCGCATCAGCATCGGCGCGAAGAGCCTCCACGCCATCTCCTCCGGCAGCCCGATCTGGTCGTGGCGCAGGTCGCCGGCGGGCGACGTCACCGCGCGCCCGGTGAACAGCACCCGGGAGCGGAACCGCAGCTCCGTGCTGCCGACCAGCGCGTCGAAGTAGGCCGCCAGCCTGCGTGCCAGTTCCGAGCGCGCCTGGGCGAGCAGGCTTCCCGGCGAGGCAGAGGAGGCCAGCGCCGCGAGCCGCTCGTTCGCCTCGACGAGGTCGGCCTGCCCGCGTACGTTCGGCACGAGTCCTACCTCGGCCACCGTCGTCTGCGGGCGCCACGGGTGCGCGACGGGCTCCGCGAGGCGCAGCACCTCGCCGGTTGGCGGCGCCCAGGCGTGGCTGACGCCGTCGCCGCTCACGCTCGCCGCGATGCCGGCGGCCTGCAGGCGGCACTGGAGCGCGGCGAACAGGGGCGAGGGGGCCGCTGCCGGCGCGATGGGGCCCGCGGCCACTCGGGCTGCAGTTTGGCCCGCGTCCGGCCTGCCCTGCGAGAGCGTGTTGAACAGCTCGCGAGCCACCTCGGGCGCCCCCGCCAGGCGCAGCGCGTGCAGCTCCGCCTCGCCGACCTTCTGGCCGCGATCGCCGGGCGCCATCGCGACCCGGAGCTTCGGCGCGGCGCGGTGGTCGAGGCGGCCCCAGTACACGTGGCCGACCGTGGCAGGCAGCGGCAGCGGGTCGCCGTCCTTGCACTCCAGCAGCGGCACCATGCCATCGGAGTGGAGGCCGGCCACGACGCCGCGCTCCTGCAGGTCGGCCGTGGTCGGGGCCTGGAAGGGCGGCACGATCGCCGGCCGGCCCGCGCGCCGCGCCGCCCAACTGATGACAGCCTCGCGGAGTTGGCCGTAGGTCAGGCGGCTGTAGAGACCGATGGGGCTGAAGACCAGGTCGACCGCGCGCCCATCCGCCAGGTGCGGCATCTCGTCGTCCGGCGCGATGCGGCTGACGGTGCCCTTGTTGCCGCTGCGGTTGCACAGCTTGTCGCCGCACGCGATGGGCTCCGGGTAGCCCAGCCGGCGCGCGCAGGTCTCGCTGACGAGGATCGAGTCCTCCCACGTGTCGATGCCGCGGTCGATGTACGCGGTGAGCAGGTTGCGCCCGCACCAGAAGCTGGGATCGTCCGGCTCGTTGCCGGTGCGCACGATGGCGGGCTCGGGATCGGGCGGCGTGATCCACTGGCGCATCATGTTGCAGGCCATCAGCTCGCGGCAGCAGTCGCTGTGCTCCAGGAACGGGATCATCGAGGCCGAGAGGCCCAGTCCCGCCGCCGGGCTGTCGTCGACAACCGCCACGCGCCCGTCGCGGATCTCCGCGCCCCGCGCGATGGTCAGCACCTGGCCGATGTTCGGGCCCTCGGGCGTCTCGAAGGGGCACACACGCCCGACGTGGGCTGGGGCGAACATGCGGCGGCGATCCGGCAAGACGATGCGGCGCAGGTGCGTATGGACCGAGAGCCAGTTCGTGTCGTCGAGCCGCTGCCCGAAGTCCTGCATGAACCCGCCGAGCCGGGCGTCGAGCGCCAGCCACTCGCCGAGCGCCGCATCGTCCCACTGCCCGTCCGCGTCGGCGTCGCCCAGGTGCTCGGCCAGGTAGTCGCAGAACAGCTCGCCAGCGCATCGGACGGTCGCCTGCTCCAGGTCATCGCTGTCGGCGCGCGGCGGCACGACCAGGCGGCGGCCCAAGAAGGCAAACACACCGTCGGTGTCCGGTACCGGCAGCGTGCAGAAGCAGGTTGCGCCGCCCAGCGACGCGGTGAAGCGGCAGGCGTCCGCGCCATCCGGCTCGGTGGAGCAAGCCAGTCCGGGCAGGCGGCTTCGCAGCAGCTCGGGGAGCCCTTCCTTCAGCAGGTGCTCCCACGAGGCGCGGTGCCAGGGCGTGCCGGGGATCTCACTCATGGTCTGTCCTCTCCTTCGTTTTCGTCGGCGTTCCATTGGCGGGCGAGCCACTTGCGAGCGTGGTGCAGGCGGGATTTGACGGTGCCCTCGGGGATGTCGAGGCGCTCGGCGACGAGCCGCAGTTCCATCTCCTCCTCCCAGGCCAGGCGCGCGACGTCGCGTTTGGGCTCCGGCAGCGAGTCGATGAGCCCGCGCAGGCGCCGGCCCTGCTCGCGCTCCGCGAGGACCCGCTCCGGGCCTGGCAGCACCAGCCGTTCCGAGGTGCGCCGGGTCGATGCACCTTCCGCGTCGCAGGCGGGCCCATCGAGCGGCGTCTCGTGGCGGCGGCCCACGGTGCGGCGGCTGTTCAGCGCCAGGTTGGCGGCGATGCGGAACAGCCATGCCTTCGGCGCGCCGCTCCCGTCCCACTGATCCGCCCGCAGCCACACGCGCAGCAGCGCCTCCTGCAGGATGTCCTCCGCGGAGGCGCAGTCATGCACGATGCCCGCGATGTGCCGGCGCGCCGCGTCTCGGTGGCGTGACGCGAACTCCTCGAAGGCCTCCGTGTCCCGAAGGCGTATGCGGCGCATCAGTTCGGTATCGCTGGGCGGCATGTGCGTGTGGTGGCTCCGTAGGCAAGGACACCGGCGGCCGCGAGTTGGTTCATGCCCGAACGCGAAGGTCCTTGCGGCGCGCGCCCCGAATCATGGCGGCGACCCAACGCGATGTGCATGGAGGACGCTATGGAGTATGCCATGAGGCCGACCGAGCCGGCGCGGGTGCGGCTCGCAGACGGTCCGTTCAAGCACCGGTTCGAGCTGAACCGGCGATACCTGCTGAGCCTGCGGAGCGAGGCGCTGCTCCAGCCCTACCTGCAGGAGGCCGGTCTCCAGAACCGCGTGCCCGAGGCGGACGACCACCTCGAGGACCTCCACTGGGGCTGGGAGTCGCCCACGTGCCAGTTGCGCGGCCACTTCCTGGGCCACTGGCTCTCCGGCGCGGCCCGGACCTACGCCGCAATCGGCGACGCGGAGCTGAAGGGGCGCGCCGACGCCATCGTGAGCGAGTTGGCCCGCTGCCAGGAGAGCAACGGCGGCGAGTGGGTGGCTTCCATCCCCGAGAAGTTCCTCTACTGGATCTCCGGCGAGCTGCCGCGCAAGCGCATCTGGGCGCCGCACTACACGCTGCACAAGACGCTGATGGGCCTGGTCGACATGGCGGTCTACGCGCGGAGCGAGCAGGCGCTGGAAGTGGCGGACCGCTTCTCGCGCCGGTTCCACCGGTGGTCGGCAGGCTTCACGCGTGAGCAGTTCGACGATGTGCTCGACTACGAGACCGGCGGCATGCTGGAGGCCTGGGCGGACCTCTACGGCATCTCCGGCAAGCCCGAGCACCGCGAGCTGATGGAGCGCTACACCCGCCCGCGCCTCTTCGACCCACTGCTTGCCGGCGCGGACCCGCTGACGAACATGCACGCGAACACCACGATCCCCGAGGCGCAGGGGGCCGCGCGCGCCTACGAGGTGACCGGCGACGAGCGCTGGCGGCGGATCGTGGAGGCCTACTGGAAGTGCGCCGTGACGGACCGCGGCACCTTCTGCACGGGCGGCCAGACCTCCGGCGAGATCTGGACGCCTCCGTTCGAGTACGCTGCGCGGCGCGGTGACAAGAACCAGGAGTTCTGCACGGTCTACAACATGATCCGGCTCGCGAACTACCTGTTCCGCTGGACGGCGAAGCCCGAGTACCAGGACTACATCGAGCGGAACCTCTACAACGGCGTCCTGGCGCAGCAGCACCCGGGCACGGGCATGGTGGCCTACTTCCTGCCCCTGGAGCCCGGCGCCCGCAAGGTGTGGGGCCACCCGACGCGCGACTTCTGGTGCTGCCACGGCACGCTAGTTCAGGCGCACGCCGCGTATCCCGAGTGGACCTGGTTCTCGGACGCCGACGGGCTCGTGCTGGCGCAGTACATTCCCTCCGAGGCGCGCTGGGATGCGCCAGACGGGACGCCTGTCACCGTATCGCTCGCGACGGCGCCCTCGCGCGGCTCGTCGAGCGACAACGAGGCGCCCGCCGGCCAGCGCCATCGCCCGCGCTACTGGTGGTTCGAGCTGAAGGTGCGCTGCGAGAGGCCGGCCGAGTTCGCGCTGAAGATCCGGCTGCCGGGGTGGCTGGCCGGCAAGCCGCGCATCACCGTGAACGGAGACGACGTCACGATCGACGCGGCGCCCGGCTCGTTCGCCTCGGTGCGCCGCACGTGGTCGGATGACACGATCCGCGTGGTGCTGCCGACGGCGCTGCGCACCCACGCCATTCCGGACGAGCCCGGCACCGTGGCGTTCGTCGACGGCCCGGTCGCTCTGGCGGGCCTCTGCGGTGAGGAGAGGACGCTGGTGGGTGATCCGGCGCGGCCCGAGACGATGCTGGCCCCGGACAACGAGCGCGAGTGGGGCGTCTGGCTCCCCGGCTACCGCGCCGTCAACCAGCGCATGGGCCTCCGCTTCATCCCGCTCCACGCGGTTGTCGACCAGCCGTACACGGTGTACTTCCCGGTGCGAGAGGAGTAGGGCAGGCGGTCGGGGATTGGCGGTGGAAGGCTCCTGATAGGGCGCCGCGCCTGGCGATGCGGAGACGCGGCGTCGGGCGGTGCGGCCATCCCGGCGCATCCGTGTTCATCTGTGGTTCCGGAGCCGTTCGTCGGGGCGCTCACACGCTCCGGTCGAGGTGCTTCTCCCAGACGGGTGCGGCCTCGTCGTGGCTGGCTACGCCGGCGTAGAAGGCCTGGGTGAACGTGGAGACATCCAGGCCGGGCCCCTCCGCGAGGAGGATCTTGGGGCGGTGGACGGCGAACCCGCCAGGCTTGGATGCGTGGCGGTAGGGGATCGCTACGATCAGGTGGGCGGGGTCGTTCACGTAGGAGCGCACATCCACCACCAGCGCGTCGGTCCGCCCGCTCTCCAGCGTGATGTAGCCGTCGTAGACGATCAGGGCGCGCGACGCCTCCGTGTCGTTGCGGTCCAGCCAGGCGCGGCCCGCCTGCACCGCCACCTCCATGCTCTGCGCCTCGACGCGGTGCATGTGCCGCTTGCCGTCGGCGCCTTCGTAGGCCAGGATCGGCGTGAGGGTCTCGCCGTCCATGACGCACCAGACGGCGTGCGCCGCGAAGAAGCCGGCCATCGCTCCCGTGAGTTCCATCGTCCAGTGTCTACCTTCCAGGTGGGTGTCTTGCGGCCCAATTCTGGCAGGCGGCCGGCACCGTGTCAAGGCGCGCGGTGGGAGGATGTCGGCCTGCCCGGCGCGAACGTTGGGCGCGACGATGGGCGCCGGCTCGACCTGGGCATGGGTTGTACCGGACGGGCACGGAGGCCCATCCCACCGCGGCTCCCTTGGGCGACCCAGTTCGGGGGAGGAGGATAGGCTCGATGCGCGCCTGCTCGCGGGCGATCGGCTTCTGCTTGGCCATGGTGGCGCTGCTCGGATGCGGGTGCGGCCCGCGCGGGCAGCGCGTCGTCACCGTGCGCTTCTGGAACGGGTTCACCGGGCCGGACGGCCGCACGATGCTGCGCATGGTCCAGCGCTTCAATGCAGAGAACCCCGGCATCCACGTGCTCATGCAGCGGATGGACTGGTCGACGTACTACAACAAGCTCTTCGTGGCAGGCATCGGGCACCGCGCGCCGGAGTTGTTCGTCGTCCACACGCGGGCCATCCAGCGGTTCGCGTTGGCCGGGTTCGCCAGGCCGAATGACGACGTGATCGCGGGGCGCGAGGGCATCGACACGGCGGACATCGACGCCAACGTCTGGCGCGCGGTGGAGTTCGGCGGCAAGCACTACGGCCTGCCCCTCGACGTCCACGCGATGGGCATGTACTACAACCGCCGCCTCTTCCGCGAGGCAGGCATCGTGGACGCGAAGGGCGAGCCGAAGCCGCCGGTAACGCAGGCCGAGTTCCTCGACGCGATCCGGCGCATGACGAAGCCCGGCGCCGGCGGCCGGCCCGACCAGTGGGGCTTCGTCTTCACGAACTGGGAATCCAACTGCTACACGGTCATGCGGCAGTTCGGGGGCGAGTTCTTCACGCCGGACCAGGCGCGCTGCATCATGAACAACCCGCGGAATGCGGCGGCCCTGCGGTTCTGCGCCGACATCATCCGCAAGCACAAGTGCGCGCCGCCGCCCGAGAACTTCGATGCCTGGATCGGCTTCCGGCAGGGCAAGGTCGGCATCGTCTTCGAGGGGATCTACATGCTCGCGGACCTGCAGAAGCAGACCGACCTCGACTTCGCCGGCGCGCCGGTGCCGCAGATGGGCCCCGAGCCGCGCGTTTGGGCCGATTCGCACAACCTCTGCATGCGGTCCGATCTGAAGGGGCCTGAGCTGGAGGCGACCTGGCGGTTCGCCAAGTACCTGTCCGACCACAGCCTCGACTGGGCGGAGGGCGGGCAGATCCCGGTGCGCAAGAGCCTGCGCGCGACGCCGCGGTTCCGCGCCATGCCGGTCCAGTCCGCCTTCGCGCAGCAGGTCGGCCGCGTGACCTACCTGCCGCGCCTTCCGTTCATCTTCGAGTTCCAGACTGAGCTGGACCTGTGCATCGAGAAGGTGCTGCGCGGCACGGCGCCGCCCGAGCAGGCGCTCGCGGTTGCGGAGGCCAACGTGAACCGCATCATGGCGCGCGAGCGGGCGGCCCGGGCAGATGCCGTGCGAGAGGGGGCGACGAACCGATGACCAGCCGCCGCGCCCTCCACCGATGGTCGGGCTATCTCTTCGCGCTGCCGTTTCTGGCGCTCTTCGGCACGTTCGTCGTGTTCCCGCTCGTCTACGGCCTGGTGCTGAGCCTGTTCCGCTGGGAGCTGCTCTCGCCCGCGCCGCCCCGCTTCACCGGGGGCGCGAACTACGGCGAGGCGCTGGCCGACCCGTACATGTGGCGCGCGGTGCTGGCCACGGTCAAGTTCGTCGTGATGGCGGTGCCGCTTACGGTCGGCGTCGCGCTGCTGGTGGCAGTGGGGCTGCAGGCCGTGAAGCACCGGCGCCAGGCGATGTACCGGGCGGCCTACTTCCTGCCGACCGTGCTGACCATCAGCGTGGCGGGCATCCTCTGGCGCTGGTTCTACAACAGCGAGTTCGGCCTCTTCAACGCGGCCCTGGCGCCTGTTGGCCTCAAAGTGCCCTGGATCACCGACAGCTCCTGGGCGATGCCGTCCATCGTGCTGATGACGCTCTGGTGGACTCTCGGCGGGCCAATGGTCGTGCTGCTGGCCGGGCTGCAGAACATTCCGCCGCAGTACCACGAGGCCGCGGCGATCGACGGCGCCACCGGGTGGCAGCGCTTCCGCTGCGTGACGCTTCCGCTGCTGCGCCCCGTGCTCCTGTTCGTCATGGTGCTGAACATCATCGGGGCGTTCCAGGTGTTCGGCCAGGTCTACATGATCACGCGCGGCGGGCCGGAGTTGAGCACGCGCACGCTCGTGCAGTACATCTACGAGACCGCCTTCAACAACTACCGCATGGGCTACGCGGCGGCGCTGAGTTGGCTTCTGTTCGTGGTTATCGCGGTGTTCTCGTTCCTGCAGTTTCGCCTGATGAAGGAGAGGTGACGGTGGGCCGAGCGCGCCGGACGGGGAGAGCACGATCGTGGCTGGTCGAGGCGCTGGTTGCCCTCGGCGCGCTCGTGTTCGCCGCGCCCATCCTGCTCATCTTCATCACGTCGCTGAAGCCGGACGCCGAGATCGTGCACTTCCGCGGCATCCTGCCGAGCGCGCCGACGCTGGCCAACTTCCGCGAGATCCTGGGCAACCCCGAGGAGATCCCGATCGCCCGGTGGTTCGCGAACAGCGTGTTCGTCTCCACGTGTGTCACGGCGCTGGTGCTCGCGGTCAGCTCGACGGCGGCCTACGCATTCGCGCGGCTGGACCTGCCCGGCAAGCGCTGGGTGTTCGTGGCGATCGTTGCGACGCTGATGGTGCCGGGCCAGATCCTCCTCGTGCCGGTCTACCTGCTGCTCAACCGCCTCGGCTGGCTCGACACCCCGCTCGCGCTCATCATCCCGGCGGGCGGGGGGGCGTTCGGCTTCTTCCTGCTGCACCAGTTCTTCCTCGGCATCCCGCGAGACCTGGAGGAGGCTGCGGCGCTGGACGGGTGCTCGCGGTGGGGCATCTTTCAGCGCGTGGTGCTGCCGCTCTCCAAACCCGCGCTCGCGACGTTGGGCATCTTCACGTTCGTGGGCTCATGGAACGATTTCCTCGGCCCCCTGGTCTTCCTCGACTCGGTCGACCGGTACACTCTCCCGGTGGGCATCGCCCTGTTCCAGACGTCGTATTATGCGGAGTACGGTCTCACGCTGGCGGCGAGCGTCCTCTGCACGCTGCCGGTGGTCGTCGCGTTCTTGCTGTTCCAGCGCCACATCATCCAGGGCATCGCCCTGACCGGGCTCAAAGACTAACCACGCCTCAGGAGGCTGAGCATGACCTCTCGTGAGCGCATCCTGCGCGCTCTGGCATTCGAAGAGACCGACATCGTCCCGCGCGACATGGGCGCCATGCGCTCGACCGGTATCAGCGCGTTCGCCTATCCTAAGCTGGTGGCCGCGCTCGGGCTGCCGCCGCGCCTGCCCAAGGTGCACGACACCGGCCAGATGCTCGCGCTGCCAGACCTGGACGTGCTCGACGCGCTGGGCTGCGACGTGGTGACGATCGACGGCGGCGTCACCAACGCGTTCCCGGAGCCGGAGAAGTGGCACGACTACGACTTCGGGGGCCGGCTCCCGGCGCAGGTCCAGTCGCCGCAGGCCTTCGAGACGCGCGAGGACGGCACCGTGGTGCAGTGGGGCAGCTCCATCATGCCGCCCACGTCGCACGTGTTCAACGCGGACCACAGCGGCCAGCCGCTCCTCGACCTGGACGCGCCGCTCCCGCTCATCGACCTGAAGCAGTACAAGAAGGACCAGCCCAACCGCCGAATCAGGGACGAGCACGTCAAGACCTGGACGGACCTCGCGAAGCGCGTGCGCGCCTCCACCGACCGGGCCGTGTTCCTGGCCGACTGGTGCGGCGCGGGCATCGGCATCGGCGGCTTCTGCGGCATCGGCATCTTCCCCATCATCTGCAAGCTGGAGCCGGACTACGTGGCCGAGCTGCACGAGCTGACCATCGAGAACGCCATCTACAACGTGCGCGCCCTGCTGCCCGAGATCGCGGACTGCGTGGACCTCGTGATGACCACTGCGGACGACTGGGGCACGCAGAATGGGCCGATCGCCTCGCCGAAGACCTATGAGAAGCTCTTCCTGCCGTACTACCGCCGGCTGAACGACGAGATCCACCGCCTCGTGCCGGACATCAAGGTCTTCATGCACAACTGCGGCGCTGTCTACGACATGCTGGATCTCTACGTGGAGAGCGGCTTCGACGTGCTGAACCCCGTTCAGTGGCCGGCCGGCGGGCACAGCTACCGCGAGTGGAAGGACCGGGCGCGGCGCCGGCTCGTGTTCTGGGGCGGCGGCGTCGACACCCAGCACACCGTCGCAACGGGCACCGTCGAGGACGTCGAGCGGCAGGTTGCCGAGGTCGTCTCCTACATGCGCAAGGACGGCGGCTACGTCTTCACCAACATCCACAACCTCCTCGCGGAAGTCGAGCCCGAGAAGGTGATGACGATGTACCGGACCGCCGGGCGGGGGTAGGGGGGGCTGGCGGGGCGTCCGGGTTGCGTCGGGCG
>CAZFLM010000010.1:0-35946 GCA_964519955.1 uncultured Chthonomonadaceae bacterium | reverse complement strand
GCCGGGCACTGAAGTACCCGGCTGGCGGGCCTTCGGCCGGGCGTCCTGCGGACGCGAGGGGGCTGCGTTGCGTCGGGCGGCCGGGCACTGAAGTACCCGGCTGGCGGGCCTTCGGCCGGGCGTCCTGCGGACGCTGGGAACACGCGTCGCGCGGGAGCGCCCGCGGTTCTACTTGCTTCTGGCTTCTGACTACTGACTTCTGCCTTCCACAGGAGTTCCACCATGCGAGCAGTTCTGCATCTGGATACCCAGCACCACGCTGGGGAGATCGACCGGCGCATCTTCAGCGGTTTCGCGGAGCATCTGGGCCGCTGCGTGTACGAGGGGATGTACGATCCCGAGAGCCCGCTGGCCGACGAGCGCGGCTTCCGCAAGGACGTGCTGGCGGCGATCAGGAAGCTTCGCATGCCGCTCATGCGCTACCCGGGCGGCAACTTCGTCAGCAACTACGACTGGACGGATGGCATCGGGCCTCGCGAGAAGCGCCCGGCGCGGCCGGACTATGCGTGGCGCAGCCTGGAGCCCAACACGTTCGGCGTCGACGAGTTCGTGGAGTGGTGCAAGGACGCCGGCACCGCGCCGATGATGGCGGTGAACCTGGGCACGAAGGGGGCGCCCGAGGCGGCGGCGCTGCTGGAGTACTGCAACCTGCCCGCCGGAACATGCTGGGCAGACATGCGCGCGGAGAACGGCCACCGCGACCCGTATGGCATCAAGGTCTGGTGTCTGGGCAACGAGATGGACGGGCCGTGGCAGGCCGGGCATGTGCCGGCCGAGGAGTACGCCCGCCGGGCCGATCAGGCTGCCAAGCTGATGCGCGGCCTCGATCGCTCCATCGAGTTGGTTGCGTGTGGCTCGTCCGGCCGCGGCATGTCCACCTATCTCACCTATGACCGAACGGTGCTGGAGTACTGCTGGAACGACATCCACTACGTGTCGGCGCACCGCTACAGCGACAACCGGCGCGACGACACCGCGTGGTTCCTGGCCGAGGGCGTCGAGATCGAGCGGATCATTCAGGACTACGCCGGCCTGTTCGACTACGTCCGCGGCATGAAGCGCGCCGACAAGCGGGTCTACCTCTCCTTCGACGAGTGGAACGTCTGGTACAAGGCGATGGAGATGGACGGCGCATGGACCAAGGCGCCGCACCTCATCGAGGAGGTCTACAACCTCGAGGACGCCCTGGTGTGCGCGCAGTACCTGAACGCGTTCGTGCGCCGCGCGGATATCGTAAAGGTCGCGTGTATCGCTCAGATCGTGAACGTGATCGGCCCGCTGCTGACCAGAAAGGACGGCCTGCTGGTTCAGAGCATCTACTTCCCGCTGGCGCTCATGTCGGAGCACGTGGCCGGCAAGTCGCTGCGCACCGCGCTCGATGTGCCGACGTACCAGGCCGGGGAGCGCGGCGAGACGCCGGTGCTGGACGTGTCGGCGTGCCTGGCGGACGACGGCGCGCTCGGCGTATTCATCGTCAACCGCAGCCAGACGGACGCGGTCACCCTCGACGTGAAGCTCGCCGATGCGGTCGTCACGCAGGTCGTCGGGGTGGATGTGCTCAGCGGCGCCGATCCGAAGGCGGCCAACTCGTGGGAGGACCCGAACGCGGTAGCGCCGGTGGCCGGCTCGGCGGCGGTGACGGAGGCGGGCGGCGTGTCGGTCGAGGTGCCGGCGCTGGGCTTCGTGGCGCTGCGGGCGAAGACGGCCGGGCGCTAGACGGGGGCTGGCTGAACCTACCCGATTTTGGGGCGACTGATCCGGATCAGCCGCCCCAACATGCTCTCTGAAACCGCGACTGCGCTCGATATGCGGCTGGCTAGCCCGACTGCGTCGGCGTCGGGCGTACAGACCACGATCCCGGCGTGATCGGGATGGTCCTGGTGCAGACGTATGAAGTGCCGCCGGTTGTGAGTGACCAGCACCCGGCTCAGGCTGGACGCGTGCCGCAGGACCTCGTCATCTGGCGCCGAACGTCCGGCCAAGCCGATGTCGGACACGGTCAGTACGTCGTGCCCGAGGTCCCTGAGAGCGTCGACCGCAGGCCGTGGCAGGTTCTCATCGGCGAGGAACCGGGCCATGGCTCACGCCCCTTCGTTCTCCGCAATCTGCTGGTCGATCTCGCTGCGGTGCGACCGCACGTACGCCCAGGCACTTGCCAGGTCCGCCGCCCGCAGGCTCGGATAGGCGATCAGCAGATCGGCTTCGCACGTCCCGAGGCGCCGGGCCTGTTCGAGGAGCCAGACGGGGATGCGGGTGCGGACGATGCAGGGATCGCCCCCGCACACCCCAGGCGTGGACTCGATGCCGGGGAATGCATCGCCCAGGTCCTGGGCGGCTCGCTGGATCAGCAGGGCCTTCTCAGCGCGGCTCATGCGCCCCAGGATGCTGTCTACCTCGTCGAGGACACTCACGGTACGGCCACCTCCGCGTGCAGCCCGTCGCTATCGCGACTACAGCCATTATAACACGGCGCATCCCTTGCCGTCCCGGTCTCCCCCGCAGGAAGGTGCCCACCCGGTGGGGAAACATCCCCATGCCGGTTCGCGGAGCCGGGCCGGGTCGCAGGGCTGGTTGATCTCGCCCCACGTGGGGCATTGGCGGCGAGCGCCAAGGAGAACGCAGCGTGGCTACGAGCAAGTACACCATCGGCATCGACTTCGGCACGAACTCGGTGCGTGCACTCATCGTCGACGTGAACACCGGCGAGGAGATCGCCACCGCCGTCCATGACTACCAGCGCGGCGACCGCGGCATCATCACCGACCCCAGCAACCCGCACGTCGCCCGGCAGCACGTGGCCGACTACCAGGAGGGGCTGAAGGGCGCGATTCCCGCCGCCTTGGCCAAGGCCAAGAACGTGCCGGGCTTCTCCGCGGACAACGTGATCGGCCTCGGCGTCGACACCACGGGCAGCACGCCGATCCCCGTCGACGGCAACGGGACGCCGCTCTGCCTGCTGCCGGAGTTCGAGGGCGACATCGACGCGCTCGTGTGGCTGTGGAAGGACCACTCCGCCATGGCCGAGGCGGAGAAGATCACCGCGCTGGCCGCGGAGCACCGCCCTCAGTACCTGGCCCGCTGCGGCGGCACCTACTCCTCCGAGTGGTTCTTCTCCAAGGTGTGGCACTGCCTGAACGCCGCGCCGGCGGTCTTCGAGGCGGCGAAGAGCTGGGTCGAGTGCTGCGACTACATCCCCGCGCTGCTCGTCGGCGAGACGCGGCCGGACCGCATCAAGCGCAGCGTCTGCGCCGCCGGCCACAAGGCCATGTACGCAGCCGACTGGGGCGGCCTCCCAGATGCCGAGTTCCTCGGCCTGCTCGACCCGAAGATGGCCGATTTGCGCCCCCGCCTCTTCTCGCATGCGGACAGCTCGGACGTTTGCGCGGGCGGGCTCTGCGAGGAGTGGGCGAAGCTGCTCGGGCTGCGTTCGGGCATCGCGGTCGCGGTCGGCGCCTTCGATGCGCACCACGGCGGCGTGGGCGCCGGCGTGGCGATCGGCACGCTCGTTAAGATCATCGGCACCTCGACCTGCGACATCACGGTCGCGCCGAAGGACAGCCGGGCGGCCAGCATCCCCGGCGTCTGCGGCATCGTGGATGGCTCGGTGCTGCCGGGCTACTTCGGCATCGAGGCGGGGCAGTCGGCGGTGGGCGACATCTTCAACTGGTTCGTCACCTGCGTCTGCGAGGGTGACCCGGCGCTGCACGCGAAGCTCACCGACGAGGCGGCGGCGCTGAAGCCCGGCCAGAGCGGCCTGCTCGCGCTCGACTGGAACAACGGCAACCGCACGATCCTGGTCGACGCGCGCCTCACCGGCCTGCTGCTCGGCCAGACGCTGCACTCGAGCCGCGCCGAGATCTACCGGGCGCTCATCGAGGCGACCGCGTTCGGCGCGCACACGATCCAGAACCGCATGCGCGAGTACGGCGTGCCGATCGAGCGCATGGTGGCGTGCGGCGGCATCGCCGAGAAGAACCCGCTCTTCATGCAGATCTACGCCGACGTGGACGGCCAGCCCATCAGCGTGACGAAGTCCGGCCAGACCTGCGCGCTCGGCGCGGCCATCTTCGGCGCGGTGGCGGCGGGCGCGGCGGCCGGCGGCTACGCGACGACGGCCGAGGCCCAGGCCAAGATGGCCAGCCCCGCGTCGGCCACGTACACGCCCGATCCGGAGCGCCACGCGGTCTACCAGCAGCTCTACGCCCTCTACAAGCGCCTGCACGACACGTTCGGTGTGGCCGGCCACTCGGAGTGCCTGGCCGACGTGATGAAGACGCTGCTCGACATCAAGACGAAGGCATCCGCGTGACGTCACCGGCGTCTGGAACCGCAGATGAACGCGGATGCACGCTGATGGTGTCTCGGATGTAGACGGGAGGTGGATGTTCATGGGAATCTCGGTTGAGACGCTCAAGGTGGAGGTGTGCGAGGCCAACCTGGCGCTGTACCGGGCCGGGCTCGTCATCCTGACCTGGGGCAACGTGAGCGGCCGCGATCCGAGCACCGGGCTCATCGCCATCAAGCCGAGCGGCATCGACTACGACGAGATGCGGCCCGACGACATGGTGGTCCTCGACATCGACGGCCGCGTGGTCGAGGGCGCGCTCCGGCCCTCCTCCGATACCCCGACGCACCTCGCGCTCTACCGGGCGTTCACGGGTATTCTGGGGGTGGCGCACACCCATTCGACGCACGCGACGGCGTGGGCTCAGGCGCGGCGCGCGCTGCCCTGTTACGGCACGACGCACGCCGACAGCTTCCGCGGCGCGGTGCCTGTGACCGACGAGATGACGCCGGACGAGATCCGCGGCGAGTACGAGGCCGAGACCGGCGCCGTGATCGTCCGCGCGTTCGACGGCCGGGCGCCCATGGACGTGCCGGGCGTGCTCGTCGCCAACCACGGGCCGTTCACCTGGGGGCACTCGGCGGCGCACGCGGTGGAGAACAGCATCGTACTGGAGCTGGTCGCCCGCACGGCCCTGCTGACAGAGCGGATCAGCCCGGAGGCTGCGCCCATCGGCGAGACGCTCCTGGACAAGCACTTTCTGCGCAAGCACGGGCCCGGCGCCTACTACGGGCAGGCCGGGCACGCGCGCTGAGACTGGTAGACACCGATAGGAAGAGGTGAGGGCACGAGCATGGCACAGAAGACGACATTCGGCGTGATCGTTGGCAACCGCGGGTTCTTCCCGGATCATTTGGCCGGCGAGGGGCGCAAGGATATGCTGGCGGTGCTGGCGGGCGCGGGCTACGACGCGGTCTGCCTGACCCCGGACGACACCCCGTTCGGCTCCGTGGAGACGCGCGCCCACGCGAAGAAGTGCGCGGACCTGTTCAAGCAGAACGCTGGCCGCATCGATGGCGTGATCGTGACGCTGCCGAACTTCGGCGATGAGCGCGGCATCGCGGAGACGCTGAGCCTGGCCGGCTTGAACGTGCCCGTGCTGATCCAGGCCACGCCGGACGATCCGGCGAAGATGGGGCTGCAGGATCGGCGCGACAGCTTCTGCGGCAAGCTCTCGGCGTGCAACAACCTGCAGCAGTACGGCATCCCGTACTCGCTCACCGCGCAGCACACGGTCGCGCCGAAGTCGGCGGCGTTTGGCGCGGATCTGGCCGAGTTCGCCGCGGTCTGCCGCGTGGTGAAGGGGCTGCGCAAGGCCCGCCTGGGCGCCATCGGCTCGCGGCCGGCTGCGTTCAACACCGTGCGCTACAGCGAGAAGATCCTGCAGGCAAACGGCATCTCGGTCGAGACCGTCGACCTCTACGAGATTCTGGGCAAGGTTGGGCGCCTGGACGACTCCGCCGCCGCGGTGCAGGCCAAGCTCGCGGACATCCGCGCCTACGTCGAGTCCGGCCACGTTCCCGTCGAGCCGCTGATGAAGATGGCCAAGCTGGCAGTGGTGATCGACGAGTGGGTGGCGGAGAACGACCTGGTTGCCACCGCGATGCAGTGCTGGACCGCCATCGAGGAGTTCTTCGGCATCGTTCCGTGCACGGTGCTGAGCATGCTGAGCAACAAGCTGCTGCCCGGCGCGTGCGAGGTGGACATCACCGGCGCCATCGGCATGTATGCGCTCACGCTGGCGGCGGGCGTGCCGGCGGCGCTCCTCGACTGGAACAACAACTACGGCGACGACCCGGACAAGTGCGTCCTGTTCCACTGCAGCAACCTGCCGTCCGGCTGCATGGCGGGCTGCAAGATGGCGCAGCAGGACATCATCGGCGGCACCGTGGGCCTCCAGAACACGTACGGCACGGTGGTCGGGCGCATCAAGCAGGGGCCGTTCACCTACGCCCGCGTGTCGACCGACGACGAACTGGGCGAGGTGCGGGCCTACATTGGCGAGGGTGAGTTCACGAAGGACGCTCTCGACACATTCGGGGGCGCCGGAGTGGCCTGCATTCCGAATCTGCAGGGGCTGCTGCGCCATATGTGCCTGCAGGGCTTCGAGCACCACGTAGCAGTGACGCACGCCCAGGTGGGCAGCGCCGTCGCCGAGGCGATGGGCACCTACCTCGGCTGGGACGTGTACCACCACGACGCGTAGTGGCAGGGAATAGTGAAGGAGGGCCGCGCGTTGCGCGGCCCTGTACTACCCCGGCTGCTCTTGGGGCGGCGATATGATAGCGGCTAGGTTGTACGGTAAGCGTGACGTGCGCATCGACGAGGTACCCGTGCCGGTGGCGGGGCCCGGTGAGGTCGTGCTGCGCGTGCGTGCGGTTTCGATATGCCCGTCGGACTGGCGCCTCTACATGGACGGCCACACCGGCGGCGCCGTGCCCGACGGGCCCATCATCCAGGGGCACGAGTTCTCCGGCGACATCGTGTCGACGGGCACGCACGTCGCGAGCCTGGCGCCCAGCATGCGCGTCGCCGTCGAGCCGAGTTGGTCGTGCGGCGAGTGCGACATGTGCCACGCGGGGCGCAACAACCTCTGCCGCCGCGTGGTGTTTCCGAGTTTCCCCCCTCACGACGGCGGGTTGGCCGAGTACATCGCCTGTCCGGCGCCATTCGTGTGCCCCTTGCCGGACGAAGTGACCTACGTCGAGGGGGCGCTTGCGGAGCCCCTCGGCGTGGCGCTGCACGCGGTCAGGGCCGTACAGCCTACCAACCGGGAGACGGTCGCCGTTCTGGGCGCCGGCGCAATCGGCGTCTCGGCCCTGTTCCTCCTGCGCGCCAGGCGCGTGGCGCAGATGGCTGTCGTCGAGCCCAAGGAGTGCCGTCGCGAGTGGCCCGCGGCCATCGGGGCCTCCTCGGTCGCTGCTTCGCACCGCGAGCTGCTCGACCAGGGCTTCGAGGCAGACGTGGTCCTGGAGTGTTCAGGCGACCAGAACGGCCTGGATCAGGCAGTGCAACTCGCGAAGCCCGGTGGCCGCGTCGTGATCATCGGCATTCCGCGGGACGAGCGCATCGCGTTCGATATGTCCATCGCGCGCCGCCGCGAGCTGACTGTCATGTTCTCGAGGCGCTCCAACGACACACTGGCCGAGTCCGTCGAGCTGCTGCGCACGCGCGAGGTGGACTTCACGAGCCTGCCGTACCGAACGTATACGCTCGCGGACACCGCGGCGGCCATCGAGGCAACCGGCGAGCAGGGGCCGATGCTCCGTTCCATCGTGGAGCCGTAGCGCCCCAGCTCACGCCGTGCAGCAGCCCCCAGCGGCCTCGCCGGGCGCCTTGAGAGCCCAGTGTCGGGCTGCGACGCGCCTTTGCGGCGAAAGGGGGGAGTGACGTGAGTACCTTCGCGAGCCGGCTCCGGTCCACCTGTGCCTGCCTCGCACTGGCGTCCATCCTCCCCTCTGGACCTCGGTACGTCGCACCGTCCGACAACGCGGTCCGCCACGTCCATGATCCGACCATCGTCCGGGACGGCCCGGACTTCTACCTCTTCTCCACCGGTCCCGGCATTATGGTGCGCCGGTCGTCCGATCTGGCGCACTGGGCGTACATCGGGCGCGTCTTCCAGGAGGACGTGCCGGCTTGGGCCAGGCGCGACGTTCCGGGCGCCAGCGCGGTCTGGGCCCCTGAGGTCGTCCGGTTTGGAGGCCGATTCCACGCCTACTACACCGTCTCTACGTACGGCAGCAACCGGTCGATCATCGGCAAGGCGTCGAGCAAGACACTGGACCCGCGATCGCCGGACTACGGGTGGCAGGACGACGGCAAGGTAGCCGAGACCCGACGTGGCGACGACTACAACGCGATCGACGCGTGCGTGGCGATGGACCGCGGGAAGCCCGTCGGCCTGGCCCTGGGTTCCTTCTGGTCGGGCATCAAGCTGGTCGCGCTGGACCCAACCACAGGAGTGCCGAAGCCGGGCGCCCCGCTGACGCCCATTGCCTCGCGCCCGCCGCCCGGCGCCATCGAGGCGCCCTACCTGCTGCGGCGCGGGGGTTACTGGTACCTCTTCGTCTCGTTCGACCTCTGCTGCCGGGGAGTGGACAGCACCTACCACATCCGCGTCGGGCGCTCGCGGGCGCTGGAGGGGCCGTACACCGATCGGTCCGGCAAACCGATGCTCGACAGCGGAGGCACGCTGCTCCTGGAGGCGCAGGGGCGATGGGTTGGGCCAGGGCACTGCATGGTGCTGGTTGACCGGGGCAGGGAGTGGCTGGTCCATCACGCGTACGACCGCGAGGCCAAAGGCGTACCGACGCTGCAGGTTCGCCCGCTGACCTGGGATAGCGATGGCTGGCCCGCTGCGGGCGACAGCATCGTCGAGGTCTCGCCGTAGACAGCCTGAGCGGCTGCTGAGGAGGACGGTCCGTGGAGTGGGGAATGCCCAGCCGGGTCTGCGCTTGGACAGATGCCGGCCAGGTGGTGCTGGACGCAGGCGTGGACGGCTTCGGGGGAGCCGGAGTCGAGGTGCGCCTGGCGATGGCCGCTGATCGGTGCACCGTCAGCGTGTCGGCGCCCGGGGTTGCTCTGACGCGCATCGCGCTTCGCTGGGATCGGAGCATGCCGCGCGGCGCCCGCGTGCTCGGTGACGCCTGGGAGCGGGGCTACGGCGATCTGGAGTGGCGCGGCTATGTGCCTGAGCGCCCGCTGCCCTGGTACGCGCTCGTATACGACCCGGCGACTGACCGCACCAGCGGGTTCGGCGTGCAGACAGGCGCGGACGCGAGCGCGTTGGCCTGCTGGCGTGTCGATGAGGGTGGCGTGACGCTGCTCCTGGACACACGCTGCGGAGGGTGCGGCGTCCTGCTCGGCGACCGCGTTCTAGAGGCGGCGCAGATTCGGTGGATCATCGGTCAAGCGCACCAGTCCGCCATCGCCGTCGCCCGCGAGCTGTGCAGCCTTCTCTGCGCGGCGCCACGCCGGGCCGATGGATGCGTCTATGGCGCGAACGACTGGTACCACGCATACGGCCACAGCACGGCTGCCACGATCCTGCGCGACGCCGGGTTGGTGCGGGACCTTGCGCCGTCCGGCGGACCGGCTCCGTACCAGGTTGTCGACAGCGGCTGGGAGCCGCACGGCCGCATCTGCGAAGGTGGGCCGTACGACCGCGGCAACGACCGGTTCCCCGACATGCCGGGGTTGGCTGCGCGCATCGCCGCGCTCGACGTTCGGCCAGGCATCTGGATCCGCCCGCTCCTGACTACCGTCGACCCGCCGCGCTCCTGGCGCCTGCCGGACGGCCATCCGGTGCTGGGCTCCTCCTCAGGCGCGTTCCTGGACCCTAGCGTGCCGGAGGTGCTGGAGCACGTGCGTGCCGACATCGCGCGCCTGGTCGCCTGGGGCTATCGTCTCATCAAGCACGACTTCACGACGTTCGACGTCACGGGCAGATGGGGCTTCCTGATGGGGGAGTCCGTGACCGCCGACGGTTGGAGCTTCTTGGACCGCACTCGGACGACGGCCGAGATCATCTACCGTCTCTACACCGAGATTCGCGACGCCGCGGGCGACACGCTGCTGATCGGGTGCAACACGGTGGGCCACGTGGGCGCGGGGCTCTTCGAACTGCAGCGGACCGGTGACGACACGAGCGGGCAGGAGTGGGAGCGCCCTCGCAAGATGGGCGTGAACACACTCGCGTTCCGCCTGCCGCAGCACGGCGCGTTCTTCCAGGCGGATGCGGACTGCGTCGGCCTTACGAGCGAGATCCCCTGGTACCTGAACGCCCAGTGGCTCGACCTGCTGGCGCGCAGTGGCACGCCTCTGTTCGTATCGGCCGCCCCCGACGCGGTCGGCCAGGACCAGCGCGCGGCCCTGCGAGACGCCTTCGCGCGCGCGGCGGAGCCGCATGCCGACGCTGAGCCTCTCGACTGGATGGAGACGACGTGCCCTCGCCATTGGCGCTTCGGGCGCGAGCAGTTGAGCTACGAGTGGGGTGCGACATGGTAGTCGCGCTTCGGGCAGTTGGCGTGGCCGCCGGCTTGCTGGTCCTGTCGGCGGCACGACACGAGGTAGCACAGGGGGGCGCTGTGAGTGCACCGCTGCAGAAGGTGAGCAACGCATCGTACTCGGCGAAGACGAGCGCGCGGTTGACCGTTGATCGCGCGATGATCTACGAGCCGTCGACCGAGTACACCTACTCCCACCATCCGCACATCGCCTGGTTCCACGGCCAGTTCGTCGCGATCTGGTCGAACCACATGGTGGACGAAGATGCGCCGGGCCAGCGCGTGCTGCTGTCGACTTCGCCAGACTGCAAGGCGTGGAGCAAGCCCATTCCGCTGGCCGAGCCCGACGGCGGTGGGGGTGGCGTGAAGCGCGTGCTGACGGCGGCCGGCTTCCATGAGCACGGCGGCGTGCTGGTTGCCTACTACGGGCAGTACGACGCGGACCGCACCAACACCCATCTGCGCGCCAGGACGACCCGCGACCTCAAGTTCTGGGGCCCTGCGCTCGACATGGAAGTGCCTGTGAACCCGAACCATGGGCCGACGCGCACCCGGTCGGGCCGGCTGATCATCGCGGGCAACTTCGCGTTCCCGTACACCGACGATCCGAGCGGGCTGACCGGTTGGAAGTGGTCCGGCTTCCAGACGCGCGACCTCGACGGCGTGGAGGATAACCCCGCCACGTTCTGGGGCATCGCCGACGCGATGAAGCTCTCGCCCGCGCTCTGCGAGGGATCGTTCGTCCAGACCGCCGACGGGGCGCTGCACATGCTGCTGCGCGCGACCGGGAGCCAGTGGCGCGGGCATCTATGGGAGACGGTGAGCACCGACGACGGGGCGACGTGGGGGCGCCCACGTGAAACCGAATTCACCGATAATGACGCGAAGTTCCACCTTGGTAGGCTGCCGAACGGGTTGTACTACTACGTTGGGAACCCGGACAACGGTAACCACGGCGGCCGGAACCCGTTGGTGCTGTCGACCTCGCGGGACGGTCTCGTCTATGACCGGCACTACATCGTCGCCGACGACCGCTTCACGATGAAGAAGACGGGGCGCTACAAGGGCGGCGACTTCGGCTATCCGCACTCGATGGTGCACGACGGGCACCTCTACATCATCGTCTCGCGCCAGAAGGAGGCCGTGGAGGTGTTCAAGATCGACCTGGCGCAGCTCGAGCGGAAGTAGGCGCGCGCGGCGATGGCGCTCAGCTAACGAGGCTCCTCAGTGCTTCGTCGAGGTGGGCGATGTCCGGCACCTCGACGGCGCCTGCCTCGATCAGGCCCTGCCACAGCGCCTCCGCGCGCCCGTCGGCGAAGTCCCTGCCGGCGACCGGCGCGGCCGAGACCAGATAGACCGGCTTCCCGGCGCGGCGCGCATCCAGCGCCAGCTCTAGATTGGCCAGATTGCCCCGACCGAACGGTACCTCCGTCACCGCCACGACATCCGCGCTCCGGATGAACGCAGCGCAGGCCTCGCGCGCCTCGGGCCCAACCGGCGAGAACGGCGCCTCGGTCGCGGCCGGCACGCCCAGAGCCGCTGCAGCCTCCTCGTCCGTGTCGTGGCGGTTCAGGACGCCCGCCGTCACCCGGTAGCCGCGTCGGCAGAGGTCCGAGAGCAGCGCCAGCCCGGTGCCCCCTCCGCAGATCACGTGCACGCGGCCGCGCGCCTGCTCCTCAACCTCCATCTGCGCGGGGCCGCAGTGGACCACCGGGCGCC
Source organism: uncultured Chthonomonadaceae bacterium (assembly GCA_964519955.1). Taxonomy (GTDB): domain Bacteria; phylum Armatimonadota; class Chthonomonadetes; order Chthonomonadales; family CAJBBX01; genus CAZFLM01. The sequence goes on along the minus strand of CAZFLM010000010.1, from coordinate 23,874 downwards.
CGGAGACGGGGTTGCGGGAGAGCGTGAGCGGCGCGCCGTAGGTCCGCTCGAGGGTGTCCTCGGTCAGGACTTCGGTGGGCCTGCCCTCGGCAACGACGGCGCCGTCGCGGAGCAGGACGAGGCGGTCGCAGAACTCGGCGGCGAGGTTCACATCGTGAAGCGCCGCGAGGAGCGCTGTGCCGTCCCTGTCCGCCAGACGCCGCAGGAGCTGAAGCAGGTCGGCCTGGTGCGTGATGTCGAGGTGGGCGGTGGGCTCGTCCAACAGGATGGTCGGGGCGGATTGCGCGAGGGCGCGGGCGATGAGAACGCGGCGGTGCTCGCCGCCGGACAACGCCGTCACCGGGCGATCGGCCAGATGCAGCGTGTCGGTGGCGGCCATGCCCTGCGTGGCGGCGCTGAAGTCGTTCTCCCCCTCGCCGGCTAGACCGCGCACGTGCGGGTGCCGCCCCATCAGCACGACCTCGCGCACGCTGAAGTCGAAGAGCACGGGTTCGGCCTGCGGCACGAAGGCGAGGCGGCGCGCCAGGTCACGGGCAGACATCTCGGCCACGGGCTGGCCATCGAGCAGGACCGTGCCGGACTGCGGCCGGAGGGTGCGCGAAAGGACGCGGAGGAGGGTGGACTTGCCGGAGCCGTTCGGGCCCACGAGCCCCACGAGTTCCCCGGCTTCGACATGGAGCGAGACCGCGCGCAGAACGACGCGGTCGCCGTACCCCGCCACCAGTTCGCGCGCTTCGAGCCTCATGCCTGGATTATAGCAGACGCGGTGCGGCCGGTGGCGACGGAGCGCCATCCTCCAGGGGAGAGACGGTCGTGCCGGCCGGGGCGCTCTGACGGGCGGACCTACGTGCCGATCGCTGCGTTCGGCATCCCGGTGGGCGGGCCTCCGTGCCCGCCGGTGCCTTTGGGGCACGGACAAAGAAAGCCGGGCCGCGATCTTCCCCCCGGTAATCGCGGCCCGGCTGTTCCTTCGCTGGAGGAGCATCGGCCTGAACCGACCCGATCCTCCCCGAAGGAGCACTTGTACCTGAGGCAGACGCGGCTGACGCGGAGCCTCACCTGTACGACTTCGGCCAACCTGGTAATGTTCCCGCAGTTTCAGCCGATTGTGAGGCGGCGATACTGCTTGGCCCCGACCTTGAGCACGCGGCCGTCCAGCTCGCCCGGCTCATACTCCGTCGATGCCGCGGGCACCTTCTGGCCATCGATCTGAACGCCGCCTTGCTCGACGAGACGCCGCGCTTCGCCCGTGCTCTTCGCCAGGCCGGCCGACACCAGCAGGCGGCAAATCCAGACGCTGCCGTCCTTCACCACGTCCTCGCCGATCGCCACCTCCGGCATGTCGACCGGCACCTCGTGGCGTGCGTGCACGCGCTCAAACTCGGCGTCCGCAGCCTCGGCGGCCGCTGCTCTATGGTACAGCGTCACGATCTCGCGGGCCAGACGGCGCTTGACGTCCTTCGGGTTGGTCTGCCCGGAGCGCGCGGCCGACAGGAGGGCGCTCACCTCGGGCATCGGCACGTCGGTGCACAGCTCGAAGTACGAGGGCATCATGTCGTCCGAGATGGACATCAGCTTGCCGAACATGGTGTCGGGCGCCTCGGAGATGCCGACGTAGTTGCCGAGCGACTTCGACATCTTCTTCTCGCCGTCGAGCCCCACCAGCAGCGGCATGAAGAACCCGACCTGCGGGTCCTGCCCCACCTCACGCTGCAGGTCGCGCCCCGCCAGGATGTTGAACGTTTGGTCCTGCCCGCCCATCTCGATGTCGGCCTCGATCGCGACCGAGTCGTAGGCCTGGGCGAGGGGATACATCAACTCGTGCAGGCTGATCGGCTCGCCCTTCGCGAACCGCTTGGCGAAGTCGTCCCGCTCCATCACCTGCGCCACGGTCATCTTCGAGGAAAGCCGGACGACGTCGGCGAAGTCGAGCGGGCCGAGCCATTCGCTGTTGAACCGCACCTCGGTCCGCTCGCGGTCGAGGATCCGCGTGAGCTGGTTGACGTAGGTGGCGCCGTTCTCCTTGATCTGTTCCTTGCTCAGCATGGGGCGCGTTGCCGAGCGGCCCGACGGATCGCCGATGAGGGCGGTGTAGTCGCCGATGATGATCACGACCTGATGGCCCAGATCCTGGAACTGGCGCAGCTTGCGCAGGACGACCGCGAACCCGAGGTGGATGTCGGGCGCGGTCGGGTCGAGGCCCAGCTTGACGCGGAGCGGCTTCCCGGCCTTCGCCGACTTCTCGAGCTTCTCCTCGAGCCCCTTCTCGGGGACGATGTTGATGGTGCCGCGTCGGAGCAGTGCGGCCTGCTGTTCGATGTCCAAGACGGTCTCCTGCGCTGCCCGCGCACGGGCGTGTGGGGGTGTGCCGGTAGTATATCACTTCGCCGGTTCGGTTGCCAATTGAGCTGGTCGGTGCTAGAATCGCGTGGGCAGAAGGTCGGGTGGTCGCCCCGACACGTTCGGGGAGGAAAGTCCGGGCTCCATAGGGCACGATGCCGGATAACGTCCGGGCGGGGTGACCCGACGGAAAGTGGCACAGAAAAGACACAGCCTGCCGCCGCTCCGGCGACGGTCGGTGAAGGTGAAATGGTGCGGTAAGAGCGCACCGGCGGCCGGGAGACCGGCCGGCCTGCTAAACCCCATCGGGAGCAAGGCTCGATTGGGAGGGGTTGAGGCGGCCCGCGGACCCTCCGGGTAGAGCCGCATGAGGCCGCGAGCAATCGCGGTCCCAGATAGATGACCACACAAACACAGAACCCGGCTTATAGACCTTCTGCCCAACCAGTTTGGTCGCCGTAGCAACCCCTCCCCCAACCCCCTCCCGCAAGGGGCGGGGGCTTCAGAACGCAGCCGCCTGCCATGCGCCAACGTCGCGGCGATGGGCCCTCGCCCCTTGCGGGAGAGGGTGGCCGAAGGCCGGGAGAGGGGTAGCGCGCCTACGCGAGGTCCTTCGTCAGCACCGCGAATCGCCGGCTCTCCACGAACCCCGCCTCGGAGTACAGCCGCGCCGCCGTGCGGTCGTCCGACCACATGAACCACGCGTTGTGCAGCCCCTGCGCGCGCATCGCGTCGAGCGTGCGGTAGAGCAGCACCTGCCCGATGCCGCGCCCCCGCTGCGACGTCGCCACGCCGATCGGGCCGAAGCGCTCGCCCTCGTGGTGGCTGAAGCCCAGCACCGTGCCGCCCTCGTGGGCAATCCACACGCGCGTCGGCGGATCGCCCATCTCGATGCGCGCGACGGCCTCGCGAGCGTAGCGCTGCCAGTCGCCCGCGAACTCCGCCTGCACGAAGGCCATCAGCTCCGGTATGAGATCAGCCCGATAGGGAGCCACCGTCACTCCCGCGTCCGCGAGCGCCACCGCCTTCTCGCGCACCCACGCGGGCTCGACGACCTTCAGCAGGTTGCAGTCCATCGAGATCGGGCGGTAGACCTCGCGGTAGCCGGCCGCCAGGTACGTCGCCAGCGTCTCGGGGTAGGCTGCCACGTCGACGCCCGGGGTGAAGTAGTTCGGCGAGTAGGCGGACACGCTGATCCGCTTGCAGCCGTGGCCGGCGAGGAACTCCTCCGCATGCGCGAGTAGCGCGGCGCTGGTCTCGCGGCTGTCCGCGGCGAGTAACGTGATATAGCCAACCGTCGGATCGAGCGGCATCTCCTCGATCGGCACGCAGCGCCGGATGGCCAGGGCGAACCCGACGACCGCGCCCGCCTCGTCTAGTGCGACGGGTGCGCCATCCGGCAGGAAGTTGGGGTCGAGCAGCACCTTGCGCACGAACAGCGAGCGCGTCATCGCGTCTGCCGTAAGGCGGCGGTGCAGCAGGTCGACCACCGCGTCGAGGTAGCGCCCCCCAAATGGAACCAGCGTCATGCGGTCACCTCGCGCGTCAGCATCAGCACGTCGTGGGAGGCGCCGTCGATGCGGAGTAGGCCCGGGATGACGCCGCTCGCGCGGAAGCCGAGCGACTCCCAGAATGCGACTGCCGCGGCGTCGCTCGGCAGCGCGTGGGCGATGCAGAGCCCTGGCGGCATCGGCAGCGCCTCGACCAACTCCTGCTTGCGGTCGGCGAACGCCGGGTGCACGAACGCATCGACAGTCCAGACGTCGGGCCACGTGTCGTGCGGCTGGACGGAGGCCGCGCCGACCGCTGCGCCCGTCGGCTTCTGCAGCACGCGGATGGCCGCACCGCCGCCGGAGCGCGCCTGCGCCAACGCGTTCAGGTAGGGGTGCTCCAGGAGCCCCACGCCGAACACGCCCCACTGCGCCGACCGCAGCAGCGAGCCGTCGCGCGTGGCCGCGAGCACCGACGTGCTGGCCCAGTGCTCCCAGCGGCCCTCGACGATGGCGGCAGCGCCGGGCGCGAACCACTCCGCCTCCATCTCGTCGCGCGGCACCGCGTCGTAGCGCATGAAGCCCCCGCGCACGCTGCGGAAGCCGAAGCTCTCGTAGATGCGGTAGGGCGCGCTCTCGAAGCCCGTGCCCAGCACCAGGCACTTGCCCCCGCGGGCTCGGAAGTGGTCCATCTGCCGCGCCATCAGTTGGCTGGCGATACCCTTGCGCCGGTGCTCGGGCCGCGTGAAGACGTGGCCCAGGATGCCAACGCCGGCTCGCTCGACCGTCATGATGTTCGCGATCGGGTCGCCGTCGAGCAGCGCCAGGTGGAAGCGCGTCTCGAGCAGGTCGGTCTCGCCTGCCAGTGCCGCGTCCATATGCCCCTGCCACAGGCGGCTCTTGTGGGCCAGGAGCTTCTGGGCCGCGGCCGCCAACTCGCCGTGCGGCGGCATCACGATGGCGAGTTCCAGGTTCTCGCCGGTCTTGGTCTGGGCTGTGCCGAGGGACTCATACATGGGCGTGCTCGCTTCTACTCGGATGGGATGTTGGGTGCATCGACGTTGGTGACCTTCCACTCGTAGACCGTCACCAGGCCGCCTGCGTAGACGGTGGCGCGGCGGGTGAGCGTCATGGAGACCATCGAGGCGTAGAGGGTCTCCTTGGTGGAGAGGTCGCGAACGGTGACCTTCATGTTGAGCGTGACCTTCTCGCCGTCGCGCGTGTAGATCACGTCCGTGAACCGGACCTCCGGCTCCTTGACGTACTGCATGCCGTGCGCGAGGAGCGACTCGATCTGTCGCTTGGTCCTGCCGCCGATGCGGGCGTCCGGCGCGGCGTAGGCCATGATCTTGGAGACCTTGCCGAGCTTGAACGACTCGCTCAGGTCGGTCAGGATGTCGTTCGCCTGCTGGCGCGTCAGCTCCGGCATCGACGTGCTGACGAGTTGGTAGTACGAAGCGCCGAGAACCACCAGGATGCAGAAGCTGGCGATCAGCATCACCTTCGACGACGTCTTCATGGTCGGTTCCCTCAGGTGCGGCGGTCCGTGATCCCTGTTGCCTGAGCCTCAGTCGTACTCCACGACGAAGATCTGCTTCACACCGTCGACCACGCGGTTGTAGGCGATGGTGTGGGCGTTCGGCGAGATGACAATGTCGAGCGGGTCGGGGCCGACAGGCGCGAGCTCCGTCGCGCTCCCCCAGTCCCGCTCGCGCGTGCTCCACGCGTAGACCGCCCCATCGGCGCCCGCTGCGGCCACGTAGGTCGAGTCCGGACTGAACCGGGGGCTGCCGGCGACGCCGCTCGGCAGGTCGGACACCTGGCGCACCTGGCCGCTCTCGGGCGACACGACGAACACCTGGTCCGTCACCTCCGCGCCGCTGAGCGCCTTGCCCACGTACGCGATCCAGCGTCCGTCGCTCGACGCGCGCAGGTGGCCCGACGCTCCGCGCAGCCGCTTGTCCGGGTTCTCCGCCGTCCGCGTCAGCCTGCGAACGCGGGCGCCCTCCGGCGGGGCGGGGTAGGTGGCGTCGGTGCCCTCCAGCGGCCCGAGGGGGCCCGGCCGCGTGAGGTCGTCCGGCACGTCGACCACGTAGACCTCTCCATACGGGGTGATCTTGCCGTTCTCGCTCACGGCGACGGCGCCTCGGAACGCGCGGGCGCGCTGGTGCCTCACACCGTCCCTGTAGCCGCCGCGCCCCACCCAGCAGTCGCCCTCGGCGCGGCCGTAGTCGTCGGTGCCCGGCCGCGGCTTGTCGACGCACGCCGTCAGCAGCACCGTGAAGCTCTCGCCCGCGAAGTTGTGGCCACCGCCGTCGTCCGGCACGGGCACGGGATGGCCGCGCTTGCTGACGCCCACGTTGCGCAGATCGGACCCGCGCGCCCGCATGGTGTGGTCGTTGTAGGTGAAGCCGATCCACTGGCCCGTCGAGTCCGGCTCGTGCTTGTGGGTGCCGCCGCGCAGCGCGCCGGGCGTGAACGGCGCCACGATGTTGCGGCTGTCCAGCCACCTGCCAGGCTTGTGCGGGTCGATCGGGATGATGCGGCCGCCGCGCACCGTGAAGTCGTACGTCAGCCCGGAGAGGAGCGCGTGGATGCACACGATCTCTGAGTTGTTGATGAAGCTCGCGGCCCCCACGCCCAGCACGGGCAGCTTCTGCTCGTAGAAGAGCACTGTGCGCCCGGAGCGCAGGTCGACGTAGCCCAGGCGGCTGTTGCCGTTGATGCCCTTCTCACCCCGGCAGTCGAACACGATGCGGTGGCCGTCCGGCGAGAAGTTGATATTGTTGTCCAGGTTCTTCTGCAGGGGCCCTTCGGTGATCTGCCGCTCTTGTCCCATCGCGACCTCCTACTTCCAGGTGATACGCACGGCGACGCCGTCGACGTCGTTGGGATAGCGAACCAGCACAGTGGAGCCGTTGGCGCTCGTCTTCACGGCGATCGGCTGGCCCCACGCGGTGAACCCGGCCGCCGACGCAACCGACTTGCCGCCCGCGAACAGCCGGGCCGCGCCCTGCGTCCGAGAGGGGGCTTGGACGAAGAACCCCGTCGCGCCGGTTTGCTCGGTGCGCGCCCGCAGCCGGCCCGAGACCGCGATGACGCGCGGGGCGCCCTTCGTCGAGCCGGCCTTCATGTACAGCCCGCGCCCTCGCGGCGCCACGGTCGGGTCCTCGACGACGGGCAGCGACGAATCGAGCAGGTCGACGTAGCGCCCATCGAGCGACTCCTCCTGTGCCAGCGCCCGGACGCCGACGAAGGGGCCGCGCTTCGCGACGAAGGAGCCCGACTCCTTGTAGGTGCCGCCTGCCGCCTGGTACGCGCGCTTGACCAGCCATCGCAGCCAGCGGCTCGTCTGGTCGGTCGCGGTCACGTAGCCCGGCGCGATGCCGACGTACGTCACCGTGCCCGCGCCGGACTTCGCCTCCCACACGAGCGGCGTGGCGCCGGCCAGCTTGTAGAGCGGAGTGGCGCCATCCGGTAGGGAGTACGAGGTCAGCGGGTACTTGCGCTGCAGCCGCAGCTTGGCCAGGCGTGGTGCCGGGTCGGCGAACGCGGCCTCGATGCTGATGGGCGGCGCCGGCGCGGGGCCTGCCTCCACCAGGAATCCGTTGCCCATGTCCACCGTCAGCGTGACCGGCTTGTCCTTCGGCAGGTTGTCGAAACGGTAGATCCAGTAGTTCGTTCCGTCGGCGAAGCGCGCCGGGCCGGAGATCTGGCTGCCGGTATCGTCCACCAGGAACCGGGTCTCGAGATCGGAGCCCGCGCTGAACGCCGCCGCGATCTTGCCGTCGATCCGCAGCTCGATCGTGGTAACGTACGGGCCCCAGCCGTCCTGCTCCGAAGCATCGCGGAAGCGCACCGCCACGCTGCCCGTCTGCGCGGAGATGCGCGACAGGTCCATCGTGTAGCGCTTGCGATTGGTCAGGCTGTGCTCAGCGCCGTCGCCGCGCAGCAGCTCGGTCCACTTCGTGACGGGCTCGGGGTACTGCGGCGCGGGGCCGCGCTTCGTGGCCAGACCGAGCTGCGCGAACAGGTCGTCCAGCGGCGACACGAGGCCGGCCTTTCGCCACCACGAGTCGGCCACCGCGTCGTAGGCGTCTGTCCCGCCGAACACCACCAGGGACCCGCCGCGCCGCACCCAGTCCGCCAGCGCCTTGTTCGCATCCGGCGCAGCGGGCTTCAGGTGGTCGTACGACAGCAGCAGCGTCTTCTGGCCGGTCAGGTAGCCAGGCGTCGCGAGGCGGTCGAGCGAGAGGACCTGCGCCGGAATGCCGTGGAGGACCAGCGGCAGGCAGAGCCCGTAGAACCCGTCCATGTCGCTCGGGGCCGGGGCCCCGCGCTGCCAGCCCATGCTGTCCGCAACGAACGTGCCGATTCCCTCGCTCCCGGCGTCGACCGCGCTGTCCGTGTACTGCCACAGGTCGGAGAGCGTGCCCACCACCGTGTTCACGACCGTGGCGTACTCCGGGGGCACGCGGCCGTAGATGCGCTGCGGCCAGGGCATCACCTCGTAGCGGTCCACCTGCGGGAACATGAGCGCGGCCAGGAGGGTCTGCTCGTAGTTCACGCGGTAGTCTTCCATCGGGCGGTCCGGGTTGTCCTCGACCGGGTCCATCAGGAACCAGAGGCGCTTGCCGGTGCCCCGCGCGAGCTGCAGTAGGCTGGAGTACTCCAGGTAGCCGATCTCGAACGTGCGCTCCTCGCGAACCCCCGCCGCGCGAGCCGCCGTGCGCGCCGTGCCGGTCCACACCTGCGCGATGACCTCCTGCAGCGACGCGAGCCCGAACAGAGCGGCGTGCGGCACCGGGATGCCCCAGTGGTAGTACGTGATGGGGCTGTGGACCGCGACCATGCGCGTGACATTCGGCGCCTTGTCGCGGGCGTCGTCCAGGATCGCGCCAATCTGGCGGGCGGTGAGGAAGCCCTTGAGTTGCTCCGCGTGGTAGCGGGCGTCGATGCTGCTGTGCGGCGGCTGCCAGGCGCTCCCGTACCGGACCTGCCACTCCTGCTTGAAGGGCTCCTCGTAGCCCGCCGAGGTCATGATCTCGGGCTCCTCGGGGCAGATGGCCGTCGAGCCCGCCGCGATGGCTGCCTGGTAGTACTGCTTCGAGACGTCGTTGCGGTGCGGCGTCGGCAGCATGTAGTAGCTGGAACCACCGATGACGATCGGGTTGCCGTTGCCGTCGCGCTGCACCTCGTCCGGGAACTGCTTCAGGTACTCCGGCCCCTCGCGGAACCCACCCATCGTCTGCAGCACGTAGCCCTTGTCCGCCCACCCGGCGTAGACCTGCGGATCCGAGGAGTAGACCAGGACCGCGTCGGTGTGCACGCCGATGCCCGGGTCGAACCGCTCGCCCGTCTGGAAGCTCGTGTGCGGGAGCGCGGGGCGCGGCGCCATCGTCGGGGAGCCGCCCTTCGGCACGCCCATCCACCCGGCGATGGCGTCCGGCATCCCATCGCCGTTCGCGTCCGGCAGTTGGGCGGAGAGCACCACTTCGCGCACCGAGACGATGCCGTCGACGGAACGGAAGGTGAAGCGGAGCGCTCCACCCACCGGCAGGTCGGCCGGCGCAGTGGTCCGCACGAGGCGGACCGCGCCCTCCGACGAGTGGGCTGCCGCGTTGGGCTTCCCGTCCGGGCGCGCGACGGTGACCTCGGGCGCGCCGTCGCCGCTGTAGCGCATCGTCACGCGGGCGCCGCGGGGTAGGACGAACTGGTACGTCCACGACTGGCCGGGCTCGGCGACGCGGGCGCCGTCGCGGATCGTCGACGTGGTTTCGGGCGCCAGCGCCGCGGCCTCGGCGGGGGTGCCGGCAGAGAAGCGCTGCGTCAGCGTCACCGTGGCGGGCGCCGGCGCTTGTGCGGGAGGGAGCAGGACGAGCATCAGGCAGGCTTTCCTTCTTCGGGCAGGATGGTCGCGATGCCGGCAGCCGCAGCCAGGTCGATGAACTCCTGGCAGCTCCGCGGCTGGGGCACCGCGCTGCGGGTCGCTTCGTTGTAGCGCCTGACAACCTCGCAGGCGAACTGCAGCGGCGTGAGCGAGTTGATGAACAGGCGCACGAGGAAGTTGGTCTTCGCCGCAACGCGCTGCTGGGCGAGGCGCACGATCCCGTCGGCGTCGGCTGCCTGCACCACCTCGTCGATGGCCAGGTCGCCGGACTTGTAGGTCACCCGGACGCGCACGGCTACGCCACCTCGACCTTGGGCGGCGATACGAAGCCGAGGTATGCGGATCGAACGTCGGCCTGGCCCGCATCGCCGGTGTGCAGCAGCACGCGGTAGCGGAACCGGATGCTCTCGCCGGCGGTCATGCGGTACGTGCCGTTCTTCGCGCCGCCGGTGTAGTCGTTCAGCGCGAACGGGTTCGCCGTCATGAGGCCGTAGTTGCGCACGTGCCAGTAGGTCGGGTAGCGGAACGAGTCGGGATGGTCCATCACCGCGACGCCGACGTGCCGGCCGTCCACCAGGCCGGAGTAATCGCACCAGTGCGCCGCCTTGCCCCAGGTCTCGTCCTCGTCGATGCCGCCGAACGCGTTCTCGATGCGGCCGCCGCGCACCACGTCCATCGAGCTGGCGACGCGGACGGCGATGATGCCGCCCTCCTTCGTGTCGCCGAGCGTGACGGCCAGGTCAGCCGGGGCGGCGAGCGTGATGTCGAAGTCCATCGGGCGCAGCGCCTCGTTGCCTCGCCAGAAGGTCGCGATGAGCTTCTGCGTGAGCAGCACTGCGCCCGCCTGGTCGGTCCACTCGCTCGTCGTGGCGAACCGACCGAACACGGGGCCGGAGACCAGCTCGTCGACGGACCGGTGCATCGTGAAACCGTGCCCGGTCTCCTGGCTCCAGTTGTCGACGCCGTTCACGTTGCCGTAGGCGATCCACATCGAGCGCTGGTGCGGGTGGTCCGAAGTCTCGTCCGGCACGTCGTCGCGCAGCGGCCAGTTGCGGGTGATCTGGACGCCGCCCGGCGCGAGCACCGGATAGAAGCACGGCCGCGCCGGGTTGCCCGCGTAGCGGTAGGTTGTCAACGCACCGTCCGGGAGCTGCACGTCGATGCCGGCGCCCGTGTCGGCGAGCGCAACCTGGGGTGGGGGAGCGACCGCGGCGGCAGGCGTCAGCGTGACGCTCTCGCCGGCTGCGAGGCGTGGCAGCAGAAAGCGGACACGGTCGCCGTCGCGCTGCACGGGGATGAGTTCGCCGCCGCCCGCCAGCAGGTCGGGCGCGTCGCCGCCGGGCCACTCGGTCTCGATCGGGCAGAGCACGCGCGGGTGCCGCCCGGCGTGTATGGTGATGGACTTGGCCATGTCGATCGTCTCCTGAGGAGAGTGCTGGTGGGTTCGGTGAGCGTCCACCATGGACCGCCGCCGCCCCCGGCGGCATCGCACCCACCCAACCTTCTTCCCATTCGACGCCGCCGCGCGCGCCTCCTGTGAACGTGGCCGATCATGCAGGAATCCGCTGCCCGATGGCGGAAGCGGGGAACGCCACTGCGGCACACCAAACAGAGCGTACGGGAGGATACCGATGCAGATAGGGATCAACCGCTGGACCATGCCGGGGGACTGGGACATCGACCGGTGCCTCCGCGAAGCCAAGGCAGCCGGCTTCGAGACGATCGAGATCAACATGGCGGAGGAGGGCTACCTGACGCCCACGACGCCCGAGGCCGAAGTGCGCCGCATCGCCGGCGTCGCGCGCGACCTGGGCATCGGCACGCCGAGCCTCTCCAACGGCCTCGGCTGGGCCTACCCGCTCACCTCGCCCGACCCCGCCGTCGTCGCCAAGGGGAAGGACCTGATGCGGGCCCTGCTTCGTGCGGCGACGTGGATGGGCGCCGACACGGTGCTCTGCGTGCCGGGCGGCGTCTCGCCGGATGTCCAGTACGACGTGGCCTACTCGCGGGCGCAGGACGCGCTGAACGACCTGGCTTCGGACGCGAAGGACGCGGGTGTGGTCATCGGCGTCGAGAACGTGTGGAACAAGTTCCTGCTCTCGCCGATGGAGATGGCGCGCTTCGTGGACGAGATCGGCAGCCCGTTCGTGCAGGCGTACTTCGACGCGGGCAACGTGCTGGTGTTCGGCTTCCCGCAGCACTGGGTCCGCATCCTGGGCCAGCGCATCAAGAAGGTGCACGTGAAGGACTTCAAGTGCGGCATCGGCAACATCACCGCCTTCTGCAACCCGCTGCAGGGCGATGTGCCGTGGGCCGAGGTCCGCGCCGCGCTCGACGAGGTGGGCTACACCGGTCCCATCACCGCCGAGGTCGACGGCTACCGCGTGCATCCCGAGCTGGGACTGAAGCACATCGCCGAGGCGCTGAAGGCGGTGTTCGGGTAGCATCGGGATGCCTCCATCTGGCCCGTGGCGGCCGGAATATGGGGACAGGGGGGTGCCTTGTCGACCTACCAGAGCCTCGAACAGCGGATGATCAGCACCTACCTCGACACCCTCGCTCCGTTCGTGCCTGCGTGCGGAGCGGAGGTGTCGGAGGAGTCGCAGCGGCAGCTCCACGGCTTCATGGAGGGCACATACCGCACCCTCCGCGATGACCCGGGAATGCTGTTCGCCGAGCTGCACCCGGACGACGCGCACCCCAACCGGTTCAACAAGAGCTCCTACGGCAAGCCGCGCCTCGTCGGCGACATGCGCAAGGTCCTCAAGACGGTCGACGCGTTCCTGGGCACGCTGTTCGCGCTCGGGGGCGAGGGCAAGCCCGCGGACGGCTCCCTGGTCTTCGGCAGCCCGCCGCCGGCGCCCAAGAAGCATCGCGCGCTCATGGCGGCTCTCGGCCTGCAGATCGACGCGGCCTCCCTGCGCCATCCGCAGTTCCCGGAGATGGCGGAAGCCTGGCACTGGATGGCGGCGCGACCCGACGCGTCGCTCCTGGCCTTCTCGCGGTGCCTGTTCGATCCGGAGTATGCGTACACGAGCGCCATCTTTCGCCGCCTGGCCGGCGACGAAGCCGCCTTCGACCGCCTGGAGGGCTACCTGCTGTCCAACGGGTACCTGCGGCTCGATTGCTGCGAGGGCCAGATCAGCTTGGACTACGTGCGGTGCCACGGTGACCCGGCAGGGCCGGTCGGCAACTACCTCTACGGCCACCACTACGCCGGCGTCCACGCGCATTACGACCCGCTCGTGCAGACTCCCCAGTGCTTCGGCATCCGGATCCTGGGGATGCGCGAGCTGCTGCCGCAGTTCGGCGCGATGGATGGGAAGCTGCAGGACTTCGTCGTGGCGCATACCAAGCACTGCGATGGGTGTGACTACTGCATCCAGAGGAACAAGGGCCGTCCCGGTCAGCCGCAGCGCTACGACATCGTCGTCGAGCACCGTGGCGAGCGGCGCGCCCTGTGCCCGCTGTTCCCCGGCTACTCCTACTGCTGGAGTTCGCTCAACCAGGATCGTGTCGACGGCATCATCGCGTTCCTGGGGTTCATGGAGCGGCACTTCGACGCGGTCGGGGGCTGAGCGCGGCAGGGGGGATCAGAACCAAACAGGGCGGGGCGCTCAGCGCTCCGCCCTGTTTCTACATCCAGCGGAAGATCCAGAGGAGGTAGACGACGTAGAAGAGGCCGCCGACCAGGAGCGAGTAGGCCGACATGCGCTTGCGCCACATCATCTCGCACCAGACCACGGCGGTCGAACCCATCGCGACCACGATGCACGCGAGCGCCTGCGGGTCGAGCACCCAGTCCGTGAAGAGCATGCCGATCGACGTGGGGATGCTGCTCTGGAAGACCATCGCGCCGCTGATGTTGCCCAGCGCGAGCGTGTCCTTGCGGTTGCGGACCCACAGGACGGAGTTCATCTTCTCGGGCAGCTCCGTCGCGATGGGCGTGAGGATGAGCGAGAGCACCAGCAGGGGTACGCCGAGCGCATGGCCGACGTGCGTCAGGTTCTCCACGAAGAAGTGGGCGCCGCCGACCAGCGCTCCGAGGCCCAGGGCGAGCTGGAAGGCGATGAACCGGAGGCGCGGCGTGTCGTGCGAGCGGAAGAGGCGCAGCGGGCCCAACTCCTCCTCGGCCTCGTCCTTCGGGCCGTGGTGATCGGCGAACGTGCGCCTTACGTACAGGCCGTAGAGCACCACGAGGGCGGCGGCCACCACATAGTGGAGGATCGCGCTGTGCACGAGGCCGGCGGCGCCGGAGATGCCGAACACGAGGAAGAAGTAGCGCAGGTCGCGCCCGATGACGCGATGGCTGGCCCGCATCTCGACCGTGCGCCGGCGCGTGGCGGTGAAGGATACTACCGCGGCGCCTGTGACGAAGAACGCGAGCGTCGAGAGCATGAGCGGGGCGCCGAGGATCGCGCCGATGCCGATGGCGTCGCCGGAGCCGCTCCTCGCACCGAAGATCGTGGCCAGGATGGCGACGAGGGTCTCCGGCAAGCAGGTGCCCACGGCTGCCAGGACGCTGCCGACGGCGCCCTCGGAGATGCGCAGCCTGCGGCCGGCCCATTCAATGGCGTTGGTGAAGAGGTCACAGCCGAGCAGGATCACTGCGAGGCTGCCGATCAGGTAAGCCCAGGATGTCATGATGTCGCTTTGTGTGGTTCGCGGATGGTGATGAGGGCGAGGATCCAGGCCAGCATCAGCAGCGTGGCACATCCGATGAACGGGGTGTAGTGTGCGTTGAGCCACGGCAGCCACGGTACGTTGATGTGCGCGTGCTCATAGAGAGAGGCGCCGATGGGCGCTCCGATCATCGCGCCGGCGCTCTGCACCGTGCCGACGGCTCCCATCACTGCGCCTCGCTGCTCCGGGCTGCACGACTCGCTGACGAAGGCGTTCCACGAGGGGAAGGCGATGACGAACCCGATGCCGATGAGCGACCCGCCGAACACCATCGCGATCTGGTTGCCGGTGAACACGAGCGCCCACATCGAGAAGCCGCACAGAGCGAGACCGAGCTTAAAGGCGCGCGACTTGCCGATCCGGTCGCCGATGGTGCCCAGCGGAACCGACGCCGCGCCGATGATGGCCGCCGGCACCATCAGGAGGGTGCCGTAGCCCGTCTCGGAAACGTGCAGCTCATCCTTCGCGAACAGCTTGATGATGAGCATGACGAGGCCGATGCCCATGAAGCAGACGAACGCCGTAGCCAGGATCGCCGGGATGCGCTTCAACGAGTCCATCAGCGCAGGGAAGCTGAAGCCGGCGTCGTGCTCGCCCTCGTTGCCGTCCCGCCGGTGGTGTGGCGGAATGTTCGGGATGCGCCAGAAGGCGACGACGACCGCGACGAAGAAGATCGCGCTCGCCAGATAGAACGAGGCCTGCAAGGGGTCGTAGCGGAGTTGCTGGGCCTTGGGCAGATGGCGCACGAAGAAGCCCGTCAGGTCGTTTGCGATACCGCCCAGGAAGGGGCCGACCGCCACGCTGCCCATGTAAGTCACGTTGAAGAGGCTCATCGCTTGGGAGCGGCGTTCAACGGGGGCGACGTCGGCGATCATCGCGAAGGTGGCCGGCCAGAGCGCGGCCGCGCCACAGCCGTCGAGAACCCGGAGAAGCACAAAAAGCGGCCATGCATTGCCTGGCACCAGGATCAGCAGCAGCGAGGTGAACGTGCTGATGAGCGGGCCGCCCATGATCAGCCACTTGCGCCCGATCCGATCGCCCATAATGCCGAACGGCCCGCGCATCCCGCCCTCGAACACGAGGAACGTTGCCAGGATGAGCCCCAGCGACGACTCGCCGTAGTGGAGGCTGTCCCGGAAGTAGACGGGCATGGCCGAGAAGTTGACGAGCATGTAGGCGAGTTCGGCGAGGCCGGCCACCGCGATGATGGCCGCAAGGGTTCTGCGTGGGAATTCGGCAGGAGTGCTTGTGTCGGGCGTGGGTTCCAAGATTGCGGTGCCGATCGGTAGATGGCCGCCCGGCGACCTGGGACTACACGGGTCGCCGGGCGATCACGCAGCCGGGCGGTGGCGGTTTGGGCTCGCGGGCCGCCCGACGGACCTACTTGATAACGACTTCCTTGCCGGCCTCGGCGGAGGCGTAGATGGCGTCCATGATCTGGGCAACCATCAGGCCGTGCTCGCCAGTCACGAGGGGCTCGGAGTCATTACGGATCACTTCCACGAAGTGCTTCATCTCTTCGTAGTGCGTGTTCGGCTCATGGCCCGGGTACTCGGGCTTGAAGGTCTGCAGCGAGCCCAGCTTCTCCTTGACGATGGTCAGCGGGCTGGTGACCGCGCCGCCCTCGGTGCCGCAGAGGGTGCTCGTGTAGATCTCCTCGGGGATGTTCGCCACGAAGCTGGCCTCGAGCATGATGGTAGCGCCGTTGTCGAGGCGGAT
Organism: uncultured Chthonomonadaceae bacterium; assembly: GCA_964519955.1. Lineage (GTDB taxonomy): Bacteria > Armatimonadota > Chthonomonadetes > Chthonomonadales > CAJBBX01 > CAZFLM01. The sequence goes on along the minus strand of CAZFLM010000010.1, from coordinate 7,752 downwards.
CAGGGCAGAGGCGAAGTCCTCAACCGTGAAGTTCTTGTAGTCCCACTGGCCCATGAAGCCCACGACGTCCGGGCGCTTGCCGAACTTCTGGTAGGTCACGCCCGATGCGGCGACCGGCTTCGGATGGCCCATCAGCCACAGGGTGAGGTCAAGGATGTGGACGCCGATATCGATCAGCGGACCGCCGCCCTGCTTCTCCTTGTTGATGAAGACGCCCCAGCCAGGGATGCCGCGGCGGCGGAGGCACTGGGCGCGCGCCCAGTAGACGTCGCCCAACTCGCCGTTGTCGATGTACTTCTTGAGGAGCTGGTTGGAGAGCGCAAACCGGCTGTTGTAGCCGATCTGCAGGCGCTTCTTCGCCTTCTTCGCCGCCTCGACCATCTTCTTGGCCTCGACCGCGTTCATGGCGATGGGCTTCTCGCAGAGGACGTGCTTGCCTGCCTTGAGGGCCTGGATCGTCGGATCGCAGTGGACGTAGTTCGGGGTGCAGACCGACACACCATCGATCTCGTCCATCTCGAGCATCTTGTTGTAGTCCTCGAAGGTGTTCTTCACGCCGTACTTCTCGGCGGTCGTCTTCAAGGCCTTCGGGTCGATGTCACACAGGGCCACGATCTCGCACTGGTCGGGGATCTGCGAATAACCGGGGAGATGCGCGCCGTTCGCGATGCCACCCGTGCCGATCACGCCAATGCGGACTTTGCGCTTCTTGCTGGGCACCTTCGTCCTCCTGATACCTGCTCCACGGTGAGCAAACCAACGGTCGTCACCGTTTGGTGGAAAGCGGGGATTCTCGCTCCGAGGGAGGGGCGATCGGGGCATTGTAGCATAATGGCCGCCGGGGTGCAACCCGACGCGCTCTACACGCGCGATGCTAGCGCTACTCCTCGAATAGGCCTGCCTGACCCTCCGGAGCGGGCTTGACGGAGCGCGGCCGAGCGGGCCGCCGGGGCGCGCCGGGGCTCTTCGGAGCGTTGCGAACCTCGTGGCAGCGGCGGCACCGGGCCTCGTAGCTCTCCGCCGCGCCGATCAGGATCGTGGGGTCGTCCCAGGCCGCCGGAAGGCCGTCGATGAGGCGCTGCGTGCGGGTGGCGTCGTCGCCGCACTTCTTGCAGATGGCGTGGATCTTGATCACTTCCTCCGCCAGGGCCATCAGCCGGGGCATGAAGCCGAACGGGAGGCCGCGGAAGTCCTGGTCCAGCCCCGCCACGATGACGGAGACGCCGCGGTCGGCCAGGCGCTGGCACAGGTTGACGACGGCCTCATCGAGGAACTGCACCTCCTCGATCCCCACCACGTCGACGTCCGGATCGAGGGCAGCCTCGATGGACGCGGCGTCCTGCACGGCTACGGCCTGGAACGCCATGCCATCGTGGGTGCGGATGACCGTGGTGTCGCAGCGCGTGTCGAGCGCGGACTTGAAGACCTGGACGCGCTTGCGGGCATGCATCGCGCGGCGCACGAGCCGGATCAGTTCCTCCGTCTTGCCGGAGAACATGCAGCCCGTGATCACGGTGAGCGACCCGCCCGCGATCTTGCGATGACGCATCACCCCTCCTCCCTCGCGCCCAGCGCCTGCCGGAAGAACGCGGTGAGGCGGGCGAAGTAGGCGGGCTGCTCGCGGCGGGGGACCCAGAAGTGGTGGCCGCCCGGCACGTAGTGCAGCTCCTTGGGCTCGCGGGCGGCTTGGTAGAGTGCGTGGGCGTCCGCCACGGCGACGGTGCGGTCGCGGGCGCCGTGCAGCAGGAGGAGCGGGCGCGGGCTGATGGCGCCGATGAGCCGGACCGGGGCCACGTCGCGCGGGTCGCGAGGGATCCAGCGCCGCCCGATCCTCTTCGCCGGACCGGAGAGCGCGGGGCCCAGCGGACCGAGGACCTGGCGCCCGCGCTGGTCGATGGCCGAGTCGAGCGTGGCGTAGGCGCCGTGCGTGGCTACTGCGGCGACCCGCTCGTCCTGTGCGGCCACCTGCAGCGCGACGGCGCCGCCCATCGACAGGCCGAACACGCCGATGGGGCGGGGGGTGCCTGGGCGGGCGTCGAGGTAGTCCAGCGCGCCGAGCAGGTCGTTCACCTCGTCCGTACCGATGGTGCAGAGCTTGCCTTCGCTCTTGCCGAGCGCGCGGAAGTCGAAGAGGAGCAGGCTGAACCCGGCCGCATGCAGGGGCTTCGCCCAGAACAGCATCTCGCTGCGGTTCATGGGGAAGCCGTGGCAGAGGACGATGGTGGCGAGGGCAGGGGAGGCCGGCACGAACCAGCCCTCCAGCGTGAGCCCGTCGCGCGAGGCGAACCGGGCCGGCTCGTGGGGCATGCCGTCGTGGTCCGGCGAGCGCCAGAGCGGCACGCGCACCGGGTGTGTGGAGAAGTACGCGAGCCCGAACGCTCCCGCCGCCAGGCCCGCCAGCGCGGCGCCGGCTCCGGCCGCGACCCAGTTCCAGTTGAGGCCGGTCTTCGGCATCGGTAGGTCCTCGCTGGGCGCCGGCACCGGGCTGCGTCCTGGAGGGTCGGCCTCCGTGCCGACCGGTCCTTGGCCCCCGACGTCCTGGGAGGGTCGGCCTCCGTGCCGACCGGCCGTTCGCGCGCAACCTGGCAACGATGCGCCGCCGTCCAGACCAGTCTGCGAGGGCGGCGCGTGCGAACTCGTCGGCGTGAGCCTACCCCTCGAGGTCGAGTTCCTTGCGCAGCAGGCGCTTGAGCACCTTGCCGGTGCCGCCCATCGGCATGGCATCGCGGAAGAGGACCTTGCGGGGCACCTTGTAGTTGGCCAGGTGCTCCCGGCAGTAGCGGATGATGTCGCGATGGGTCGAGGTGGCGCCCTGCTTGAGCACGATCACCGCGACAGGCTCCTCGCCGCGCAGCGGGTCGTGCTGGCCGACAACCGCCGCATCCTGAACCGCGGGATGGCGGTACAGCACCTCTTCAACCTCGCGCGGGTACACGTTCAGGCCGCCGACGATGAGCATGTCCTTCTTGCGGTCGACGATGTAGAAGTAGCCGTCCTCGTCCACCTTGCCCATGTCGCCGGTGTGGTACCAGCCGTTTCGCATGGCCTCGGCGGTCTCGTCGGGCTTGTTGTGGTACCCCAGCATGACGTTCTCGCCGCGCACCACGATCTCGCCGATCTCGCCGACAGGCACCTCGTTGTCGTTGTCGTCGAAGATCTTCATCTCCTCGCCCGGAATGGCGATGCCGATGCTGCCCGGCTTGCGCGTGCCGAACGGCGGGTTGACGGCGGTGACCGGAGAGCACTCGGTCGGTCCGTCACCCTCGACGATGGGCAGGCCGAAGCGCTTCTCGAACGCCTCCATCGTCGCCACCGGCATGGGCGCGCCGCCGGAGACCGCCAGCCGGATGCTGGAGAGGTCGAACGAGCGGTCCTCGGGCAGGTGCAGCAGTGCCCCGAACATGGCCGGCACGCCGGGGAAGATGGTGACCCGATGCTGGCGAATGGCCTCGAGGACGCGCGCCGGGTGGAACGCCTCCAGGTAGGTCGTCGCGGTTCCGCAGAAGAGCGCGGCGTTCTGGCAGACGGTCGCCGCGAATGCGTGGAAGAGCGGCAGGATCGTGATGAAGTTGTCGTCGTCCTGGAGCTGCAAGATGTGCTCGATGGCCTCGCAGTTGGAGATCAGGTTCCGATGCGAGAGCATGGCTCCCTTGGGCCGACCCGTGGTGCCGGAGGTGTAGATGCAGACCACGGGGTCATGCTGCTCGCCGACCGGGGGCGGCACGGGCTTGCCCTCGCTCTCGGCCATCAGTGCGTCCCAGGTGATGACGCCGTCGCCCGCTCCCTCGGCATCGCCGATCGTGACGATGGTCTGGAGGCTGGGAACCTCGCGTGCGGTCTCCTGTACGACGCCGAGGAGCTGCGGTATGGTGATCGCCAGCTTGACCTGGGAGTCGTTCCACATGTAGCTCAGCTCGGCCGGCTTGAGCTGCGGGTTGGCGGGCGTGGAGACGCCGCCGATGACGACGGTGGCGAAGTAGCCTATCGTGAAGTGCGGGCAGTTCGGAAGCAGGAGAGCGACACGGTCACCTTGGCCGAGCCCACGCGCAGAGAACGCGGCGGCCAGGCGGTCGATCTGAGCGGACAGAGCGGCATAGGAGATGGTGGTGTCGCGGAAGATGATGGCCGTGCGGTCCGGGTGCTCGGCAGCCCCGCGCCGGACGATCTCGGAGAGCAGCATGAAGCCTCCTTCGCGCCATAGTCGTGGCGCCAAGGTGCAGCGCCGCGCCGGGCACCATTATAGCTGGCGCGGCGCGGGATGGCAACCGGGGAGCAGCGAGGAGCGAGGAGCGAGTAGCGAGTAGCGAGTAGCGAGTAGCGAGTAGCGAGTAGGACGGCGGGTGGTACTGGGCGGGGCGCGGCTGCGAGGCAGGAGTCAGCAGTGGGAAGCCAGTAGCCAGAAGTCGGACGTGAGAAGTGGGAAGTCAGAAGTCAGAATCCAGATGCCCAACTCCACGCACATGCCGCCGTCCTACTCGCTACTCACTCCTCGCTACTCGCTACTCGCGAAGCAACCCATACACCACCCCATCCACCAGCGCGTGCCAGCTTGCCTCGATCATGTTCTCCGAGACGCCGATGGTGCTCCACTGGGTCTCGCCGTCGCTGGAGTCGACGATGGTGCGGACCTTGGCGGCGGTGCCGGCGCGCACGTTGACGACGCGGACCTTGAAGTCGGTGAGGCGGATGCCGGCCAGATGCGGGTAGAACTCCGTCAGGGCTTTGCGCAGGGCGGAGTCCAGAGCGTGGACGGGGCCGTCGCCTTCCGCCACGGTGAGGCGCTCGACGCCGTCGACGCGGAGCTTCACGGTCGCCTCGGTCACCGCTTCGGCCGTGCCGCGCTTCTCGACGATCACGCGGAAGCCGACGATGTCGAACAGCTTGCGGTAGGTGCCGACCGCCTGCATGAGGATGATCTCGAACGACGCCTCGGCGCCCTCGAACGAGTAGCCGTCGCGCTCCATCTCGGCCACGCGGCGGAGGATGGCGCGGGTCTCGGGCGACTTCTTCGTGAGGTCGACCTCGTGCTGCGCGGCCTTCGAGACGATGGTGCTGGAGCCCGACAGCTCCGAGACGAGGAGGCGGCGCGTGTTGCCCACCCACTCCGGGTCCACGTGCTCGTAGGTCGAGCGGTGCTTGATGACCGCGTCGATGTGCACTCCGGCCTTGTGGGCGAAGGCGCTGCGGCCGACGAAGGGGCTGCGGTTGTGCGGCGTGACGTTGGCGATCTCGTCGACGAACTGTGACAGGCCGGTCAGGTGTACCAGCGAGTTCGGAAGCAGGCAGTCGAGCCCCATCTTCAGGCGCAGGCTGGGCAGGATGGAACAGAGGTTCGCGTTGCCGCAGCGCTCCCCGTAGCCATTCACGGTGCCCTGGACATGCGAGGCGCCCGCGCGCACTGCCTCCAGCGCCACCGCGACGCCGCAGCCGCTGTCGTCGTGCGGGTGGATCCCCACCGGCATGCCCGTCTGCTCGATCACCGTGCGCACGATCTCGTAGACCTCGTGCGGCAGCGAGCCGCCGTTCGTGTCGCACAGCACCGCGATGGCGGCGCCTGCGTCGCGGGCGGCCCGCAAGCACTCGATCGCGTACTTCGGATTGTGCTTGTAGCCGTCGAAGAAGTGCTCGGCGTCGAAGATGACCTCGGGAACGTGCTTCGCGAGGAACGCCACGCTGTCGGCGATCATCGCCACGTTCTCGCCGAGCGTCACCTTCAGAGCGTGCGTGACGTGGAAGTCCCACGTCTTGCCGAAGATCGTGATAACGGGCGTCTTCGCCGCCACAAGCTGGGTCAGCAGCTCGTCCTCGTCGGCGCGGCGGCCGGGGCGACGCGTGCTGCCGAACGCGACCAGCTTGGCGTGGCGCAGGCCGAGGAGCGGCGCCTGCTCGAAGAACTCGATGTCCTTCGGGTTGGAGCCGGGCCAGCCGCCCTCGATGTAGTCCATGCCGAACTCGTCGAGCTTGTGGGCGATGCGCAGCTTGTCGGCCACGGAGAAGCTGAGACCCTCGCCTTGCGAGCCGTCGCGCAGGGTCGTGTCGTAGGCGGCGATGCGCCGGGGTGTGGTGGGCTGCGTCACAGGGCTTCGTCTCCCCGCTCGCCCGTGCGGATGCGCACCGCTTCTTCGACGTTCGCGACGAACACCTTGCCGTCGCCGATCTCGCCGGTGTGGGCGGCCTCGAGCACGGCCTCTACCGCCTCTTCGGCGCGGTCGTCGGGCACCACGAACTCGACCTTCACCTTAGGGAGCAGGTTCACGATGTACGTATTGCCCCGGTACTTCTCGGTGCGGCCCCGCTGGCGCCCATAGCCGCGCACGTCGGTCACGGTCATGCCGGCGATGCCGATGTCGGTGAGGGCTTCCTTGAGGTCGTCGATCTTCATCGGGCGAATGATGGCTTCGATCTTCTTCATGGCTTCTCAGTCTCGCTTGGCGGCTCGGCGGCGTCTGTCTTGGGGGGCAGAATGCGCGCGGGGACTCCAACAGCGGTGCAGTTGTCCGGCACATCGCACATCACGACGGCGTTCGCCCCGATCTTTACGTTATCGCCCACGCGGATCGCGCCCAGGACCCGGGCGCCGGCCCCGACGTACACGTGATCCCCGATGGTCGGGAACTGCAGATCCTGGCGCATCCCGATGGTGACGCAGCTCACAAGCGTGCAGTCGCGGCCGATCTGGTGCGCCATGATCGCGTGCCCGACCGGGTGGGGGATGTAGAGCCTTGGCCCGACCCGCACCGCGGGCACGATGTCGAACCCGTGGAGGGCGATGTTCACGCGGCCAAGCCACTGCGGCAGGATCGGGACGCGCCTGCGCTGCAGCGCGTGGCTCACGCGGTAGACCAGCGTCGCCCGCAAGCCCGCGTAGGACCAGGCCAGCCAGCAGGCCTGCCGAAGCGTGTACGGGCGTCGGCGGTCGCGCCTCGCCTTGCCCGCCAGCCACAGGTCGGCCCAGACCTCCACGTCGCTCCACATCAGATCCCGCAGCGAGTGCTCATCCGCCATCGGTGATCCTAGCTCCTCGGCCCGGCCTCATCCTCAGCCGTCCTCTCGGCGCCGGCGGCAGGCGCGACCCAGCCCGACCGGTCGGGCGCCTCGGCTAGCGGACGCAGCACCCGGGCCGGCACACCGGCGATGACCGCATGGCCCTCGAAAGAGCGCGTCACGATCGCGCCGGCGCCTATCTTCAGGCAGTTCCCAAGGATGATGCCGCCGACGATCTTCACCCCGACGCCGCAATGTACGTCGTCGCCGATGGTCGGCACGCCGCTCTCCGTCGCCCCGATGAGCAGCCCCTGCGACGCGGTGAAGTTGCGCCCGACGACCGCCTGGCTGTTGATCAGGATGCCGCCGTAGTGATCGATGCGGAACCCCGGACCGATCCTGGTGGCGCGCGGCACCTCGATCTGCAGGACGAACCGCGCATACGCGTAGCCGAGCTGGTAGACGATCTCCAGGATCTGCCGCACGATCGGCACTCGGCAGCGCGCGACCCAGCCGCCGAAGCGGAACACCACGACGGCGCCCAGTCCTGGGTGCGTGTAGGCCTGGCGCAGGATGTGCCGCCAGAACCCGAAGGATCCCGGCTTGCATCCGGCCTCGTTGTACCTGCACAGGTCGTCGAGTAGCATCGGGGTGTGAGCTATTGGGCAGCGCCTGGTGTGGCCGGGCCGGCGGTTGAAACCGCGCCTGCGAACGGCACGAAGCCCGCCTGCGCGGGCTGGACGGCAGGTTGGTGCGGCCAGTACGTTC
>CAZFLM010000009.1:107264-126215 GCA_964519955.1 uncultured Chthonomonadaceae bacterium | reverse complement strand
GAGGCCCATCCCACCACGGCGCCGGTCGTTCCGGACGGGCACGGAGGCCCATCCCACCACGGCGGTGGTCGTTCCGGACGGGCGCGGAGGCCCATCCCACCACGGCGCCGGTCGTTCCGGACGGGCACGGAGGCCCATCCCACCACGGCGGTGGTCGTTCCGGACGGGCGCGGAGGCCCATCCCACCACGGCGCCGGTCGTTCCGGACGGGCACGGAGGCCCATCCCCCCCGGCGCGGCTTCTACGCGAAGGACGGGACCTCGACCGGCGCGCCGCCGTCCATGGCCGATGCGTGGGCGCAGATGCCCGCGGCGGTCCAGCGCGCGGCGGTCGCGGCGTCGATGCGGGCGGGCCGGTCCTCGACGATGGCGCTGACGAATTCGTGCACCAGGTGCGGGTGCGAGCCATGGTGGCCGCCGCCCTGCTCGAACGAGAGGTGCTTCTTCTCGTTGCTGTAGACGAAGCGGCGCGTGTACTTCTGGATCGGTTCCGGCAGCAAGTCGGCGCGGTCTGGCGGCTCGGGCCTCTCGACGGACTGGCCGCGCGTCGTGCCCGGCTTGACCGGCGTTGCCCGGAAGAGCATCGGCGGTTCGTCCTCCATCTGCCACTCGTAGCACGCGTTCTCGCCGTAGATGACGAAGCTCTCCATGTACGGCCGGGCGCAGTGGAACAGCGTGCGAGTGACCTCGGCGGCCAGGCCTGGCTGGTCCATCTCGAAGACGGCGGTCTCGATGGGGAACGGGTTGCCGTACTGCTTGCGCAGCTCTGCCCGCATCTCGCCGGAGCCGAGGCAGCGCACGCGGGCAGGGCTCGCGCCGGAGACGGCGAAGAGCGGGCTGACCGCGTGGGTGGCGTACCACATCGGCGGCAGGCCTGCCCAGTACGGCGGCCAGCACTCCATGTCCTGGTAGTGGGCGCCGCGCAGGAACTGGATGCGGCCGAACTCGCCGCGCTCCTTCAGGTCGAGGGCGTAGAGCGCCTGACGCGTGTAGACCGCAGTCTCCATCATCATGTAGCGCTTGCCGGAAGCCTTCTCGGCGGCGACGAGGCGATGCAGGTCGTCGAGCGAGGTGGCGGCCGGCACGGTGCACGCGCAGTGCTTGCCGGCGGCCAGGGCCGCGAGCGCCTGGGGCGCGTGATCCGGGATGCCCGTGATCAGGTGGATGGCGTCGATGTCCGGGTCGGCGATCAGCTCCTCGACCGTTGCGATGGCCCGCGCGTCGGGGAAGTGCTTGGCGCAGTGGGCCAGGCGCATCGGGTTCGCGTCGGACATGGTGACGGCCCGCACGCACGGGTGGTCGAGGTAGATGGGGACGAACTCAGCGCCAAACCCCAGCCCGGCAACAGCGACATGCAGCTTCGTCATTCGTGGCAATCCTCGGGGGCAAGCGGCAGGCACATGGAACGCGTGACCTCCCGCATGCCGTGTCTGGTGTAGAACGCGATCGCCTCGGCGTTCGGCGAGGCGACGGACAGCAGCATCTCGCGGCATCCGAGACGCCGGAACTCCTCCATGGCCGCGCGCAGTAGGGCCGATCCGATGCCCGCGCGCCGGCAGTCCTCCCGCACCGCGATGTCGAACACGTCCCCGCGCGCTCGGTGGCTGAACACGGGAGGATGCTCGCCCGCCTTGCCGACCAGGTAGCCAGCGATGTGTCCGGCGCCATCGACGGCGACCAGACAGAACATGGCCGGGTCCGCGATGAGCTGCAGGTACCAGTCGTGCCATCGCGCGGGGGCGTTGGCAGCCCAGTCCCAGTGCGCGGGATCGTAGGCGCGATGCGCCTCGGCCATCTGATGCCAGATGGCGGTGACGGCGTCGGCGTCCTCGGGCCGGCCGAGCCGGATCGATGTGGAGTGGCTCATGGTGGGTGGTTCGACACGGGCGGGGGGTAGGTCCTGCGTGGGAACGGCAAGTGCGTCCACCGATGCACACCGATGAACAGCGATAACGGCTTCATGGAATCGCAGATGGACGCAGATAGACGCAGATGGGGGATTGGTTGGCTAGTGCTGCTGCGTTTGCTGGTCTTCCTGTGCTGGGCGGAGGAGGTGGGCCTCGTCGGTCTCGGCGGGGCGGAGGAGTGTGTCGCCGTCGGCGCTCGCGGGGCGGAGGAGGGTCTCGCCGCGGCGCTGGGCCTCGACGCGGGCGCGCAGATCGGGCAGGAGAGCGCGGCAGGCGTTGGCGACGGTGCGGGAGGCGTCGGTGGAGCGGCCCAGACGCTCCAACTCGTCCGCGCGCTCGACGCACTTCTCGACTTCCTTGAGCGCCTCGGCGTCCGTGATGGTCTCGTAGGCGCGGAGGATGGCGAGGATCAGCGGGACGCAGTGCCTGTCACCGGGCTTCCCATTGAACCCGTCGACTCCCTCGAACCGGGAGCGAGTCACGAACGATGCCTGTGTCGAGAGGAGCATGCGCATGCGCTGGCGACGTTGTGCGTCGAGGGTCGAGACCTCGCGCTCGGACCCTCCTGCAAGCCTGTCCGCCAAGGCCTGCTCAGCGTGATGGCGGCACGGATCAGGTACCAGGGGGCCACTCCGACACGCGTCGAGAAGGTCGGCAATGGGTGCCGCGGCTAGAGTGGACGGCGTCTGGCCTAGCCAGCGCACCGCGGCGCGGCCTGCCGGAGTGAGGCAACGTAACGCCAGACCAGCGCCCGCGAATGTGAAGGAGGCCGTGAGGAGCCCGAGGAGCCCGGCTCCGACTGCCTGGACGAGACCCAGTGCCCATCCCCAGATCGTCACCGCGGGCTCGTGCCAGCGAACAAACAGCACGCCAGCGACAGCGAACCCGAGGGCCCAGGAGATCGAGAAGAACCCTCTGAGCAGCTTGGCGTTGAGCGCCGTCGGCCGCCGGATGCGCTCCGCGGACTCCTCCGGCGTCATTGCGGCCAGTTCGTCCATGGCGGCCTGGGCGACGGCGGGGTCGCGGCTGCCGAGGCGGCGCCAGAGGGGTTCCGTCGCGTCCTGGCTTCGGCGTCTCATCGGTGGTGCTCCTCGAACGGCACGCGCTCCATCACTGTCGCGCCTCGGTACCGACTACGGGGAGGCGTATGGGCGGTTTTCGGCGACATCGGGCGATCTGGGTGAAGCGCGCCTGGCCTCGCGGACGTATCACCGTTGCGGAACGCCCGTCGCAGCCGCCGCTCTACGCCAGTCGAGGAGGCCGAGATGCCCAGACTCACTGCCGTGGTCGTCGCTCTGCTCTTTGTCGTGCCGGCTGTCCTGGCAACCGGCCAGGTGGCCCCGAAGCCCGAGGTGCGCGGCGTCCCTACTGCCGCATCCGTGGTCGCCGCCATGCGGGCCGCTCACTCCCGCCTTAGGTCGCTTGAGGCCGACGTGGTGCTGGAGAGACGCACCGCGAGCGCGCTGGCATCCCGTCTGCCGGCGGGCCCGGCGGCGGCCCTACTGCACAGCATCCAGCGCTACTCCTGGGCCTGGCACGGCGACGAGCTGTTCTGCGAGGAGCGCGACGCCCAGCCTGGCATGGGGGGCATGCTCAGCCAGGAGCTTCGATCCGGCGGGCGCTACTACCTTCTGGAGCGTGCGCCGGGTGCGAAGACCGCCGCGCGAGGGCAGGTGACCGACGAGCCGCGGATCAGGACCCAGAACCCCCTCGCTTACGGGATGCGCACGCGGTCGGACGACGGCCTCGGCCTCGATCTGGCCGACGCTCTCGCAGGCCGGGTCGCCAATGTGGCGCCCGGTGGCACCGACCCTCGATTCGGGCGCCTCCTCGTCCTCGAAGCTGCCGTGCCCAGTGAAGCCTACGCAGTGCCGTCCGGTCCGCTGTTTGGGACGGCATCCGGCTCCAGGACGACGGTGCTCCTTTCCCATCGCCTCTGGGTGGCACCGGAGCGCGGCTACCTCGTCGTTCGCGACGACGAGTTCCACCCCGCCGCGAGGCCGACCAAGCCCGGAGCCATTTGGGGAGCGCCGATCTCGTCGATGCGTGTCACGCAGGTGCGGCAGACCGGCGGAGTGTGGCTGCCGCTCTCGGCGACCACCAACTCGTATCAGCAGGGCGGCCAGTGGGCCGGCTCGGCGACGATCGTCCTGTCAAACGTGCGCGTGAACAAGGCGTCGCCGGCCTTGTTCAGGCCGAGGCTGGCCGCCGGCGCGCAAGTGTTCGACTGGGCGCAGATGCGGATGACGGTCGCGGACGGCCACGGGAAGCTCGTTCCGGACAAGAACGGCGTCTGGAAGCCTCGGTCGCCTATGGACCGGCTCCGGGCGACCGTCGCGCCGCTGATGCCGTCGGCCTACTTCCTGGCGGCGACGCTCGGCGTGCTCCTTCTGGCGGCGCTCGCATGGCGCGCATGGGCGGGGCGCCGGGTGGAGGGTGGCTGAGGCGCCCTCACTCATCGGCGCTCCCATCGGCTCCAGGGGTGTTCGGCTCCTCAGGCGAATCGGCGGGCCGCAGCAGCTCCGCGGTACCGGCGGCCGGTCTGCCCAGGACCGGGCGCAGCAGCATGCCGGCGGCGCGCCCGGTCGAAGGTCGCAGGAGGCGCCCGCTCTCCAGCACGCGCCGGGCGCCCTCCGCGATGGCCGGATCGGGGTGCGCCAGCCGCGCTCGGCAGAACTCCTGCGCGGATGGCAGGGAGAACACCAGCGTCTCGCTGCCCTGGCGAGCGCGGAAGCGGCTCATGTCCTCGATGGCTGCGCGCCGCTCGTCCGGGGTCATGCGCGCCTCGACCAGCACACGCTCCGCCAGCGCGGCGCCAGGGCCGAACTCCTTGAGCACACGCAGCGCAGCCTGTCGCAGCATCGCATGCCCATCCCTTGCGGCTCGCATCAGGCACTGCAGCGAGCGCACGTCGCGCCGGGGGCGCAGGGCTTCGACAGCCTCGGCGGCAACCGACCAGACCGGATCGCCCAGAGCGACGCACAGAGCGTCCAACACGTCCGCGTTACGGAAGCGCCCGAGCGCCGCGACGACGGCCTGCCGCACCCCCCAGTCGTCGTCGCCGGCCGCCTCCAGCAAGAACGGCACCGCGCGCTCGTCGCCGATCATGGCCAGCGCCTCGGCTGCCAGCCCCCGCGTGGCCGCGTCCGGCTCCGATAGGCACAGGCAGAGCGTATCGACTGCCTCCGTGCCGATGCGTACCAGCTCCATCGCGGCCCGATCGCGAGCCGCTGCGGACGCGCCCGCAGCGCAGAGACGCCGGATGTAGTTGGGGACACTTGCCGCCATGAGCGGGCACCTCGCGCGTCAGCTGCGCTTCGTCGGAACCTGCTGCCGAGTGCGGCGGAACGGCTCGACGCGCCACGTTCCGACGCGTAGGAGGAGCGCCGCGCCCGTGCGCGACGTACGGCTCGGTACCTGGAGGCGATACCGATGGACCCTATGCTGCAGACGATCTACAGAGCCTTCCTCCCGCTGCACATCCTGCATCATGCGGACGAACTGCCTGTCGACCACAAGTCTCTGGCCGACGAGATGGCTCGACACGGGTACGACGCCCACGCCCGGGCGGTTTCGCGCGCGCTGCGGCGGCTGGCGGCCGACGGCCTGCTTGTCCCGTTGCCTGGGCCGGATGGTGGCAGGCCGTCCGGCGCCTACGGCATCACCGCGGAAGGTAGAGCCCTGCTGGCTCGAGCGCGCCCCGCGCTGGTCGGGCAGATGTACGAGTTGCTGGGCGAACGTCCGGCGAACGAGGCTATCGCCGGCTAGCCTGACCTACTCATGAGTCGCACCGGACGGGCACCCTTCGGCAGGCTCAGGGCAGGCTCAGGCCCATCCCTCGACTGCACTCGTGGATGATCCAGGCCAAGGGGGGCAGGCGAGTGGCCTGCGGCCTCGGAGGCGGGCGCGTCGAGCTGCCCTCGGCCAAGCTCACTTCGCCTGCGCAAACGCCCACAGCCGGTTGGCCGTCGCCACGTAGAGCACCCCGTTCGCCGCGACCGGCGTGCCGCTGATCGGGCTGCCGAGCTGCGCCGAGGAGAGCACGCGATCTACCGGCAGAAGCGCATCAGTTCACGAACAAGGTCCTGAACCGTAGTGCACGGGTTGTCAACCGCTGGGTTGTGGACGGAGTACCCGCTCAGCAACCTGTCCGCGTTCGCGATGGCGTCAGGTTGCCGGTCACGCAACTCCTCGTACATCGTCGCCGAGTTCTTGGCGTACTCATGGCCGAGACGTCCCGAGAGCTTGTCGCCATACTGAGTGCGCGACAGCGCCGACGTGTGGTGCGCGAAGTGCAGCAGATACCACAGCTCGAACGCCTCGTTGGTGTATGCAACGCCGAAGCCTCTGGTCCTGGCCGCCTCGATGGCGCCGTTGAAGTCGGCCGCAGAGAAGCTGTCTTTGTCGAACACGCACCAGACCTGGTCCGTGTCATCATACTGCCCGCGCTGGCGTTCTGCCTCCCGCACGAGCGACACGGTGTTGAAGCCAGTTCCGAGCACCACCACCTTGGGCGACGTGCTGACGGGAAACGCGCGGAAGTAGCTGGGCTCCGTCTTCTCCCCCTCGCACACGATCAGGAACACAGGTACCTGCTCGCGGACGTTCGTGCGCCGAGCATACCGGTCCGACTGTCGCCGGCTAGCCATTGGGCCCTCCCAGAGCACGCTGGAGATCGCCGACGATGGGGACCGCGCCGAACTTGCCCCTCAGGTAATCGCGACCAAACGAGGCATCCTGTCGTACTCGGAACTCTGCCAAGGAGTAGAGCCTGGCAGCCTCAGCATGGTCCTTCTCGATGAACCACACCTGGTCGCGGCGCATGATTCGCCGGTCGAGCAGGTTCGCGTCGTGTGTTGCGAACACGAGCTGCGCGCCTTTGGGGTTGGTGTCTCGCGAGTTGAAGAGCTTCAGGATCGCCTGCGTCATCCTCGGATGCAGACGCGCGTCGAACTCATCGACGACTAGCACCGAACCATCCCATAGCGCCTTGGCGATGTACGGAGCGAGACGGACCAGCTTGTTGGTGCCCATGGACTCGTCGCGTTCCAGCATGAACGTGGAGGTCAGGACGTTGTTGGCGGCATCACGCGCGACCGTGCCATCCTCGGTATACACTCGATGGACCGTTGCGAGGCGTGCGCCGCTCTCCGGGTCGTCAGCGCGCTCCACTTTGACATCCACGATGGAAACGTCAAGCGATCGGATCACCTCCAGGAGGCGATCGCGCTCGGGCGTACTGGCTCCCATCCAGAGCGTGCTGAGCGTGCTAAGTCTGCCAGGCTCCAGCCCTGTGACGAACCTGTGTGCGTTGATCCAACGGAAGACGACGTCGGCCTGAGGCGCGTTGAAGCTGGCAGCCGTAGCCAGGAATGTCGTCCTCTCGCGCATCCTCGCGGCGACGGCAGTGCTCCCCCGAAACTCCCGCGTCGTCCTGACCGTCATGCCCTCGCGCTCGAAGAGGTTGGCCCACCGGCGTTCCTTGCGATCGAGCCGCTCGGAGACGATTCTGTCCGGCTCGACACTTAGTGAGTACCTGTACTGCACATCGTCAAGCAGGGCGACGAACTCAAGGAACGTCGGGTGTCCCTCGTAGCCCGCAGACAGCCGGAACGGCTCCACTGGCAGCGGTTCGAGGTAGTTCTGCGCCGCGTTCTCGCGGACGATGGCGCAGAGTAGCCAGTATGCTCGCAGCAGGTTGGTCTTGCCACTCGCGTTGGCGCCGTAGATGGCTGCGCTCTTGAGCAGGTCCGGGCCGGCCTCCGTTCGCTGGACGTTGTCCTGATCGAGCGTGGGGTCTTCCGAACGGAGAGGAGCCGCAACCATGCTCAAGCTCACCGGATCCCGGAAGCACCGGCAGTTCCCGACAGTGAAGCCCACCAGCATCGAGAGGCCCTCCCATACACACCAATGTGGTCCAATTCACGGATATTCCGCTATAATACCGATTATAGTGCACGATGGATGCCGTGTCAATGCCGGCACGCCCATCACCTCGCCTTGCCGAACGCCCACAGCCGACTGGCCGTCGCCACGTAGAGCACCCCGTTCGCCGCGACCGGCGTGCCGCTGATCGGGCTGCCGAGCTGCGCCGAGGAGAGGACGCGCTTCTGCCTGCCCGCCGCCAGCACGCACAGCTCGCCGCGCCGGGTGCCCACGTACACCTTGCCGTCCGCCACCAGCGTCGAGCCCCAGATCTCGCCGCTCAGCTTGTGCGTCCACACCGCCTTGCCGGTCGCCGCGTCCACACAGTGCACCGTGCCGCCCCAGTCCGCCGCATACACCAGTCCGTCGGCGACGCTCACGGTGCTGTCGCAGTAGGCGTCGATCTTGTACGACCACATCTCACCCGACTTCGTGATGTCGCCCGCCTTCGTCGCGTCGATGCACTTCAGCCAGGACCACCGCTTGCCGTGCCAGGGGTCGCCGCCCGCCACCACGTAGATGCGGCTCCCGTGCACCACCGGCATGCCGCTCACCGTGCTCGGACCTTCCGCGAAGTTGTCCTGCCACTTGTGCACGTTCTCCTTCGGCGCGGTCGGGTCGCAGTCGAACCGCCAGACCTGCTTCAGCGTGGCGACCGTGTCTGACGCCTCGCGCACGGGCTCGAACGCGTAGCACACCGCGTCGCCTCCGCAGAAGATGACGAGCTTGTGCCCCCTCACGGTCGCGAGCGCCGGCGAGGACCACGTGTTGTGGATGATCCGCGGGCCGATGCGCTCGCCGTCCGCAGCCACGAGCCTGCCGGTCGCCTTCTCCAGCGCGATGAGGCTTGGCGCGTCCGGGGCCAGTATCTTCAGATGCGTGTCGCCAACCCCGTTGGAGGTGTTGACATAGAGGCACGGGCCGTCGATGAGCGGGTTGCCGTGCGCCGCATCGTGCGTGTGGACACCCACCGCGGTCGGCAGGTCGAGCAGCCAGAGAACGTCGGCGTCGGTGGCCGTCACCTCCTCGGCCGGACCGTTCCGCAGGGCCAGGTGCTTGCTCTCATCCAGATAGGGCCCCTGGTTCCCGTTCGCCATGCCCTGGATGTCGAGGCAGGCCACCTCGTCGCGGTTGGTCACCAGGTAGACGCGGTCACCCTCGACCACCACCGGCGACACAAGGCCCGTCTCGGTCCAGTCGAGGTAGGGGTTTTCGCTGCGCTTCGGCACCGCGAACTGCCACTTCAGCTTGCCGTCGCGCTCGTCCATGCAGAGCAGCACGCCGCGGTCGCCCCGGTGGCTCGCGTCGCGCGGCCGGGCGTTGTTCGTGCCGATGAACACGCACCCGCGCGCCACCACCGGCGTCGAGTAGGTCTGCGTGCCTAGCTCCACGGACCACTTCACGTTCAGCCCGGTCTCCGGGTTCACGGTCTCCGGCAGCCCCCGCTCGCGCGAGACCATATTGCGCGTGTGCAGTTCCCCCCACTGCGCCTGGTCGTCGGCGAGGGCGAGGGCGGGGGCGAGGAGAAGGGTGGCGGTCATGATGGACAGTGTGGCTATGCGCACTCAGTGCCTCCGTGTTGGAGTAAGCCTCGAATCGCCGTGCTGGGTGGCGTGGGCAACAGAATCGAGCAGCAGGCGCGTCACCTTCTGCTCCCCGTACCGCCTGGCGCGTCCAACGAGGGTCTCGCCGTCGGTGGTGCTGGCACCCGCGTCAGCGCCACCGTCCAGCAGCAAGCGGACCATCTCGACGTCACGTGCCGACACCGCAAACATCAGCGCGGTGGTGCCGTCTCGATAGCGCCAATTGGGATCGGCGCCGCGAGCCAGCAGCAACTTCGCGACCCGCACATTGCCAGCCCACGCCGCTGCGCACAAGGGCGCTTGCCCCGGTCCGTTGAGATGCGGCGGCCCCCAGGTGCGCTTCGATTGAGACCGCGTACGAGTTCGGAGGATCGCCGGGCCCGGGCGGGCGCAGGTGCTGCGGGCCGAAGTCGTCCAGGTTCGGGTCCGCGCCGTGCTCAAGCAGCACCTGCACCATCTCGTCCTCACCTGAGAACACCGAGTCGAACAGCGGTGTGCGGCCGGACCCGTAGCGTATGTTGGGGTCGGCCCCACGTTGCAGCAAGAGGCGGACAAGCTGCCCGCTCGCCGCCCACTGCATTCCGTTCTGCGCTTCCGCGCGGGCCTGGTCGAGGGCCAGATGGAGCACGCACTCGCCGTTCCGGGGCACCTCACGCGGCCCGATGTCCAGGCCGGCTCGGATGCGCTCCCACAGTGTGGGAGCCTGATCCGCCTCATCCGTTGCCATCGCGTTCGCGTCGGCGCCACGGTCCAGTGCCCGCTTCGCGGCCGCAATGTCGACGCGGCGGACCGCGCGGATCAGGTCCTGCGTCGCCCAGACCGGGCCGAAGTGGGCGCGCACGCCCAGCCACGCGGCAAGCGCCACAACGCCTGCCACGCCCACCCGCACCGCCCGCTGTCGCAGTCCGATAACAGAGATTGCCAAGGCTCGCCATCCGTGGTACGATTCGCACAGATCACGCACAAGGACGGACCGATGAACGTATCCCTCACCCCGGAACTCGAGAAGCTCATTGCCGACAAGGTCGCCACCGGCATGTACCCCTCCGCCAACGAGGTCGTCCGCGAAGCCCTCCGCCTCCTGGAGCGGCGCGACAACGACCCTCAAGCGCGACTGGACGACCTCCGCCGTGACATCGAGGAGGGATTCGCGCAGATCGAACGCGGCGAGTACTACGAGTTCACCACGCCCGAGGATCTGGTACGATCGGTCACGCAGGCGATCCACGACGAGCGCGAGAAGTGAGTGCACGCGTCCGCCTCTCGGCCCGGGCCCACCGAGACATCGAGGACATCGGCCGGGATATCTCGCGGCACAACGCCCAGGCCGCTGAGCGTCTGCTGCTGCGCTTGGCTAGCAGCATGGAGTCCCTTGAGCGGCATCCGTTGTCGGGCAGCCCTCGCGACGACATGGGCATCGGTACCCGGATCCTGGTCGTAGGCAACTACGTCATCTACTACCGCTACATTGCCGAGGAGCGGGTTGCCAGGGTCTCTCGCATCATCCACGGCGCGCGAGACGCGGCGGCACTCCTTCAGCAAGATCGCGCCGACAACTGACTGCCCCGCCTACTTCCCCACGCGGAACCCCACGATCGCGCGCCCCGTCGTCTCCAGCGGACCTGCCACCGCAACCACCCGCGCCTCGTGCGCGCCCGCCGCCAGCCCCTTCGGATCGAGCACCAGCTTCTCGCCCGGTTTGGCCGACTGCCGCAGCTTGCCGTCCACGTACAGCTCGCAGCGCGTAACCGGCAGCGCGCCCGTGACGGCAGCGCTCAGCTTGCGCGCCGCCCGAACCGCCTCGCCCTCCTTCAGCCCCGCCACGCGCACCGTGGGGATCTTCGCCCACGGGCGGCAGAGCGGGTCGCCGACAAGGAGCTGCTGGTACGGGGCCGTCACCGACTGGTAGAACGCCTCGGCCAGCGTGCACCCGCTCGCGTAGTACACATGCACGAACGCGGTGGGGAACTTGGCCTGCGTGTTGTACGGTTCCCACACCGTGCCGCACGATCCCGCCGCCCCATACTTCAGGTACTCGCTCAGCAGCGTCTGCCCACCACCGATCATGACGCCCGCCGCGCTGGTCAGGTGGTCGCAGAAGGCGCCCGGCAGAATGGTGCTGCCACTCGACTTCCAGTTGAAGTTCGAGATGCCGATCATGGCTCCTGCCACATCCGGCTTCTTCGGCGGCAGAACACCCTCCAGCACCTCCGCCTTGACGCCCAGCTTCGCCAGCGCCTCAGCGGCCGGCTTGAACCCCCAGCGCCTCGGGCCGGTGCGCGCGTTGTCCGTCGAAGCCATGTAGTAGATGGTCCCCGCGGGCCGCGCGCCGTCGGCGCCGGCGCTTGCCCGCAGGCTCGCGAGCGCCTCGTCCAGCGTGTTGGCCGGCCCGCCGATGTAGGCCAGCATCGCGGCCATCAGGTAACGTCGGCCCTGGCCGCCTGCAGCGGGCGCGCCGCTCGGGCCCCACTCCGTCCTGGCGCGGAACGGGCGCACGACCCCTGGATCGACGCGCGCGTCCTCGATGCGCTTCAGGAGCGCCTGGAAGTCGGCGCGCGGGCGCAGCGATGCGAGGTCAGGGTCCTGCGCCGTGAGCGCGGCATTGCGCCAGCCGGCCACGAACGCCGAATTGAGGGTCGACATGGCCTCCTCGGGCTGAGCCTGGAGCGCGAACGTGCAGGCCAGGTCGTAGAGCACGTCCGGGCTGGCACGGTGCCGCGTCGCCAGGAAGCGCCCGTTCGCCGCCGCCTGCGCCAGCCAGCCCTGCGCCTCGGCGGACAGCGCGCGTTTCTCCTGGTCCGCGGTCTGCTTCTCCGCCTGGTACTTCTGCAGCAGCTCCTCGAACTGGGCGCGCTTGCGGCGGTCGTCCGCGGTCCAGGCGCTGTCGGTCGATCTCGGCCCCGGCCGTCCGTGCGACGCGTACCAGTTCGAGTCGAGGGTCAGGTAGCTCATGTCGGTCTTCATCACCATGTCGGACAGGTAGGTGAGCCCCGTGAGCGACGCCGGCTGGGTGATGACCGTCGGGAACTTCTTGCCCGCCATGTCGGCCGAGATGTCGACCGCGTAGGGGAACCCCGCCGAGTAGATCACGCAGTCGATCTGCTCCCGCAGCCCGCGCTGGGCAATCGCCTCGATGACCGGCTGGAGGATCTTGCCCTTGAACTCCTCAAGCATGATCTTGCCGCTCGTCGCGACGCCCTTCAGGCGCAGCACGTTGCCTGGCGGGATGTGCCGCAGCTCCGCGTAGGTGGTGGCAACGATGACCGAGTCCTTGCTGTCGTCGTTCACCACAAGCAGCACGTTCTCGGGGCCGGGGGATGCCCACGCCAGATGGGTCTGCACATTGGACGCACATAGCAGAAGGGCCAGAGCGAACCTGCCCGTCGACCCGGGAACCCGGGCGGTCCACACACCAACGATCGCCACTGCGTTGTCCTTCCTCGTCTACAGATCGACAGCCTACCTGGCCCCGGCCGCCGCCAGTATGCCGGCGATCTGCTTGCGACCGGCGGACCTCGCATGGCCAAGCGGGCGCTCGCCAAACGCGTCGGGCTCGTTCGGATCGCAGCCCGCGGCGAGCAGGGCCTTCACAACCTGCTCGTTCCCGGTGTCGGTCGCCACGATCAGCAGCCCATCGCCGCGCACTCGGGCGCCGCGAGACGCGAGGAAACCGACCATCGGCGCATCGCCACGCTCAACCGCCCGGCGCAGAGGCGTCCGTTCCTCGGAGCCACGGGCGTTCGCGTTCGCCCCCAGCCGGAGCAGCTCAGCGGCCATCTGCTTCGAGGTAGCGACGCACAGCGCCGTATCTCCCTTGGCGGGATGGCCGTCGACGTGCGCCCCGCGCCGCACCAGTTCGCGAACCGCTTCGATGTCATCCGCAGCCGCGGCGGCGCTCAGCGGCAGCCAGTCGTCGTAGCCCCGGTTGGGGTCCGCTCCATGGTCGAGCAGTAGCTTGACGACCCGCAGGTCGATATGCGGCTTGGCGTCGGAGCCGACCCCGGCCGCCGGCGGGGTCGATACGTACCCATACGGCCACTGCTGCTGGCGAGTGTCGGCCAGTGCCAGCAGCAGCATCGGCCGGTACCGGTCCCAATCCCCTTCCGACGGGTCGCCCTGCCGCCAGGCACGCGCGCTTGCCCCCTGCTTCAGCAGCGCGTCGACCGCCGTGGCATCGCGCCGCCGGATCGCCGCCGCCAGCCGGTCGTTCAGCCGCTCGGGCCGGGCCACCGCCAACACCCACCAGCCGACAAGCCCGCCCGCGAGCAGGACGGACGCAAGCCCACCGATCAAGCACCCGTGTCGCCGCATCATGGCCCTCGCTCCCTTCGTTCTGCAGAGCCAGCGATCCCGTCACTTCGCCCCCGCCCGACGGAGCAGCGCGATCATCTTCGGGCTGCGTGACATCTGCGCCGACAGCGGGCTGTCTCCGTTAGCACCTCGGCGGTTTGGGTCGGCGCCACGACGCAAGAGCGCCTCCGCCACGTCGGCGCGCTCCATGGCGGCCGCCCGGGTCAGTGCGGTCGTTCGCTGGGTCGGCGTGTTCGGATCCACTCCGCGCCGCAGCAGCATGACTGTCACCTCGAGGCTCCCGACATCGGCCGCGCTCACGAGCGCCCGCTCGCCCTCGCCCGCCGGGTGGAGCGGGTCCGCGCCGCGCGCCAGCAGCTCTCGAACCAGGTCTGCGCGGCCGATCAGGGCAGCTTCGGGGAGTAGTTCCCTGGCACGCGCGCTTGCACCGTGCCGCAGCAGCACGTGGGCGACCGCGTCGTTGTTGCTCGTGATGGCCTTCAGGAGTGGAGGCCCTTCACCGGCGTCCCGGTTGACATCCGCACCAAGTGAGATGAGCGTCTCGGCCACGTCCGGCGTGCCAGACCAGGCCAGGGCGGTCAACCGGCTGCCGCAGCGCATGTCGACTGGCGCCCCAGCCGCGACGAGCATCCTCACCACTGCCGGGCTGCCGCACTGTGCCGCGGAGCCCAGCGGCGTCGAGTAGCCGTCCCCCCGCCTCGGATCGGCGCCATGTTCCAGCAAGATCCGGACAACCTGCTCATTGACGGGGTGCCCCGGCGATGCATTCGGCGCCGGCGTTGGCGCAGAGTCCTCCTCCATCGCCCAGAGCAGGGCGGGCTTGGCGTCGCGCCGGTAGCCGTACCGCACGCGCTCCCACGTGCGGCGAATGCCCTCCTCCTCCTCGCCGCACTCGACCAGGGCATTCGGGTCCGCGCCGGCATCGAGCAGCCGGCGCACCTCGCGCAGATCGCCCTTGCGCGCGGCGAGAGCGAGGGCCGTGTTGCGGCGCACCGGCAGCGAGACGGCGACGATGAACCATGCCGTGCCCGCCGTGACGGCGAGCACGGCGACCGACCACGCGAGCTGCCAGGCGCGCCGCCGCCCCACCATCGACCTACCTCATTGGCTCCACTGATAGGACTTGCTACCGGTTATACGTCGCGCGAAGTGCTCCTTGTACACGCTGCCGGTGGGCTGCTGCTTGACTGTCTTCGTGGGCCGGAAGTATGTTGCCACCGAGAGCCGCATGTTGTCGGTCCCGTTGTAGTTCTGCCACCACAGCGACGTCACCTCGGCGGTATACGCGTTGTAGAGACGCGGATCCTCGAGCTGGGTGTCCAGGTAGATGGGCACGCGCAGCGTCTTGCCGGGCGGCAGCGCGGGGATCGGGATTCGCTTGTCCTTGAACGGCTCGGTTACCCAGACCTTGCTGGTCACCATGCCCTCGGTACGTACCCGCAGCCAGAGCGGGTGCGTCGTCTTGCCCGTGCCATTGCGCAGCGTTACGTAGAGACACGCCGGGCGGTAGAGGAAGCCGGGATCGGGCACGAACCAGACGCTCGTATCGCCGGCCCCGTTGCGGGCCGCGCTCGTCTGCTTGCACATCTCGTCGACCGCCTTCCCCGCGGCCTCCGCGACGCCCGGCACCCCGATCTGCTCCCCGGCGAGGTCAACCAGGTAGTCCTTGCCCATGCCCTTCAGGTCGTCGAAGCTGGGCAGCGAGGGCGGCAGCCCTATCGCGGCGAGGCCCGTGTCGAGCGCGAACGTGAGCCCCTCGCGCGCCCACTCGCCCAGGACCGAGCACCCGAGGTCGATGGCGGCGGTCTTGATGCTCGCGTAGGCGTTCGACACCCAGTTGGCCGCCTGCTCGACGAAGTTGAAGAAGCCCTCGATCGCGTCGCAGAGCCAGTCCCAGAAGCCCTGATCCTTCGAGCGCGGCTGCATGTCGACGTGCGTGCCCTTGGCGATGAGCACCTTGTTGGTCAAGGGGTCCAGCATGTCGCGCACCATCACGACATGGAACGCGGCGTCGAAGGCCTCGAACTGCACGGGCGACCAGGCCTCGACCGCCACATCCGGCCGCACCGTCTGGTCCAGCTCGGACTGGTCCGGTGAGACGAACTGCACGGAGCTGGGCGGCGGCTGCGAGTGGATCGTGACGACGTTCGATGGCGCGCCTGCCAACTGCCCGTCCGCCTTCAGCGGCACCACGCGGATGTAGTACCAGCCGGCGTCCGGCACCTTCGACGGCACCTTCTTGGGGGGTCTCGCCATCAGGCCGCGGTACGGGCGGGGCTCGCCGCTCTTGCCCGAGCCTAGCGAGATCAGCGTCTGCCAGGTAGCGTCGGCAGGCGCCTCGTCGCGGTGCAGGACGCGCGCCAGGGAGCCGAGGTCGATCTTGAAGCGGTTGACGTTCGAGGTCTTCGTGCCGCCCGACTCCACGCGGCAGTCGATGAGCCCGGCCGGATGCTCCCACTCGGTGGTCCGCGGCGGGTACGGCATGGACGACACCTGCCACGCCAGCCACGCGACGGTTGGCTCCTCCGAGACCGCCTCCATCTTCAGCATCGGGTCAGTCGAGAACGTCATGTTGAGCGTCGTGAAGCGAGACATGACGTCGCCGCTTCCGATGTAGCCCTGCAGCGTGGTTCGGGTTGCTTCGCCCCGCTGTATCGGCAGCACCCCGGGGAACCGGACGGCCTTGTTGAGGACGATCGGCGACCTGGGGGTCTTGGCCCGCACGGGCAGCGGCTGCATCGCGAGCCCGGAGCGGATCGGGCGCACGCGCGGCAGCTTGACCTGTGCGGGCGCAGACGCGCACAGCGCGCCGACGAGGACGAGTCCGGCGGCGACAGACGACAGGGCGCGGCGGCACGGCTTGGCGGTCATCGATACCTCCATGTCGGACGTGATGGGGCAGCAAACACGGCGGGACCTTGCTGGACGCGGCGCGGCTCCATTGTAGCGATACGCTCAGCCTCGCGCAAGCGCACGCGTTGACGAGCGCGCCGCTTTGCCCTACAATGGCCGTACCCCGGACAATGCGTGGTGACGGAGCTGGGGACGCCGGCTGGCGCATCCTCCTCCGGGGTTACGAATAGATCGGGACAATCAGCGCCTTCCCGCAGGAGAGCATGCCATGTCATCGCACGAGAGCCGCGACCCCGAGCCGAGCGGAGGCTCCAGCAGCCGCCGCGAGTTCATCCGCAGCGCCGTCGCCGGGAGCGCTGCCCTGGCCGCCGCGCAGGGAATGGTGACGGCCACCACGGCCTCCGCCGCGGCCGCGCCGGTCCAGGCGGCGCCCGCCCTGCCCACCGTGACGATCGCCGGGGTCACCATCCCGCGCATGATCGTTGGGTGCAACCAGATCGGCGGGTGGAGCCACATGTGCCGGAACATGACCCTGGCCATGACCGACTACTTCACGCTGGAGCGAACGGTCGGGTACCTCCAGGATTGCGAGAAGCAGGGCCTGAACATCTGGCTCACCTACTGGGACGAGAAGCCGCGCAACGCTCTGAAGCAGCTCTGGGCCAAGGGCTCCAAGATCCGCCCCTACTTCCTGGGCGATAGCAACGTCACCAAGGACCTGCTCGAGTACAAGCCGATCTGGCACGTTCACCACGGCGGTGTGACCGATTCGCTGTTTGCGCAGGGCAAGCAGGAGCAGGTGCACGACTTCGTCAAGAAGGTGCACGACGTGTTGGGCATCCCCGCGGGCATCTCGGCGCACAACCCGGACTGCATCAAGTACGCCGAAGACCACGGCTGGGAGGCGGACCTCTACCAGTGCTGCCTCTACTACGTCACGCGCCCGCATGAGCAGATCCGCGCGAAGCTCGGCTCCGCCCCACTCGGCGAGCCGTTCCTCGACGGCGATCGCGACGCGATGCTCAACGTCATCCGCCAGGTGAAGAAGCCCTGCCTCGCGTTCAAGATCCTGGCCGCCGGCCGGCTCTGCGAAACCGACTACGACGTCGAGGCCGCGTTCCAGTACGCACTGAAGGGCATCAAGAAGACGGACGCAGTGATCGTGGGCATGTGGCCCAAGTACAAGGACGAGATCGGCCAGAACGTGGCGCTGCTGCGCAAGTACGGGAAGATCGCGTGACGATGCGCCTGTCCCGGAGACCGCTCGCGCGCCGCGCCGCCATGCTGCTGATGCCTCTCTCGCTGCTGCCTGGCGCGCTGGCCCTCGCGGGAGCGCAGCAGCCGACGCCGCCGGACCCGCTCAAGACGGTCCGCGTGCTGTACCCGGCCAATCGCACCGTCGCCCAGGCCGGGCCGGTGCGCCTGATCGTCGCGGCCCCGAAGGCGATGGCGAAGCTGGCGGCGACGCTGGACGGCAAGCCGCTCGCCCTGCAGCGCCTGCCCTTTGCCGACGCCTGGATGACACCCGGCGTCCTCACCGCGACCGCCGATGCCGTCGCCGACCGCGCCGAGACAGTGCTCTGGATCGCCACGCCGAAGCTCGCGGCCGGCACTCACACGGCCGTGGTGGCCGGCCGCAAGGTGCAGTTCCGCGCGGTGAAGGGCAAGGCGCCGTCCGGCTGGACCGACCGCTACGCTCACAGCACGCCGGCCGGGGCGGCATCGGACTGCGCCGGGTGCCACGACACGAAGGGCAAGGCTCTGGGCGCGGCGACGATGCCCGACACCTGCAGCCGCTGCCACGACGAGGCTACGGTCCAGAACAAGCACAGCCACACGCCAACGCCGCTCGCCCGCTGCGCCATGTGCCACGACCCGCACGGCGCCCCGCGCCCGAAGCTGCTGCTGGACGAGAAGAAGAAGCTCTGCAGCCGCTGCCACGAGGCGGGGCACTCGAAGTCGTGAGCAGTAGCGAGTAGCGAGTAGCGAGGAGCGAGTAGCGAGTAGCGAGAAGGCGGAAGTCAGAAGCCAGTAGCTAGAAGTCAGTAGAACGGCGACGCACGGCCCGACCTGGCGTCCGGAGGACGCTCGGCCGGAGGCCCGCCAGACGGGTGACTCATCACCCGGACGCCGATCGCAGCGCCCAACGCGACGCACAGCCTGTCGTGGCGTCCGGAGGACGTTTGGCCGCAGGCCCGCCAGACGGGTGATTCATCACCCGGACGCTGATCGCATGCGCCCAACGCAACGCACGGCCCGACCTGGCGTCCGGAGGACGCTCGGCCGGAGGCCCGCCAGACGGGTGACTCATCACCCGGACGCCGATCGCAGCGCCCAACGCGACGCACAGCCTGTCGTGGCGTCCGGAGGACG
>CAZFLM010000009.1:0-107164 GCA_964519955.1 uncultured Chthonomonadaceae bacterium | reverse complement strand
GTCCGGAGGACGTTTGGCCGCAGGCCCGCCAGACGGGTGATTCATCACCCGGACGCCGATCGCAGCGCCCAACGCAACGCACAGCCCGTCGTGGCGTCCGGAGGACGTTTGGCCGCAGGCCCGCCAGACGGGTGATTCATCACCCGGACGCTGATCGCATGCGCCCAACGCAACGCACAGCCCGTCGTGGCGTCCGGAGGACGCTTGGCCGAAGGCCCGCCAGACGGGTGATTCATCACCCGGACGCCGATCGCAGCGCCCAGCGCAACGCACAGCCTGACGTGGCGTCCGGAGGACGGTTGGCGGAACGCCATGCTGCCGGGGGTCTTGTACTCCCGGTGCGCTGGCCTGGTACCATCAAGCCACTGAGTCGACTACTACGAACCGACGCACCCTAGCCGAGTTGCCGCGCGCGGCCATGAGCCGGCGCACCACACACCAAGGATCGCTCCCTATGCACCTCAGACGCGCGGCTCTTGCCGCACCCCTCCTCGCGCTGCTCCTGCTGCCAAGCAGCAGCGGCGCGCAGGACAAGCTCAAGGCCGGGTTCCAGAACCCGCCGGCAAGCGCCAGGCCCCATACCTGGTGGCACTGGATCAACGGCAACGGCAGCAAGGAAGGCATCACCGCCGACCTGGAAGCCATGAAGCGCGCCGGCATCGGCGGAGTCCAGATCTTCAACGTGGACAACGGCATCCCCGACGGCGACGCCCCGTTCATGGGCGAGAAGTGGAAGGGCCTCATCGCCCATGCCGTCAAGGAGGCCGGGCGCCTCGGCATCGAGGTCTGCGTGCACAACGGCGCGGGCTGGTCCAGCAGCGGCGGACCATGGGTGACCCCGGACAACGCGATGAAGCGCACCGTGTGGACCGAGACCGCGGTCCACGGCCCAGGCGCCATCTCGCAGGCGCTCCCGCAGCCCGAATCGGTGCGCGGCTACTACCGCGACATCGCGGTCTTCGCCGTGCGCACCCCCGCCAACGAGACCGGCGATCAGAAGCTGCGCATCGGCAACCTCGGCCCCAAGATCGGCCTAGACCGCGGCCGCATCGCGCCGGAGATCGCGCCCACGCCCGCCGGCATGGCGACGCCGAAGGACGGCGTGTTCAACATCACCGCGCGCATGTCCACCGACGGCAAGCTCACGTGGGACGCGCCCGCCGGTGACTGGACTGTCATCCGCTTCGGCTACACGCTGACCGGCGCCCAGTGCGCCCCGGCGCCCGCCGCCGGCCGCGGCCTCGAGTGCGACAAGCTGAGCAAGGCGGCGCTCGACGCCTTCTTCGGCGGCATGATGAAGACCGTGATGGACCTCTCCGGCCCGCTGAAGGGCAAGGTCCTGAACAACGCCCTCGTCGACAGCTACGAAACCGGCTTCCAGAACTGGACCCCGGGCTTCCAGGACGAGTTCAAGCGCCGCTGCGGCTACGACATGATGCCGTACCTCCCGGTCATCGCGGGCCGCGTCGTGGGCACCGTCGAGGAGAGCGAGCGCTTCCTCTGGGACTACCGCCGCGTCATCGCGGACATGTGGTGTGAGAACTACTACGCGTACTTCACCGAGCTGTGCCACAAGAACGGCCTGCTCGCGTCCACGGAACCCTACGGCAACGGGACGTTCGACAACCTGCGCGCCGGCGGCGTCACCGACATCCCGATGGGCGAGTTCTGGATAGGCGGATGGACGCTCGAGACCGCCAAGCTCGCCGCCTCTTCGTCGCACACGTACGGCCGGAAGTACACCGGCGCCGAGTCGTTCACCGCGGACGACAACCACGCCAAGTGGGCGTACGATCCCTACTCGATCAAGGCGCTCGGCGACCTCTCGTGGACGCTCGGCATCAACCGCTACATCTACCACCGCTATGCGATGCAGCCGTGGGTGAACCTGAAGCCCGGCATGACCATGGGCCCCTGGGGCACCAACTTCGACCGCACCAACACGTGGTGGGAGCAGTTCATCGCGTTCAATCGCTACGTCGCCCGCAGCCAGTATCTGCTGCAGAGCGGCAAGTTCGTCGCCGACCTCTGCGTGTTCGTGGGCGACGAGGGCCCGAACGACCTGCCCGGCCGCGGCGGCATCAACCCGGCCATCCCCGCGGGCTACGACTACGACGGGTGCGACCGCCAGATCATCCTCCAGCGCATGTCCGTGAAGGACGGCCGCATCGTCCTGCCGGACGGCATGAGCTACCGCGCGCTCGTTTTGCCCGAGAACCGCTTCATGACCCTCCCGACGCTCACCAAGATCGGTCAGCTCGTCAAGGCCGGCGCGGTGGTCATCGGCCCCAAGCCGGACATGACGCCCAGCCTGTCGGGCTACCCGGCGAGCGACGCGGCCGTGCGCAAGCTGGCCGGCGAGATCTGGGGCGACATCGACGGCAAGACCGTCACGTCGCACGCATACGGTGAGGGCAAGGTGTACTTCGGCCTCCCGGTCGAGGACGTGCTGCAGCAGCTCGGCGTCCAGCCCGACTTCGAGCCCGCCGCCGAGACCAGCGCCAAGCTCGTCTACATCCACCGCAGCATCGACGGCGCCGAGGTCTACTTCGTCTCCAACCAGCAGTACCGCACCGTTACCGCCGACGCCACGTTCCGCGCCGCGGGCGTGCCCGAGCTCTGGCACTCCGACACCGGCGTCATCGAGTCCGCCCCGGTCTACCGCACCGAGGACGGCCGCACGACCGTGAACCTGCGCTTCGACCCGGCCGGCTCCGTGTTCGTGGTCTTCCGCAAGAGCGCTGCTCCGTCTGCCCACCTGGCCTCGTTCGCCCGCACGGCGGAGGTCGACGGCGTGCCGCAGGCCGGGCCGAAGGTCGAGATCAAGCTGGCCCGATACGAGGCCAACGACGGCTCCAAGGGCGCCGACGTCACCGCGACAGTCGCCCGCATGGTCGCCGAGGGTACGTATGAGATCCCCGCGACCAATGCCGTGTTCGGCGACCCCGCCAACATGATCGTGAAGCGCCTGCGCGTCGAGTACACGGTCAACGGCAAGCCGATGTCGCAGACGGTAACCGAGAACGAGACGATGGCGCTGGTCCAGGGCAGCACGATGGCCGCTCCCGCGGTCTTCGACCTGGTGAAGGGCGCCAAGGGCTTGGAGCTGATCCCGTGGCTCGCCGGCACCTACACGGCGGCCGGGGCTGACGGCAAGCCGATCAAGCTCGAAGTGAAGCAGAACGCCGCGATCGTCACCGCGATGGGCCCGTGGAAGCTCGCGTTCCCGGCCGGCCTGGGCGCCCCGGCGCAAGTCGACCTGCCGCAGCTCATCTCCTGGCCCGAGCACAGCGATCCCGGCGTGCAGCACTTCTCCGGCACCGCCACCTACACGACGACCCTCGACGTGCCCGCCTCGATGCTGCTTCCGGGCCGCGCGGTGGTCCTCGACTTGGGCCGCGTGAAGAACATCGCCGAGGTCGCGCTCAACGGGAAGCCGCTGGGCATCCTCTGGAAGGCGCCCTTCGCGGTGGACGTGACCGGCATCGCCAGGGCCGGCACGAACTCGCTGACCGTGAAGGTGACCAACCTCTGGGTCAACCGCCTCATCGGCGACTCGGCCCTGCCCGCGGACGCGGAGTACCACGGCGGCGGCAACATCGCCAAGTGGCCGGAGTGGCTGCTGAAGGGCGAGCCCCGCCCGCAGACCGGCCGCGTCGGCTTCGCCACGTGGCAGTTCTACAAGCCGACCGACCCGCTGATCGAGTCCGGCCTCATCGGCCCGGTGGTGATTCGCTCGGCGCAGAAGGTGGCGGTGAAGTAGGCGGCGAACCAACCGCCAGTGACGGACGCGAGCCCCTCTCTGATCGTCGCGAGAGGGGCTCGGATGCCTATGAGAGGCGGTGACGCACTGTGATCACGCGGATAGAAGCGCTCAACTACAAGGGACTGCGCTACATCACGCAGGGCATAGCGCCTTTCCAGGTTCTGGTTGGCCCCAACGCGTCGGGCAAGTCGACGTTCTTGGACGTAGTTGCCCTCTTGGGCGACTTCGTTCGCAACGGAGTGGATAGTGCCCTCCTGTTTGGGGAGGAAGGCAACCACGGCCGCGCAAGGAGTCTCGATGAGCTGATCTTCAATCAGAGCGCAGACTGCTTCGAGCTTGCCGTCGAGGTGCGGCTACCGAAGAGCGTTGTGGAAGAGCGCCACAATGGAAATCCGCAGTACACAGATGCACGTTATGAAGTGCGTTTCGGTCGCGCTCCCAGCGGCGAGATGGAGATCGGGGCTGAGACCCTCTGGCTCTTCGACTCGCAGAGACCTTCTCGTCCGACGCGGACCGCACCTCCATTTCAGCAGTCGCTGTTCCCGGCCGAACCTGACGCGCTTGGCTCGCTCATTGCCGCTGGTCATAGTAGACCCGGCTGGCGCAAGGTTGTGAACAAGGTGGCACGGTCCGGCAACGACTACTTCAAAGCCGAAACGACGGACTGGAACATCATGTTCAGGACGCAGGCGCGAAAGGCTGCACTGGCGAGCCTTCCCGAGGACCATGATCGATTTCCCGCATCCATCTGGGTGCGGAACCTGCTACTGGACGGTGTCAGGGCCATCGCCCTCAACAGCGCCGCAATGCGACGCCCCGTCAGTCCCTCCTCCCAGAGACGGTTCAGCGTCAACGGTGCGAACCTTCCCCTTGTTGTCCAGGACCTCCGCCAGCCGCACCGCGACGACTGGCTCAAGCACCTACGTAACATCCTGCCTGGTTTGCGAAACGTCGAGGTCCGCGAGCAATTGCATGACAGGCATCTGTACCTCGCCCTGCACTATGACGCTGGCGGCGAACCTGTGCCAGCGTGGCTGATCTCCGACGGAACGTTGCGGATACTCGCGCTGACGCTGATCCCATACACGGCTGAGTCCCCGTCAGTCTACTTGGTGGAGGAACCGGAGAACGGGATCCACCCCAAGGCACTCGAGGGAGTCTATCAGAGCCTGTCGTCGGTCTACGACGGTCAGGTTCTGGTTGCCAGTCACTCGCCGCTACTGCTCGGGCTCGCCACGCCCAGCGACCTGCTGTGCTTTGCTAGGAACCCGTCAGGAGCTGTCGCCGTCGTCCGAGGCGACAAGCATCCTGCTCTCCGGGAGTGGCAAGGCGAAGTCGACATCGAGACGCTCTACGCGTCGGGGGTACTGGGCTGATGCTCGATCTCGCTGCGTTGACAGCCGACAGCCAGCAGGAGGCCACGATCAGGGCACTGCTCCAACACCGGGCGACGGCCTTGAGGATACGCCCTGTCGCGTTCGAGGTGTTCCGGCATCCCAGGAAGGACCCTGGTGTGTGGAAGGAGGCCGATGCATTCCTGAGGGCATATCGGTCACGGGCCGAACATGCGCTGGTTGTCCTGGATCACCAGTGGGAGGGGTCACCGACCGATCCAGGGCCGATGCGCGATGACCTGCTGCACCGCCTCGCGTGCACCGGGTGGGCACCAGAAGCCTGTGAGGTCGTCGTAGTCGTTCCCGAACTGGAGGTCTGGGTCTGGGGATCGTCTCGGGCGGTGCCAGGTGTGCTACGGTGCGATCTTCACACGATCCGCCAGATCGCTGACGAGAACTCCTGGTGGCCCTCCAACGAGCCGAAGCCCAACGCGCCGAAGGAACTCCTTGAGGCCGTACTGCGCCGACAGCGCCGCCCACGGTCAGCCTCCATCTATGAGGAACTGGCCCAGCGCGTCTCTCTTGAGCGGTGCACCGACCCCTCATTCGTGCTCCTTCGCGCGACCCTGCAGCGCTGGTTCCCAGCGTAGGATCTTCCTGCCGAACTCGGACCGATTGGCCGCACGTCCGTGCAGGAATCCGCCCGCATCCCCGCCGAACGCCTACTCCGACGATGCGTCTCTGTGAGTGAACGGTGCCAGACAGCGCATCGGGAGGATTGCCATGAGGCTTCATCTCCACCCCGCATTCGCCATCGCCCTGCTGCTCGCGCAGGCCGCCTGCAGCATCGCCCAGCCCCCGCCGGAACCCGCCCCCGACGTCGCGCCCTGGGCCCGACCCGACTACGAGCGTGCACGGGTGGCGGGGGTGATCTGGGGCCTGCCCGACGGGCGCCTCGACGGAAAGCGGAGCCCCACGCGGTATGAGATGGCCTTGGCGCTGGGCCGGCTATTTGACGTGGGCTTCCGGCAACCCTCACCGCGGACAACGCCCGACATCCTGGTCTCGGTGCTGTCGCCAGCCGCGACCGTTCACCCACCCGTCCCCGACCTGTTCAAGGACATTCCGTACGAACGCACCTACTCCTACCTCTGGGACAAGCCGCGAGCCGCTGAACTGGTCCAGGCCTACCCAGACGGCTACTTCCGCGGCAAGCGCGCCCTCACCCGAGGCGAACTCGCCACCCTCGCCTACCGCCTGTTCGAGCGCCTGCAAAACCGCCCGCGCCCAGACCTGGCCCGCGCCAACTTCCGCGACGTGGCCGGCAGCGAGTGGTGGTTCGGGGCGGAGTTGGTGGCCGTGGGCTCCGGCGTAATGAGCGGCTACCCGGACCGCACCTTCCGAGGCGCCGCCCCAGCCACGCGCGAGGAGCTGGCGGTGGTCATCGGCAGGCTGCTGCGGGTGGGGAGGGAAGAGATAGGCTGAGCCGCCGCGCCCGGCGAACAGCCGGCTACGCGCTCGCGGCCTCTTGCACGGCGGCCTGCATCGTGACGCCGAGCCGACGCGCGATGAGCTGGACACGAGCGAGACTCGCGCTCGCGTAGTCGGTCGCCTCGTAGCGCTGGATCTGCTGTTCCTTCAGTCCCAGGCTCTCAGCCAGATCGCGCTGCGTCAGTCCGGCGGCGATCCGCGCCCGTATGAGGGCCGACGGCAGCTCGTCAAGCGTGGCAACCGGTTGGCTCGAACGCTCGCCGCGGCGCAGCGCGTCGTACTGCGCGAGTTCCTGCCGCAGATCGTCGAGCTGCCCATGGAGCCCGTCCATCTCCGCCTGACGAAGCCGCGGGGCGATGCCCGGGTTCGGAGGCGCGGCACGCAGGTCCGCCAACGCCTGCTCGAACCGGCGGACCTGCGCCTCGGTGATACGTCGCCGGCGCTCACTCCTGATCACGGCGCCCCCCTACTTCCCCCGAGGCGCCACGCCCAGCAGGCTGCGCACGAAGAAGTCGTTCATGCGGCGGCGGATGGTCGGGATGCCGGCGGCGCCGTGGCCGGAGCCGGGGACGTAGAGCATCTCGAAGTCCTTGTCCGCCTTGATGAGCGCGTTCACCACCTGCATCGTGGAGGCCGGGTCGACGTTGCTGTCCATCTCGCCCACGAGCAGCAGCAGCTTGCCCTGCAGCTTCGCCGCGTTCGTCACGTTCGACTGCTCGGCGTAGTGCGGGCCGATGGGCCAGCCCATCCACAGCTCGTTCCACCAGATCTTGTCCATCCGGTTGTCGTGGCAGCCGCAGTCCGCGCAGCCCGCCTTGTAGAACTCGGGATGGAAGAGCAGGCCGCCCAGCGCGTTCTGCCCGCCCGCCGAGCCGCCGTAGATGCCCACGCGCGTCAGGTCCATCCACGGGCGGGTCTTCGCGGCGGCCTGCAGCCAGAGGATACGATCCGGGAAGCCCGCGTCGGCCAGGTTCTTCCAACACACGTCGTGGAAGGCCTTCGAGCGGTTCGAGGTGCCCATGCCGTCGAGCTGCACCACGATGAAGCCCAGTTCCGCCAGCTCCTGCATCTCGCCGTAGTTCGCCGACCAGGCCTTTGGCGTGAACGAGCCCTGCGGCCCGGCGTAGATGTTCTCGATCACCGGGTAGCGGCTACCCGGCCGGAAGTTGGTCGGCCGCACGATGATGCCATAGATGTCCGTCTGACCGTCGCGGCCCTTCGCCACGAAGCGCTCCGGCATCCTCCAGCCCGTGGCCAGCAGCGCCTTCGCGTCGGCCTTCTCCAGCGCGCAGACCAGCTTGCCGTCCTCGACGCGGCGCAGCTCGTTCACCGGCGGCATGTCCACGCGCGAGTAGGTGTCGATGAGGAAGCGGGCGTCCGGCGAGTAGGCGATCTGGTGCGTGCCGTCGCCCTCCGTCAGCAGCGTCAGGCCCGTCCCGTCGAAGTTCACGCGGGCGTGGTGGATGTAGTACGGGTCCTGCCCCGGCACGATGCCGCCCGCGCGGAACCAGATCTGCCGCCTCTGCTCGTCGATGCGGTCGACGCCGCGCACCACCCACTCGCCCTTGGTGATCTGGCTCTTCACCTGGCCGGTCGCCGCGTCGATCAGGTACAGGTGGCACCAGCCGTCGCGCTCGGACATCCAGACGATCTCGCGCGTCGCGTCGAGGTAGGCGGTGAACGACTTGCCCGCGTAGTCGATGAACGTCTTGCTCTGCTCGTCGACGAGGGCGCTCGCCTTGCCCGTCTCCGCGTCCACCGCCACGATGCGCAGCACCTGGTGGCCGCGCTGGTTGTAGAGGAACGTGAAGCGCTTGGAGTCGGGCTGCCACCGCACGTCGCTGACGGACCAGGGGTTCGGGAAGAGCGTGTCGGCGACCGGGATCTCCTTCGCGGCGCCCACGTCGAAGAGGTGCGGGTAGGTCAGCGCGATGCGGTCGCCCGGCTTCTGGTAGTCGAGCGTGTGCAGCTTCGGCTGGAGCTGGTCGCGCGGCGAGGACTCGATGAGGTAGACCTTGTGCTCCTGCCCCGCCTTCGTCTTCGGTACGACCAGGTGCTTCGAGTCCGGCGACCAGTACAGCTCGTTGTCGTACCCGTCCTCCTCGGTCCCGTCCTTGGTGAGCTGGATGTCCTGCTGCGTCGCCGTGTTCCGCACCCACACGTTGCGGTCGCGCACGGAAGCGAGCCACTTGCCGTCCGGCGACTGGCCCATGGGGCGCTGCACGCCCTCGCGGCGCAGTCCACGTGGCTGCCGAACCGGCGGCGTCCCGTCGATGATAGCGAGGCCCGGCGCGTCGGTCGCCTCGAAGACGCCGAGCAGCGTGCCCGCCGCGTCCTGCACGAGCCACATGTGGCCGGAGTACGTGTGCATCTCCCGCGACTCGCCCGCCTTGATGACGCCGTACGGTTTCCGCTGCCCCTCGGAGTCGATCCAGAAGAGCGACACGTCGCCCTTGGTCTGGTTCTCGAACGTGAGGCTCGTCTCGTCGCCCGTGCGAAGGGAGGGCCGCGGGAAGCCGCCCTTGGGCAGCGACTGGCGGGCGGGGGCCGCCCCGGCCTTCTCCGTCAGCGCATAGGTCGCCAGGTTGCACTCCCACGCCTTGCCCTGCCCGAAGAGCATCACGCTCGCGCCGCCCGCCGGGTAGTCGATCGCATCGATGGGCAGCTTCTCGGCGCTCACCGGCTTGCCCAGCAGCTTGCCGAGCGCCGCGGCTACCTTCGCGTGGTCGAACGCTGGAGCGCGCTTGCCCGCCACCGCATCCACCAGCACGAACTCGCGCGCGCCGCCCGCCAGGTCGTTGCGGTACCAGAAGCGGTTGTTCCCGTCGAACCAGTGCGGCTGAACTCGCGCATTGAAGACCTTGTTGCGGGTGAGTTCGGGCAGCTTGGCCGCGCGCTCGTAGTCGGCCTTGCGGCCCTGGGAGGCGGCGGGGAGCGAGACGGCTAGCGCGCAGAGCGCCAGGCATGCGAGGGCAGGGGTGCGCATGGGTGGTCCTTTCGGTCGGTTGCCGGCTCAGGCGTCCGGCACAGGGGGCATTCGACAAGCGGGCCGGCAAGCCCTGCACCTCTGGCGCTGGCCCCGGACCGGTGGTACAATCGCAACAGGATGCATCTGTGCCCCACCGTGAGCGCCGCCCATCCCGCAGGCGGCAGAGGGAGCGCAAGAGATGGCGTTCTGCACGTCGTGCGGCTCGGCCCTGCCACCGGGCTCGCCCGTGTGTCCCGGCTGCGGCAGGGCTACGGGCATGCCGCAGCGCACCACCTCGCGTTCACCCCAGAGCCAGGGCGCCCTGCCAGTCCTGCTGGTCGTCCTCCTCGTTCTCCTCGGCAGCGTGTGGGCGTACTGGGCCACCGTTCGCGCCGAGCAGCGAGCAGAGGCGATCCGCAAGGCGACCGCGCCTCCCAGCATGCAGGTCGACGCGGAGGAGGTGCTTCGCGCGAGCCGGGCCATGCCGGCGCTGCCCGACCCGGCGGCGATGGCTCCGATGGGCCAGGCCCCCGCCCCGGGGACCCAGGGCAAGCCACCGACTCCGGCCCAGAGGTCCAAGATCGAGGCCGACGCCAACCGTCGCGCAGACGCCATGGCGGCGCGGCTCCAGCGCAACTGGGAGCAACTGCGGAAGGTCCAGGAACGTGGCGGCCCCAACGAGCAGGCCGAGGTCGATCGCATCATGAAGCAGATGCAGCAGCACCTGCGGTAGAGGGCCTGGCCTGACTTACTGATGGGTGGCTCCGGACGGGCGCGGAGGCCCATCCCACCACTGCACTCGTGCCCGATCGAGGGGCAAGACCTGGCCACGCAGACCGTTCCGAGCCGGGAGCGTGAGCGACCGGTCTGCAGCGCCAGGCGAAAGACCACCGCCACTCCAGCAGGCCGCTCCCTCACGGTCGCGGCTCGGATGGCGCGCCGCCCGATCGAGCCACCCCGCTACAGCCATCGTCGTTCATCCGTGTGCTTCGGTGGACGAAGACGCCGCCGCCCCGCTACTTCCAGAGGCGCTTGCCTGTCCGGCCGACCAGCGTCTCGTGCGTCTCGCGGAGCAGGTCAGGGATCGGCAGGTTCACCGGGCAGCGCGGCAGGCAGTCGCCGCAGTTGGTGCAGAAGGTGCCCTGCGCGCCGGGGAACCAGTGGCCCGCCCCTCCGGCCCGCTGTCCCGTCTCCGGGTCGCGGTGCGCCATCATCCCGTAGCGATAGCGGGCGAAGTCGCTCATCTCGTAGGCCACCGTGAGGTTGCGCAGGCGCAGGATCTCGGGGATCTGCACATCCTCCGGGCACGGCAGGCACTCGTGGCAGAACGTGCAGAGCGTCGCGCCCAGCGAGGCCATGCGCGCGTCCAGCCTGGCGATGGCGGCGGCCTCGTCGGCAGTCAGCGGACCGCCGCGCTCGGCCGCCGCGAGGTGCGCCTCGTACTCCTCCGGCCGCGCCGCCCCCAGCGACAGGCTGTGCACCTCGGGCTGGGCCAGCAGCCACCGGTGGTTAAGCTCGATGGGCGTGAATGGGGCGCACAGACGTGCGAGCGCTTCGGGCGGGCTGAAGAGCTGGCCGCCCTTGTCCGTCGGCGAGATGATGTAGACGCCCATGTCCTTGCGTGCGGCCAACTCGACGGCGGGCCGGTTGCGCTGGTTGATGTAGTAGTAGTGCAGGTTCACGGACTCGAACTCGTCCGTCTCGATCGCGGCGAGGATGACCTCCAGCGGCGCGTGCGTGGAGAAGCCGATGTGCCCGACGATGCCCTCGTCGATGGCGCGCCGCGCGGCGGCCAGGCAGCCATCCCCACGCAGCGACAGCTCCAGCAGGTCGAACGTGTTGATCCCGTGGATGTCGAGGTTGTCGACATACGTCACGCCCATCCGCAGCATCGAGTCGTCCAGCGCGCCGCGGAACTCGGCGGCGGTCTCGGTCGGCCCGATCTTGGTCGTCAGCAGGAACTCGTCGCGTCGGACGACGCCCTCCGCCAGCGCCTGCCCGATCAGCGCCTGGCTGAGCCCGTAGCCCCTGGCGGTCTCCACGTGGTTGATGCCCACGTCCAGCCCGCGCCGCAGCGTCGCGAACGCCCGCTGCCGGTTCGCCTCGGGCGTCTCGCCGTCGACGGGCGGGATTCGCATCGCCCCGAAGCTGAGCACGGACATGTCCAGGTTCGTCTTGCCAAAGCGCCGTCGAAGCATCCAGTTCCTCCCGGTGCAGCCTTCTCCCCTAGCCTGTCCTATTCATAAGTCGCACCGGACGGGCACGGAGGCCCATCCCACCACTGCACTCGTGCATGATCCAGGCTAGACCTACGGAGCGCGGCGGGGATGTGCTGCGCTGGGAGTGTGCGGCGGCCTCCGCCAGTCGGCCCCGCCGATGCTGACCATGCTCGCGGTCAGGCGATGCGCCCTGCCCTTGCTCAGGAACGGACCGACCACCAGGGCGCCGAGCCGCTCACCGCCTCGTTTGTAGGGGCCGACCCAGTCGTAGTTGCACGACAGGTACCTGCGCCCATTCGGCGAGGCCGCCAGCAGAGGCCCATTCCGCAGGTGAGTGGCGGTGTGGCGGGCCACGTCGAGCCGGAAGCAAGCATAGTCCCCGCCGTCGCTGCGCATCCACACGACGGTCAGCCCGAGCGCCTCTCCTGCCCCTCGCGGCGGCGCCAAGGTGGCGTGGTCGAAGCCTGGCCGGATGTCGCGCCCACCGATCTGCTTCAGCGCGAACGACCGATCCGTCCGCCCGCGCCGGTCGGCGACGCGCACAGCCATGCCCCCGGTATGCTGCATCCGGGTGATAGCGATCAGGCGGTCGGCGTCAAGCCACGCTGGGTTCGCGAGATCGGCTGGCGCGGGGCTCTTCTGCCCGGTGGCCAGGTCGAGCACCTGGTCGCGTCCCTCGGCGGCCACCAGGTAGGCGCGCCGCGCGTCCGGCGACCACACCACCTCCCTGAATCCCGGGTAGCTGGTCCGGCGCTTGGTCTTCCGGTCGATGGTGAAGGCCATCGCATGGTCGGAGCCGTCGCAGAACGCCACCGAGATGTGCCTGCCATCTGGCGACCACGAGTAGTCCATGCTCCAGTTGCCGTAGAACCCGGCGTCCGTCTCGCTCAGGACGAGATGGGGAGTACCGCCTGCTTCGCCGACCATGTATAGGCGAGATCGGTCCTGCGGATGGTCACGGTCTTCGTGATACCCGTTGAACAAGATCCAGCGGCCGTCCGGCGACCACAGCGGGCCGCTCCCGCTCCATCCCTTCGGCAGCACCCTCGTCTTGCCGGAGCCGTCCGGGTTGATGCGGTAGAGCTGCGCGCCGCCGACGGGAACCACCGTCATCTGCTTCTGGTCGCCGAACTCCCTCCAGGCGGTGCTCGACCATCGGTACCTGGTCTCGGAGTACACGACGTCGCGATCGGCCCGCACGCACGCCGCCAGACCGCATCCCGGCGCCACCAGAACCAGCACCTTCGGCAACATGCCCAGCCTCCGCTCAGTCGTGGCGCCGCCGCACAGCCCGGCTCCGAGCGCCGCCGTCAGTCGAGCTGCGAGCGCCACGCGAAGACGCCAGGCCGCCAGCGTCGCACATCCTCGTTCGGGTCGGGCGGAATGCCCAGGCTGGGTACGCCAAGGTAGAGGCCGTAGGAGCCGGCGTGGCTCTCCAGGAACGACAGCCGGACGTAGCGGCTCCCGTCGCGCTCAGTTACAATGACCGGGCCGTGCCAACTGCCGAGGCGCCGGACGAAGGCAGGCACCTGGTCGCGACGCAGCGCGAGTTGGCCAGGCTGCGTCCACTCGCGGTCGATGGGCAGCTCACTCGCCGGGCGTCTCAGCAGCTCCTCCGCCCAGGCCTGGAGGCGGCCCACATCGCTTCCCGATCCGACGCGCGCCCGCATTCCTATATCGGCGAGTTCGGCCGACTGGAACTGATAGACGCCGGACAGAACGGCCAGGCAAGCCAGTACCGAGAGCCGAGTAACCACGACGCGCATGGGCCTGCGCTGGAGCAGCACCGAGGCGACCAGGCAGACACCGGACAGCGGGACAACGACCAGCCCAATCATCTCGCACAGTCTGGCCGCCATGATCGATCCGTCATCCGCGAAGCTGCGCACGGTCAGCACGCCGCAGAGCACGACATAGACGACGCCGAACACACCGATACGCGTGAACCATCGGCAGAGTCCGGCGCGGCGCGGCCCGGTCTCGTCCTTCGGTACCACAGCTTCCATCGTGTCCATGTTCGCCTCCCCTAGCCGGGACCACGTACGAGTGCCGCGGTGGGATGGCCCTCCGCGCCCGTCCAGTACCACTCACTAACCAACAGGCTAGCACTCGCGACAGCACCAAGCTGTCCATTCGGGGCGCCTCTGCCTGGCACCTGCACCGACTTCGACCAGCTTGACACGCGGCCCCCGCCGTGCGACAATCGGGGCACCAACCGCCTGAGGAACACGCACCCGATGACTTCCACCCTGATCGCCGCATCCATCGCCGCACTCGCAGCCGCCGCCGCGCCCAAGGACAGCGTCTACCTCTTCTCTTACTTCAGGGGGAATGGCGAAGACGGCCTGCACCTGGCAACCAGCGAGGACGGCTACCACTGGACCGCGCTGAAGGGCGACACCGCGTTCGTCGCGCCCACCGTCGGCGAGCAGAAGATCATGCGCGATCCGCACATCGCCCGCGGCCCGGACGGCACGTTCCACATGCTCTGGTCGGCGGGCTGGGCGGAGCGCGGCGTCGGCCACGCCAGTTCGAAGGACCTCATCCACTGGTCCGAGCAGCGCTACCTGCCCGTGATGGAGCACGAACCTAACGCGCAGAACGCCTGGGCGCCGGAGAGCTTCTATGACGCGGCGAGCAGGCGGTTCTACGTCTTCTGGTCCAGCACGATCCCGGGCCGGTTCCCGGAGACCGACGGCACCGGGGACGGCGACTGCAACCACCGCATCTACTACACAACCACGCGCGACTGGAAGACCTTCGCGCCCACGAAGCTCCTCTTCGACGGCGGCTTCAACGTGATTGACGCGAGCATGCTGCGGGCGGGCCGCAAGGTCTACCTCATCGTGAAGGACGAGACGCTGAAGCCGGTCAAGAAGAACCTGCGCATCGCGGTGGCGGACCGACCGGAGGGCCCCTACCGCGACGTGAGCGAGCCGTTCACCATCTCGTGGGTCGAGGGTCCGAGCGCCATCAAGATCGGCAGCGACTACGTGGTGTACTTCGACCACTACGCCGACCCGCAGTACTACGGCGCGATGCGGTCACGCGACCTGAAGCACTGGGAGGACGCGACGAAGCTGGTCTCGTTCCCGCAGGGGGCCCGCCACGGCTGCGTCTTCACGGCGCCCCGCAGCGTGCTGGAGGGCCTGCAGGCGGCGCGGTGATGCGACAGGACGTGGAGTGGCTGCTGTCGACGCTGCGCGACGAGGGCGCGCCCGGGAAGGCTCGGGCCGACGCCGCGCGCTGCCTGGTCGATGTCGGCGCCGAGGCCGTCGACGGCCTGGTGGGCTCCCTCGCCTCCCGCATGAGTGGCGTGCGCGTCCTATGCGCCGAGGCGCTTGGACTGATCGGCGACGCGAGCGTTGTGCCCAGACTGGTGCTGCTGATGGCCGACGGCGAAGTGGTGGTGCGGGTGGCGGCCGCGGTTGCGCTCGGGAACATCGGGGCGCGAGCTGCCGTGCACGGCCTGTGCCAGGCGCTCCAGGATCGCGACCAGAACGTGCAGGTTGCGGCCGCGGAGGCGCTGGGCAAGATCGGCGACGTCCGCGCCGTCGTGCCGCTGATGCGCGTGTCCTGCGCGCCGCTTGCGTCGCCGCGGCGGGCCGCCATGCAGGCGCTGGGCGGCGTTGGCGACGGCCTGGCTTTGCCGGCGCGGGTGGTGGGGGACCACCGGATCCCGGCATCGGAGCGGCTGAGCATCCTGCAATCGATCCGCGAGCTGGAGGTCGCCGAGGGGCCCGTCGTGATGGACTACGAGCTGCCGCCTGTCGACCGGTACGTGCGCAAGTGTCTCCAGCACGCGGACGAGCGAGTGCGGCGCGGCGCACGGGAGCTTCTGGACTGCGCGACACTGCTGCGGGCCTCGGACGACGCCGGCTCTTCTACGCTGCTGCGGCTGGCTGAGTCCTGCGAGGAGGCGAGCCTGCTGCGGCCCGCACACGAGACGGCTTTGGAGGAACGAGGATGATCGAGCTGCCCGAGACCGCGACGTTGGCGCGGCAGATGTCCGAGACGATCGCCGGCAAGCGTGTCGCCTATGCCGACCGGGGCGACACGGTGCACAAGTGGGTGTTCTACGACCCGAAGGACGAGGACCTCGGGGCGCTGATGGCGGGGAAGGCGGTTGGGCGCTGCTGGGCCGACGGCAAGTGTCTCTACATGGGCCTGGAGCCCGGCATGGCGCTGATGTTCGGGGAGATGGGTGGGCGCGTGCTCTATCACGCCCCGGGCGCCACGCTCCCGCCCAAGCGCCACCTCACCGTGGGCTTCGAGGACGGCTCCGCGCTGACCGCGTCGATCCAGGGCTGGGGCTTCATCTCCGTCAGGCCGGCGGATAGCGCCAAGCCGGAGTGGGCGACGGGCGTCTCGCCGCTCGACGAGGAGCTCACGGTCGACAGGCTCGCCGGGCTACTGGACGCGTATCCCGAGCGCCAGAAGAACCCGGTGAAGGCGTTCCTGGTGAGCAAGCCCTGCATCTGCGGCATCGGCAACGGGATGCTGCACGATGTGCTGTTCCGAGCCGGCATCCGGCCCACGCGCAAGGTGCGGGACATTGCGCCGGAGGAGGCGCCCGCGCTGCACGCCGGCATCCGCGAGACGATGGCGGAGGCCATACGGCTCGGCGGACGGGACACGGAGCGCGACCTGTTCGGCAACCCGGGAGGCTACCGGCCCATCCTCGACAAGCGCGCCGCCGGCAAACCGTGCCTAAAGTGCGGCGCGGCCATCGAGGCGATCAAGCTGATGGGCGGGTCGTGCTACTACTGCCCGGAGTGCCAGCGGTAGGGAGGCGGCTCCGCGGCGGTGGCTTGGCGCTGTTGCCCGACTACCTGCCGGACGAGGTGTCGAGCATGACCGCGCCGCCCTCGGGGAGTTGGCCGTCGATCACCTGGCGCACCGTCTGCAGCAGCATGTCGAGCGTGTAGGGCTTCTGGATGAGGGCGATACCTTCGTCCAGGACCCCGTGGTTGGCGATGGCGTCGCCGGCGTAGCCCGAGGTGTAGAGGACGCGCGTACTCGGGCGCGCTGCGGTCAGGCGCTCGGCGAGCTGCTTCCCGCCCATGTTCGGCATCACGATATCGGTGAGGAGCAGATCGATCGGGCCATCGTGGGTGGCCGCCAGCTCGAGGGCAGTGGCGCCCGAGTCGGCTTCGATCGTCGTGTAGCCGTACCGGCGCAGCGCAGCGACCGCGATCTGGCGCACCGGTTCCTCGTCTTCGACCACCAGGATGGTCTCGGTGCCGGTGGGCCGCGTCGTTGCGGCTGTCGGTCGCGGTGGAGTGGGGGCGCCCTCGGCCCGCGGCAGGCGGATCGCCACCGTGGTGCCGCGCCCCTCGCCGCTGTCG
The DNA here is from genome assembly GCA_964519955.1 of uncultured Chthonomonadaceae bacterium. GTDB lineage: Bacteria > Armatimonadota > Chthonomonadetes > Chthonomonadales > CAJBBX01 > CAZFLM01. The sequence goes on along the minus strand of CAZFLM010000009.1, from coordinate 90,038 downwards.
AGCCAGATCCTCCCGCCGGACTGCTGGACGATCCCGTAGCACATCGCGAGGCCCAGCCCGGTGCCCTTGCCCCCCTCCTTGGTCGTGTAGAACGGCTCGAACGCTTGCTGCTGCGCCTCCTTGCTCATCCCGACGCCGGTGTCCGTGACGGTGAGCAGCACCTGCCGCGCCCCCGCCGGGGCGTCGGCGTCCGTGCTGTCCATCGGCTCGATCGCGGTCTCGATCGTCAGGTTGCCTCCGTCCGGCATGGCGTCGCGTGCGTTGGCTGCCAGGTTGACCAGAACCTGGCCGAAGTGGCCCGGGTCCACGCGCACCGGACACGGATCGGGCGAGAGCCGCACGTCGATCCGGATGTCCTCGCCCACGATGCGGCGCAGCATGTCGTCGATGTCCCGCACGAGCACGTTCAGGTCGACGACGGCCGGCTCGGTCACTTGCCTGCGAGCGAATGCCAGGAGCTGCTTGGTGAGGTCTGCGGCTCGGAACGTCGCCTTGCGGATGCTGCCGAGGGCTGCCGAGAGTTCGGCTGCGTCGCTGGCGGTCTCGGCGGACTCGATGTAGCCGACGATGACCGTGAGGAGGTTGTTGAAGTCGTGCGCAACGCCGCCCGCGAGTCGCCCGATGCTCTCCATCTTCTGGGCGTGGAGCAGCCGCGCCTCCAGCTCGCGGCGTGCGGTGACGTCCTCGATGAACCCCAGCAGGGCTGGGCCGTCGGGCAGCTTGAGGCGGGCGGTGTGGTTCTGTAGGACGAACCTGGTGCCGTCCTTGCGCACGCCGGTGATGTCTCCGATCGGAGGGGTCATCTCACCGGCCTCGCGGCGCCGCATTCGATCGACGATGTCGGCCCTCACCTCTGGCAGGATGAGGTCGGTCATCCGCGCTCGGGACAGCTCTTCGATGCTGTCATAGCCGAACATGCGGGCGAACGCCGGGTTACCGTACAGCATCTGCTGGTTGCGGTAGATGGTGATGCCCAGGGGGGACTCGTCGAGGATCGCGTGCAGGCGGTGCTCGGCTTCCTCTCGTTCGTCCTCGGCCCGTTGCCGCCCGGCGGTGTAGCGTACGACCAGCAGGTACAGCATGATGCCGGTCGCGGCGACGTACGCCCAGCCTTTGGCCGTCGAGATATGCGCCAGGGCATCCGGCGTTGGGGCGATGGCGACCGCGAACCGATCGGAGAACGCGATCCAGGCCGCTCCGACGATCATGTAGATGGCGGTTATCTTCAGAGCAGCGGACTTCAAGGGCCGTCCTCCGGGCGGGGGCATCTGGTGCGCAGCCCCGGTCCCTGCGTGACCGCAGTCAGCTCCCCATCATGCTACGAGCGCACGGGCGCCGAATACGCCACGGCGCCGCCCGGCCCTACCGAGCCGAGCCATCCGTCGCCTGGCGATCGAACCGCCAGTTGGCGCACTCGTCCTCGTCCAGCGGCCGGTCCGTGAGGAGCGCCCGCAGCACCCCGATGGGCATGCAGTTCTCGTGCATCACCGCGTCGTGGAACTCGCGAAGGCTCATCGGGCCACTGCTCGTCACTTCGGCGCGGAGCGCGTGCATCTGCAGGCCGCCGATCAGGTAGGCGCACTGGTAGAGGGCGTCGTAGTCGCCACCGAAGGAGCGCCGCACCTCGCCGAGGGCGTTCTGGCGCTCGTGGCCGACCTCGTCGACCAGCATGTCGACGCACTCGGCTGCGGTGAGTTGGCCGAGATGGAAGCCTAGCGAGAAGACGACGCGGACGCAGCGATGCAGCCTCCAGAAGAGCATGCCGATACGCTCCAGCGGCGTGCGCGGGAAGCCGAGGTCCCACAGGAGCAGCTCCCAGCTCAAGGTCCAACCCTCCGTCCAGAACGGGGTGTAGAACAGGCGGCGATAGGGGCGGTGGCGGGCCTGGGAGAAGCCCTGGAGGTGGTGGCCCGGGATCAGCTCGTGCTGCACGGTGGCGCGCGAGAAGGCCGGGTTGTTGCCGCGCAGGCTCATGCGCTTCTGCTCGTGGTCCATCGAGTTGGTGGGATAGGACACGATGATGGCCTCGCCGCCGAGGAAGAACGGGTTCACCTTCTGCTTCTCGGGAGGCATCATCTCCATCCGCCAGCACTCCTCCGCGAGCGGCGGCACGGTCACCAGATCGTGTTCGCGCACGTAGGCGACGGCCTCCGCCGCGAGGTCGCGCACCATCGCTGGCTGGCGGCCGGGCGGGACGTGGGTGCCCTTGGCCTCCTCGATGGCCGCACGCCAGTCGTCGCCGAGGCCCATCTCGCGCGCTGCCCGCTTCAGCTCCGCCATGCACCACGCTTGCTCGCGCCGGCCGATCTCCATCAGGTCGTCGGGCGAGTAGGGGATCATCGCCTGCCGCAACTGGGCCGTCAATCCGTCGCGCCCGACTGGGTCGCCGATGATGGCGTCAGGGTCTTCGGCGCCTGCCACGTCGTTGCGCAGGAACGCCTCGTACTCGCCGCCGGCCGCCTCCAGCGCGCGGTACGGAGCCTCGACCCACCACGTGAAGAGCGGATCGTAGCCCGCGTAGAACGTGTGCCACTCATCGAGCGCCTTGCGGACCCTGGCCAGGGCGCGGGCCGCGCGGCAGGCGACGGAGGAGCGCACCGTCGCCACTGGAGGGGCGCCCGAGAGGGTGTCGCGCGTCTGGTGCATCTGGGCGAGAGCCGCATGGAGCACGCCCGCAGCGCGCTCCGGATCAGCGTCCTGGAGGTCCCTGCGCGCGACGTCTAGCTCGATGAGCTGGGGGAGGAACGGCAGCAGCGGCTCCATCTCGGCGAGGAGCTGCTCCTCCTCGGCCAGCAGGCGATCCTCGGTGTCGAGCAGGTTGCGGAATAGGATGCAATCCACCTGGTCGGGGCGGGACAGACCGGCTGGCGGCAGGGCGCCCAGCGCCTCGCGCCACTCGGCGTGGAACGCGCGCAGGCGCGTGCGCCTTTGGGGCGAGTACGGTGTGGCATACCGCCGCTCGAGGCAGCCGCGATCGGCCTCGTACTGGGCGAGGAGAGGCGGCATCCGGTCTTGGGGCGAGCCGGCGCAGGACTGCGATGGTTCTGAGGGCATGCGTTGCTCCCAAGTGCCAGGCTTGCCGCGAAACCCGTCATCTTGCCGGGAGCGGCCGGCGACCGATCGACCAACCTATGTGGGTATGCGGCGCGGACCGGCAGGAGCCCGGGTGCGCCATCTATCTGGAGGTTACCCCGTGTTTCGAGGCAGGTTCCTGCTCCTGCTGGCCATTGCCGCCATCGGCTCGCCTGCTGGCGCCGTGTCGCTCGGCAACGCCAGCACCTTCAACGCGTTCATCTTCGGCAGCGCCTACACGCCGGGCGGGCACTCGGATGGCGCGGTTGCCGTCGGCGGCTCCTGGACGATGGAGTACAACACGCTGATGCAGCCGCTGTACGGCGTCGTCGGCTCCCAGACGAAGATCGGCGACTACGTCGGCGGTGCGCTGGCCGTGACGAACCACCCGAGCGTCAACAACGGCGGCAGCGTGTACGTGGGCGGCTCGTACACCGGCGGCATCAACCTGAACGGCGGCGGGAGCGCATACACAGGGCTGGGAGCGGTCGACACCACCATCTTCACCAATGCACTGGCCTATTCCTTGAGCCTATCGAGCTACCTATCGAGCCTGGGTGGACAGACCATCGACACGAGCGACCCGAACAACTGGGCGCTCGACGTGTCGAAGATCGCCGGTTCGATGAAGGTGGTGTCGATCGATGCCTCGAAGCTCTCGCTGCTGCGCACGCTCAATATCACCGGCCTGACGTCGAGCGACACGCTCGTCATCAATGTGCTCGGCACCACCGTCTCGGGGTTCGGCGTCTCGGTGAACGTCGGCTCCGCGTCGCAGGTCGGGCAGATCCTGTGGAACTTCGCCGACGCGACCTACATCAACATCTCCGACCGCCAGTTCGAGGGCTCGATCCTGGCGCCCAAGGCGGCGGTGGTCCAGCGCATGAGCATCGAGGGCAACCTGATCGCCGCCACCTGGACGACGGTGGGCAGCCCCGAGCTGCACTTTGGATCGAACTACACGTTCCGCGGCAACCTGCAGTCCGAGGTGCCGGAGCCCGGCGCGCTGGCCCTCGGCGGGGCGCTGCTGGCTGCAGGGTGTGCCTGGGGCGTGGCGCGGCGGCGGCGGTAGGCGTCCGAGCGGGCACAGGTTCGAGGCCGACGGTCTGAGGCTGTGCCCGCCCGTTGTCGCATCGTTCACACCAGTACCGCCGGCCCCGCGCGAGTATCATAGGGAGCGGGCAGCGTCGCCCGCCGCTGATCTGGGACGCCTGCCGGGAGGGGATATGCAGGCGGTGTTCGAGCATCTCGGCGTTGCCGTGGCAGCCATCACGGGCGTGCTGGCGGCAAAGGGCAAGCGCGTCGATCTGTTCGGCGTGCTCGTCCTTGCTGTCGTCACTGCGTTCGGTGGCGGCAGCGTGCGCGACGTGCTGCTCGGGGCCATGCCCGTCTTCTGGGTCGCGGATCCGTACTACCTGCTCACCGCGACAGGCGCCGCCGTCGCCTGGTTCTTCCTCGCGCCTCGCGCGGAGTTGCCAAGGCGGGTCCTGCTTGTGGCCGACGCGGGCGCTCTGGCTCTGTTCACCATCGTGGGCGTACAGAAGGCGATCGTCTTCCATGCGTCGGCGCCGATCGCGATCACGATGGGCATCGTGACCGGGGTGGCGGGTGGCATCCTGCGCGACACACTCCTCGGCGAGATCCCCCTCGTCTTCCGGCGCGAGATAAACTTCTACGCGACGGCCGCCCTCTTCGGCGCTGTCACCTACATGGCGCTGTGGCGGTGGTTCCCGCACCCTCAGACGCCGAACATGGTCATCTCCGTCGCCGTGATCCTCGCGATCCGCCTCGCTGCCATCAAGTGGAGCCTGAGCCTGCCGGAGTTCGAGCTGGAGCGGGACGAGGCCGACTGAGCGAGGGCGGCCCTACCAGTCCGCCACCGAGCCGTCGTCGTCGTTGAACCAGCGGCCCACGTCGTCCCTCGGGCCCAGCGGGATGGTCTGCAGGTACTCCTCGTCGACCTCGATGCCGAGGCCCGGGCCAGTCGGCAGCTCGATGAAGCCGTCCTTCACCACGAACGGGTTCTTCAGGTAGCCCTCGCCCAGGTGGACGAACTCCTGGACCGCGAAGTTGGGGATGCAGGCGTCGATCTGCAGCGCGGCGGCCAGGTTGATCGGGCCATACGGGTTGTGCGGGGCCACGGCAGCATAGTGGCACTCGGCGAGAGTTGCGATCTGTCGCGTCTCGAAGATGCCGCCGCAGATGCACGGGTCCGGCTGCAGTACGGTGGCCGCCCCCTTCTCCAGCACCTCGCGGAACGCCCACTTCAGGAACAGGCGCTCGCCCGTTGCGATGGGCGTCTTGAACTGCTGCGCCACGCGCGCGAGGGCATCCACGTTCTCCGGCAGGACCGGCTCCTCGATGAAGTAGGGATGGCTCGGGCGAATGGCCTCCTCGAGTTGGATGGCCATCGCGGGCGACACGCGCCCGTGGAAGTCGAGCATGATGTCGACGGACGAGCCGACGGCCTCGCGCACGGCGGCGACCTGGGCCGCGGCGTGCTCCACCAGGCTGTAGTGGTCGACGGGCTTCAGCTTGCCGATCGGGCCGAACTTCAGCGCGGTGTACCCTTCGGCGACGATGGCCTTCGCGCGGTTGGCTAGGTCCTCTAGGCTAGAGCCCCCGCAGTGGCGGTACATGCGGATGCGCTCGCGCGTAGGCCCGCCGAGCAATTGGTAGATCGGGGCGGCGAGTGACTTGCCCAGGATGTCCCAGAGCGCGATCTCGATGCCGCTGATGGCCGCGCAGAGCGTGGGGCCGCCTCGCCAGAACGCGCCGCGGAAGAGCGACTGCCAATGGTGGACCACCTTGCGCGGATCCTGGCCCACCAGCGCATGCTCGTAGCTTCGCACAGCCTCGGCGATGACGTAGGCCTTGTCGCCCAGGCACTCACCCCAGCCTGCGATGCCCTCGTCGGTCTCGATCTTGACGAACAGCCAGCGCGGCTCGACGGGATACGTCTTGACGAGTGTGATCTTCACTCTGTTCCCCCAGGTGCATCGGTCTGCGCGGCCGGGCGGAGCGGGGCGCACGCTGCTGGCTTGTTGGCGACCGGCGGGTGTCTCTCCTGCCTGGTTCTGGGCGAGGGCTGTCCGCCGGGCAAGCAGAAAGGGGGCCGGCGCGACGATCGCGCCGGCCCCCTGGAGCACGCTGCGAGCTGCCTACGGGGTCACGGTGAGCTTGCCCGTGGCGGTGGTGCCGCTGTAGTTGGCGTCGCCCGCGAACTCGGCGGTCAGGGTGTGATCGCCCTGGGCGAGGCCCGAGCCGATGGTGTACTCGAGCAGGGCGCCGCCGGACACGTTGGTGTCCACCGTCGCCACGACGGTCCCATCGATCTTGAACACGATGCTCTTGCTCGACAGGCTCTGCCAGTCGCAGGTCCGCCAGAGCCACGCCCAGACGCGGATCTTCTCACCGACGGCTCCCGACGCCGAGCCCATCCACAGGAACGTTGGGCCGGCTGCGTCGATGGTGAGAGTGCCGCTGCCGGTGCTGGCCTTGTTGGAGCTGGTTCCGGCGTACTGAACGGACACGGCGCGGCTTCCGACAGCGAGGCCGCTGGTCGACGCGGTCATCGTGGCGAACCCGTCCGCCCCAGTCGTGGCCGATCCTGCCAGGACGCCATCGATGAGGAACGACAGGCTCTCGCCCGACAGGGGTACGACGTCGCTGGACCGAGTGAGTCTGGCGCTCAGCAACACCGGCTGGTCCTGGCCCGTCGTCCGCGGGGCGACGTAGATCGAGGTCGGCGCGGACTCGACGACCGTCAAGGTGCTGCCGGCACTGCAGCTCGCGTAGGCGCTATCGCCGGCGAACGCCGCCGTCAGGGTGTGCGCCCCGCCGGACATGCCGGTGGGGATGGTATAGACGAACATCACGTCGCCGTCGACGCCCGTGGCCAGTGTCTCGACCGGCGTGCCGTCGACGCTGAGGGTGACGTCCTTGCCTGCCACGTGGGTCCAGTCGCTTATCCGCCAGAACCAGGCTCGGACGCGCACTGCCGCGCCGGGGATGCCCGAAGCCGAGGCGAGCCAGAGCGAGGTGGGGCCTTGCTCAACGACGTTCAGCGTGCCGTCGGCGGTTCCGCTGTAGTAGCCGGAGTCCTCGGTGAAGGAGGCTGAGACCGTGTGACTGCCGAGCGTGATGGCGGACGAGATGGGCGCCACAACGGAGGCGAAGCCGTCGGTGCCCGTGGTGCCGGACCCGACAGCGACGCCGTCCAGCGAGAACTGCAGCGTCTTGCCGGCGAGCGCGGCTGAGTCGCTGGCGCACACCATGCGGGCCTGGAGTATCACGTCCTGACCTGGGGCCGTCGTCGCCGTCTGCACCCAGACGGTGGTCGCCGCCTTCTCGGTCACCGTGAGCGTGGCCGATGCCGAGGATGCGGAGAAGCCGGTGTCGCCCGCGAACTCGACGACCATGGGGTGCGCGCCGAGCGACGTGCCTGCCGGCACGTCGTAGCTGAACTGAACGCCACCGGTGGCGTCTGCCGCGAGGGTTGCGACGGCGGCGCCGTCGATCTTGAGCGTGAGCGTCTTGCCCGCCAGGCTGACGCCGGTGTCGCTGCGCCACATCCAGGCTCGCGAGCGCATGCCATGCCCGGGAGCTGCCGTGGCGTTCTGGAGCCACAGCATCGTGGCGGTCTTGGTCGCGTCGATGGTGAACGTGAGAGCGTTGCTGGTGCCGCCGCCGGGCGTCGGGTTCACGACCGTGACCGAGGCTGTGCCGGCGGAGGCGATGTCGGCGGCAGCGATGGCGGCGGTGAGGGTGGTCGGCGAGACGTACGTCGTTGTGCGGCTGGACCCGTTCCACTGGACGGTGGATCCGGACACGAAGTTCGTGCCGGTGAGGGTCAGCGTGAACGCGTCACCACCGACGGTTGCGCTGCTCGGGCTCAGCGACGTGAGCGTCGGGACCGGGTTCTTGTCGGCGTAGTCGGCGGTTAGCGACCAGGTGCCGCTTCCGGAGACGCGCTTGACGATCAGGAACGCCGTGCCTGTGGTGGTCGGCGTGTAGGAGATGGACTCGTTGTTGCCGATGCCGACCGTGCAGCTTGACGCCAGGATGGTCGGGTTGCCGTAGGTGCCGGGCGTGGAGGAATACAGGTACACATCGAAGTCGCCGGCGGCGGGCGCCGTGAGGAGGATGTTCACCTTCTGCGACGCGGTGAGCGGGAAGCTGTAGCCCCAGGCGCGCCGGTCGTAGCTTCCGCCCGCCGTCGACCCGGTGACCGCGGATCCGTAGGTGTAGGCGACGCGCAAGCACTCAATCGCGGCGTCCGGGTTGATCATGCCGTAGCCTTCGTACACGTCCTTCGGCGCCGTGGCGCGGCCTAGAGTGGGGTCATACCCGACGCCACCCTCGCGGTTGGCGTTCGTCTCGGTTGCGGAGGCGCACAGCAGCGTCTTCACGAGCAGCGAGGTGCTCGACGAGGTGTGATCCCACGTGATGCCGCTAGCCTCGATCGCCTGGACGACGAGAGCCGCCGCGCCCGCGACGAATGGCGAGGCCATCGAGGTGCCTGACATCAGCGCGTAGTCGTTGGCGTGGGCGTCGGCGAAGGCGACGATCCCTGCGTCCGAGCTGTTCGAGTCGATGGACAGGATGTTGCTGTAGTAGAACGATCCGCCCGGCGCACAGACGTCCGGTTTGTAGTCCTGGCCGGCGCTCGGCGATCCGGACCACATACTGGTGAAGTCCGTGAGGGCGTTCACCGAGTTGGCTGCGCCGACGGTGATCGCGTACGCGGCGCTGCCCGGGTCGCCAATGGTGCCGCTCGGGCCGTCGTTTCCCGCGGAGACGCACACGACGATGCCGTTTGCGACCGCGTTGTTCGTCTTCGTTCGCAGTGTTGTGTTGGACGAGCTTGAGCCGAGGCTCATGTTCAAGACCTTGACATTCAGGCTCGTTCTGCGTGCCACCATGTCGTCGATCGCCGCGCCGATGTCGGTGGTGTAGGCGGTGCCCGCGTCGTTGACGAAGACCTTGCAGCCGGCCCACTTGGCTCCGGGAGCCACTCCGCTGAGCGTGTTGAACCCGTCGCCGACGCCTGAGTACGTGACCGTGGTCGCGACCGAGTAGTTGGTGATGGTGCCAGACACCCGCGAGAAGTAGATGGAGTAGGCGTTGCTCGAGGATGCGTCGAAGGTCGTTGTCCAGGTGAGCGGCGACGTGCCCGTGGTGCTGTTGCCGGCCCAGTACCAGTTCGCGCCGTCGCCGTTCGGGGTGTAGATATCGCCGAGATAGGCCGTGCCGCCGCCGCTCCATGTCGCCGTCGACGTGACGGTGACGCTCCCGGCGGGCAGGTGCATCTGCGACGGGTAGAAGTAGCCTGCCGAGATGCCGGTGAGGTCTCCGGAGTCCGTGTAGTGGAGCTGGGTCGGTGCCGAGCCGAGGGCGTTGCCCGTGCCTAGCGCGATGCCGGCGACGTGCGAGCCGTGCCCGAAGTAGTCAACCGCGCTGGCCGCCGAGCTGCTGGTGTAGTCCTTCCACCAGACCTGGCGTCCCGTCAGGTCGGTGTGGGTTCCGTCGACGCCGGTGTCCAGGATGGCGATCGTCGTGGTGGCCGATCCTGTGTAGCCCGATCCGCCGGCGAAGCCCGACGCCCAGATCGGCCTCACGCGGCCGCTGCGCGTCGCCTCGTTGAGGTGGAGGCGACACTCGCGTGGCGCCGCGACGAACAGCAGGCTGCCGCCCAGGCGGGAGCGCAGGCTGGAGACCGCCGAGAGGGGCATAGTTCCATTCCAGCCGTAGCTGACGTGCGTGTAGAGGTGACCGATGGTGCCGCCCAGGGCCAGGAATGCGTTGATCTGCTGCTGCGTCACCTGCCGGCTGAATAGCAGTTCCACCACGACGCGCTGACTGCTCCGCCATCCCGAGATCGCGCCGATCTGGGCGTCCAGCACATCGTCGATGCGGTTGCCGTTCGAGTCCGCGTCATAGGGGTAGTCGACCTCCGGCAGCACGGCGGGAACAGCGGGAGCGGTGACGGCCGCTCCCGGCTGTTGGGCCCTCGCAAGCAGAGGCACCAACCAGAGGGCGGAGGCGATGAGCATCGCGGTTGCTCTGCTCGCCTGCTTTCGATACGACATGCGTTGTCTCCCTTCGTCGCTGCTGGCTTTCGGCGTGCGACGAGTGCGCTACTGCGTGATAGTGCGTGAAGAGGCCAACCCTACCTGATGGGCATCCATCGTTCGGCTCAGCACTCTACTTCCCCTGCGACAGGCTCCGACCCGTCTCATGAGAGTGCCTTGCACAATGTGGGCCATCCGACGCCAGGTAGTCTGTCAGCAGGGACCGGCGCCCGAGGCGCCGGCTGGCTTCTATTGCGCCCGTGTCAAGGCGAGTGCCCGCGCCGGCACGCGGCGGGTCGTGCGGATGCGGAGGCACAGGGCGCGGCCGGTGTGTGCGGACTCGGTGCCGGCGGCCGCACGCGGCATGGCGTGCAATCGGTCATGGCTAGCGGATCTCCACGGACAGGTGCCGGCAGCCCACCTTTGGGGGCTGGCCGAGCATATCAGCCGCGCGACCGACTGCGACAGCGTCGCGGAGGCAAAACCTTGGGGGCAGCACCAACAGCGGTGGCTCGTCCCCGCCGCCGAGGACCTCGCCACAACTTACATGTTACGGGTGTCGGGCCTCCTTGTCAACCCAGACGAAGGCCCGGCTGTCGTCCCGAATGGAAGAACCCGGTATGTTGCACGTCACACCCGCCCGACAAGGAATCGCGGCTTCGGAGCGCCAACATAGGGGCGAAACAAGGATGGTCAGGACTTGCACCGTGGGCGTTACGCAACTGCCGGAGATCGAGGAGATTGGGGCCGACACAGGCCTTGGTGGCTGCATCGTCGTCGTCTATGACAACGACACGAACACCGTCGACGAGGTGATCTTGATCCTGCAGAAGGCGACAGGTTGCTCTCTGCGGGAGGCCGAGATGGAGACCTGGGAGGTGCACCATCTCGGCAAGTCGGTTGTGCATCACGCGTCCGCGGAGGAGTGCGAACGTGTGGCCGGAATCATCCGCACCATTGGCATCCGCGTAGAGGTGCTGCCGGACTAGCCGGACCTGTTCCCGAGCTGCCGGCCACGTGAGTGGGTCATCGCAAGGGATGCGATGACCCGCGCCCGGCATCCTGCGCGAGATGACTGACGCCGCGAGGAGAACTACAGACCGATGGCAACGCTCTTTACCTTGCCGAAGCTCGGCAACTCGATGGAAGAAGGCACGATCGTCCAGTGGTTCAAGCAGGAGGGGGACACGGTCAGGAAAGGTGACCAACTCCTTGAGGTGATGTCGGACAAGGCCAACTTCGAGGTCGAGTCCGAGTGCGAGGGCGTGCTTCGCAGGATCCTGGTCGCGGCAGACGAGTCCGTGCCCGTCGGCGCGCCGCTTGCGGTGTTCGGTACGGCGACCGAGGACATCAGCGCAGCGCTGGCCGGCGGCGGCGCCCCGGCTGAGGCGGCTCCGGCCCCAGCGCCTGCTGCCGCGCCTGCTCCCGTGCCGGCTGCTGTCGCGGCCCCGGCGCCCGCTGCGTCCGCAGCACCGAGCGGCCCGCTTGCCATCTCGCCCCGCGCGATGCGTCTGGCCGAGGAGAAGGGCGTGCCGGTAGCCGAGCTGGCCGGCAAGGGCACCGGACCGGGCGGCCGCATCATCGAGCGCGACGTGCAGGCCTACGCCGAGGCCGCGCCCGCCGGCGAGAAGGTCCGCGTGACGCCGCTGGCCGCCAAGATCGCGGACGATCTGGGCGTCAAGGTCGAGGACCTGGCAACGGGGCTGCCCGGCAGCAAGGTGACCGCCGAGGCCGTGCGCGCCGCCGCCGCTCCGGCTCCTGCCGCTGCTCCCGCGCCCGCTGCCGCACCCGCCGCGGGTGGCCTCGTGGTTGCGAAGGTCATCCCGTTCAAGGGGATGCGCAAGATGGTGGCGGACACCGTCACCCGCTCGCGCCAGACCGCGCCGCACATCTGCGTGAACATGGAAGTCGACATGTCCGCCGCGGTGGCCCTGCAACCGCAGCTCGTCGCTTCGGTTCAGAAGTCCTACAATACGAAGCTCACCTACACGGATGTGCTCGTCAAGGCGGTCGCCAAGACCTTGACGAACCACCCGCTGTGCAACGCGGCGCTCATCGGCGACGAGATCCGCCTGTACCAGAACATCAACCTCGGCATCGCGGTGGCCACGGACACCGGCCTGGTCGTCCCGGTCATCAAGGACGCCGACAAGAAGGCGATGGGGGCTGCGTCGGTGGAGCTGAAGGAACTGGTGGAGCGCTGCCGCACCGGCAAGCAGACGGCCGATGACCTGTCCGAGGGTACCTTCACCATCACGAACCTGGGCGCGTTCGGCGTCGACTCCTTCGACCCGATCCTCGTGCCGCCGCAGTCGTGCATCCTCGGCGTGTGCCGCATCGCCCAGAAGCCGGTCGTCGTCGATGGCCAGGTGGTGGTGCGCCCGATGATGAACCTCTGCCTGTCGATCGATCACCGGGTGCTGGACGGCGTGCCCGCGGCGCGGTTCCTGAAGGACCTCAAGGAGCTGCTCGAGAGCCCGCTGGGGATCTTCGTGTAGGTGTTGGGACCTGGGACTTGGGACTTGGGGTCTGGGGGGGCGGGCGCTGCGGGTTGGCGTCCGCCTCTCCTGTGAGGAGTGCCGCGAGATGACCAACCGAGAGCGTGTTCTGGCTACGCTGGGCCACCGGCAGCCGGACAAGACGCCCTACAGCATCGGCTTCACCGTTCGGGCGCACGAGGCGATGGTGGAGTACACCGGCGACCCGAGCTTCGCCGCGAAGCTGGACAACTGCCTGACGGGGCTCAGCACCGAGCCGCGCGACGGCTGGCGCGAGGTGGAGCCGGACATCTGGGAGGACCAGTGGGGCGTGCGTTGGAACCGCACGGTCGACAAGGACATCGGCGTGGTGTGCAACCAGGTGGTGACGCCGGCCAACGTCGACACGTTTGCAGCGCCCGACCCGGCCGATCCGACGCGCTGGGCGCCATACGCCGCTGCCATCGCGGGCAAGCCGGATGGGTTCTTCGTGGCGGACCTCGGCTTCAGCCTGTTCGAGCGGGCCTGGACGCTGACGGGCATGGAGGACCTGCTGGCCGCGATGGTGCTGGACAAACCCTTCGCGCACAGGCTGATGGACCGCGTGCTGGAGTTCAACCTGGACATCATCGAGCGCGCGTGCGGCTTCCCGATCGACGCGATGTACTTCGGCGACGATTGGGGCCAGCAGCACAGCCTCATCATGGGCTACAAGCTGTGGTGCGAGTTCATCCGGCCGCGCATCGCCCAGATGTATGCCCTAACGCACAAGCTCGGCAAGTACGTGGTGATCCACTCGTGCGGGAAGGTCGACGAGCTGTTCCCGGACCTGATCGAGTGCGGCGTGAACGTGTTCAACCCGTTCCAGCCCGAGGTCATCGACGTGTTCGAGGCCAAGCGGCGCTTCGGCAAGGACCTGACGTTCCACGGCGGCATCAGCACGCAGGTGACTCTGCCCTACGGGACGCCGCAGCAGGTGCGCGATGAGGTGCGGCGGCTGATCGACGAGGTGGGCAAGGACGGCGGCCTCATCGTCTCACCGGCCCACGCGATCCCTGGCGACGCCAAGCCGGAGAACATCGCGGCGATGATCGAGGTGCTGGAGGAGGGGTGACCGGTTACCGTAGGTACGGCTGCTGAACCGAGAGCCCCGGAACGGCTGCGAAGTGGCGGGCGTTGAAGGTGCCGATCGTCATGCCGAGGTCTACCGCGATGGCAGCCGTGATGGCGTCGAGCAGGCCGAGCCCGCTGCTGAGCCTCAGGTTGGCATGGGCGAGGGCGGCGATCCCGGAGATCGGCGGGAAGCTCGTCAGTGAGCCGAACCACGCCTGGGCGGGCGCCGTCTGCCGCATGATGTCGACCAGGACGTCCGTGTCGAGCAGCGACGCGCCGTTCATTGCGAACGCTGCTCGGCTTCCTGCCTCAGCTCCCGGGCCAGTTGCGGCGCGTCCGACCTGCCCGCGAAGACACCGGGCACCCCGATCCGACGCCAGTACTCGAGCGCCTCGGCCGGCGTTGCGGGGGGCGCTGCTTCGATGGCGGGGCCGAGGAGCGCCTGACGGGCGTACTCCTCGATGGAGAGGCCCGCCGCCGTGGCTCGATCCTGTAGGAATGCCTGCTGGTGGGGCGTCAAGTCGATCGCGAGAACCATGACGGCTCCTCCTCCATGGAACTGGGTATGCCTGCACCCGTCGCGATTGTCAACCGGATGCGCCCCGCCGGCGGCGACCTCAGACGGCAGGGAGCATCCTCTTTGGGTCACTTCCCCTTCACGTCGTAGCACCAGAGGCAGCCGAGGTCGCGGATGTAGAGGCGGCCGCTGGCGACGACCGGGTAGGCCCAGGCCTTCGTGCCGCCTGTACGGGCCGGCGGGTCCGGCGGGGTGAAACGGCCCTTCTCCGCGTAGCCGGCCGACGAGACCTCGACGAGCGCGACGTCGCCGTTCTCGCCGTGCACGTACAGGCGCCCGTCCGCGGCGCAGATCGAGCCCGCGCCCACACACTTCTCCTGCCACTTCACGCTGCCGGTCGCGAAGTCGACGCACATCAGGTCGATGCCCGTGGTGCCGAACAGGCTGTCGCCGACGAGCACGGCGCCGCCGATGGCCGTGGGCAGCTTCTGGCTGAAGTAGGCCTCCTCGACCTGCCCACCGTTGACGCGCACCAGCGCGCCGCCGACGCGGCTGGCAGTCGTGAAGACGGTGTCGCCACGGATGATGGGCGTGAAGGTGTCGGCCGGGCCGACGGTCTTGTCGTAGCGCCAGAGGAACTTGCCGGTTGCCGCGTCTACCCCGACGACGCCCTTGCCGAGGAACGCCACGTACTGCTTGGCGCCTCCGATCTGCGCCGCGACGATGGAGGCGTAGGCCGCTGGCTCACCGCTCGGCAGCGCGCACTTCCAGATCGGCGCCCCGGTCTTCTTGTTCAGCGCCACGATGGTCGCCTGAGCCCCTCCCGGCGCACACACCACAGCGTCGCCATCGATGAGCGGCGACTCCGCGTAGGCCCAGGTGCCGGGCGCTCCGCCGAAGTCGGCGCGGAGGCTCTTGCGCCACAGCTCCTTGCCGGACGCTGCCTCCGCCGCCACGAGATCGCCATCCGACCCGAGCGCGTAGACGACGCCCTTATCGACGGTCGGCGTGGAGCGGGCCCCTGGGTAGTTCGGCATCTGGTTCGGGTTGCCGACCTTGCCCAGCTTGAGCGACCAGAGCTGCTTCCCGTCCTTGGCGTCCAGCGCCTGCACTGTCTCGTTGTCGGCGCCCTGGTTGCTGATGAGGTAGATGCGTGAGCCGGCGACGGCGGGGCTGCCATAGCCGAAGCCCGCTTCCTTGATCTGCCAGACGAGCTTCGGCCCACCGGCAGGCCACTCCTTGAGCAGCCCGGCCTCCTTTGAGATCCCGTCACGCTGAGGGCCGCGCCACTGGGGGTAGTCGTCGGCCAGGGCCGGTGTGAGGCAGGCGGCGAGTGCGAGTGCGATGAGCGCGGAGGGCGCCAGGGCCCAGCGCCGCGCCATCATGTGGAAGCCCATAGTCAGTCCTCTCTGCCCGGGAGCGGGCGGGTTCTGCAGGACGGGCAGGGACGCCCGTCCCACCACTGCGTTGTGCAGGACGGGCAGGGACGCCCATCCCACCACTGCGTTGTGCAGGACGGGCAGGAACGCCCATCCAGCCGGTTCTGCGTTCGGTTGGCCACTTGTGGAGGAGTTCGCGGCGTTGGGCGCGAACGCCTCCTTACTCACTGCCAGGGGCGACCGCGTATCGTGACGCACCACTCCGCACAGCCGCAGGCTTCCGCAACCCCTTCGTCGTCGGCCCCGTGGCGGGGAGGCGTGCGCGCGCGCGCCATCGTTCTCGGGCTGGCGCTCGTGCCCCTCAACGTGTACTGGGTCATCGTCGCCGAGCTGCGCTGGTACGTCATCCTCACGCTCAACCCGCTCTTCATCACGCCGGTCTTCTACCTGGCGGTCCTCTCGCTGGTGAACGCCGGCCTTAAACGGCATGCGCCTCGGGCAGCGTTCACGGGCGCCGAGCTGATCGTGATCTACATCATGCTCGTCATGTCGTGTACGATCGCGACGCACGACTTCATCATTAACCTGATGACGAACCTGGTGTGGCCCGCCTGGCAGGACACGCCGGGGAGCAATGTGCGGACCACGCTCTTCCCTCACCTGCCGCAGTGGATGTTCGTGTGGGACCGCGACCTGTTGGAGGGGGCGTTCAAGGGGAATAGCAACCTCTACCGCCTGCAGGTGCTGCGCATGTTCGCCGCGCCGCTGGCCCTCTGGTCGGTGTTCATCCTGTCGGTCGGCTGGATCATGCTGTGCCTCAACGTGATCGTGCGCAAGGCCTGGGTGGAGCACACGCGCCTCTCGTTCCCCATTGTGCGGCTCCCGTTGGTGCTGACCGACGGCGGGGGCGCCGGCGCCACGCTGCGGTCGCGGCTCTTCTGGCTCGGCGTCGCCCTGGCGGCGGTCATCAACCTGACCAACGGGCTGCACGAGTACTTCCCGAGCCTGCCGGCCTTCCCCACGCGCGCCCAGTCGCTGCCGATGCCGTTCCCGAACAACCAGATCTCGGGCTCCTGCTACATGACGTACTACCCGTTCGCGATCGGCCTGGCCTTCCTCGTCCCGCTCGACGTGAGTTTCTCCTGCTGGTTCTTCTACCTGTTCATGAAGGTGCAGCTCTATCTGGGCAGCCTCTACGGCTACCTGGAGACGCCGGAGTGGCCCTACGTCAGTGAACAGGCGATCGGCGCATGGCTGGCCTTCGCGGGCTACCTCATCTACAGCATGCGGGGCTACCTGCGCGGCGTGTTCCGCGCCGCCCTGCGCGGCGCCTCCGACGAGGACTCCGGCGAGCCGATGTCGTACCGGGCGGCGCTCATCGGGCTGGTGCTGGGCATGGCCGTCTTCTTCGGCTTCTGGTGGGCCGCCGGCATGAGCCCGCTCTGGGTGGGGGTGGTGCTGGCGACGTACATCCTGCTAGCGCTCTGCATCACGCGCGTGCGCGCGGAGGCTGGCGGCCAGCACACCGTTTGGGACCTGGAGCCGATGCGCATGTTCCGGCTGTTCGACGCGCGGCTCTTCGGCCCGTCGACCATCGCGATGGCCGGCATGAGCCACTGGTACTGGCGCTTGAACCGCAGCCACGTGATGCCGAGCCAGTTGGAGGCGTTCAAGCTGGCGCAGGAGCACGGCATCCGGCTGCGCTCGCTCGTCTGGCCGATGATGGCGGCGTTCGCGCTGGCGACCGTGTGCGGCATGTGGGCCTGCCTGCACGTGTTCTACGGGGCTGGCGCGACGGCGAAGTGCATCGGCTTCGCCAACTGGACCGGGGCGGAGAGCTTCGGCTTCATCCAGACCTCGCTTGCGAGCCCGTTCAAGTTCGAGCCTGGGCGCTGGGTGGCCGTTGGCGGCTCTGCGGGCCTCATCGTGGTGCTGTCCGCGCTGCGGTCGCGCTTCGCCGGCTTCCCGCTCCACCCGCTCGGCTACTGCATCGGGCCGGGCCTGTTGTGGCTGTGGGAGCCATTCCTGATCGCGTGGCTCGTCAAGCTGCTCATCCTCCGCTACGGTGGGCTGAAGACCTACCGCGCGGCGATGCCCTTCTTTCTAGGCCTCGTCCTCGGCGACTACCTGAGCGGCGCGCTCTGGTCGCTGGTGGGCGTGGTGTGGGATATTCCGGTGTATCAGACGTTCCATTGAGTAGCGAGTAGCGAGGAGTGAGTAGCGAGTAGAACGGCGGGTGGTGCCGGACGCAGCTATGCGGTTTGGTCCTTGGGTTGCGGGTGGCACAGGTCGTGTGCACGAGCCCGTCTGCTCGCAGGCGCCGCACTTCTACTCGCTACTCACTCCTCGCTACTCGCTACTAGGAGGATCTACCGATGACCAGCAAAGAACGCCTGCTCTGCGCGATGCGGGGTGGGACGCCGGACCGGGTGCCTGTGGCGCCGTTCACCATGGGGCACATCGACCCCGATTCCGCGATCGGGAAGGACCTGATCGCCGGGACGGACATCCTCATCGACACGTGGGGGGCGGGAGGCTACTTCCTGGGCAACTGGCCGCACGTCACGGTGAGCACCGAGGGCGACGTGACGACCGTCGTCACCGAGACGCCGAAGGGGCCGCTAACCAAGCGCGTGCAGCGTACCGAGATCACCTCGGCGACCATCGAGTTCGCGTTCAAGACCCCGGAGGACGTCGAGCGCTTCCTGTCGATCCCCTACGAGCCGGCGCCGTTCGACCTGTCCGGCTACCGGGCGTGGCAGGCGCGGCTCGGCGACGACGGGCTGGCGCTCGTCGGGCTGGGCAACGCGATCTGCCTGGCAGCCGAGTGGTTCTCCCCGGAGGGCTTCTGCCTGGCCTGGGCTGAGGCGCCGGAGACGATGGAGCGCCTGACTGCGCTCGCCTCGGAGCGGCTGAACGCGCAGGTCGAGGCCATCTGCAAGGAGGGCGTCGACGGGTTTCGCGTGGTCGGCGGCGAGTACGTCAGCGTCCAGCTCGGGCCGCGCGCGTTCACCCAGCTGTGCACCGCGTTCGACCCGTCGCTCGTGGAGATCGCCCACCGGTACGACGCGGTTGTCTACTACCACAACCACGGGAAGGTGATGAACTACCTGGGTGCGCTGGCGGACCTCGGCATCGACGCGCTCGACCCGCTGGAGGCGCCGCCGTGGGGCGACGTGGACCTACGCGAGGCGCGGAAGCGGGCAGGGGAGCGGCTCTGCTTCGTGGGCAACCTGGACGACATGGAACTGCTGGACCAACTGCCTGTCGAGGAGAGCGTGCGCATCGCTCGTGAGCGCGCCCTGCAGGCGGGGCCGACGGCGTTCATCCTGGGCGGCACCGCGTCCGGTACCTACGGCCCGCGCGCCGTCGAGGCGTTCCTGGCGATGGCGGAGATGGTGAAGGGGCTGTGATGGGGCGTGACCGCGACAACCTGCTGCCTACCCGTGCTCGCGGCCCACGCCTCTGGCGCGCGGCGCTGATCGCGGCGCTGCTGCTGCCGATCAACTGCTACTGGGCGGCGGATCAGATCTACGACGTCATCTTCTCGCTGCTGGTGCCGCCGCTCTTCTCGCTGATCGTGCTGGCGACGCTGAACCTGATCCCGCGGCGCTACTGCCGGCGGTTCGCGCTCACCTCGGCCGAGCTGGCGTACGTCTACATCCTCCTCTCGGTGAGCACCGCCATCGCGGCCGAGTGGCTGTGGGCGGTGGCCGACACCATCCCGCACTACGCGCTCTTCGCCGACCGCACACCGTGGGACCAGTCGCACATCGTGCCGAACCTGCCCTCCGTCTTCTACCTGACGGACCCCGCGCCGCTGAAGGACCTGCAGCGCGGTGGGTACGGGCTGGTCCACTTCCTGACGCGCATCGGCATCTGGCTGCGGCCTATCTGCGCGTGGACGGTGCTGCTGGGGCTCTTCGCCTCGGCGATGCTGTGCATCAACGCGCTGATGCGGGAGCAGTGGACGCGGCGCGAGAAGCTGGCGTTCCCCATCGTCCAGGTGCCGATGCTGCTGATGAAGCCGGAGTCGCCGGCCTGGCGCAGCCCGCTACTGTGGGGCGGCTTGGCGGTCATGTTCGCCATCGACATGGTCAACGGGGTAGCGTTCTACTACCCCAGCGTGCCCACGATCAACGTCCGATTCTTGGCGGGGAGCATTCGCGACGTGCTCCCGTGGATGGGTGACCGGCCGTGGACGTCCATCGGCGTCGTGCCGGTCGGCTTCTTCCCGTACATGGCCGCCATCGGCGCGTTCATGCCTACCGACCTGCTCTTCTCCACGGTAGTCTTCTTCTTCGTGCGGAAGGCGCTGCAGGTTACGATGGACATGTACGGGTACGAGCAGGGCCTCTTCGGGGGCGGCTGGCTGGTGCCGAGCCCGCCCTACTTCAGCGAGCAGACCTGGGGTGGGGTCATCGCGCTGTTCCTGAGCATGGTGGTGGCCTGCCGGCACTATCTGCGCGAGCTGTGGGGGCACATCCGGAGCAACACCGCGTTCCGGCCCGACGAGGTGCGGCCGCGCTACGCGCTGTTCGGGCTCTTGGCGTCGGTGGGTGCGCTGGCGGCGCTCGGCTGGTCGCTCGGGCTCTCGCCGGCGTTCGTGCTGCTCTATGTGGCCGCGTTCCTCGTGTTCAGCATTGTGCTGACGCGGATGCGGGCGCAGCTCGGGCCGCCGATCCACGAGATGGCGTTCTTCGGCCCGCACCAGCTCATGCTGGCGTTCGGCGGGGGGCAGACGGTCACCGACTCGGCGCTGGTGAAGCTGTACCACCTCTTCTTCGTGACGAACCGCATCCATCGCACGCATCCGATGCCGTACCAGCTCGAGGGCTTCCGGATGGGGGAGGAGGTGGGCATCGCGCCTCGGCGGCTGTTCTGGGGCATGCTGGTGGCGGTGGCGGCGGGCGTGGCGTGCGGCCTGTGCGCGCATGCGTACCGGGGCTACGTGAACGGGGCGCAGCCGTCCGGCGAGATCCCCGGCGCGATACGCCAGCTCACGGAGCAGCGCCAGCCGAGCAACCTGTCCGCGATCCTGGCGATGGTCTCGGGCTTCGCGGTGGTGTTCCTACTGGACACGATCCGGTTCCAGGCGCCGGGCTTCCCGCTGCATCCCGTGGGGTATGTTCTCTCCATGAACTTCGGGGTCGACTACTGCTGGTTCGGCCTCATCGTCGTGCTGCTGGTGAAGTACACGGTGCAGCGCTACTGGGGCCTGCGGGGCTACGAGAAGCTGCGGCTGATCGCGATCGGGGTGATCCTGGCGGAGTTCTCGGCCGAGGGCATCTGGACGGTGGCGTCGATGGTGACGAGGACGGCGACGTACAGCATCTCGTTCTACGGGCGGGCGGGGTGGCTGCGGTAGGCGATCCGGAGGTCAGTCTCGGAACGGCAGGTACAGGACTCGCCCTTCCCACTCACCGGCCAGGCTGCACTGCGATGCCAGAACCAGACCGTCGACAACGTCGCCAATGGGTGTGGCGTGACGGACCACGACGACGCCGGGCATTGGCAGTCCTGCTTGTGCCCGGGCCAGTGCCGCTCCCACAAGCGTCGCGACATCATGGCTGACGACCGCGCGCCCCTCCTGGGCGGCCCACGCCAGGACCTCGATGTCCGGCGCGCCACTGAGGCCTACGTCCTGGACGCGCACGATGTCTACGGCGGGGGGCGCGCGCGAGTGCCCTGAGGATGTCGTTGTCCAGATCCTCGTCGGCAAGCAAGGGGAGCATGGCTACGGGGTCTGCCGATCCCGTCTCGCCATCAGACGCGCGCGGATGCCTTCCTGCGGGTGCTGTGCCTCCAGTTCAATGCGCAGCGCGTCGATCTCTTGCCGACGGCGGGCCATATAGGCATCGATGCTGGCGGTGTTCCACAGGTCGTACGTCACGACGGAGTACACGTCTGGCAGGTTCAGCGACGGGTACTTGGTGGCGATATCCTCCGGCGTTGCGCCGCCTCGGAAGGCGCTCACGACCGAGTCGAGCGTGACCCGGGTGTTCGCAACCAGTAGGACGCCACCGTCGCCCTCTCGGATGGGCACAGGTGGCGGCAGCGGTGCTGCAGCGGCCATGCGGGATCTCCTGTCGGCGCCGCCTGGACGGATGGCGGCATATGCCATTATACACCGGGTAGGTGGGCTCCATGGAACTGACGATCGCCGGCATTGCCCGCCTCGCATTGCCCGCGCTGCTGCTTCTCTGCCTAACGGAGGTGCCGATCGTGCACAGACACCCGCCTCTCCTCATCGAGGTCGTCCCGTCGCCGAACTTCAGCGAGCGGCCGGCGCCGGTGGTGAACGCGGTCGTGATTCACTCGACCGTGATCCCGACGCTCGACGACACCGTGGTGCACTTCCTGGACCCGAAGTCGCGAGTCTCGGCGCACTACGTCATCGACCGCGACGGGCGGGTGGTGCAGATGGTGCCCGACGAGAAGCGCGCCTGGCACGCAGGCACCTCGTCGCTGGGCGGCGAGCGGAACGTGAACGGGTACAGCGTCGGCATCGAGTTGGTGAACCTGAACGATGGGGCGGACCCCTATCCGGACGCCCAGCTCGAGGCCGCCGCGGCGGTTATCCGGCGCCTCCGGGAGCGGTACCGGATACCGGACGAGCGGATCGTGTCGCATGCCGCCATCGCGCTGCCAGCGGGGCGGAAGAACGACCCTGCAGGCCTTGACCTGGATCGTATCCGCAGGCTGTGCGGGCCGGAGTAGCGAAACGGCCCCACCTGATGGTGGGGCCGTTACGCTTCGAACGCGTGCGCTGAGCTGTCTAGTCGGAGTACCACGTCGTGACGCTGGCGGCGTAGTCGACCAGGTCGCCGCAGGTCATGCTGTAGGTTGACAGGTACTCGGTGGTGTCGGCGCAGTACTTGTATCGGTCAGCCTGACTGCGCGGCATGGCCCCCGTGCCGAACGCGGACGTACCGGCCCGCCACTGCATGTTCTTCGCGTGCCCGTCGCAGAACACCACGTTGAACCGGCCGCCGTGCCGCATTCCGCCCGAGGTAGACCCGGAGTAGGTGGCCAGGATGTTGGTCATCCCGATGGTGTAGCGGAACGTGTCGTACGTGTCGGCGTAGGCCATTGTGTCCGCCGGGGCCGTGATCGCGGCCAACTGCCGGCCCGGCTGATAGACCGAGCCGTCGGAGGCCGTAGTGGCCGCGCCCAGCAGCCCTCCACCGCCGTAGATCATGGGCCCCCAGTTGTAGCCATACCCGAGGCACCGGGACGAGGGGTTGAGGGTGCCTGAACCGTGCGGGCCACCCGAGCATGTCTCGTTGCGGTCTGGGCAGAACCAGAGGTCGATGCTCCTGACGTACGGCACGAGTTCCATCCACGCATCGACATAGCCGCCCCAGTTGGTGTTGCTGTACTCCGAGGTGGGCGACACGTTCCTCATCACGCACGGCAGGGCCTCGTCGTAGTCCTGTGCGTACATGCTCAGCGCGAGGCCTATCTGCTTGGTGTTGCTGAGGCAGGCGATGGCGCGCGCCTTCGCCCGTGCCTGCGAGAACACTGGGAAGAGGATCGCTGCCAGAATCGCGATAATCGCGATCACAACGAGCAGCTCGATCAGGGTGAACGCTCTTCGTCTCATCGTCTTCTCCCGTCCGGGCCTCCCTCGGCCCCGCGACTTCCACTGCGATCCACCTGTGCTGCGGATGCGGGGCAGCGTCCGCTCTCGGAGACTTCGGTCGCTGCGGGCCGGCGTCCGGTCCGCGGCGCGCCACTGGAGAAGTGGCCGTCTCACACGCCATTACGCACCGCGAGGCGCCGCCAAAAGGCCCGCGCCGGTGCGCGCGTGTGGTGATCTTGGCAACACGCAGAAGGACGGGGTGGGACGGGCCAGTCGACGCGCGGAACCGGTTCCAGGGGAGTGCTGCGGCGATGGGGCGGCGCGGGCGGCCATGTCAGTGCGCTCCGCATGCGCGCGGAGCCCATCGGTTGGCGGACGAGCCAGGAGCGCTGCGGTCACTTGCCCTCGGAGGCCAGGCTCTTCTCCTGGTTCAGCATGAGGTGCAGGGCGTTCACGCGCAGCTTCATGTCCTCGGCGGCGATCCTCGGATCGTTCTCCGCCTCCTCGATGCTCTTCCCCAGATCGGCCGGTCGCTGCTCGGGTGTCTGCGGCGGGTTGGAGCCCGCCTGGCCGCATGCACCCAGCATGGCAACCGCCGTGAACACCGCGACGTGCGCCGCGGCCAGCTTCAGCACCTGCTTCAGGGCACTATCCCGCTTCCTGAGGTCGCACGACCCGTCGGTGCGGCCGTGGACTCGCGGCCCACGAACCGTGAGGCGAGGACAATGGACTGGCGCGGGCGGTCGGGCTCGCCGATGCGCCGCTGCAGGAACGCCCAGGCGATCTCACACCCCTCGGCACATGGTTGCGCCACGGTGCTCATCGGACACTCCAGGTACTCCAGGTCGTGGATGCCGTCGCAACCCATCAAGGCGATATCGCCCGGGACTCGCAGCCCCGCCTCGCGGATGGCCCGATAGGCGCCGAGGGCCATCTCATCGTTGAAGCAGAACAGAGCATCGGGCGCCGGTTGTGCGGCGAGGTAGGCGGCCATCGTTGTGTATCCGTCGGCGCGCGAGGAGGCCGTGCCGCGGATGTACTGAGGTGTCCGCCCTGCCTCCGACATCACGGCGTTGTAGCCGTCATACCGGGCGTCGCCGGCGCGGTAGCCGTGGTTGCACACCAGGTACGCCACATTGCGCCGTCCGGAGGCGACGAGATGCGTCACGCCCTCGACAACGCCGGCCCGGAGGTCGATTCCGACTTGGTCGACCAGGTCGGAGTAGTACGCTCCGAGGCTGACGACGGGCGGCCGGCTGCTGGATGCTACCGACAGCAGCAACTCGACCGAGCGCGGGGTGTCCACTGCGATGATGCCGTCGACGGGCCAGATCGGCCTGCGCTGGAGGTGAGCGTGCCAGTTCGGATGCTTCACCACGTCGCTGACGAGCATCTCGTAGCCGGAGGGGCGCATCGCGTCCTGGAGCAGATTCACGATGTTGGCGTGGAAGTCGGCCAGGGTCTCGGCCCAGACGGCTACCGCGTTCGTGCGTCCTTGCACCAGGGCGCGGGCGGCCAGGTTGGGGGTGTATCCCATGCCGGCTGCGGCTACCCGCACCCGCTCTCGGGTCCCCTCCGGGATCTTGGCATCGCCCCGGCCGTTCAGCACCTTGGACACCGTGGAGGCCGATAGGCCCAGAGCGGCGGCGATGTCGCCTATCGTGGTGCGTTTCACGTTTGGCTCCTCGCCGCGGCGCGGCTCGGGAGAGGGCGTCTGAGCGCGCCGGCTGCGCACCTGTCTGGGCGGCGGCATCTCCGCGGCGCGAGCCGCATCGAGCGGCATGGCCGGCGCCGCCGATGCTGAACAGACGAGACCCCCGCCCATGTTCCAGGCGCGGGGGTCTCGGTCCTGCTTCGTGCGCCGCGGGAGCGCTACTTGCCCTCTTTGTCGGCGCGATCCTGCTTCTCCTGCGCCGACATGTTCGGGTTGTCCTCCGGCGCCTGCTGCTTGCTGCAGCCTGCTACGAGGCTGAGCGAGAGAGCGGCGAGCACCGCGAACGCTGCGGCAAATCTGCCTAGCCTATGCATGGTGGTTCACTCCGCCGGTCGCAGCTAGTCGGTCATCAGGCAGTCGGTGCCGGCGGCGCTGGAGGATGTGCAGGGCGGGAAGTTCGCCTGGATCCAGGGCACGATGTTCTTGCAGACGATGGCGTCCGGCACAGACATGCTGTCGCCCTTGTAGCTGTTCTTGTAGATGATGCCGTCCGGGTCGGCGCAGTACGCGCCCGCCATGCCCGCCGAGGCGACCATGATCAGGCGGCCGCTGAAGGCCCCTGCCATGTAGCCGGCGCGCACCTTCACGGTCTTCGCGTGGCCGTCGACGAACGCGTAGTTGAACTGGCCGCCCATGTGGCGCAGGCTTGCGTTGCTGCTGCCCCGCCACGTGTCACCTGCGAAGCCGATGCCAAGGGTCTGGCGCGGGGTGTCGTAGGTGTCGCCGAAGGCGAACATCTGCGCGGGGTACTGAATCGAGGCGAGTGAGACGCCCGGGATCCACGAACTGGTTCCGCGGGCCGTATCGGCCTGCTGCTGGCCCATGAGCCCGCCTCCGCGCCAGCCGATGGGGCCCCAATTGTAGCCGTACCCGTCGCGATCCGAGATGCAGATAACCTGGCCAACGCCGAAGGGCTGCTGGCAGTCTGTCTTGCCTTCCGTGCGGTCCGGGCAGCGGAACACGTCCGTGCTCTTGACGTACGGGTAGACCATGATCCACCATTCCCGGCCCCAGCCCATGCAGATCGTGGTCTCGTCGTAGTCCTGCACGTACATGTTGAAGCCCATGCCCGCCTGCTTGCTGTTGCTCAAGCACGAGATCTGGCGAGCCTTTGCCCGGGCCTGCGCAAAGACCGGGAACAGGATTGCTGCCAAAATCGCGATAATTGCGATGACAACTAGCAGCTCGATAAGCGTGAATGCGTTCCTTCTCATGGCTCTCCTCTAGGGGCCCCTCCATGGGGGCCGATGCACCTGAATTCCATCACGTGCGACACGGCACTTGTGTGCAACAAGGTCCTCGGAACCGGCTGAGCACTCACGACAGGTGGGTGGACGGATCCCTCCTTTCAAGGCATGCCCCCTTCGGCGTGCCACTGCTTGGCTACGCGCACGCGCGCTCGGGGAGCAGAACTGACATCAGGGATGGGCGTGGGCTGGACGGGGCGTAACAGCAGGGAGTCGCCCCTGTAACGCTGGCTGGGAGACATACAGGCGCGCGAAAACGTTTGCGCTAGCGAGAGAGTAACAAAGGAAGGGGCAGATGTCAAGATGCCGATCGCGCTTCGGCTGCGGCGGAATGGCGGCGCCTGCGCCGGAGCCCGTTGGCGGGAGGCGGCGCCAGGCTGCGGAAGTCACGATCCGGCAAAGCGCACGGTCTCAGGAATGGTCGCAGAGGGTACAATATCCGGGCGCGGAACCCTAGTGGTGACACCCGCGCAACTGAAAGTCGCAACGCGATCCTCGCCGACCGTGCTGCCACAGGAGCCAAGATGAGTTCGCCTGCAAGACCTACGACCGAGTCCGCTAGTGACATCTTCCGACAGAGAGAGCGTCCCCTCAGCCCGTTCTTCTCGCCCAACGCCGTGGCCGTCGTGGGAGCCTCCGAGTCACCGAACAGCGTCGGTCGCACGCTGCTCTGGAACCTGGTAAGCAACCCGTTCGGCGGGCCCGTATTCCCCGTAAACCCGAAGCGATCGAGCGTCCTGGGCGTCAAGGCCTACCCGAGCGTGGTGGACCTGCCCGAGCGCCCCGACCTGGCCGTGATCGCCACCCCCGCCAAGACCGTGCCGGGCGTCATCGACCAGTGCGCCGAAGTCGGCGTCAAGGCGGCGATCGTCATCTCGGCCGGGTTCAAGGAGATCGGTCCCGAGGGCATCGAACTCGAGCACCAGATCCTGGCGAAGGCGCGGGCCGCTCACATGCGCATCGTCGGCCCGAACTGCCTGGGTCTCATGTGCCCGCCGACCGGCGTCAACGCGACGTTCGCGTCGACGATGGCCCGCACCGGTTCGGTCGGCTTCATCAGCCAGAGCGGCGCGCTGTGCACGGCCGTCCTGGACTGGAGCCTCCGCGAGTTGGTCGGATTCAGCGCGTTCGTGAGCATCGGCTCGATGCTGGACGTGGGCTGGGGCGACCTGATCGACTACCTCGGCGACGATCCGCACACGCGCAGCATCGTCATCTACATGGAGTCCATCGGTGACGCGCGCTCGTTCATCTCCGCCGCGCGCGAAGTCGCCATGTCGAAGCCGATCATCGTGATCAAGGCGGGCCGGACCGAGCAGGCCGCGAAGGCCGCCGCTTCGCACACGGGCTCGCTCACGGGCAGCGACGAGGTCCTGGACGCAGCGTTCCGCCGCAGCGGCGTGCTGCGCGTCGACCGCATCGCCGACCTCTTCTACATGGCGGAGGTGCTGGCCCGCCAGCCGCGCCCGAAGGGCCCGAGGCTCACGATCCTGACGAACGCGGGCGGACCGGGCGTCCTCGCCACGGACTGGCTCATCACCACTGGCGGCGAGTTGGCGCCGATCTCCGACGAGACGATGGCGGCCATGAACGAGGTCCTGCCGCCGCAGTGGAGCCACAGCAACCCGATCGACATCCTGGGCGATGCTGGTCCGGAGCGCTACGCCAAGGCTGTCGAGATCGCCGCCAAGGACCCGAACAGCGACGGTCTCCTCGTCGTGCTCACCCCGCAGGCCATGACGGACCCGACGCGGACCGCCGAGGCCCTGCGCGACCACGCGAAGCTCGGGAACAAGCCGCTCCTCGCGAGTTGGATGGGCGGCGCCGACGTGCTGGCCGGCGAGACGATCCTCAACCAGAACAACATCCCGACGTTCCCCTATCCCGACAGCGCGGCGCGTGCCTTCAACTACATGTGGAAGTACAGCTACGCGTTGAGATCCCTCTATGAGACGCCGTCGCTTGCGGTCGACGCGGCCGAGCACATCAAGGCGCGCGACGAGGCGGCGGAGATGCTCGAGACCGTCCGCCAGTCGGGCCGCACGATCCTGACCGAGTACGAGTCCAAGCTGCTGCTCGAGAAGTACGGCATCCCGACGGTCGAGACGCGCCTGGCCGCCACGGAGGACGAGGCAGTTGCGGCGGCCGAGGAGATCGGCTTCCCGGTCGTGATCAAGCTCAACTCGCTGACCATCACGCACAAGACGGATGTCGGCGGAGTCCAGTTGAACATCCGCAGCCCGCAGACCGTGCGGACCGCGTACCAGGTGATCGAGCAGTCGGTCCGCGAGAAGGCGGGCGAGGGGCACTTCCAGGGCGTCACGGTGCAGCCGATGGCGAAGCTGGAGGGCTACGAGATCATCCTCGGCAGCAGCGTCGACCCGCAGTTCGGCCCGGTGCTGCTGTTCGGATCTGGCGGCCAGCTTGTCGAGGTCTACAAGGACCGCTCCCTCGGCCTGCCGCCGCTCACCACCACCATTGCTCGAAGGATGATGGAACAGACCATGATCTACAAGGCGCTCAAGGGCGTGCGCGGGCGGAAGCCCGTGGACCTCGCGGCGCTCGAGGAGATCATGGTGAGGTTCGGTCAACTAGTGGTGGAGCAGCGGTGGATCAAGGAGATCGACATCAACCCGCTGCTCGCGTCGCCCAACGGCATCATCGCCCTCGATGCGCGCGTCGTGGTGTACGACAAGGACGTCAAGCGGGAGGAGCTTCCGAAGCTCGCCATCCGGCCGTACCCGACGCAGTACGTCGACACGTGGGTCACCAAGGACAACATTCCGCTGTCCATCAGGCCCATCCGGCCCGAGGATGAGCCGCTGATCGTCGAGATGCACCAGACCCTGTCGGAGCACTCGGTGTACATGCGGTTCTTCCACGCGATGAAGCTCAGCCAGCGGGTCGCGCACGACCGCCTGGTCCGCATCTGCCACACGGACTACGACCGCGAGATCGCGCTGGTGGCCGAGCACACGGACACCGAGACCGGCAAGAAGTCCATCATCGGCGTCGCGCGGCTCAGCAAGCTGCACGGCACGGAGGACTCGGAGTTCTCGCTGATCGTCAACGACGAGTACCACGACCGCGGCATCGGCACGGAGCTGCTGGGGCGCCTGCTGCAGGTGGGGCGGGACGAGAAGGTGGAGCGCGTGCTGGCCGACATCCTGCCGGAGAACTTCCCGATGCAGCACGTCTGCGAGAAGCTCGGTTTCGAGCTGAAGCGGACAATCGGTGGAGATATGGTGAAGGCCGCCGTTCAGCTCTAGTGCCCATGTAGAGCCAGGCACCGAACGCCACCGTGGGGATGCGGCATGTCGCTCCCCACGGTGGCGTCTCCATATGGCCGGCGACTCTGCAGCCGGCCTTAGGCGCACCCTGAAGGGACTCACGACAGTGTCTGCAGGTGCTGCCGGCCTCGTCGGGTACATCCTGACCGGGGTGCTCGATCTGGTGTATCCTCCTGCCTGTGCGGTGTGTGGCTCGGGCGGGGACTCGATCGTGTGCGCGACGTGCCGCTCGGAGTTCCGCGCCACGGTGGCCCCGGTCTGCGCGAGATGCGGGGGGACGGTGCTCCAGGGCGTGGGCGGGGCGTCCTGCTGTCGCGCGTGCGACGGCAACCCGCCATCTCAGTTCACCGGCCTTCATGCTGCCGGGGTGTACGAGGGAGCCCTGCGCGACGCCGTCCTCGCGCTGAAGTACGGGAGGCGGCGGCGCGTCGCAGAGGTGCTCGGCGACTTCCTGGCGGACAGCCTATTCGGAGCAGTCGAGGAGCCTGGGCAGTGGGTCGCCGTGCCCGTGCCGCTCCACCCATCGCGTCTCCGGGAACGCGGTTTCAACCAGTCGGAGCTGCTTGCGCGGGTGCTGCGACGGCGTCTCGGATGCGAGGTTGACACACGCTCAGTGGCGCGGGTGCGGCGGACTCGGCCCCAGGCGTCATTGCCGGCGGCTGAGCGGGCCGCGAACATTCGCGACGCCTTCGCAGTGCGGAGTCCGTCCAGCATCCAAGGCAGGCGCGTGCTGCTGGTGGACGATGTCGTCACGACGCTCAACACCGTCGCGGAGTGCGTTCGGGTGCTGAGGGACGCCGGGGCGGCAGAGGCCTGCGTCGTGGCCGCAGCCCGGGGCGGCGACGGCTTGTGCGGTCCCGTTTGAGCGAATCGGCGCCGGCATTGCGCGCCGGTGGGTGTAGACTCCGGGGTGTTTGCGCGTAGTAACTAGCAGGCCGTTCGGCGCCGGCTGGAGTCGACCAACTCGACCCCGGACCGGTCGGCCGCACAAGTCCATCCGCGGGAGAGTGTGCTTGACAGCGATTGCCTACCATGACGTCGGTGGCTGGATCTTCCAGCGCCGCACGTGGCTGCCCCTCGTCGCCATCCCCGTCTTGCTGCTGATGCCGTTCACGTGGATCCACAACCTCCGGCTCGAGGTTGCCGTCGGCCTGCCACTGCTGGCCGCCGGGGAGATGATCCGCCTCATCTCGGTGGGGTACGCGGGCCGGATCACGCGCACCCGGTCCGGCGCTGTCGGGCCGCTGGTGGTCGCCGGACCGTACCGGCTGGTGAGGAACCCACTGTACATCGGCAACGCCCTGATAGCCGCTGGAGCCCTCTGCCTGGCAGGGCGGTTTGTGGTGCTTCCGGTGGCGCTGGCGGTGCTGGCGTGCTACTACCAGGCCGTGGTGAAGTGGGAGGAGAAGCTGCTGAGCGGGGTGTTCGGCGAGGAGTATGCCGACTACTGCCAGCGCGTGCCGCGCTGGGTGCCGCGCTTGCGGCCCTGTCCGCGCCTCAGCCTGCACCGCTTCAGTGCCGCCGAAGCCGTGCAGAGCGAGCGCGGCACGCTCTGCACCCTGGCGGGCGTTCTGCTCGTGGCCGCGCTGCTCCAGGGGCTCTACGCGAGCGGCGCCGCGCCTCTCATCTGCGGGCGATAGGCTGGCCGGTTGGCGGTGGGTCAGGCGCCCTCCGCCAACGATGCCAACGCGTCCTCTCCGGTAAGCACAATCCGTCCCCCGCGCCAGCAAACGACGCCGCTGCCCGCCCAGTGGTCGAGCATCAGCCGAACCACCTCGCGGTTCGTCTGCGACAGATCGGCGAGCTTCCACGTGGCCAGCTTCGGGCCGATGGAGCGGCACGAGCCGTCGGAGGAGCCGGGGTGGCGCTCGGCTATGGTGCGGAGCACGTGCGCCACCCGCGCTTCGATGGTGCGGAACAGGACCTTCTCCGCCGGTATCTCCACCCGGCGCAGTTGGAGGGTGGCCCTGATCATCGCCCAGCTCGGCGGCAGCGGGTTACGCATGGCCCTCTCCATCAGCTCGCGGCGCGGGAACACGTAGGCCTCCGCCTCATCCATCACCTCGGCGGCCTCGAGGCCGGAGCGCTCCGTCCTCGTGTTCACCAGACCCACTACCTCGCCCGGGTTCACGACCTCGACGGTTCGGAGGCCCATGCCCGGGAGTTCCTTCTGGATGCGGACGTGCCCGCTCTTGAGAACCAGCGCCTGCTCGGTATCGGCACTCTCATCGAACAGAGGCGCACGGGGCGTGAGCGTGCGGAGACGGTGCGCGTCGCCCTCCGTGTCGATGAGTTGCCAGAGATGGAAGCGCGTCACGTACCAGAGGCGGAGTGGCATTCAGCCGTGTCCCTTTCGAGTGCCGCCACTCAGGGCGCGGCAGCGGAGCGATATGGGCTTCTCGACATCAGGGCCGTACGGGGGCTCAGTATGTGGCGCGCCCGCCGCTGACATCGTAGCACTGCCCGGTCACGAAGCCAGCGTCGTCGGATGCGAGGAAGTGGACTACGGCGGCCACCTCCTCCGGGGTTCCGGTGCGCCCCAGCGGGATCTTCGAGCACATATACGCAACCTGCTCGGCGGTTAGTTGCCGCAGAATCGGCGTCTCGATGACGGCGGGGGTTACGCAGTTGACCCGGATGCCGTCGCCGGTCACTTCCTTGGCGATGGCCTTCGTCAGGCAGATCACGCCGGCCTTCGCGGCGGAGTAGGGCACCATGTTGGGGTTGCCCTCCTTGCCGGCGATGGACGCCACGTTGACGATGGCGCCAGACCGCTGCTCCCGCATCGGGATGACGCACGCCCGGCACATCCGGAACACGGCCGTCAGGTCGAGATCGATGACCCGGCTCCAGTCCTCGTCGCTGGTCTCCCAGATGGGTGCGGCGCGCCCCGCGATGCCCGCGTTGTTCACCAGGATGTCCAGGCGGCCGAGCGTACGCAGCGTCTCCGACACCACGCGGTCGACGTCCTCCTGCCGGGTGACGTCGGCGACCATCGGCAGGCAGGTCGCGCCGGTCTGGGCGATGCGCTGGGCCAGCTCAGCGGCGCCGTCGCCATCCCGGTCAGCCGCGACCACCGCTGCGCCGGCCCAGGCGAGGCGCTCCGCAATGGCCGCGCCGATGCCTCGGGCCGCTCCGGTCACCACCGCCACCTTGCCTTCGAGCTGCAGGAACACTGTGCGGCACCTCCTCCGAACGGCTCGTGGAGCTATGGTACCCGGCAAAGCGCCGGCCGCTCGCGAGGCCTTTGACCGCCCGCGGCGACCCGTGCTATACTCCGCCACCATTAGCCGCGCTAAGCTGGCGGAACGGACGCATCCATGCCCACCACCCTCGACGCCGAACTCGATCTCATCCTGCCGCGCGTCGCCAAACCGGCCCGCTACACCGGCGGCGAGCTGAACGCGATCGTCAAGGACCCGGCTGCGTGCCGGCTGCGGATGGCTCTGGCCTTCCCGGACACCTACGAGATCGGCATGAGCAACCTGGCGCTCTCGATCCTGTACCACGTCGTCAACTTGCGCGAGGGGTGGGCGGCAGAGCGCGTCTTCGCCCCGTGGCCGGACATGGATGCTCTGATGCGGGAGCGCGGCCTGCCCCTGTTCACGCTGGAGACGCGCAGTCCGGTGAGGGAGTTCGACGTGCTCGGCTTCAGCCTGTCGCACGAGCTGGGCTACACGAACGTGCTGAACATGCTCGACCTGGCCGGCATCCCGATAGCCGCGGAGGAGCGCGACGCGGCGGAGTGCCCGATCGTCATCGCCGGGGGGCACTGCGCGTCGAACCCCGAGCCCATGGCGCGCTTCATCGATGCGTTCGTCATCGGCGAGGGCGAGGAGGTGCTGGTCGAGTTGCTCGAAGCGTGCGAGGCCGGGCGCGGGCTGCCGCGCGAGGAGCGTCTGCTGCGCCTCGCGCGCATCGAGGGCGTCTACGTGCCGCGCTTCTACGAGCCGGCGGCGCGCGAGGAAGGCGCCGACCCGCGGTTGCCCCAGCGTGTTGCGCCCAAGGCGGAGTTCAAGCGTAAGGTGCCGGCTACGGTTCACCGTCGCAAGGTGGACGACGTGGACGCGCTGCCGTACCCGGCGGCGCCGATCGTCCCGCTGATCGAGGTGGTGCATGACCGCATCTCGCTGGAGGTGATGCGGGGCTGCACGCGCGGCTGCCGGTTCTGCCAGGCGGGCATGATCACTCGACCCGTGCGCGAGAAGTCGCCGGAGCGCCTGCGCGAACTGGCCGAGCAAATGGTGCGCTCCACCGGGCACGAGGAGATCTGCCTCGTGTCGCTCTCGACCCTGGACCACAGCCGCGTCGGCGAGATCGTGCATGGCATGATCGACACGTTCGGCGACCGGAAGGTCGGCGTGTCGTTGCCCTCGACGCGCGCGGACGCCGACTGCATACATCTGCTGGAGGAGATCCAGAAGGTGCGCAAGACCGGCCTCACGTTGGCTCCGGAGGCAGGGACCCAGCGCATGCGCGACGTCGCCAATAAGGGGGTCACGGACGAGAACCTGTTCGCGGCGGTGGAGGCAGCGTTCAAGGCCGGGTGGAATCGCGTTAAACTCTACTTCATGATCTCGCTCCCGACGGAGACCGACGAGGACGTGATCGGCATCGCCTCGCTGGCGACGCGGGTGGCCAAGCTGGCGCGGCGGATGCAGGTGCGAGCCCCGGCGATCTCGGTGAGCGTCTCGACGTTCGTGCCCAAGCCGCACACGCCCTGGCAGTGGCACGCCCAGGACCCGATCGAGGAGGTCGAGCGGAAGCTCGGGCTCATTCGCCGGCACGTTGGCGACCGGGCCGTGCAGTTCCGCCACCACGACCCGCGGGGGACGCGGCTGGAGGCGGTGCTCTCCCTCGGCGACCGGCGCGTGGGCGACGCGATCGAGCTGGCCTGGCGGCGCGGGTGCCGGTTCGACTCGTGGACCGAGCACTTCCAGTACGACACGTGGATGGCGGCTCTGGCGGAGGCGGGCGTCGACGCGGACTTCGTGGCGCACCGCGAGAAGGACCACCGTGAGGCGCTGCCGTGGGACCACATCGACCAGGGCGTGTCGAAGGCGTTCCTGAAGCGGGAGGACAAGCGCAGCCGCGCCGGCAAGCCGACCGCCGACTGCCACACGGGGCCGTGCGAGCTGTGCCGGGCGTGCGAGCGCTTCGTGACGGACGTTCAGACAGGGCGTTCGGCGTCGCAGGTATAATGCGCGGCAAGGCCCCGACGGCGGGGCCTCCATCACGCAGTTGAGCGGGAGGAAGGTCACATGGCTGACTACGGGAACGTGCCGGCAGAGGACGTCTCGGCGGTGCAGGACGCGCCGCTACTGGTCGCAAAGGTCGTCAACCGCATGCCGCTGGCCTGCCCCCTGGCGTGGAAGGATGTCGCGTACGAGTTCGTGCTGGACGGCATCCTGCGTGACTGGGTGGAGAACGGAACCACCGAGCTGGACGAAGGCGACGAGGACGACCTCTCGAACCTGCTGAAGCTGGCCGCGGACACCGCGCTGGGCATCGAGGGCTCGAGCCGGGATCTGGCATTCCGGGTGCTCCTCAAGCAGGTGATGGCCGATTGGGTGGAGAACTGGAACGCCGAGGAGTGATCCTCGGCCGGTCGATTCCCCCGTCGGCGGCATGCACAAGCGGGTAGTCCATCGGTCGTTGGGCCGTCGTGCCGGGCTTGGTCCGGTTCTCAGCTCGATGGAGGTGGTCGATGTCGCTTGGTGTCGCACTTGCTGCCGGAGCCGTGCTTCTCGGGGCGATGGTCTGCGCGCGGGCCGACTTGCCGGAAGGCAGCGCGCCCGCGCCGGTTCCCGCCCCTTACTTCCCCGACCGCATGCACGCCTACGTGTGGCGCAACTGGGGGCTCGTGCCCACGCCGCGCCTCGCGGAGGTGGTCGGCGCGCGCCCGCAGGATGTTCTCCGTATGGGGCGGGCGATGGGCCTTGCGGGGCCTCCGCGCGTCTCCACCGACCAGTGGCGCCGATCGTACATCACCGTCATCCGGCGCAACTGGCACCTCCTGCCTTACGATCAGCTTCTCGAGCTCCTCGGCTGGTCGGAGGAGGAGCTTGCGTTCACGCTTCGCGAAGACGACTTCCTCTACGTCAAGCTGGGCAACCTGAAGCCCCGCTGTGAGCACCTCGCCTATGCGCCGCCGACCGCCGCGGCGCTGGCTCGCGAGCGCGAGATCGCCGCGATCGTCAAGCAGGCGTTCCCGCACGGCGTCGGCGTGGGCCCCGCGCACCTCTTCGACTTCGTCCGCGAGCTTTCGGCCGACCCCGGTCCGGCGGACGCGCCGGCGCCCGTCAACACCCGGCAGTCGCCCCGCTACTGCTCCTCCTACTTCGCGCTCTATGGCGACCCGCTGCTGGACGAGGGCGCGGGCCCGTACCCCGACGGATACCTCGAGCGGCTCGCGCGGTCCGGCGTCGACGGTGTTTGGCTCCAGGCGGTCCTCTACAAGCTCGCCCCGTTCCCGTGGGACGCGAAGCTCAGCGAGGGCTATGAGAAGCGCCTCGCGTCACTCAAGCGTCTGGTGGCGCGCGCAAGGAAGCACGGCATCGGCGTGTACCTGTATCTGAACGAGCCCCGCGCGATGCCGCTGAAGTTCTACGAGGCGCACCCCGAGCTGAAGGGCGTCGTCGAGGGCGACCATGCGGCGCTCTGCACGTCGGCCCCCGCGACGCAGAAGTACATCGCCGAGTCGGTCGCGTCCATTTGCCGCGCGGTGCCCGATCTGGCCGGCTTCTTCACGATTACCGCGTCGGAGAACCTGACGAGCTGCTGGTCGCACTACGGCGGCGCCAACTGCCCCCGCTGCAAGGCGCGTCCCGCTGCCGAGGTCGTCGCCGAGGTGAACGGCCTGATCGCGAAGGGCATCGAGCAGGCAGGGGCGAAGACGGCGCTCATCTGCTGGGACTGGGGATGGGCCGACGACTGGGCCGCGGACTGCATCGCGCGCCTGCCGAAGTCCGCCGCGTTCATGAGCGTCAGCGAGTGGAGCATTCCGATCGAGCGCGGCGGCGTGAAGGGCGTGGTGGGCGAGTACAGCATCTCGACCATCGGGCCCGGGCCCCGCGCGACGCGGCACTGGGATGTCGCGCGCAAGCAGGGGCTGAAGACGCTCGCGAAGATCCAGGCCGGCAACACGTGGGAGCTGTCCTCCGTGCCGTACATCCCCGCGGTCGGGCGCGTCGCCCAGCACGCGGCGAACCTGCTCTCGCGGGTCGACGGGCTGATGCTGGGGTGGACGCTTGGCGGGTACCCGTCGCCTAACCTCGAAGTCGTCGCGGAGGTCGGAGCCGCGGGCACCGGCGATGTGGACGCGGCGCTGCACAAGGTGGCGGCGCACCGGTTCGGCGAGGACATCGCCGACGAGGTCGCGGGCGCTTGGCGGACCGCGGGAGACGCATTTGCCGAGTTCCCGTACGACGGTGGAACCGTGTACCAGGCCCCGCTGCAGATGGGGCCGGCCAACCCGGTGTGGGAGAAGCCGACTGGCTACGGCGCGTCGATGGTCGGGTTCCCGTATGACGACCTGAACGGCTGGCGCTCTATCTATCCACCGGCCGTGTTCGAGGGGCAGTTGCGCAAGGTGTGCGCCGGGTTCGAGGCGGCGACGAAGACGCTGCGCGGGCTGCACGCCGACGAGGCGCACGCGAAGGAGCTTGCCCGCGAGGCCGATGTCATGGAGGCGGCGGGCATCCACTTCCGCAGTGTGGCGAACCAGACGCGGATGGTGGTGCTGCGGCAGCAGTTGGCCACGGCGGCTGATCGAGCCGGCACGGTGCAGGCGCTCGATGCAGTCTTGCGCGACGAGGAGGACCTGGCGGTTCGTCTGCACGCCATCCAGTGTCGCGACTCGCGCATCGGGTTCGAGGCGACCAACCACTACTTCTACGTTCCGCTGGATCTGGCGGAGAAGGTGCTTGCCTGCCGCGACCTGAGGACGCGCTGGCTGGGAACGGCGGCGAAGTAGCCGGCAAGACCGGACTCGGGACGGGCAGGGACGCCCATCCCACCAGTGGGTAGGGCATGGCTCGGGACGGGCAGGGACGCCCATCACACCAGTGGGGCATGGCATGGCTCGCGACGGGCGGGGACGCCCATCCCACCAGTGGCGTCAGACTACCGCGAGCGGGCGCAGATGGGGCAGATCTCGCCCGGCGCTCGGTAGGGGCCGCCGCAGCGGGGACACTCGCGCCAGCCGTTCTGAAGGCGCCACCAGCGGGCGCGGGCGTCGCGCGACATGGCACGGATGACCGACTCGCGGAGGCGCTCGTTGGGGATGTTCTGGGCCGCCCGCGTCTGGTGCTGGAGTTCCAGGGCCAGGTGCGGCGGCAGGTCGACACGGTCTAGTTCGTCGCCGACGGGCTGGATCGGCTCCGGTGGTGGCTCGGCGGGGGCAGCTCCGCGCGCGCTGAACCGCACGCCCTTGATGACCGGGCGGCCGATGCGCTCGTTGAGCCGGGCCACCAGCGCTTCGCGGTGGAAGCTCAGCTCCTGCGACCAAGCCGACGATCGTGTGCGGACCTGGAGCACGCCGTCGCGTACGAGTTCGGCCTCCGTGGCGGCAGCCGCCTGGGGGCCGACGATCTCAGGCCAGTAGGCCACCGCCAGGCTCTCCAGCACGCGGCGGCCGCCTTCCATCTTGCCGAGAAGCTCTGAGATGGCCCTTCCGGCCTGAACCGATCTGTTGCCGCGCATGGTCGGGCTCCGTCTACGGGGTAAGTGCCGCGTTCCTGCTCACGTTACCCCAAAAAACGCGCGCGGGAGCGCTCGTCGCATACCCCACATCGCATCGAGGTCAGACTGCCATGGAAGACATGCTTGGCTCGGTTGCAGAGCTGCTGTCCGAAGGCGTGGTTGTGCTGGAACCCCGAGAGCGTCCGCACCTGGTGACTTGCTGCAATGCGGCAGCTCGCAGGCTGCTGAACCTTGGCCCTGATATCGTCGGCCAGTCCCTCGATGCCGCCGGCGCAATGGGGCAGCGCATCGTCGCGGCTGCTCGGAGCGCGTCGGACGCGGGGCACGCCGTCCGCCTGCGCTTGGCTCAGGAAGACGGCCTCCTTGCAGGCGAGGTCGAGGCGCGCGTGTCGTGCTTGGTCGGTGGCGCCGCGATCGTGCTTCGAGAGGTGGAGCCAGACGAGGCGGAGCGGGCGGCGGCCGCGTTCGAGGGCAAGATGGCTTGCGCGGCACGGGTGTGTGGCCGTGTGGGCCACGACATGAACAACTTCCTGACCGGCATCCTGGGGTACGCCGAACTCGCGGGCGACTACCTGGCTCCGGATTCCCAGGAGTACGCCCACTGCATGCGCGTAGTGGAATCGGTGGATCGGGCATCGGCCTTCAACGCGGATCTGCTCGCCATGGCCTCACGGGAGGTGGTGTCCCCGGTTGCCATCGACCTGAGCAGCCACCTGCCGCGTCTGCGAGCGACGTTGGTTGAGGCGGCGGGGCCAGGGGTGACCGTCGAGATCGGTACGCCCGGCGAGCCGCTGCGCATCTCGATGGATCCGGCGCGCCTCGATCGGGTGCTGCGGATACTGGCGTCGAACGCGGGCCGGGCGATGGATGGGCGTGGCGTCGTGAGAGTCGCGGTGGAGCGCCGCACGGTCTCGTCGGCGACGCTGGACGGTACGGCGCGCCTCGACGCCGGGGTCTACGCGCTCATTCGCGTCAGCGACACGGGCGCCGGGCTGGAGCCAGGCGTGCGGGCGCACATGTTCGAGCCGTTCTTCACCACTCGGGTGGGCGTCAAGGCGGCAGGCGTGGGCCTGGGTGTGGCTTTTGGCCTCGTGCGTCAGGCTGGCGGCGCCGTGACGGCGGACGGCGAGCCGGGCGCCGGTGCGGAGTTTCGCATCTACCTCCCCGAGCTTGGCTGAGCGTCCGAGCACGCTCCGCCGGCCCCCGATGCGCTGTTTGACGGGCACGAGGGCCTGTGCTATACTCCGACAGAGCGTGCGGGCGCGGCCGTCCCATGCTGCAAGGCGGAGCGCCTCCGCGAGGCTTGGCTCGCCTCTGCTCCCGGCGAGCGGGAGACCGCGTCAGCATGAGTATCCTCCCGAGCCCCCCGGTTCGCCTCCCTCAGGAAGGTGAGGGCGTTCGGCGCGTCGAGCGTGAGACGGATCGCCAGGAGTCGGGCCGGCGCGACCAGCCCGATCCGCGCGATCGGCACGGCGGGGCGGCCGAAGACGAGCATCCGGACATCGAGGTGGACGTGAGCGAGGAGTACGTCGCGGAGCACGCCGCGCATCCCGAGCCGCCGCCCGAGCCCGATGCGGACGCGGGCGCGGCCGAGCCCTGCGACGAACAGGACGCTGGAGCGGCGAGCGCTCCGCATATCGACATCGAGGCCTAGGCCTCTCGCGTGGGTGCGCGCATGGAGTACGGCGGGATCCTGCTAGCCGTCAACATCCTGCTTCTGGCTGCCGGGTGGTACCTGTTCAACCATGCGCGGGCCGAGCTGAACGCGCGGGCTGCAGAGGCGCCGGCGCTCACCGAGATCCGAGCGCTCGAGCAGAAGATCGCAGCGCTGATCGAGCAACTGCGCATGGCGGCCGATCAGGCATCGGCGCAAGTCGACGCGCGGTGCATCGAGGCGCGCGAGCAGATGACGGCGCTGGAGCGTCGCCTGGAGGAGTTCCGCCAGACCACGCAGCGCGGCATCACTCGGCGGCGCGAGCCCGTGGCATCGGCTCCCGCCGCTGCACCGGAGCGGCCCGCCGGTGCGGCGCCGGCCGAGGATACGCGGTTCAGCGAAGTGCGGGAACTGGCGCGCGCGGGACTCACGGCCACCGCGATTGCCCAACGGACCGGACTATCGGAAGGCGAAGTCGATCTCATCCTGGCGCTCGGGCCGGGAGCGCGAACAGGCGGATAGTGCGCTGGCAGCAATGTCCGCGGCCGGCGGCTCTCGTCGCCGGCGCACATACGACATACCTAAGGAGACCTGCACCTTGACACGATACATTGGGCTGGCGCTGCTGGCGACCCTGTTGGCCGCGCTGCTCGGCTGCGGCGGCGCCAAGAAGGTTGCGGTCAAGATCAACCAGGACATCGTCACGGAGGACGAGTTCTACCAGCGGGTGCAGGACCTCGACGCAGTCCTCCTGACCACGGCCGCGCGCCAGGGCAACCTCCAGAAGGCCGGTGAAGTGGCGATGCAGGCCATCATTACCGACGCTCTCGTCAGGCAGGCTGCGAAGGCGAAGGGCATCACGGTCAAGGACCAGGATGTGCAGGCCGAGGTCGCGTTCGCGAAGAAGTACGCGAAGTACTCCATGCTGCCGCGCGACCCGCTGATGACCGACGAGGACCTGAAGCGTGACACGCGCACGCAGATCGCGTTTCGGCGTCTGGCCGCGTTGCCTCTGAAGCTGACGCAGGCGGACTACCAGACGTTCTACGATGCGCACAAGGCGGAGATGGTGGAGCCGGACCAGTACAAGCTGCGGGTCATCGGGACGAGTACGGAGAAGCAGGCCAAGGCGGCTCTGGACGTGCTGAAGAAGGGCGTGCCGTTCGAGACGGTGGCCATCCAGTACTCCGAGGATCCGAACGTTGGGCGCAACAGCGGGGACATCGGCTGGGTTCCGAACGACCCCAAGAGCGTGCCCGCCAAGCTCCTCGAAGCGGTGCAGAAGCTGAAGCCCGGTGAGTACACGCAGTCGGTGGTGAAGGACTTCATGGTGCGTCCGGACGTGCCGGCCGGCACGCCCGGCGTGCAGCCGGTGCCGCGGTTCTTCGTGGTGCGGCTCGAGGACAAGAAGGTTGGCCGGGCGCCGACGCTCGATGAGATCCGGCCGTATATCGAGTTCGCGGCCGTCATGGAAAAGGACCCTGGCGCGGTGACGCGCGTTCAGGAGGGCGTTCGCGACCTGCTGGTGAAGGCGACGATCCAGGTGAACCTGAAGCGCTACCAGCCGCTCATCTCGAAGCTGAAGGCCGCGGCGGCACAGCAGGGCAGCCAGGCTCCGGCGGCTCCGGCGGGCGCGGGCCCACGCTAGAACAGCTATCGTCTGGACACGAATGATCACTCTGATTGGGCTAGGCCCGGCGG
This sequence comes from uncultured Chthonomonadaceae bacterium, assembly GCA_964519955.1. Lineage (GTDB taxonomy): Bacteria > Armatimonadota > Chthonomonadetes > Chthonomonadales > CAJBBX01 > CAZFLM01. The sequence goes on along the minus strand of CAZFLM010000009.1, from coordinate 48,513 downwards.
ATGCCGGGCACCTTTCGGTGGCCGCGCGCGATGCCCTGCGCGCGGCCACCCGGCTGCTGGTCCGAACGCGGCGGCACCCAGCCGTCGACGACCTCGATCGCGAGCGCGTGGTGTTCGAGGCGCTCGACGGCATCTATGAGTCGGCGCCGGATTTCGACTCGGTCTACACCGCCATCTCCGAGCGAGTGCTTGCCGAGGCCGCCCGAGGAGACGTGGCCCTTGCGGTGCCGGGGCATCCCCTGATGGGCGAGGAGTCTGTACGGCGGGTGCTGGCCGCGGCGCGCGAGCGCGGTATTCCCACGCGCGTGGTGGGCTCCGAGTGCTTCGTCGAGCCGGTGCTTGCGGCACTGGGCCTCTCCATCGGGGACGGGCTGCTGATCGTCGATGCCCTGTCCATCGAGCGCATGGAGCCGCGCCCAGGCGTGCCGGTTCTGCTGTACCAGGTGTATGACGCCCGGGTGGCCTCCGACGTGAAGCTCGCGCTGATGCGGCACTACCCGGACGACTGGCCGGTGCGCGTGGTGGGGCGGGCCGGCGTTACCGGCGAGGAGACCGTGGCCGACGTTGCGCTGCACCGGCTGGACCGCATCGAGGCCGACCACCTGACGGCTGTGTATGTGCCGCCCGTGCCCGCGGCGCAGCGCAAGCCCGCGTTCGGCGACCTCGTGGCGGTGATGGCGCGGCTGAGGGCCGAAGGCGGCTGCCCGTGGGATCGCGAGCAGGACCACCGGACGCTTCGCAAGTATCTCATCGAGGAGTGCTACGAGGCGGTCGACGCCATCGACGCCGACGACATGGACGGGCTCGCCGAGGAGTTGGGCGACGTGCTGCTGCAGGTGGTGTTCCACGCTCAGATCGAGGCTGAGGCCGGGCTATTCGACATCGACGACGTCGTGGGCCACATCGTTCGCAAGCTGGTGAGGCGGCATCCGCACGTGTTTGGCGACGTGACCGTCGACGACAGCTCGCAGGTGGTGGATAACTGGGAGAAGATCAAGCGCGACGAGAAGGGCGAAGGCTGGCGCGAGTCGGTGCTGGACGGCGTGCCCAGCAGCCTGCCTGCTCTCTCTCGGGCGCTGGAGATCAGCAAGCGTGCGGCAAAGGTCGGCTTCGAGTGGGAGCGCTTCGAGGACGTGCTCGCCAAGATGGAGGAGGAGATCCTCGAGCTGCGCGAGGCGATCGGCACAGGCCAGGCAGACCGGGTGTTCGACGAGGTCGGCGACTTGCTGTTCACGATCGTCAACGTTGCCCGGTGGCGGAAGATCGACCCGGAGGAGGCGCTCAGGCAGATGCTGGTGCGCTTCCGAACGCGTTTCCGCCGCATCGAGCAGGCGGCCAAGGAGCAGTCGCGCGATCTGAGCGACCTGGGCTTGGCCGAGATGGACGCCCTGTGGGAACAGGCGAAGCGGGAGACATGAGAAAGGCCCGGCGCGAGCCGGGCCTTGTCCTTGACAACCTCTGGCTACCTCTTGCCGTTCATGAAGCTGGCGAAGCGCTCGGCGTCGGCCTTCACCCAGATCGGCTCTATGGTGAAAGAGGACACGTCCATGTGCTTGATCTGGGCGCACGTAAACAGCTCGCCCTGGAGGACGAACGCCAGGCGTTCGTCCTCATGCTCGCGCGAGAACTGCCAGTAGCGCGAGCTGCCCTCGGGCGTTAACCCGAGGTGGACCTTGTAGTAGTCCACGCCCCTGAAGGAATCGTAGGCTCTTTCGACGGTGACGCCGGTGACGTGGCTGCCGAGCAGGACGACCGGGCAGTTGGACATGACCTCTTCGATGGGCACGATGGCGCCTGAGGACGCCCGCCGCTCGACCGAACTCTGTGTGGGCCGGTCCTTCGCCTCGGGGTCGTTGGGATCGCTCACCATCGCATTCTTGGGCTTGTCCTCCTTGGACACGTCTTCGTAGTCGCCGGGCTCGGACTCGTCGGGCCGCCGGATCTGCCAGGCGTGGTTGGCCTCGCGCGCCTCGTACTTGTGGCGCCAGCCGGGCCGATCCTTGTCGCGAAGCCCCAGGACCGTTAGCCCCGTCTGGCTCGCCGTCAGCTCAGGCCACTTCTTGGCGTTGAGGGTGGCAGTCCGCACGCTGGTGTAGGCGTACCACGCCACGAACAGGACCGCGACGACGATCACGATGCGCAGCGTGCCGCGCTCGCGGAACACGCGCCCGTAGGCGGTCTGGGCGGTCGAGCCGGTGGCGACGGGGTCCTGCTCTGGCATATCGTATCCCTTCGAAGCGGCGCTTGGGCAACCGATCGTTACGTTACGTACATTGTACGCCGAAGAGGCCGTCTTGCGTCACCCGCTTGGCCGCCCTTTGCCGGGCGGCGTGCGGTCCCAAAACGGATGCAGGCGACGCATCGACAAATCGATAGTGTATCGTGTATACTGACAGCCGACGTGAGTCCGGCTTAGAACGGCTGTCGGAGAGGGTGATAACCGAATTGGTACAGGTCGTCGTCAAGCCTGGCGAGTCCATTGACGCCGCGCTGAAGCGCTTCAAGAAGGCCGTGATGAATAGCGGCATCACCAAGGAAGCGCGCATGCATGAGCGGTACGAGAAGCCCAGCGACCGTCGCCGCCGCGAACTCAAGGCCAGCATCCGCAAGGTGCATCGCGCCCGGATGAAGGCCGCCGAGAAGGAGCGCGACTAGCGCCGGCTGCCCAACTCCTCCAACGGGGAAGAGGGCACCGTACCCTCTGCTCGCAAGCCACGAGCGTGCATCTGGACAATGGGCGGGCCAGCTTGGTCCGCCCATTCGCACGTCAGGTCTCCGCCGCACCGGCCGCCGAGCATCGGAGCGCCAACAGCAGAGGGCTCCCGACGCGGCGCGAGGCCGGCGGCAGGAGCCCTCTGTTCACGTCGTGGTGCGGTGTGCCGGAGAAGGGATTCGAACCCCCACGCGGTTGCCCGCAAGTGATTTTGAGTCACCCGTGTCTGCCATTCCACCACTCCGGCGCGGCACGGGCGTGATTATACGTCCCAGTTCGGCGGAGTGTCAACCGTAGTCGTTGTGTTTGGGGCAACCTGACTGATGGCTACATGTGATATAATGTGGCGAGACCGGTGCGGAGCGCCTTCGGTCGCGCTTGGTGTTGCCGGGCAACATCAAGCTGGCGAATCCAAGAAGGAATCGTGCCCGGACCTGTCTAAGTGGTGGAAATCGGCTCGCCCCCGCGCCGAAGAACGTTACGCGGAGTGGGCGTGAAAGCGAAGCTGTCGATCCCGGATGCGATGCGGGATCATGACTGGATAGCCCGATGCCGCCGTCCCATCGCTGATGGCATCACGAGAGGAGCGGTAGTCATGTCTGACGACTTGGAAGTCCTGCACACGGAAGCTAGCACTGAGGCTGCCACCGACGAGACCGTCGAGACCGTGGTAGCGGAACCGGTGGTCGAGCCGGTTGCGGCCGAGCAGCCTGAAGAGGCCGTCGCGGAGCCCGTCGTCTCCGTCGAAGCGGAAGCCGTGGAGGAGGCATCCTCTGTGGAGCCGATCGACGTGGTCGAGGAGCCGGCGCCAGTGGCCGCGCCCGAGCCGGTAGCCGCGGCCCCCGTGGCCGAGGAGCCCGTGGCAGCGATGCCGCACGACCAGACGGCCGAGGACTATGCTCGCAGCTTCCCGTCGCTGACCGAAGGCGAGGTCGTGTCGGGGGTGGTCGTTCACATCGACCGCGAGGGCGTGCTGGTCGACGTGGGCGCCAAGTCGGAAGGCATCATTCGCCCGAATGAGCTGAGCCGCGAGGCGTATGTCAACGCGGAAGACGTCGTCTCCGTTGGCGAGAAGATCGACGTCTACGTCATGGAAGTGCACAGCCAGGACGGCCGTCTGATCCTCAGCAAGAAGCGCGCCGACTTCGAGAAGGCCTGGGAGCGGGTCCTCGAGGCCAAGGACCAGGGCAAGGTCATCACCGCCATGGTGAGCGACCGGGTCAAGGGCGGCCTCGTGGTCGATCTGGGCATCCGCGGATTCGTCCCGGCGTCTCACGTGGGCAACGGGTCGCTGAAGACCAACCTCGACCGCTACGTCGGCCAGTCGATCCCGCTGAAGGTGATCGAGGTGGACAAGGAGCGACGCAAGGTCGTCCTGTCCAACAAGCTTGCCAACGAGGAAGAGCGCCAGAGCCGCAAGCAGGAGACCGTGGCCAGCCTGCAGGTTGGGCAGATCCGGCGCGGCGTCGTTCGGCGCCTGACCAACTACGGCGCGTTCGTGGACCTGGGCGGCATCGACGGTCTGCTGCACATCTCCGAGATGTCGTGGACGCGGGTGAACCATCCGCAGGAAGTGCTGAAGGAAGGCCAGGAGCTGGACGTCCTCATCCTGAAGATGGATCTGGGCGCCGGGCGCGTGAGCCTCGGCCTTCGGCAGATCCTGCCGGATCCCTGGAGCGGCATCGAGGAGCACTACCACGTGGGCGACGTCATCGTCGGCCAGGTGAGCCGCATCGTGCCCTTCGGCGCGTTCGTTCAGGTTCCTGGCGGCATCGAGGGCATCATCCCGCAGTCCGAGATGGGCGGCCGGCGCGGCGCACGGCCGGCGGACGTGCTGCGCCAGGGCGGCGATGTCGAGGTGAAGATCATCGACCTGCGGCCGGAAGAGCGCAAGATGACGCTGTCGCTTCGGCAGGCGCACCAAGAGGTCGAGGTGCGGCGCGAGCGGCGGGCGGTGGATGACTACCAGGCGCGAACCGAGCGCGACGAACCGCGGTTCACGATCGGTGACGCTCTGCGGGCCAAGGAAGCCGAGGCCGAGAGCGAGGAATAGGGCCGCGGCGCTCTGCCGCGGCGGCTGCCCCACACACCCATGCCCACGATCGGCATCACCGGCGGCCTGGCAACCGGAAAGAGCACAGTGACGGCCCTGCTGCGCGAGCGCGGGGCCGTCACCCTAAGCGCGGACGACATCGCCAGGGAGGTCCTCAGTCCAGGCTCTCCCGCGCTACGGCGAGTCGTCGAGCGCTTCGGCGCCGACCTCCTGCGACCGGACGGGTCGCTGGACAGGGCACAACTGGGCGGCATCGTTTTCGCCGACGAGCGAGCCCGCCGCGACCTCGAGGCCATCACTCACCCCGCGATCCTGCAGCGCCTGCGCGCGCGCCTCAAGCGAGCGTCCGGGAACAAAGCAGGAGGAAGCGCCGTCGTTGCAGAGGTGCCGCTGCTGTTCGAAGCCGGCATCGAGGGGTGGTTCGACCGCGTGGTGGTTGTGGCGGCGCCGGAGCCCATCCAGATCGAGCGCCTCTGCAGCCGGGACGGCCTCACCGCGGAGCAAGCCCTCGCGCGGATCCGGTCCCAGATGCCCCTCACTGAGAAGATCGCCCGGGCGGATGTCGTCATCATGAACGACGGCAAGGAGGAAGCTCTGCACCGGGCGGTTAACCTACTGATGCAGGAGTCTCAGAGGCAGTAGCCGGTCGTACGAATCAGCGTGCCAGGGCGGTCAACCGGCGGACTGGAGAGCCTCCGTCGGAGCGAGCGAGCGGGCGTTTCGCCACGCTCGACTCACGCTCGCGCACGCTCAAAAAAGGCGCTTGCACAAATACCGGGCGTATGCTATACTGGCGGGCGGCAGGGCGGACATATGTCGGCATCTGTCTGGCCCTCCCCGGCACATTCGTTTTCCCCCACCAGAAGCGTGCTCTCTAGGAGGTTAGACCAGTCTTGAGAACATTCAGACCGAAACCCGTCTGCCTGCTAGCGCTGGTGACGCCGCTCCTCCTCCTAGGCTCCGCTCACATTGCTGCAGCGCAAACCGGAGGCTTCACAGCGTCGTCTACAGGCAAGCGTGGGAAGCCGTTCACCGGCGGACCCATGCCAAGCGCAGTCACCAAGAAGGTCTGGAAGTCAGCCGCCTCGCGGGGTGGGGGCGTCCCGCAACAGACCATCGATATCACGCCCAGCACCGCCACCGTGACGGACCAGAATCCCCACTGGTCGAGCGACGAGAGTTCGGTCTTGTTCGATTCGGACCGAGCTACCCTCGCCGGCACCACGGTTGGCACCTACAGGCACATCTACCGCATGTACCCGGACGGCACGACTCTGTCGGCCATCACCGGGCCTTTGGCGTCTAAGCCGATCGGCGCGACATCGTCGCAGATCGAGCCCGCTCTGAACAGCGCCGGCAACGCGGTGGTGTACATCCAGAACACGGCCGGCACCGGGACGGACCTGGAACTCGGCAGCGTCGACCTCGTCGAGCTGAACCTGGCCACCGGCACCACCACATCGCTCATCGCCAACAACCCGGCGGGGCTGACCTTCACCGGTCTCAACCACCCGGAGTACGGCGTGAGCCCCGGCGGCAACTTCGCGGTCATCTTCGCGGGCCGGCTGACCGGGCACAGCAACTTCAACCTGTTCGCGGTCGACACACAGACCCTTGTCATCACCCAGCTTACATCCGGCATTGCTGACGACCGCAACCCGACGCAGAGCCCCTATGACGCGTCGAGCCGCAACAAGCTGGTGATCGCCTTCGACTCGAACCGCGCCGACAACGCCGGCACCTCCACCAAAGCCTACCGCGACATCTGGGTGCTGCCCGTCAACACCACGACGGCGCCCGCCACGCGCGTAACTGACTTCTCGGTTGGCGGCGCCCATGCCGACAACATCCAGCCGGCGTGGAGCACGAACAAGATCGATCGCGTCAACTCGGCCCAGCAGTTCGTGTATGGCCGCCAGTTGATCGCGTTCGCCTCCACCCGCTACGATACGAACAACGATGGCAACGCGAACGGCATCAACCCGAACGGCTCGCGCGACATCTACTGGGTGCAGGCTGATCTCGGCCTCGACCCGAACTACCCGACTCAGGAGTGGTATACGGTCCTGACGCCGGAGTCCGTCACCAATGTGGCCCTCAAGCTGAACACGAGTGACCCATCTCACATCTACAACGACGCCAAACCGACGTGGCCGCAGTTCATCTCTACGTACCGCGTCTCGTATCAGAGCAACCGCACAGCGTACGATGAGGTCACGAACACCTCGACGCCGGCCGTTCCGTCGTCGGCAACGCCCAACGACATCTTCGCGTCGACGATCATCGACCTCTACGCGCCGAGCCTGGTGAAGTTCAGCGACACCACCGGCGACATCATCAACATCGAACCGCGGCTGTCGCAGCCGGGCACCAAGGTGAAGTTCTCCGTCAAGGTGGCCGACTTCGAGACGGGCATCCGCGGCGTGTACATTCAGATCAAGAACCCGAACAGCAAGTACCAGTCCTCCGACGGGCTCGAGCATAAGGTCTACACGTTCGAGGACCTGTACATCGACAACAGCAACATCGCGCTGAATGTCCCGGTGGAGTACGAGTCGCAGCGCATCTACGTCGGAAGCGACCCGACCTCCGCGCGGGTGAACACCTACGCCGATCCGACCTACGTGGCCAGCGTCGATGACGCCTACGCATTCACCGGCGGCGCGCACCCGCCCACCAGCACCACCCCGGCGCTCGACCCGGGCTGGCTGCAGTTGACGCTGGAGAGCCGCGACGCGACGACGGGCGTTGCGACGTACTCGGGCGAGTGGACGAGTGCTCCGTACGCGAGCGACTACTACGTTGACGTCATCGTCTACGACAACGCGGTGGACCCGTTCACGGGGGCGGAGTCGAACTGGAAGATCTACGATAACATCTGGGGCTTCAGCACTCAATCGTTCAACCCGCAGAGCGGCATCCTGTTCGTGAGCGACCACGCCGAGGGCCAGAAGTTCTTCGGGGCTCGGTTCGGCACGGACGCGCTCGTGAACGTCTGGTACACGTTCTGGGGCACCGAGAGCTGGCTGACGGATCTAGACATCAATCTGCTGCCCACCCAGTACCGCAACGGGTCGACGACCGGCCGGCTGGTCAACGTTGCGAACAGCCTGGGCGTGAAGTCGTACGGCGCCGGTTGGGCTCTGGACTACTTCACGTACGGCTACAACTACGACTCGGCTGTTCTGGACGGCACCCAGACTGAGAACGGGACGGTGGATATCCCGGTTACTCAGCAGTACGACATCTGGCGGATCCAGTGCCGCGGGCCGGTGCCGGACGCGCTGATCCAGCAGTACACGCCGCACACCGAGCAGCAGCCGTCCGACGCCACCGGCAGCAGTGCATCAACGCCGCGCACCGTCCTGGTGTCGAACCGGTGCATCCTGTGGCACGCGCCGTATACCGGAGGCGTGTACCAGGCCCCGGGCAGCATCACGGACCTGTCTACGCAGGCGAAGCTGCAGAACTACGTGAGCGCGGGCGGCCGCCTCTTCGTCAGCGGCCAGGACATCGCCTGGGCAATGACGCTGGATGGCACGGTAGCCAACTCGTTCCTGACCAACGTGCTCCATGCGACGTACGTGGCCGACTATCCGCCTGGTGTCGTCTACCGGGGCGATGGAGCGGGCATCTTCCCGTTCTTCACGTCGTACCGATCTGTCAATGCGCTTACGTGCCCGACGGGCAGCGCCTACAACCCGATCATCAACGATCCGTTCGCCTATGTGGTCGGCGCGCACGTCTATGCCGGGCCGCCGGATCCGACGGGCCAGAGGGATTACATCTATCTCGACGGGCGCTGGCACGTCCATGGCACCGACCCGGTTAACGACAAGCACTGGTACGGGTCGCCTGGCGCGATGTTCCCGGATGAGGTGACGGCAGGCACGGGCGCCGTCGTGGACTTCCAGTACAACGGCACCGCATATGCCGGCCTGCTGCACTATGCGGACACGGCGACGAACGCGAAGGTTGTGTACTGCCCGATGGGGCTGGAGGGGTATGCCCACGACGGGTTCGCCCCTGCCAATACCAGCAACATCATCGCGATGAAGAACCGGACCTCGTCGCTGCTGCACAACGCTGTGTGTTGGATGCGCACCGGCGTCATCAGTGGTTCGGTGTACGATACGCAGAACCTGCCGATCAGCGGCGCTCTGGTGCGGCTGTACCACGGCACCACCACGGCCTACACGGCGCTGAGCGACAAGAGCGGCCACTTCATCATGAACGGCGTGGTGGCTGACGGCTATGACATCACGGCGAACAAGGCCGGCTATATGGTGCAGAAGCCGACGTTCGTGACCGTTCACGGCGGCGGCGGTCGGGACGATGTTGCCGTGCGCATGACCCTGGCGGAGAAGGCCTCCATCAAGGGAACCGTCACGCGGTCGGGCTCGACCACTCCGGTTGTGGGCGCCACGATCACGGCGACCGAGGTCGTGGCTGTCGGTGGTACGACGATCACGCCTACGGTCGTGACGACGACCTCCGACGCCCAGGGTAAGTACATCCTGGCGAACCTGCCTGCCGGCGTGAAGTACACGCTGACCTGCTCTGCCACCGGGTACGGGGAGTCGGTGCCGGTGTCGTACACGCTGCCCGACGCGACGGCCGGTACGATCGTCGCCCCGGCGACGGAGTACTCGCCGTTCGACTTCGCGCTCAAGTCCGAGCAGGGCGTGGTTGAGGGGACGGTTGTTGCGTTCAGCGAGAGCGCGCCAGGACACGCCGGCAGCCCGATCGAGGGTGCGGTGGTCACGGCGACGCAGGGCACCAGCAGCGTAACGGCAACGACCGACGCCAGTGGGAACTTCTCGTTCAACAAGTCGAACACCACGCCCAACGGGCTCGATCCTGGTACCTGGGCGATCGTGGCGACGGCTCCGGGTTACGCTGCCAACAGCGCTGCGACTGCGGCGGTTGTGTCTGGCACGACGCCCAGCCGGCCGGATCAAGACCCGATCGTGCTGTCGCCGGTGCCGCCGGGGGCCATCTCGGGCCTCGTGACCGGTGCGGCCGATGGCAATGCCCTCGCCGGTGTGGTGATCGAGGTTCGCGACCAGGCCGGTACGCTAGTTACGAGCAACGGCCCTGACGGGACCAGTTCCACGGTGAGCATCGACAGCGTCACCGGCAAGCCCTACAACTTCACGTTGAGCGTGCCGGCCGGTCCGACGTACGTCGTGACCGCTGTGAAGACCGGCTATAGCTGCGCGCCGGCGTCGCGGTCGGTTACCGTGACCACGCTGCAGACAACCAAGAACATCGACTTCTCGATGGAGCCGCTCCACACGTTCGGCGCTGCCGTATCGATGGTGTCGACTCCGTACGATTACGCTTCCTATACCGCGGCGAACCTGCTGAACATCGGCAGCGTCTCGGCGCTGAAGTTCGCGACGTGGGACCTGGGGCAGTACGCGTACTACTCGGCGGCTCCGGCGAACACGTTCCGGCTGGGCCGCGGGTACTGGCTCGGCTACCAGAGCAACATCGCTCTGAGCACCGAGGGCACTTTGGCAGACCAGACCCGGGCGTTCGAGACCACGCTGACGACAGGCTGGAACATGATCGGTTGTCCGTTCACCTTCGCGCTCGACTGGGCCAAGATCCAGGTGCGTACGTCGGGCGGGTCGGTGCTGACCTATGACCAGGCGGTTGCTCAGGGCAAGATCGGTGTCGCGCTCTACACGTGGCAGGGCACCGGTTCGGGCAGAGGCAGCTACGTGTTGGGCTTCACGCTTGACCCGTGGGTCGGCTACTGGGTGAAGGCTTACGAGCCCGTCACGCTGCTGCTGGACCCGGTGACGAGCAAGAGGTCGGCCCAGTTGGCCGGTGCGAGCCGTGCGGCGCTGGTCGAAGGGAAGAACGGCTGGTCGCTGAACCTCCGGCTGGATGTGGATGGCGCCGCCGATAACGACAACTACATCGGCGTGAGCACGAAGGCGACGGACGGCGCGGATGGCTACAAGATGGAAGAGCCTCCGGTGTTCCTGAGCCGGAATGCCCGCCTGAGAGTTGAGCACAGCGACTGGGGTACCCGGTCCGGCGACTACGGCGTGGACGTGCGGTCTGCGTCGGCCGGGCAGAAGACCTGGGACGTTGCGGTCGATACGACGGTGGCCAACTCGACCGCGAAGATCACGTGGCCGAACGCGGCTCGCGTCTCGCGGGGCGTCAGCCTGACGCTCACCGACCTGTCGACCGGCACGGTGCGTGACATGCGGTCCAGCTCCGGCTACTCGTGGAGCACAGGCGACCAGCCTGCCACTCGCCGGTTCAAGATCACGGCCACTCGGACGGCCGGAAGCATCCTGACGATCTCCGGTGTCACCGCGAAGGCGAGCCGGTCGAGCAAGACGTACTCGATCGGGTACACGCTGAGCGCAGCAGCATCGGTCAGGATCAGAGTGCTCTCCTCCTCCGGGAGCGAGGTCAGGAGCCTGAGCGTGGGGACCACCCGTGCGGCTGGCGTGAACCAGGCGACCTGGGACCTGAAGACCTCCGTGGGTACGTCGGTTCCGGCAGGCATGTACGTGATCGAGATCAGCGCCCATTCGGATGAGACCGGGCAGACTGCTCGCGGAGTTGGTTCCGTGACGGTGATCCGGTAGATAGTCAGGGCATCGTTGGTTGGGGAGTGCCTGGACGTGCAGGGTGCTCCCCGCCAACTGGTGTGTGGGTGAGGCATCCTAAAGGGGGCCAGGACATGCGTACCCCCTTCCAGATCAGTCGTAGGTTGAGGCGCTGTCTAGGCGGCGCCTTGGGTGATATGCTGAACAGCAGGCGCGGCGGCGGGCGACCGAGCTGCGCTGCGAGCGACGTTTGCAGGCGGTACGTCCAGGTAACGGTCTCGCCAGGGCCGAGTGGCCGGTGGGAACGAACGTCATCGAGGGAGGAACTCTCATAGTGAAACGGATCAGAAGGAGCAGAGCGGCTCGGGTGATGAGCTGGCTGCTGACCGTTGTCATGATCACGTCGATCGCCACCGGTATGTTCGGTAACAAAGCGGCCTACGCGCAGACGGCGGTGGCGGGCGCCTCCCCCAACGCGCAGGATGTTGCTGTTGTCCGCTTCATCAACAAGAGCGGCGCCCTGGGTGACTCGCTGGCGATGGACGTGACTAACCAGGTTGCCAACGAGCTCTCGGCGTTGGGGAAGTACGTACCGCTACCGGAGCGGAACCTGGAAGAGGCCATCAAGGCCAGGGGCCTGAAGCCTCCGTTCGACCAGGTTGCTCTCGCGCGGCTGGCCGCCGAGCTGAACGTGGCAACGGTCGTCACCGGCACCATCGAGTACGCTCGCGTTCGCACACCAAAGGGTGGCGTGAAGACAGCCGAGGTGGCCGTTCTCGTCCGGGTCACCGAGGCGACCTCCGGGGACCTGCTTAGCGGCGGCGCGCAGATCGGCGTTGCCAAGTCGCGCCCGGGCATCTCGGACGACGACTCGCTGCTGCGCGAGGCCGCAAACACGGCGGCGCTCCTCGCGGTCAAGCAGATCGCGGGCAGCACGCTTCAGGTTGGGACCATCGTGAACACCGTCGGTCAGATCGCTCTGGTCAACCGCGGCAGCCGCGATGGCGTCGAGACGGGGATGCGGCTGATCGTGCTGCGCGACCGGCAGCGCGTGGGTACGCTGCAGGTGCAGACGGTCTACCCGTCCGACTGCGAAGCGAAGTTCGTGGACAACATCCTGGGCATTCGCCCGGAGGACAAGGTCCGCGCAGTGTTCCCGATGCCCCCGCTGCCGAAGTCGGCCGGCGAGGTGACCGCCAAGCGGCCCGCGAGCCACGGGTCCATGTCCGGTGTGGCCAAGATCCTCGGTACGCTCCTCGTGGGCATCGCCGTGGTGGCAGCGGTCGCCGGCGGCAGGAACAAGACGATCAGCGGTGTGACTGCTGAGGCCATGATCGACAACGGCTCCGCGGCGGTTCGCTTGACGTGGCGTAACAACATGTGGGCGGGTGGCATCTTGCAGCAGTACCACGTGTGGCGCGCGCCGGACCACAACTTCAACTACACGGGCGTTCCGGTAGCCGCAGTCGACCAGATGGCGGGCAACCTGACGTACGTTGACCATCCGACGCCTACGTCGTACTGGGACGGCGTTCGGTCGTTCCTGCAGCCTGCGCTGCCGGGAAGCGGGACGGACAGCTCGGGTACGGGCGCGGGCACCGGCGAGTTGGTGACACCTGGCGTCGACGATACGGGTACGCCGCTCGGGTTCACGATCGGCGACACCATCACCTACTCGGTGAACTCGGTGATTCGGCGTCAGATCTCGTCGTCGACGACGTCCAGCAGCAGCAGCAGCAACACCTACGAGTACGAGGATATCTGGACGGACCTCGTTACGTCCGGCAACGTGACCCCGATCCTGCCCGCCACGTTGCGCCTGCCGGCCGACGGATATGCCACTCAGGACCTGTCCGCGTTCCAGCCCACGTGGCTGGGTACCGCCGGTGCATCGATGTACCAGATTGAGGTTTCGACGGACGGTACGTTCTTGAACAGGCAGTTGATCGTGAAGGTCGGTACCGTGACGTTGGCATCGGCTGACGCCGGTGGTGCGCAGATGAAGCTGGCGTCGGCGGTTAGCCTCTGGGGCAACGCGACGCTTCGGAAGAACGCCACCTTCAAGGCGTACGAGGATGGGACGAGCACCGTCAAGCCGACGCTGTATTGGCGTGTTGGCGCCCGCAACGACTCGGACAAGCCTGGCCCGATCGATTGGACGACGAAGCTCTACAACACGGGCAGCCGTGAGTTCCGGTTCATCTACACGGCGCAGCCGTTCAGCTTCAAGCCGGAGGCCGGCCCGCCGAACCCGCCGTCTTCGTAGGGTCGTGTGCGCCGTCGGGGCGCTGGTTCGGTAGCAGTATCGGGAAGGGCGAGAGAGGAGTCGCACGGATGAGCATCAGGTTACTGGCCTCCATGCGGATCGGCTGGATGGTAGTGCTCATAGCCGCGGTGATGTGCCCGAGCGCGTACGCGGAGGGCGGGTCGGGCTTCGTGTACGGGGAAGCGCTGGTCTCCGTTTCGGCGGGCACGGCGCGGTCGGTCGTGGACGCGATGGCCCAGTCTGCTGGGGCGAAGGTCGTCAGCAAGTTCGCTGCGGTCGACGCCAAGGGCCTGGTGGACGTGTATCTGGTTCGCAAGACCGGCGCGCCTGCCACAGTGACGGCAACGACTGAGATGGTTGCGACCCTCAAGGCGCAGCCCAGCGCGCTGTACGTACACCCCAACAAGATACGTCGGATCTATGGCCAGTCGGGTGGGACGTCGACTCCGAACGATCCGCGCTACGCCGAGCAGTGGGCGCTGGCCCAGGTGAGGATGCCGGAGGCCTGGTTCCTCGAGAAGGGGCAGGCGACCGCGACGGTGTGCATCATTGACACTGGCGTGGATATCGACCACCCGGAGTTCAAGGGCCGGTTCGACGATGGCTACAACGCGCAGACCGGTACGAGCGATCCGCGTCCGACCGATCCGACGGTGGACACGCACGGGACGCACGTGGCAGGTATCGCGATCGCACAGGCGAACAACTCGGTGGGTATCGCCGGGATGTCCTGGGAGAATGTGCGGCTGTTGCCGATCAACGCGGGCGATGAGAGTGGCTTCCCGGTTGCGGCCGAGTTGGCAGCTTACGCGTACATCCTTCAGTACCAGGCGAAGTACCCGAACCAGAAGATCGTCGTGAACATGAGCTACGGGAGCGACGACACCAGCGACACGCCCGACCTTACGGATCCATCGAACGCCGCCATCATGAATATGGCGAGCAAGGGGATCATTGCCGTAATCGCCGCCGGAAACTCCGGGGACACCGGCAACCCGGCCCAGAGCCCGGCAAACCTGGCGCCGCTGTCGGACAAGATCCTCTGCGTCGCGGCGAGCAATCACCTGGGGCGGCGGTCGTATTTCTCCTCCTACCGCAGCACGACTACGATCACTGCTCCGGGCGGGGATGACATTGCCGGAAAGATGATCCTGAGCACGCTGCCGTTGGCGGCGGGCAGCTACGGTGACATGCAGGGCACGTCGATGGCGGCCCCGTGCGTCACCGGCGCAATCGGGCTGCTGCTGTCGGTGCCTGGCGTTACGACGAGCCAGGTCAAGGGCATCCTGACCTCGACGGCGCGGCCGGTGTCTGGCTACGCGGTGCCCAGCCCCGAGTACGGGTACGGCATCATGGACGTCGCTGCGGCGCTGGCGAAGGTGGCGGTGGGTGTCACCGTTGCAGCTCCGCAGGGGACCGGTGGCAAGGCGGATACGGATGGAACGGCTAGCACCGATGCCGTCGAGACGCTGAAGCCGCAGGTTGTGGTTCAGGTAGCCCAGATCAAGCCGGAAGATCTGACCATCACGATCGACGGCACGGTGGCGACTGACTATACGATTGAGAACGTCACTTCGTCCAGCAAGAGCACGACCGGTGTGGTGACTCCTCTGAGCTACCAGGCCGTGTTTAGCGACCGTGTGTTCTCCACCGGGACTCACTCGGTGGTTGTCAGTGGGGCGAAGGGGTCGATCACGGTCACAGACACCCGGAACTTCGTGATCACTCCGCACCAGTTCACGTCGGGGCGGGCCATGGTGTCCATCCCGTACTTCGAGAGTGGCGCGACGCCGGAGAAGTACCTCGGCTCGGACTTCCGGCTGGCTCGCTGGGTTCCAGGTTCCGGCTATGCGTACTACGGCTCGCTGGGCCAGAAGAACTCGGGCGCATCGTTCACCGGCACCGGTGTGGCGATCCGTTCGGACGGCGATCCTAGCTCGACGGCGTACTTGCGCGGTCCGGTGGGCTTGGCGTACTTCACTGACTTCGAGTCAGTGAAGCCGATCCTGACGGAGGGCACGTCGCTGGCCTCGAAGTCCTTCGTCATTCCGCTGAAGGGTGTTGGCAGCGGAAACGTAGGCATCAGTTGGAACATGATCGGCGATCCGTTCCCGTTCGATGTGCCGTTCAATGCGTTGCTGGTCGATACGGGTACGACCCGCCTGACGATCGCTGAAGCCGTCGAGCAGGGGTACTTGCTGAGCAGCATCTACAGCTACACCACGGCCGACGGGTACAGCTACCGGTCGCTGCCGAACGGAACCCTGAAGGCGTGGCAGGGCCACTGGATCGCGGTTACCAGCCAGCGGGACATCGACCTGATCGTTCCGCCGTCGAAGGTCTCTCGTGCGTCGGTCAGCAAGAGCGGCCCGGTGGTTGAGAACGGGTGGTCTCTGCGGATTAGCGCGAGCGCTGGTTCGCTCAGCGACACGTACAACTACATCGGCGTGAGTTCGCGGGCTGCAGACGTGTACGACGCATCCGATGTGGTCAAGCCGCCGTCTGTCTCGCCGTATGTGTCGGTTGGGATGTCGAACGAGGGCTGGGGCAAGATGGCGGGCCTGTATGCGCAGGACATTCGCGGCGCGTCTGGCACCAAGACGTGGTCGGTTGTCGTGAACACGGATGTTGCCGACAGCGACGTGACGGTGCGCTGGACCAACGGCGGCACCTTGCCTCGCGGCGTGAAGCTGATGCTCAAGGATGAGACGACCGGGCAGGTTGTCGACATGCGGGCGCGCAGCTTCGTTACGTTCCACAGCGGAGCGGACGGCGCGACGACGCGGCGCTATACGGTGACGTCGCGTGCGTCGACCAACGGCATGCTCTGCATCCGGAACCTGAACGTGCGGTCGAACAGCCGTTCCAGCGGCTCTGCGGCCATCTCATTCACCCTGACCAGCGACGCGACCACCTACACGGTGGGAGTCAAGGATGCGACGGGCAAGATGGTGAACACCCTGGCCAGCCGCGCAGGGACCGCAGGCGACGTCCGGATGGTCTGGGCGGGCGTGGACAAGTCAGGCCGGAAGCTGCCGGCCGGAGCCTACATGGTTGAGGTTCGGGCCGTGAGTGGCGATGGCGACGCGGTGACGGCGACCTGGCCGTTCATGCTCATTCGGTAGGTTGTGCGCCGGGCCTTGGGGGCGTGCCTGACATGCCCCCAAGCCCGGAAGGAATGAGATCGCCCAGCGGTGAAACATGCCGCTGGATAGCCGTATGCAGGCGGCGCGTGTCAATGTGCCGCGCTGCGTTCGGCTCTACCCCCGAGGGGTTGGTCGTGCCGCGAGACGCGTCGGCGGCACAGGGGCCGGCGTATTCGTGGCTGAAGCGGTCCGCGGGCATGTTGGCGGTTCGCGAGGGAGGAGCTCTTTCATGGGGTGGGACGCAATGCGGGGTAGGACTTCTCGGTGTGTCGCGCGGCTGGTGGCCGTGATGTGCCTGTTCGTGCTGGCCGCGGCAACCACGCGTGCCCAGACCACGGGCACGGTGTCCATCACCAACGGGACCCTGCGGGCCGAGGTTGGGTACGACGCCAGTGCCCAACTAAACAGCGTGAACATAGCCGGTCGCTTCGGGATCTACGAGGTGGGCACGGCTGCGAGCGCGCTGATGACGCTCCCTCGAGCCGCGGCGACGCCCGGCAGCTACGTGACGATTCGCATCGACGGCGGCGCGCCGACCGATACCACCGTTACCAGCGGTTGGGATCTGATCTTCGGGGATCCCGATGACGGGACTTGGCAGACGATCCCGAACGTCACGGATGGCAAGATCGTCGCGAGCTGGGTGACGAGCCCGGGCGACGGCGATGTGGCGGTTCCGAGCATCAAGGTGGACCTCGTCGTGTCCGTGGTTCACGACATGGTGCTGTACCGTTTCACGGTTACGAACCTCGACGTGAAGTCGCACCGCATCGGTCTGCGCTTCGCCCAGGACTTCGACGTGCCGGGCGGGTCGGACGCACCGGTGATCACCCCGAGCTTCAGCGACTTCAGCGGCGAGCGCGAGTTTGTGAGCGGCGAGATGCCCAGCCGCTGGATTGCGTACGATTCGACGGGCGACCACAGCGTGGGCGGCCTGCTGGCCATCTCTGGTCATGCGTGCGTGCCGAGTGCTCCGGACCGAGTCGTCTTCGGGACGGCTGCGGACGTTACCTACCCGCGCTGGACGGTGGTGCCCTCTACGCTCAAGAGCTTCGCGACGGACGGTGCGTGCGCTCTGTACTTCACGCCGACCGTGTATGGTGCGACCGAACAGAAGGTCTTCAGCGCGATCGTCGGTCGCGCTCAGACCAGCACGGTGTATGAGGGGCCTGTCATTGGGCCGAGCGTCAACACGCCGACCCTCGTCGCCGGTGTGGAGTCCCCGAGGTCGCTGGAGTACGACGCAACCGCTGTCAACAGCAGCGACAAGGGGGCGACGGACCCGGACGCGCGGCTGAGCCCGAATCCGCTGACCATCTCTGGATTCCTGTACAACGGGAACGTCATCTCGATTCAGAACATTCGGGCGGTGTTGAGCACCCTTCCGACCGGACTGTCGCTGGCCACCGGCGAGACGACCACGAAGACGCTTGGCACCCTGTCGCCGAACACGGAGGCTGGGTTCTCCTGGAAGGTCAATGCGAACGGGCAGGGATCCGGGCGGCTCACCTATTCGGTGTCGTACAGCGCCGATCCGGGCTCGCAGGGCGTGAGCCTCACTCGCTACATCGATATCCCGGCCCTGCCGGATATGACTTGGCCGGCAGAGCTTGACATGGTGTCGTTCCCGTACCAGTTCTCGGTGACGACGCCGACGACGGCGCTCGGGTTGCGCGCCCTCGACTTCGACCTGCTGCAGTGGAACACCACGTATACGGACTACCAGGTGGTGTCGGCGCTGAAGCCGGGCGACGGCTACTGGCTGCGCCTGGGGAGCCAGCAGACGATCAGCCTGCAGGGCGCGACGGAAGTGAAGGCGCCGACCGGTTACTTCGAGCGCAAGCTGAGCAAGGGCTGGAACCAGATCGGGAACCCGTTCCTCATGCGCATTCGGTGGGCTGACGTCAAGGTCATCAACACCGATGCCAGCGATCCCGAGGTGCTGGTGCCTCTCACGATCGACGTTGCGAGCAACGCGTATCACGAGTGGGTCCTCCCGACCCTGTATGGGTACGACAAGGAAGCCGGCGCCTACGAGTGGGTGGACGACTTCAGCAGCGAGTTGCTGCCGTACTCCGGGTACTGGGTGAAGTCTCTCAAAGACGGCATCTCGCTCCTGCTGCCCGTGCCCACGGGCCGGTCGGCGAAGGTTGGGGCTTCCTCGCGGAGTTGGATTGGGTCGGGCGGCTGGCGGCAGCGGATCGCAGTTAGCGACGGCAAGACGGTCGACGATCGCAACTACATCGGCGTATGCTCAAGCTCGGCCGACGGATACGATCTGCGTGACGTGGAGAAGCCGCCGGCGGTCTCGAGCGGCACCCGAGCCGGGCTTGTGCGGGCGGACTGGGGAACCAGGTCGGGGCTCTACGCCCAGGATCTGCAGTCAAGCGGTCGGAGCAAGAAGGAGTGGGAGTTCCGCGTGAGCGGTGAGGCCAACGCCAACGTCACGCTCTCGTGGCCCGACATCAGCTCTCTGCCGCGGACGGTGACGCTGTACGTGGTGGATAGCTCGACTGGTGTGCGGCAGTCCATGAGCCAGCGGTCGTCCATCCGGCTGAGCCTTGGCGAGACGGGCACGCGGTCGGTGAAGTTCGTGGCCGAGCCGAGGGCGACGGGCGGCGTGCTGAGGATCGTGAACGCGGTGGCTCAGAGCAGGGCCGGCGGCAAGACGGCAACCATCGGGTTCAAGGCGTCGCAGGACGCCACGGTGCGTGTTCGGGTGATGCGGGCCGATGGTTCGTACATCCGCGACGTGGTGACGCGCGACGTACTGAGCGGAACCGATGTGAGCGTGACCTGGGATCATCGCGATGCCAAGGGAGTGTCTGTACCTGCGGGCCTCTACAGCATCGTGGTCGCCGGTTCGACCGCTGACGGCCAGACGGCGAAGCAGACCGTGCAGTACCTTGTGATCCGGTAGCGCCGGCATCCTGCCGGTGTTCACTTAGTGCGCTCGGACGCAGGGCGGGGAAGCCCGCCCTGCGGCCGGGCACGTTGGGGGGCGTACCCTCCCTTCAGATCGACCCTTCAAGATAACATCTCCGTTGCACGGCCGCCCAATCCCCCTTGGGCAGCAGGCGCCGCAAGGCGACCGGTGCATTCAGCGGCCCCATTACATGCGCAGGGAAGTGGGCCGCGGCGGACCGCGTCGGTAGACGCGCGGGATCAGTAGTGCAGACAGGGGAGACCTACATGAACCGTATTGGTAGTGCGCTTCGGTGGATGCTGGTGCTGGCGCTCCTGGTGGGGATGTGTGCCACGAGGTGTGCCGCTGCACCTACGATCACCGGCGCCGCTGTGTACGCGGTCCGCATGAGCGATGGCTCTGAAGCGGGCACCGAGAAGACGTGGTTCGTCTTCCGCGCCTACGTGACGCCCTCGAGTGGGCAGTCGCTGTGGGTGCCGCCCGGCGTTTCCGATCCCTACCGTGATCCGGGCAGCACAACGGATATCACGCCGGCCCCGAACGTGCCGTACGTGTATATTCGGTTAGTCGACACCGGTACGCCTGCGAACGGGGCTGTGCGCCGCGTGGCGATGCGCCGTGACTACCAGGCCGGCGGCGGGTACAACTTCGTCGCGTTCGTACGTGGCAGCGTGATCGCGGCCGCCGCTGGTGTCAACATCACGAGCGGCGGCAGGGGCACCGCTGCTACGGGCGTCTCGTGGGCCATCGTGGCGAACGAGACTGGCACCCAGCCTCAGACGGCAGCGTCTGGGGTGGGGTACTTGTCCGTGTATCCGTCGACGTACGATACGCAGGCGCAGAGCCCGGCGATCACGATCGTCCCGGTTACTCCGGACGGTGCGGACGACAAGGCGCCTGGGACAGGACAACTCGGTAACGGACTGCGCACCAATCCTGAGGATTCCACCAGCCCGAACGATGGCGGCGGCGCAACGCAGTACATCTGGCGCGTGCGTGTGTCGACGCTGAGCGGCTTGCCACCCTCGGTGTGGACCACTGCCTATCCGCTGGCGGACTACACCACGCAGGCGCGGTTCGCTTACGTTCAAAGTGGCGTTATGCTGGTTCTCACCGGGCCTGGCTCCGAGGGCGAAGTGAAGTACTGCCCGATGGAGATCGAGCCGAACCAAGCGGTCAGCGCAACAACCATCTATCCGAACGACGGTACGCTGCAGCACCCGCAGGGGAGGTCCGCTTACGGCAGCGGCGTGCTGTATCGCTATACGATGCTACCTACGGAGTACACGATCGCTCCGTTCGGCGGCGACCTGCAGGATATGGTTCCGCTCTTCACCAGCCCGGACGGGCTGCCCTCGCAGTACCAGGGGCGGCTCAACTCGGCCGTGATCACCGGCCGCCCGTACGCCAATGTCTATGCGGCGTTCGGTCAGTTGGACGCGCTGCTCTACTTCGCGCTGTTCATGTCTCCCCCGCCTCCGATGCCGTACTACACGCAGGCGCAGAGCCGCGTTGGAGAGTATCGCTACTACTACATGACTTCGATGGACTTCCGGCCGGACACCACTCCGTGGAGCGGTGCGGACGGGCTCAACTTCGTGGTGACTGGGTGGAATCCCGCCGATCCGTCCTCGGGCGTGACGCAGTACTACGAGAACTACTCGGCGACGCCGACGGTGTACTCGCGGTTGGCGGACACCGACGACCCGATGGGTTACCCGGGTGACACGTCCTGGGCGAACCAGTACAAGCACCCATACGTCACGCCGATCCTGTCCGACGGCCACTGGACGGACGACCTGCTCGAGAACCAGAAGCTGCAGCTCTCGCCATCGTACGCCGGCGAGTCTGTTCCTCCGTACTCGGCGACTACCGCCGTGTCGAGCAACGCGCGGCGATCGCGCGCTACCACTCAGACCCGGGTTCGGTTCCAGGTTCGCGTCTACCACACGCTCCCGAGCGGCGGGCAGACCCCGATTACCGTGCGCCTGTGGCTCGGAACCAGCACCGACGGAACCATGACGGCCCATACGATGAACGTGGAGCCGAATCAGGGGACCATCGACTACACGCAGGGCGTGGTGTACTACTACGACACCTCCTTCCCCAAGGGCCAAGAGGGGTTCAAGGCGTTCTACTTCGACGCCGATGATGGGAACCATCGGGCAATATGGCCGAGGCGTCCTATCGCGTCGATGGACCCGTGGTCGCGGTTCGAGGACGTCCAGGCGACCGGCCTGCCCGCCCGCAGCGAGTCCGTGCTGTTCGGGCAGACCACTGTCGGCAAGAACTACACGCTGGAGCCGTGGGTTAACAGCAAGCCCGTGCTGAGCAATCCGTCGGTCAGTCCGACATCGGGTGTCGAGGGCGGCCAGTACACGTACTCGGTTACGTACACCGATGCGGACAACGACCTTCCCATCGATGCATGGGTGATCCTGGACAACGATCCGGTCAACCGGCGGTACCGGATGACCCGCGACACGTCGACGGCGTCGAACTCGGCTTCGCAGGGCATTCGCTATCAGTTGGTGTTGAGCCAGCTTCCCGCGAGCCTTACTCAGAAGCACAACTACTACTTCCAGTTCCGCGATAACTGGGCGGCTCAGGCGCCTATCCGCCGTGAGTACGGCGAGTGGGTGACCCTGCCTCAGGGCGACGACAATGGCAACCCGTCGGGTTGGATCGACGGTCCGACCATTGTTGGGAACCGCCTCCCGGGGCTGAGCAACCCGAGCTTCTCGGCCAGTGACCAGGCCAACAACACGGCGACCCGGTACGACTTCTTCGTGACGTACACGGACGCCGACAACGACGCTCCGGCGTACGTGAAGGCCTACATCGACCTGTACGAGACGGCGACGAATAACATCGTGTCCGCGGTTCCTGACACCGGCACGAACCTGGTGCGGGTGAACTCGACTACGGCGAACTACGTGGTGGGCGAGCAGTATCACCTGCCGTCGACGGTTCGTCTGGCGGCCCCTGGCGCCGGGCAGGAGTATCGCTACCGGTTCCAGTCGAGCGACGGCAAGGGAGCAGTTGCCGGCGTCGGGCCCGAGGTGACGGAGCTGCAGGTGGGCGACGGGTCGACGGCGCTCGGGTTGGGTACGGCCCGGACGCTTACCCGCTCGGTCGATAGCCCGCCGACGTACGTAGATACCAACAACACGCGCCTGTGGAACACCGACGCGACCACGCTGTATGTCTGGGTGAACGGGACCGCTGCTGCTAGCGGGAACTACTCGATCGACGCGCTGCAGCGGGCGCTGGTGTTCACCTCGGCGGCCGATCCCGGCACTAGCGGCGTGGTGAAGGTCTCGTATCGGCACCAGCAGGTTGTCGGTCCGCCGGTCGTGGCCGACGCTGCGCCGGTTCTCAGCCCGACCGCAGACGGCCTTACGCAGCCGGATCTCAACTACCTGACGTGTACGCCTCTGCAGGGCGACCCGACTACGAGCTTCGTCTTCACGGCCGTCTACACGGATGCCGACAACCAGGCTCCGACCATGGCGGACCCGACGAGCGGGGCAACGGTGTCGGCGGTGAAGCTGGTGATCAACGGTGGCGGCACGTACGCGATGCCGATCCATCCGGACGATGCGAAGCTGGTGGCGATCGACTACCGGAAGGGTGTCCGCTACACGACGACCGTCACTCTGCCGGTTGGGAAGTACACGTATCACTTCGAAGCCAACGACGGGGCGCTCGAAGGGCGCTTCCCGCTGACGACGGCCACGCCGACTGAGCTGCCCGGGCCAAACGTCGAGGACATTGGGGCCCTCAGCAGTGCGACGATCGAGCCCTTCCCGAAGGGGTCGAGCAGCCAGATCTACCAGTTCAAGGTGACGTACAAGAACTCGTCGGGCCTGCCTCCGTCTGTTCCGATCGAACTGCATGTGTGGGACAGCGCAGGTACGAGTTCGACGACCGTGCCGATGGTGCTGGTGAGCAGCCCGCCTGACTACAAGACCGGCGCTGTGTATCAGAACTCGAGACTGCTGAACGGTCTGCAGACGGCAACCGCCGAGCAGCCGCTGAGTTGGGGTACCCACCGGATCACGTTCGGGTTCCAGGATCGCGAGTACAGCGTTCCGACGGTTCCGGCGGATCAGATGCTGACGGTCAATGCGCCGCCGGTGCTGTCGGATCCGACGCCGACCCAGTACGTCACGCCGAACCCGGCGCCTCGGTCGTCGACGGTGACCTTCGCGGTCAAGTACAGCGATCTCAACGGCGACCCGCCGGTGGACGCGACGACGAAGGCTGCGAGCATCAAGCTGTACGTTGCAGACTCGGCGGGGACGTACGTGGAGATAACGGGGGCGACGCTGAGCCCGGCCCCGTCCACGTTCCCCGAGTTCCCGGCGACGACGAGCCAGAAGATCATCGACGGTCAGGTGTTCACGTGGTCGATGTTGGCCAAGAACCTGCCGGACAGCACCGTGACCGGCACGCGCAACGTGAAGTTCACGGCAGTCGATGACTTCGGCGAGGCCGCGACCGACCTGGTTGTCACCGGTGGTCTGACCATCGGCGAGGGTGGGCTTCCGAGCCTCCAGGGCCCGACTGTTGGCGTCGGCACCAACGACGGAACGGTCAGCCCCGCCATCGGAACGACGGCGACGTCGTACGTGTATTCCGTGATCTACCGGCACGATCTGAACCTGGCGCCGGATGCGCTCACCCTGACGCTGTACGAAGGCGCCACCGCGGTGAAGACCGTGGCACTCGCGGACTTCACGAAGGTGGGTACGGACTACTCGGCCGGCGTTCAGTACACCTACACGAGCACGGGCCTGTTCAACCCTGGCAACCACACGTACGCATTCCAGGTTACTCAGGGCTCGAACAACGCACCGCTGCCTGCCTCGGGCACCTACGCGGGGCCGTATGTGAACTACGCTCCGACGCTGGGCACGGCGCAGGTCGTGGTGACTGCTGGCGGCGTGCCGGGCTCTCCTGCTACCGTGGATGGGACCACCGGCTTCCTGGTGCCCGAGACGAGCGGCAGCGTCAAGAACACGTACACGTTCAGAGTGACGTACACGGACGCGGATGGCGCGATCACGCCGCCGTCGTACGTGAAGATGATGAGCAGCACGAACACTGAGCTGAACAACATCGTGCTGACGCCGCCATCGGGCACGCTCGACTACGCGGCGGGTGTGGTCTATACCAGCGCTGCGTTGACGCTGACCGCCGGGGAGAAGACGTTCCACTTCGTGGCGGCCGACAAGTCGAGCAGCGACTCGGCGGCGGTGGTCCTGGATACCGTTAGGTTCCCGTCCGCGGTCGAGGCGAGCAAGCTTACGGTGAATGGAGCGATCCAGCTCAGTGGACCGACTCCTTCCGACACGGTTCGGTTCGGCACGCTCGCGCCGATCTCCGGGTCGGTGAGTACGAACTACACCTTCTCGATCGTGTACACCCACGAGGACGGCACACTGCCCTCGACGCTCAACGCGATCGTGTGGGATGCTACCGGGACCAGCGTCGTCGGGACGTTCGCGATGAGCGCGGTGAGCCCGGCGAACCCGACCGACACGCAGATCAAGCTCGGGGTGACGTACGGCGTCACGGTTCCTGGCTCGAGCATTGGCGGGGGCGCGCACAAGTACAGCTTCTTCGCGTCGGATGGCTCGACGACGACGCAGCTTCCGCTTGGCACGTCGCGGTTCGATGGTCCGACCATCAACTACGCTCCGACGCTGAGCTTGCCGACGGCGTATGTCTACAGTGCGAGCACCCCGGATGGGCCGACCAGCCCGTCGTATCCGAACGCAAGCAACGTGCTCACGCCGGCGGTTGCTGGGTCTATCCAGAGCCAGTACGTGTTCCGGGTGTCCTACTCGGATGCGGATCTGGTAGCGCCTACGTCGAGCGGGTATGTCAGGGTGGTCATCTCCGACGTCTCCAACCCGGTGACGTTGACGGCGAAGAGCACCACGCCGGACTACACGGGCGCGGTGGTGTTCGAGAGCGCGCCCATCACGCTGACGGCGGGCGCCAAGACGTTCTACTTCGAGGCGTCGGACGGCAGCGACACGACCAGAATGCCGACGACCGCGGAGATCAGCGGCCTGACGGTCCGGTCCACGCTGGTTCTCTCGGCGCCAACGGCTGGCACGCTTACGCCGGTATCCGGTCCGCTCTCGACGAGCTTCACCTACCAGGTGCTCTATCAGAACGCGGACAACACTGCTCCGTCGTCGGTTAAGCTGATCATCGACGGCGATGCGACGAACGCGCTTACGATGACGAAGGTCGGCACGAGCACCGACTACGCGACGGGTGTGGTCTACACCTACACGTACCGGTTCCCGTCGACGACCACAGCGCGGGATCACACGTACCGGTTCACGGCCGTCGATTCGCTGACGGCGGACTACACGGGGTACTTCCCGGGCCCGACTGCTACTGAGACCCTGTCCGGGCCGCTGCTTAACACGGCGTCCTTCACGACGACGCCGAGCCCGCTCGCGGAGGGTACCGTCGGCAGCACGTACACGGTGGCAGGCACTCTGGTCACCGATCCGGCCCTGATCACCTCCGACAACCGGGCTGTGCGGCTGCAGATGATCCGGCCGGACGGCACGGGCTTCAGCGAGGACCTGACGGTCAACATCGACGGCTCGTTCACTTACACGACGACTGCTGCTTTGGATCAGACGGGCGACTGGATCGCCAGGCTGATCTGGGACGGCGTCACCGGGAAGTTCGACAGCCTGACGAAGGACTTCACCTTCAAGGCTACGCTGACCGGGCTGAATATCGGAGTTGGCGCCGGCCAGTTGGCGATGATCTCGTCGCCGCTGATCCCGACCAACGCAGACCCGAACAGCATCTACCATCCGCTGGACGGGAGCGGGACCGCCCTGCCTGTGACCGTGCTCGACATGCAGGCCTGGGTGACCAGTTCGTACCTGTCGTACAACCTGGATGCGGGCTTCCCGCGGGTCACGACCGGTATGGGTGTCTGGGTGCGGCCGACGCAGGCCGTCACGCTGAGCCCGCAGGGCAAGGTGGCAGACAGCACGAGCAGCTACTCGATCAGCGTTCCGGCTGGCTGGAGCATCATCGGTCCAGTCTCGCTGCAGGCCCTGGCGTGGAACACGATGAAGGTGC
The DNA here is from genome assembly GCA_964519955.1 of uncultured Chthonomonadaceae bacterium. Classification (GTDB taxonomy): domain Bacteria; phylum Armatimonadota; class Chthonomonadetes; order Chthonomonadales; family CAJBBX01; genus CAZFLM01. The sequence continues at coordinate 21,703 of CAZFLM010000009.1, read as the reverse complement.
GCTACCAGGGCGTGGAGATGAGCCTGACCGACGGCAAGAGCCCGCTCCGGAACTACGCGTGGACGTACGATGCGACGGCCACCGGCACGTACAAGCCGTACAAGCTGATCCAGGGCACCGCGGTTCTGAACCCGGGCCAAGGATACTGGGTGCGGGCGACCGCAGCCTGCGAGTTGGTGCTGCCGGCGCATAGCCGTGCGGCGGTTGCAACGCGAGCCGCCGACCTGACGGCCAGCCAACTGCAGGTTGTGGCCCGGACGAAGACGGCGATCGATACGGACAACTTCATCTTGCTGGACAGCTCGGCAAGGTCGAGGGCGGAGACGATCGAGAAGCCGCCGTACCTGGGCGAGTACGTGAGCGTGCAGATGCTGCCGGCTGGGACGGTGACGGTGACGGAAGGCAGCCGGGCGGTTGATACCAAGGACGTGGTGGGCTTCGAGATCGCGTCGAACCAGCCCAACACGGACGTGACGGTGAGCTTCCCGAACATCGCGGTCCTGGGACGCCGCTACAAGGTGACCGCGGTTGACATCGCCTCGGGCACGAGAAGGTCGATCAACAGCGCCGGAACCCTGACGTACAACACCGGCGACAACTCCTCGGCGCGGCGGTTCGCCCTGATCATCACGCCTGCAACGCAGAACGCCAGGCTGGTGATTAGCGCAGTGCGGGCGGCGAGCAGGGCATCTGGTGGGGTGTCGATGTCCTACACGATCTCGTCCGACGCGACGGTGCAGGTCGAGGTGCAGAGCATCACGGGCGCCACGGTCCGCACGCTGAATCAGAGCCGCGCGGCCACCGCAGGGAGCAACTCGGTCCTGTGGGATGGTCGAAACGGCAGCGGAGCGGCGATGCCCGCAGGCAACTACGTACTGCGCCTGAGGGCAACGGATGCCGACGGCAACTCGGCTACGTACTCGCAACCGGTTGTCCTGATCCGCTAGGTGGCGCACGGAGCCGGCGGGGGCGCAATCCTCCGCCGGCTCGTGCCCAGATGCCAAGGAACCCGCCACATGAAATGCTCTCAACGTTTGCTCACCCTTGTGTCTGCAGCCTGCTGCCTTGGATGGTGCTCGTCGGCAATGGCTCAGAGCGGCAAGGGAAACCTCGCTGAAGCGACTAAGCCGCTCCTGCTGGTTCTGCCGGTCGACGTGACCGCCGCCAGCGTGCCCGGTGCCGACGCGGTATCCGAGCGGCTGACGGAGGTGATGGCGTCTCGCGCGATCGCCTCCAAGCTGTACTCGGTGACCCAGTTCTACAAAGCTCACCCGACCATCGTGCGGCTGCACAACGACCAGCAGCTCACGGATGCCGACGTGACCCCGCCCTTCGCCGAGGACAATCGCAAGGCGATCAAGATGGGCAAGCTTGCGGGCTACGATAAGGTGTTCGTGGGTTCCGTCGACGACTATCAGTGGGACGACGCTGCGAAGCAGGTGAACATCACTGTGAGCGGCCGGATCATTGAGGTCGAGACCGGCAAGGTCGTGAAGAACGTGGTCAAGAGTGGGGCAAGCGCTAAGGGCGGCGCCGCGAAGGAAGAGGAAAAGGCCGTCGAGGCCGCCCGGGCTGCAGGGGAGTCGGTGGTTAAGGACCTCATCCCGGCTGGCTCGTTCAATCGGGACACGACCGGTCCGGTCAAGAACACCGCTCCTCCGGTCGCCAAGAAGAAGCGGTCCAACACATGGCTCTGGGGCCTGCTGGCCATCGGCGTGGGGCTCGGGATCGGTCTGAGCGGCGGCGGCGGCGGTGGTGGTACCGATGGACCTCCGGCTCCGCCCAACTAGGTTGGTGGCTCTGAGTTGACACATGGGCGGCGCACCTCAGGTGCGCTGCCTGTGTGCGAGTCGGCTTCGGCGGATGTATGGCGGCAGTGGGACGGATCGGGCGATGCGCAATGTGATCGGATGGGTGCTTGCGCTTGTGGTTGCTGCCTCTGGCGCGGGGCAGTGCATGGGGATCGCTACGGTGAGCCTCAAGACCACGCGTGCGGCGGTGCTGAACGACGGGCGCGACAGCACCGAGATCATCGCGGAGGCGCGCGACAGCCGGGGCGTGTACCTGGCTGATGGGACGACCGTGACGTTCAGCACGGACCTGGGCACGTTCGCGCAGGCTGGAACGACAGCCACCGCGCAGACGCGCTCGGGTGCGGCTCGGGTGCGGCTCAGTTCGCAGCGCAAAGGTACCGCGACTGTCACGGCCGCCGTGCAGGGGGGCGGCTTCGAGAAGTGCGAGGTCGTCTTCACCGACGATGCCTCCGAGACCGTCGCGGGCAACTCGTACATCAGCGTTCAGAGCGCCGGGTCGCTGGTGTACTGCGCGGGCGAGCGTGTCATCGAAGCCCTGAAGCGTGGCGCGACCGACGACGGGAAGCTGGGCTTCCAGGCATCGCTGACGTTCCGCAATGTCCAGATCAGCGCGGACACGCTGCAACTGGACTGCACCTCGAACGTGGTGCGGGCGAACGGGGCTGTTCTGCTTCGGCGCGGGCAGCGGGAGCTGCACTGCGGCAGGCTGAACTACAACGTGACCAGCGGCCAGGGGTACGCGGTCGCCGAGGTAGACGGGCGCCTTCGGCCGGTGAGCATCAAGGGGACGGACCTGCAGACGACCGTGCAGGAGAAGGGCATCCTGCCGTCGATCTTCGAACTGGACGACCTGTCCGAAGCGAAGCTCGTGGTTAGCGCCCGGCAGGTTCTCTTCTTCCCGGGCGACAAGCTGCAATTCAAGCGGCCTCGGTTCTACCAGGACGGGCAGTACGTCTTCTCCATGGCGTTCTACACGCTGCCTCTCTACTCCTCGCAGCTCTTCTCCGACCAGTTGCTGACGGTTGGGTCCACCGGGCTGCGCGCCGACGTGCCGTTCTACTACGATATGACCCCGACGAGTACAGGGCAGTTTCGGCTGCGGTACGGTGAGCAGGTCGGCAGATCGAGCTTCGGCAACCGACCGGGGCTGTCCGTCGACCTGGTCCAGTCCTACGCTGCGGGCGATACGAGGCGGCGGTTCACGGGTGAGTTCGGGCTCACTGGTCTCAACAGGACCGACTGGGGCTTCCGATGGAGCCATAGCCAGGACTTCGGCGGCGACACTCGTGGATCGGCCTACATCGACTTGCCTCAGCACCGGGGCATCTACGGCAGCTCGAACCTGAACAAGCGGATCGGGAACTTCTCCGTAGGGCTGACTCTGTCAGGCAACCGATCGCTGACCAGCCGGACGTATTCCGGCTCGTCGGCCGACGCGTACGTCGAGTCGCTGCCGCGGCGGCTGGGGAAGAGCGGGTACAGCGTTGCGTACGGCGGCACCGTGTCGTCGATCACGTCGGTTGCGGGCACCTACAAGACGAGTGGCACCAACGAGGGCATCCAGGCCCGGTTCTACAGCGACGCGTTCAAGCTGGATCGGCGGACGACCCTCACGAACTACATCACGCTAGGGCATCAGTGGGGGGGGCTGGGCTACTCGGGTGCGCGGGTTGTGAGTTCGTTGGCCTTGCAGCATTCGCTGAGCCAGTCGGCCACGCTTCAGGCCGCGTACGACTTCACTGGGCAGCCAGGCGCGACGGCTGGCGGCGGGCGGCATCGTCTGAACGTGAGTCTGGGATCGAACGGCGGATCGAAGTGGTATGTGATGGCGATGGCCAGCCGGATGCTGGACACGGGGATCACCAGCCTGCTCGCGGATACGACATACAACTTCGCGCGGCGTTGGAGGGTCAACTTCACCGCCACTGTGCAGACCTTCACCACCGGCAGCTTCCGGGACTATCAGGTCGGCATCTCGCGGAGCATTGGGCTTCGCGACATACAGCTCATCTACTCAACGTACAGCCATCGGTTCTTCTTCGACCTGCAGGCCAGCCGATTCTAGTGCGCCGGGCCCAAGGCTGGCTACACGGTCTACCTACACGATCCCGCGTCGGCGCTGCCTGCGTGGGATCGCGCGGCATTTGGTGTGCGCAGGACGGTGGCGCCAGCAACTTGGCGCAACCGGATGGCCGGGACAGCGGTATTCATGTGGGCGGACGCGTTGCGGCTGCCCGTCATCGTCGTCGGTGTGGGGTGCTCTCGTATGAACAACGTGGTGTTCAAGACGGGTGGGGACTGGGACAGCACAACGCTGTTCAACAACGGCGAAGAGGTGCTCGCCGCGCAGCTCCTTGTAGAGCTGCAAGCTGGGCGCGATGAGTTCGGCGAACCGTGCAGCGGCGGGGTGGACACAGGCGGCGAGATGACCGCCATCGTGCGGCTGCAGGACAACCCCGAGGCCGAGGAGGGCATCTTCCCCGGGCGGCTGCAGATGGACTTCCCGGGCCATAGCATCGTGCTGGAGAACAACCATCCCGGGTTCGCGTTCGAGTTCACGCGGGTCTGGTACAACGGGCGCGACGTGACCGAAAATGTCGTAGAAGTCCACGTGGACATCGACGCGGTGAACAACAACGTCAGTGCGTTCATCACGCTGTACAAGCCTCACTGGATCGTGTCGGACGAGGTGGCGACATACACGATCTTGTGATCGCGGGTTCGGAGGTGGCGCCGGGCTACCGGAGTTGGCCCCCTCAGTGGGACAGGAGACAACGATGGCGTATCATGGGGGCAGGATATCTGCCTTGGCCTCGGTGGCCTGTGTGGCGCTGCTGCTGGTGGCGGGCAGCACACCGGTCGGTGCGAGGCCGCGCGGCGGGTCGTTCGGTGGCGGCAGCCGCTCCTTCGGCGGATCGTTCGGGGGCTCCCGCTCGTTCGGCGGCAGCTCCTTCGGTGGGTCGCGGTCAAGCAGCAGCTCTTTCGGCGGCTCCTTCGGTGGGTCGCGCTCAAGCAGCAGCTCGTTTGGCGGCTCGCGGTCGGTCGGCGGCGGCTCCTTCGGCAGCTCGCGATCGTCGGGGAGCTTTGGGCGCTCCAGCTCGTCGCGATCGTCCAGCGGCGGCTCGTTCGGCCGGTCGTCCAGCACGTCGGCCTCGCCGGGCTACAGCTCTCGCGGATCGTTCTCGCGCAGCGGCTCGTTCGGCAGCTCGGGCATCGGCACGTCGACGAGCATCCGGCCGAGCTACTACGGCCGCACGCCGATGTCGCGGAGTACGTACTACTACAGCGGGCGCTATGTGCCGGCGTACGGGTACGGCGGCTGGTCGCACTACAGCTTCTACTGGGGCGCGCCGGCGTGGTACTACTGGACGCCTTTCCACCCGGCGTTCTACTACTCGCCGCCTGTGTACTACCAGGGCGCGATGTACCCCGGTGGCTTCAGCTTCACTCGCCTGATCATCGGCCTGCTGGTCATCGCGTTCGTGCTGTGGGTCATCAGCCGGCTCTTCTTCCGCCGCAAGGGCGTGCGGTACACCAACTACTGAGCGGGCAGAGGGGGGCGGGCTGTGTTTGGCAGGAAGCAGGAGGAGCGTGAGGAACGCCGCGCAGCGAGCGAGGTGGCGAGGATCGGCGGCGGCGGGTTGGTCCAGATCGTGGTGACCGACCTCGCCCCTGTAGTCTACTATCTCTTCCTCAATGGGCAGTTGGCGCCGCAGGGCGATATCGAGAGCCTGGCGGTCCTCATCGATTGCGGCAGCGAGGAAGTGGCGCCGACGGTACGGGCGACGCTGACACGCTACATCAAGACCGTGACAGGCGCGCGAGGTCAGGCTCCGCAGGAGCTGTTCCCGTGCGTGCTGGAGCTTGTCGCGGCCGGGCGCCGGCTATCGGTCACGTGCCCGCAAGCTGGCTCGCTCAACGGGCTGTGGATCGCGCTCGGCATGCGGCCGGACGGCAGCGCCGCAGAGCTGAGCGGACTGCAGTCGCTGCGCCTGATCCTGGCGGACGGCCTGCTCGATGCCAAGATCGGCTGGATGGACGGCACGACGGAGGTGATCTTCGCCGAGCCTGCGGAGCCTGCCGCTGCTGGCTAGGCGACATGGGAGTCGGATCGGGCAGAAGAAGGGCCAGCGCAGTCGCGCCGGCCCTTCTTCTGCTTGTGGCCTCTCCGGCCTCCTCGGACGCGCTCCATGCGGGGCCAGGGCCCGCTGCTCGAAGCCGGGGACCTCGGAGATCGCGGTGTCAGCGGCATCGAGCGGCGCGAGGGGTGGGGCCTCCGGCTACCTCGCTAGGGCGCGAGCCCGAGGACGCGACACAGGCCGACGACGACGTGCGGCAGGGCGCACAGCCCCGCGATAACGGCCAGCGCCCCCAGGATCTGCGTGGCGCACGAGTCGGTGGACTGCGGCGACCGCCGAGCCGAGCCGTAGCGCAGCAGCTCGGGCGAGAGCTTGGGCGGGCGGGACTGCGATCGCGCCAGTGGTCCGCCGGGGTGCAGGTCCGTGGAGCAGGCCCAGCACCTGGCTGCCTCGATGGTGTTCTCGCGGTGGCAGGCGAGGCAGGGCACCCGGAATGCGCCGGGCACGAGGGGCACGCCGCAGCGCACGCAGTACCGCTGCGTCGATGGGAAGCCGCCCCGGCACTGGGGACACCACAGTGACTGCTGCGTGCGGCCTGGCTGGCTGGGCGCCATGGCTGAGGTGACGTCTCCCGATGCGGGTGCCCTGGTTGTGTGCTCCGGCCCCGGCGCGGGCGCGGTGAGGAGCGTCGCGCCAGGTAGGGCCGGCTCTGCGGCCACAGGCTCGGGAGCCGCCCAGGGCGCGGGCCCGGCCGCGTGCACGTCGGGGGCTGCCTCCGGATCGGGCGTGCCGAGGCGCACGGGGCCGGGAGCCGGCGCGCCGGGCACATCGAGCGCGCTCGGCGTCGCCGCTGCGGCATCGATGAAGGCTGGGGCGGCGCTGGTCAGGCCGGCGATCCCGGCGGGGTCGACGAAGCGATCGATGTCCGTCAGGAACTCGACACGGCCGGTGGCCACGTCGTAGATCGCCCCCACAACCTCGATGCGCCCATCCCTCGCTCGCTCCGCGACCACCCAGTTGGAGTCCAGGATCTGGGTGACGATGCGGCGGACGTTCTCGCTCTCGGTCAGCCCGATGACGTCGCCCGAGAGCGCGCGAGCGCTGCGCACTGCGGGCGATATCTCGTCGATGATGCACTCCAGGTAGGGGTAGTGGCCATCGGCCTGAACGGACAGCGACACCGCGCCGCATCGCCGATGCCCGAGCACCACGATGAGAACGGCGCCGAGGACATCGACGGCGTAGGCGAGGCCGGCCTGGCCGGTGGCGCCCACGATCGCTCCTGCGTCGCGCACCACGAAGAGGTCGCCGATGCCCTGGTCGAAGAGGATCTCAGGCGCGACGCGCGAGTCGGAGCAGGTCACAACGGCGGCAAACGGGGCCTGTTGCCCGGCCGTCATGCGTGCCCGGGCGACGTCCTGGCGGGCATGCGTCGCGGCGTCGGCTGCGAACCGCCGGTTGCCGGCCTCGAGGCACTCGATCGCCTCTGCAGGAGTGCTCGGCGGCTTCCACTCCGCCGGGGCCGCCATAGGCTCCGGGCGCGGCGCGGTTGGCAGCGTGGCCGCCGGCTCGATCGTCAGTCTCGACACAACCGCACGCTCGGGCTCCAGCGTGGGCAGCGGCTCGGGGGGCGTGGGCGGCTGCGCGGGAAGCACGGGAGCGGGCTCGGGTTCGACGACGCGGGCCGCCTGCGAGCCTGCAGCCTCGACTGCAACCGGCTCGAGCGCGGGAGCGCGATCGCCACCCGCCGCCGCCGGCTCAGGCTCGACCGTCTCAGCGCCGCAGCCGGCAGCGAGCCAGATCCCGCCGCATTTGGCGCACCGCCAGCGCGCGCTGCCGGCCCCCTCGCCTGGGTCCATGCGGACGATGCGGCACTCCGGGCACGACATCGGGAGCCCCTCGTACATCGCGGCAGATCCCGTGCCTGGGAACCTCGCCGCCAGCTCGGCCGAGCGCTGTCTGACCGCCGGGGCGTTGCCTGCGGCCGCCCATAGGCCCCCGCAACTCGAGCACGCCCACGCAGCGGGGCCGTCCCAGTCGACGGCCTGCAGCATGAGGTGACAGGTGGGACAGGACTTCATGGGAACGTGTCCTCCTTCCGAGGGCAGCACCACGGGAGCCGCGATGGCGTACGGATTGAGTTCGATGTGTGACACCCCGTGTCCTGCCGAGTTGCGCATCGGGCACGGCGCGGGTAGTGGCCATGACTCACGTACCGAATACGGACGCCGCCCCGCATCGGTTGAGTGAATGCCCGGCTCCGGCCCAAACGGGTCTGCCGGGGCTGTGAACTGTGCGTCAGTCCGGTGGAGAAGACCGGAACTTGTGCCAGAATCTTTGTTGACTCCTCAGCGCGCATACCACCGGCACGCGCGGATCGGATGATCGACAGCATGGCAGTGACGTTGTTCAAACCGGCCCGCGCCCTCCACGAGCCGATCGCTGCCGCCGCTGCTGCCGCTGCGTCCGAGGCCAAGCCCAAGAGCCGCCGCAACGCGGCCATCGATGTGCTGCGCGGCGCTTGCATCGTGATGATGATCACCAGTCACACGAGTACCGCCTCGTGGGTGAACACCGTCACGCACCCCCTGCGGTTCGTGAGCGGGGCCGAGGGATTCGTCTTCCTCTCCGGGCTCGTCTTGGGGATGGTGTACCGCCGCAAGATCGCCTCCGCGGGCCCGCTCAAGGCGTACCGCGCCATCTGGCGCCGGGCGTCGCTCATCTGGCTGGTGCACTGCGTGACGGTTCTGCTGGCGGTAGCTGTCAACACCTGGCTCTACCGGTTCCCGGACTTCCCGTCCACGGCCAGGATGGGGGTCGCGCGGCTCCTGTGGCTCACCGCGACGCTTCGGTTCCAGCCGGGCAGCCTCCTAAACATCCTACCGCTCTATGTAGTCCTGCTCGCGTTGGCGCCTGCCGGTTTCGAGATACTGCGGCGCGGATGGACGGGACTGTTGCTCGGCGGGTCGTTCGCCTTGTTCCTCTGGACCCAGTACGAGCCCGGCCTGGGGCACTGGGTGCACCCGTCGTGCGGCGGCGATGCCTTCCCGGTGCCGGCGTGGCAGTTCGTGTTCCTGGGCGGCCTATGCCTCGGGTACCAATCGCACGTCATTCGCGACAGGCTCCTCTCGCCGCGCCGCCGCGCTTGGATGCTGGGATTGACGGCGCTGTGTGCGGTGACTGCGGTCGTGGTTTGGGTCCAGACCGACACGTTCGGGCTCTACGATCATGTCGCGTGGGATGCCTTCCTCTGGGAGCGACATCCTCTGCGTCTCGGCCGCCTTGCCTACTTCCTCGTGGCGGTTGGCGCCTTCTACCTGCTCGCCCAGCGCGCCCTTGCCTGGGGACGCGTGTTCTCCTGGCCTTCGAGCATCCTCGCCACGCTCGGCCAGAACAGCCTCTACGCCTTCCTCGTCCACCTCGTTGTCGCCTTCGTTGCCCGCGCCTTGCCTCTGACGCCGTGCAACTGGGCCGCCGCTGAACTGGTGCCCATCGCGGCTGTTGCCGCCGTCTACGCGATGGCTCGCTACCGTGTCGGACGCCCCTGGATTCCCAACTGAGAAGCCCTGCAGATCGGCCCCACAACCGTCAAGTTGGGCGGGGCTATCGCCGATAATCCTGTAGTAGTTGGGCAGGCCATGGATGGCCCGGCGCCCGACGCCTGTGCACTCGGCACGCAAGGAGACGGATCTCATGGGTCTGACGGATCGGTGGGGGACGGGTATCCCGGACCTTCCCAGACTGACCGGCATCGTCACTTCGGCCTCGACCGGCTGCGAGCACCTCTTGCTGGCCCCTCTCGACGAAGACGCCCGACATGTGATGGAGCGCGCGCTGCGCGACGGCGGCTTCGCGTTCACGACGAGGGGACGGCTGCTGACTGTGTCCGACGCACCATCCCGCCTGCCGTCTCTGGCGACCTGGTTGCCCCTGCGCACGTCCGCCGCGCTCCGCTCCCGCGTCAAAGCGGCGCTGGTGAGCGATCCGGACGATCCCGAGGCGCTGGTCGAGGCATGCCTTGGTGCGCAGCCCCTCACCGAGTTCTTCGATCTGGCGGAGGTGGACTGGATCCGCGTCGCCCTGCGCGACAACTGGCTCTACAGCGTGTTCCAGCCGGTGGTCGAGGCGAGTACGGGGCAGGTGTTCGGCTACGAGGCGCTGGTGCGGGCTCGGAACCCGCAGTCCGACGAACTCGTCACCGCCGGGCAGCTCATCTACGCCGCCACGCGCCTCAACCTCCAGCACCACTTCGACCAGGCCGCCCGCATCACGGCGATCCGCCAGGCCGCTCAGTTGGGCGACGCGAACGCCTGCTACTTCGTCAACTTCTCGCCGAGCGCGATCTACGAGCCGGAGGTGTGCCTGCGGAGCACGGTCGAGGCGGCCGATGAGTGCGGCATGCCGCTGTCGAGGATCGTGTTCGACATGGTCGATGTGTCTGAGATGGAGGATGCCGACGGCCTTGGCGCCATCCTGGACTACTACCGCAGACGCGGCGCGCGGATTGCCCTGGACGATGTCACGGGCAGTCTGAGCACCCTCCAGCTTATCGCGGACCTGCGCCCGGACTTCATCAAGATCGACTGCAGCGTGATCGCCACTGCCTCGCCCATGCGATCTCGCATGCGTCTGGAGCCGATCGTCAGCCTCGCGCGCAGCCTCAACCTGCAGGTCATCGCCGAGGGAGTGGAGACCAGCGATCAGATGACTCTCTGCCGGGAAGCCGGCGTCGACTACATGCAGGGCTTCCTCCTGGCTCATCCGGCCAACCCGCCGATGGCAGTGCAGCCTGGCCTGTTCGGCGGGACCGATCTGGCAACGGCGGCGTAGACGTGGCACCAACAGGGGGGCCGCGGACAGATGACGGCGGCGCGGCCCGCCAGGCGGCTTGGTTTCGTGCGTCCGCGATGGCGGCAGCAGCAGACTGCCCATCACCGCGGGCGCATGCTTGCGTTCCTCGTACGTTCGCCGTGCCGGCGACGGGCTGGATCGTGGAATGAACCGGCAGCTACCTCACCTCCGCCGAAGGGACCGGGCCGGGATGCGCCACTGGGCTATGGTCGGTGTAGTCTGTGTTGCCATATGCGCGTCCGCTCTGGTCATCGCGACGCGCGCCTTTGGCGCGACTAACCCGGCCGACATCGCGATCCTGTGGCTCACTGTCCTCCTGCTTCCTCCTCTGGTGCTGTTGCTCTGGGACCTCTGGCGCGTCGTCTCGCGGTTCCGGTCGCGGCTGGCGCGGCTCTGCGCACAGTTGTCGGTGGAGCGCGAGCACTCGCGCCAGGTGGTGCGTTCGGCCGTCGAGGCGCTGGCTCACGCCATCGAGGCCAAGACCGGGAACGACCTGGGGCACCTGAAGCGGGTGCATGCCTACGCGATGGCAACGGGGCGAGAGCTTGGGCTGCCGGACGACCACCTGGAGGGCGTGCGCATTGGGGCGCTCCTGCATGAAGTCGGGCGGCTCGGCGTGCCGGAGAACATCCTGATGCACAGTGGGCAGCTCTCGCTGAAGGAGCGCGAGCGCGCACGCGCCTATCCGACCATCGGCGCCCGCATCCTCGAGCCGATCCCCTTCGACTGGCCCATCGCTGAGATCGTTCGGCGCCATCGGGAGCACTTCGACGGCTCGGGGTATCCGGACGGACTGGCCGGCGAGGCCATCCCGCTCGGCGCCCGGATCATCGCGGTTGCAGATACCTACGACGTGCTGGTATCTGGGCGAGCCTATCGCGCCGGCCTGCCGCACGACGAGGCGCTGGCGACGCTAAAGGACGGCGCTGGCTCCGAGTTCGATCCGATCGTCGTGGAGGCCTTCTGCAGCGTCGTCGGGCGCGTGAATGCCCGCTTGGAGGAGCGCGACTCTCGCCAGACCGGTGAGGGGGTCGCCGTCCAGATCGCCAACGCGCAGCGCGAGATCCATGCTCTCTTCGAGTTGGTGCGCTCTATCGGGTCGACGCTGCACCTGGACGAGACCCTGGAGATGGTCTGCAACCGGGTGGGCGACATTGTGGACGTGGCCACGTCCGCGGTGTTCCTCCTGGACGACGAGGGCATCGAGCTGCGGGCGGAGGCCGCGTTCGGCGTCAACACGACGTACTTCCGCGGCGCCACCTGCCGGTCTGGCACCTACCTGACCGGGCGCGTTGCGTCGCGTGGTGAGGCCGTCCAGGCCTCGTTCCTGGCGCACGATGTCGACGTGGTGCCGAACGACGAACCGTGGGTGCCGCTCCGGTCGACGCTGATCGTGCCCCTGAAGGCCGATGGCGGCGTCATCGGCACGCTGAACCTCTACCACACGTACCCGGACGCGTTCAGCAACGACGACATGCGGCTGATGCTGCTGGTGGGCGAGTTGGCGGGGCACTCGATTCAGAATGCCCGGCTGTACGAGAGCGCCCAGGAGACCGCGCTGACCGACCCGCTGACGGGTCTGCGCAATGCACGGTTTATGCGCCGGTTCCTCGACCTGGAGCTGAACCGGTCGGCCAAGACGGGCCGCAAGTTGGCGGTGCTCGCGCTGGACCTCGATCACTTCAAGCAAGTGAACGACACGCTGGGGCACGCGCGCGGCGACCTGCTGCTGCGGCAGATGGGCGAGCTGTTCCTATCGAGCGTCCGCAACTACGACCTGGTGGTGCGGTGTGGTGGCGACGAGTTCGCGGTCATCCTGCCCGACACCGACCGCGACCGCGCCGAGCTGGTTGCCGGGAAGATCAAGGGCGCCACGGAGCAGCTCGTGGCGCGCTGCAACGCTGCGGAGCCAGGATTCCCGCCCGTCGGCGTGTCGATCGGCGTCTCGATGTATCCCGACGATGCGGGCGACATCGAGGGGCTGCTGGCGACGGCCGACGGCGCTATGTACAGCGACAAGCGGACCCACCGGGCGGCGTAGCGGCCCCCGCCCGCTCTCCCGTTACCCCATCAGGCTGTCCACCCGGCCTCGGACCCACGCGTGGAACTTGCCGCTCGGAGTCCGCTCGTGGCCCAGGCCGATATCCGGCGTGGGGATGCCCTCGACGGCGAGCAGGTGGGCTTCGATGGGGCAGAGGTCGAGGCGGCGATCGACGGCGAGCAGGTGCCGGAGCGAGCTGTCGGGCGTCTGGTCCTGCCGGTCCACTGGCGTCGCGGCGAGGTAGGCCAGCGTCTTGGCGTCCTCGCGGGTCATGCGCAGGTCCGGCCAACGCCGCTGGATGTCCAGCGACAGCTCCTTGTCCTGGTCGCGGTACGACGGGACATACTTCTCCACGGTGTCGATGGCGTCCGCGAAGAACACGCCCACGGCAACTCCCAGGTTCCAGCGCATGCCGGCGGCCACGATAGCGGCGTCGTCGCTGGCGCCTGGCCCTCTCCGGTGCCGGATGTACTGGTACACGACGCCGGGGCGGTGCGACTCCTCGGCGCTTACAATGAGCCCTTCGCGGCGGAATCGGTCGATGCTGCCCGCCCACTCGCCCATCGCCAGCTCGTCCGCGTTGAGCCCCAGAGCGCGCATGCGCTGGTAGTCCACGTGGTAGCCCTGGCCGCCGCCCAGCTCGATGCCGCGCTCCTTCTCCACCTCCTGCCTCAGCTCGCTGTCGTCGCGCAGGCCGCCCAGGTAGAGGCCGCGCACCACATCCGCCGCATCGACGCGGACGAACCGGAGCGAGCTGATGCCCAGGAGCGGGCTGTGGTCGTTGTCGAGGAGGGCAGGGGGATGGAGGCCCAGGATCACGCGGTTCGCGTAGTCGGCGATCGAGTCGATGAGGTCCTGGCGGGCGACGGTGATGGCCGTTGGGTCCAGGCGCATCGCGCGGGTTACGTCCTCGCAGGTCGTGTTGGGGTAGCGGCGCCCGCGGAACATGCCGTGCCCGGCGTGCGCGCGGCCCTGGACCGACTGCAGGAGCAGCATCTCCTCGATAGGCCACGTGGTGCGCAGGGTCTCCCTGGCATCGAGCGCGTGGAAGTCGTGGCGGATGAGTTCGGCGGGCGCGGCGCCCGGCATCGTGGACATCGGTGTCCTCCTTGGCGGCCGAGCCGAAGCTCCGTGGGCACGGTCGCGGCGAATGCTGCGTCAGATCGCGAACACCAGCTTCATGGAGAGCTGCTCCTCGAACGTGCGAGCGTTCGGGTCTCCCACAATGAGGTACGTCTCGGTGCCCTTGGCGCCGGAGTGGCGGTACGACACATACCAGTTCGTGTCGCCGTCCCACACGACGACGCGGCCCCCGAGCGAGCGCACGGGCGAGAACTCATACGTGAAGGTGGCGATGTGCTGCTGGGATTGCCCTTGCAGGTTCAGCAGCGACCCGCTGTACGAGATGTCGAGCTTGTCGAGCGTGCGCACGCTGGCAAACGGCCCGATGAAGGTCATCCGGCTCTGGTCGACCTTGCCATCCTCCACCGATATGCCTATTCGGCGGAAGCGGTTGGTGATCCCTCTGGTGATGGTGGCGCTCAGCGAGGAGTCCGTGCTGGCGTCGAACCAGTTGTGCTGGCCCGCGACGCGGATGCGCCAGTCGTCGCGCGTCTCGATGGCCGCCTCGAGGAACACCTGGCGCCGGAACGGCGCTCCGCTCAGGTGCCAGAGGTACAGCCCCTGCGCTTCCATGTGGAACTGGCGCAGCCGCCCGTGGCGCCACGGCGTTGTCCATTCGTGGTAGAGCGACAGACCGTGCCAGTCCTTGTACGGCACATAGCCGTCGGCGACTCGGAAGCGGGCGTCGACATGTGTCCATGAGAGATCGGTGAAGTGGTTCTTGTCCTGGTAGTACAGGTCGAGCGTCCCCATGCCGCCGCCGGCGTCCTTGCCTCCGGAGAGGCCTGCTTGCCCCTCGACGGTCACCTTGCCGAACCGCTGGTGGCCGCTCGCCGCGACCACGCTGTTGTCGTCGCCATCGGCCGTCTTGTTCATCAGGAAGAAGCCCATGCCGCCCGTGGCGGAGAAGTCGCGCCGCAGGTGCATCACCGTGTCGTACCGGTGGCCGAAGTCCATCGTGGAGAGGAGCCCCATGGTGGTGGTGGGCGTCAGCTTGCCGTACAGCTTCGCTCCGGCGTCGAACGAGCGGATGCGGTTTGCGTAGAACAGGCTGCCGTAGTTGCCCCCGGTCGAGATGGTGTCGCCGCCATCAAGGAAGAAGGGGCGACGCTCCTCGATCCACCGTTCGCTCCGGCTGAACTGAATGCCCTCGATGGCCCCCTCGATGGTGCCGAAGTCGGGGTTCACCGTGCCGACGGCGGTCAGCTCCGGCGTCAGGGTGTACCGGGCATCCATGCCGGACTTCAGCGAGGCGTCCGAGCGCTCCAGCGTGGGCAAGAGGTACGGCAGCAGAGAGAGCGAGGGACGAAACGCCGTCCGCGGCACGTCGACGTTGAGCCAGGTGCCCTGGCGTTCGAGGAAGCGCTCCGGGCCAGTGTCGCTCCACACGCTGTCGATCTGCGTGCGGTTCTGGTAGCGGGTCATGTTCAAGCCGACATCGATCTTCTCGGCGCCGACCGGGTAATTGATGATGGCCCAGGGGATGCGCATCTCCGCGGTCCATCCATCGTGGGTCTTCCTGGCCGCGGCGATCCAGTCGCCCTTCCACTCCAGCTTGCCCGCCCTTCCCCCCGCGAGGGAGGCGGACGGCGTGCCGATGGCGTTCACCGAGAAGGACGCGGAGTCGCTCGTGCGGTGGGAGCGGAACGGGTCGAAGCGCACGTCGACGCGGTCGTCGGTCTCACCGGCTCCGGTGTAGAGGCTGTCACGCACGGTCTCACGCGCCACGATAGCGTCGGGCTGCGTGTCCTTGCAGTCGAACGCGACATAGATGTAGGTGTTGTCGTAGAGGAGCAGGCAGGTGGTCTGGTCGGCGGCCGGCAGTCCGCGGTTGCGGTCGATGAACGTGTCGGCGCGAGCCGCCGTCGCCCAGACGGGATCGGAGATGTCGCCGTCGATGGTAGGCGTTGCCGAGGCCCGGACGGACGCGATGCGCCTGCTCTGGTACTGCTCGCTTGCCTGTGAGGTGACGGGCGTCAGGGCGGGGACGAGTGCGAGGAGCAGAGACGGCAACGAGCGTGTGCGCATGCGCTTGTCCTTGGGATGGGCAGGCCGCTGCGCTTCGGTGCGAGCGCTTGCTGGGGGCTGCCGCCGGGCTCTGGGATCATTGTGGCCGATGATGGACTGATGCGTCTACCGAAGGTTGGCCCGGCACGGCAACGGGCCGCCTCGGCACCATGCCGGAGGCAGCCCGTCGCTGCTTGCGTCACTATGGGCAACGCTAGAGGCTAGCCGTGCGTCTCCTGGCCGGAATCGTTCTTCGGCCCGCCGCACTGGATCGTCTTCGGCGACTCGGGCGCGATCACGGCCGCAGCCGTCTGCACGACCGAGGTGGCCAAAGTGACGGCCATCAGGCCAACGAGCAGATATCGCTTGAGGTTGGTTAGGGTGCTCATTGCCGGCTCTCCTCCGCTGCCATTGCTTCGTCCAACCAGCTCCACCACTCCACCAGGTCTTTGTCTCGGATCTGGAAGAGCGTCTGCAGGAACTTCTCTGCCGGGCAGGCGGGCAAGTTCGATGTCAGAACGTGCGTCAGCACGTTACGGGCGTCGTCGTAGTAGCGATCCTTGGCGTAGGCCAGGATCATATTGCAGGCTCGCATCGGGGTGGGCTTGTGCATCGCGATCTGCGCGTACTTGATGGCCAGCTCGATGTTGCGCTCCCGATTGCGGCCGGTGTCGAACCACGTCAGGTAGATGTCGGCGGCGTTGGTGGCCGCGATGTAGATGTGATCGCCGGGCGCGTTGCGGTCGATGATGCTCAGGTAGACCTTCAGGGCATCGCGCAGGTTGCCGAGCTGGCTGTGCATGATGCCGACTTCGTTGAGCGCCTCGATGAAGGTGGGCTCGGCGTCGTAGCACGTCTTGTACGCCTGCAGGGCCTCGGCCAGCTTGCCGGCCTGGCGCAGGGCGCGAGCGCTGTCGTAGTACCGGCGCGCTTCCTCGGACTGCGGCGTGGGGCGATCGACCGTGTAGAGGTCCAGCACCCGCATCGTCTGGCGCAGCTCAGGCGACGGCGGCGCCACCGGCGAGGCGCTGCTGACATCGTTGACGATGGCTTCGTCTACCCCGCCGTCCTCGCGCTCGACAGCCCGGCGCGCCCACGACGTCTCCATGAGACGGCGGAAGAGCACCTCCTGGCGTTCGCCGGTCCATCTGGCGCTGGGTTGGGGCTTCTGTCGCACGCGACCGTTCCTTCGCTGCAGAAGGAGATGGACGAACGGGTTGTCCTCGCCGCATTCGGACTGGATTACGCGCGTGAGCGCCGCGCGCGCGCGGCAGAGCGTCTGCCGATCGCGATCCGACTCCGGCGAGAACGACGCACCGTGCTCCCGCTGCCGCTCTCGGGCGACGTCCCGCGCCAGCGCGCTCAGGTAACTGGGCGGTATCGCCGAGAGCGCATGGCGGAGCGCGCTGCGGAACTCCTGCTTCTCCGACTTCTCGACCAGCGCCGCCTCGGGCATCCGCGGCGACCGGGTCTCCGCGAGCATGTCGCCCAGATGCAGCGGCGACTCCGAGTCGGCAGGGCCGACCGGAAGCTCCAGGGATACGGTATCCACGGTTCGGCGCGCGGTGCGGGCTTCGTCGCTGACGACGGACTTGATGGCCCGAGCCAGGTATGCCACGGGGTCCGGGAAGAGGCCGTCGAGCGCCTCATCGAACGGCACCGCGGCGTCCCGGCGCGCATCGCGATAGCGTCGCACCGCCACGCGCGCGGTCTTGCGGCAGGCCTCCTCGAGCGCGACGTAGCAGTCGTTGGCGCTGAGGCGGGCTGAGCCATGCGTCTCGGCTCCGGCGCGCGGCGACGTCAGCAGCGTGACGGCCCGTGGACCGTAGCGACGCAGAATCGCTTCGGCAGCCGCAACGAGGTCCGCTTCGGACCCCGGCGGTGCAGCCTTCACAATCCCGGCCATTCGTATTGCGCTCACTCGCTGCCTCCCAATCGGCAGTTCAGGCGCGGAAGCGTCCCGATACGGATCTGAACGATAGGCCGGTCGCCGCGTGACACCTGTTCTACGCGAATCCCGGCCATTTCTTCGACGATTCTGCGCCGACTTCCTGCGGCCCGCGCGATATCGCACACTGCGCGGCCCTGCGGCGATCGACGACACCTGACTAGACGGTCGGCGGGTTCGCATGGTTTCCAGTTCGCGGCTTCGCGGGCCCGGTGAAAAGTACTGGGGATTCGGCGCAAATAGTCTCTCAAAGGCGAGGGCCGGCGTGGAACAAGGCCCATGTGCCGGTCGGATGCCGGCTGCCTGTTCGGCGTTTGGGCCCGATGGGGCGCCGCCGAGACATCAAGGAGGAGACTGCAGAATGAGCATGCGAATTAACACCAACGTCACCGCGATGAACGCTCTGAAGAATCTGTCTCAGACGAGCAGCTCGGTGTCGACATCGATTGAGCGCCTGTCGTCGGGTCTGCGGATCAACCGTGCTGCTGACGACCCGGCCGGCCTCATTATCTCCGAGGGCCTCCGGGCTCAGATCGACGGCCTGAATCAGGCGGTGTCGAACTCCCAGGAAGCGAACAACCTGATCAAGACCGCTGAAGGCGGCCTCTCCGAGATCAACTCCCTGCTGCGGTCGGTCCGCACCCTTGCCGTGCATGCGGCCAACAGCGGCGTCAACGACGCTGCGGCCACGCAGGCCGACCAGACCCAGATCACTTCCGCCCTCGCGAGCATCGACCGCATCGCCACGCAGACCCAGTTCGGCACGAAGCGCCTCCTGGATGGAACGTCGGGCGTTCAGGCGACTGTCATCGACACCAGCCGCGTGACCGGCATCAATATCGGCGGCACGTTCAACAACCAGGCGACGCTGAGCGGTACGGTCAACGTGAGTGTGACCACGACCGCGACCCGGGCCGAGGCTTTCTCGTCCAGCGGCGCGACCTATGCCAGCGTGAGTTCGCTGATCTCCTCAGTCAACGGCACCACGACGGGCGCCGGCGGCACGGTGGTCATCAACGGCCAGTCCATCACGGTCAACGGGTCCGATACGGTTCAGTCGCTCGTGAACAAGATCAACAACCTGACCAGCGTGACCGGGGTGAGCGCGGCGTTCAGCTCGGCCAATGGGTCCGGTTCGATCGTCCTGCGGCAGCAGAGCTACGGCGCGAACTTCCGCATCATCTCGAACGAGAGCGCGAACCTGGTGCTCGGTTCGGCCAACTCGACGAGCGTTGCCGGCACGAACGCGGTGGCGCTAGTGTCCGCTTCGGTGAGCGTGAACAACGTCACCACGACTGTAACGTCGACCTTCAACGGCGGCCAGGGCACTTCGGACTCCGGCCTGCGGCTCAGCGACCAGTACGGCAACAGTGTGCTGTTGACTGAGGCGGGGAACGCGACGGGCGCCCATGACGTGGCTACGGTGACCTCTCAGGCCCTGCAGTTCCAGGTTGGCGCGAACGCCGGGCAGTTCGTCAGCATCGGCCTCGGCAACGCCCAGACGAACCGGTTGGGAACGACCGCATCGTCCAGCGTTACGAGCCTGGCGAACATCGATGTGACGACGGCGACTGGCGCGAACGAAGCCATCAAGGTCATCGACGAGGCAATCCAGCAGGTCTCCGTCTCTCGCGCGCAGATGGGCGCTTTCCAGAAGAACACCCTGGACAGCACCGAGCGCTATCTGGGGATCGGCATCGAGAACCTGTCCGCATCGGAGTCGCAGATCCGCGATACCGATATGGCCAGCGAAGTGACGAAGCTCACGAAGAACCAGATCCTGCAGCAGGCAGGCACCTCGGTTCTGGCCCAGGCGAACCAGTCGTCCCAGTTGGCCCTGAGCCTTCTCGGCTAGTCGGTAGTACGAGCCGTTCAGCCCGGCCGTCGAGCGATCGGCGGCCGGGCACCACCTCCGAAAGGAGACTGCGCGCTTAGGTCGATGTGATAACAGTTTGTGGGACCTTCTAAAGTTCCGTCCTTGGCTCTCCGATAATGCGTGCGTGGGGAAGACACTGGTAGTACGACCAGGAGTGTTCTCCATGACCAACCGTTCCGGCGGGAAGCCGGGACGTGGTGCCTCCCCGGCGCTGCCGCGGGAGCCCCGGGGAATTCAAGGAGGAGATAAGTCCCATGAGCCTGCGGATCAACACCAACGTCACCGCGATGACTGCTCTCCGCAATCTGGAGAATACGAGCAGCTCGGTGTCGACGTCGATCGAGCGCCTGTCTTCGGGCCTGCGCATCAACAACGCGGCCGACGACCCGGCCGGCCTCATCATCTCGGAGGGCCTGCGGTCCCAGATCGATGGTCTCAATCAGGCCATCGCGAACTCGCAGGATGCCAACAACCTGATGAAGACCGCCGAGGGCGGCCTTTCCGAGATCAACTCGCTGCTGCGGTCCATTCGCACCCTGTCTGTCCACGCCGCCAACTCGGGTGTGAACGACCAGAAGGCAGTCCAGGCCGACCAGACGCAGATCCAATCCGCAATCGCCAGCATCGACCGCATTGCGACTCAGACCCAGTTCGGAACCAAGCGACTTCTGGACGGCACGTCCGGCATCATCGCGACGGTCATCGATACCACCGACGTGGCCGGCATCTATCTGGGCGGCACGTTGGGCGGGCTTGCGACGCAGAGCGGCCAGATCACCGTGAGTGTGCAGACGACGGCCGAGCGGGCGCTCGCCTACCACTCGAACGGTGCGACCTACGCATCGGTGTCGTCGCTGATCTCGTCGGTGAACGGCACCACGACTGGCGCCGGCGGCACGGTGGTCATCAACGGCCAGTCCATCACCGTCGCCGGATCCGACACGGTTCAGACGCTCATCAACAAGATCAACAACCTGGCGAGCGTCACGGGCGTATCGGCCTTCTTCAGCAGCGCCAACGGTTCCGGATCGGTTGTCCTGCGGCAGCAGAACTACGGCGCGAACTTCCAGATCGTGGAAGCGGAGAGCGCCACGGTGCTGTTCGGCGCATCGAACGCGACGAGCGTGTCGGGCGTCAACGCTGTGGCTCACGTCCGCGGCATGGTGCTCTCGAACAACGTGGTGACCGAGATCACCACCACGTTCACCGGCGGCCAGTCGTCCAGCGACTCCGGCCTCCGGATGACTGACCAGTACGGCAACAGTGTGCTGTTGACTGAGGCCGGCAACTCGACAGGCGACCGCACCATCGCGTCCGTCACAGCGACCGCGCTGCAGTTCCAGATCGGCTCCAACGCCGGGCAGTACGTCTCGATCGGGCTGGGCAACGTGCAGTCGGTCAACCTGGGCACCACGGCGATCGCCGGCACTACGCTGAGGACCATCGATGTGACCACCGCCACCGGCGCGGCCAACGCGATGAAGGTGGTGGACGAGGCGATCAGCCAGATCTCCGTGCTGCGCGCCGAGATGGGGTCGTTCCAGAAGAACACCCTCGACAGCACGGTCAACTATCTGGGGATCGGCGTCGAGAACCTGTCCGCTTCGGAGTCGCAGATTCGCGACACGAATATGGCACAAGAAGTCACGAAGCTGACCAAGAACCAGATCCTGGAGCAGGCGGGTACCTCGGTCCTGGCCCAGGCGAACCAGTCGTCTCAGTTGGCTCTGAGCCTCCTGCAAGGCTAGGTTCGGTAAGCGAGAGGTGGATCGACGTGGTTGGCCGCCGACGGGCGGCCCAACACACGTCCACAAGAAGGGGGTGTGTGGGGGGCGGGTGGTGTGTTGCGGGGCCTGGGGGGCCTGCTGTGGGGGGGGGGTTTTTTGCTGCCCCCGAACCTGGTTTTGCACCGCCTGCACCCGGGCCTGGGGTTAATTAATCTTGTGGGGGTGGGGATCAACCATG
>CAZFLM010000008.1:0-133769 GCA_964519955.1 uncultured Chthonomonadaceae bacterium | reverse complement strand
GGCGGCCAACTCGTGTCTGAGCCTGCCGATGTTCCCCGAGATGACGGACGAACAGCAGACGGCCACCGCGGCAGCGCTCGCTGCCGCGGTCGGGGCCGCCTGAGGGGTGCCCGCCGCCCCGCCGCACGGTCCCTTACGGGTGCCAACATGCTGAAGCAGATCGCGGGCGTGTTCATCAACGACGCGGGCATCTTCCTAGTTCAGGGGATCATCTCGGTCTTCGTGGCGCGTGCGCTCGGGCCCGGCATGCGCGGCGTGTATGGTGTTGCCTCGGTGATGGCGACGCTGACGAGCACGCTCGCGCTCTTCGGCATCTCCAACGCTCTGACGTACAACGTGTCCAGGGCCGCAGACCAGCGGCGGGGCCTGGCCGAGGCGCTTGCCGTCGTCCTCCGGGGCGCCCCGGTCTTCGCGACCGTCGTCCTGGGCGTCTACCTGGTGGCGGCGACGCCGCTCGTGCACCGGTGGTTGCCCGGCGTCGGCGTGGCGACCCTGTGCGCCTCTCTGGGCCTGTCCTTCGCGGTCCTCCTGCAGTCCCTGGTGGTCAACACTCTCCAGGGGCTCCGGGCCTTCACGGTTCGCAATGGCGTCCTGTCCGCGACCTCGTTCTGCCAGGCGGGCACCGTCGGCGCCATCCTCGTCTCGGGCACGCGCCTCACGCCGGCCATCCTGCTGTGGACGAGCGCGGCGGCGATGTCGGCGCCTGCTCTCATCGGCGCCCTGACGGTGCTGCGGCAGTATGCTCCTCCCGTGCGGGTCGGTCCGCCTGCCGACTGGCGTACCTCCTATGTGGGCTACGGGCTGAAGAGCTACGTGAACATCATCGCCCTGAGCGTGAACTACCGGCTCGACGCCCTGCTGGTCAACGCGATGGCTGGGAACGCCGGCGCCGGGCTCTACGGTGTCGCCGTCACTGCCGCTGAGCTTCTGCTCTGGGTGCCGAACGCCGTGGCGAACGTGCTGTACCCCCATATCGCCGCCGCGAGCAAGCACGATCCCCGAAGGTACGCCTCGGCCGCCGTGGGAGCCTCGGTGTACGTCGTGTCACTGGGCGCCATCGTGCTCGCGATCGCTGGACCGACGCTGCTGACGCTGCTGTTCGGGACCGCGTTCCGCACGTCGGCCGGCGCGTTGTGGTGGCTACTGCCGGGCATGGTGGCCCTCGCCGGATGCCGCACGCTCTCGGCGGCCGTGAACGGGCTCGGCCATCCTGAGTGCACCGCTGCCGCCACCCTGGTGGGCACAGGGCTCACCGTCACAGCCGATCTCCTGCTGGTACCCAGGTGGGGTATCCGAGGAGCGGCGGCCGCTTCGTCCATTGCCTACACCGCCTCCATGCTGGTTCTGCTCCGCTCATATGCCGCCCTCGTATCGACTGGGCCCTGGGCCCTGGTCCGGGAGATGCTGGTCGCCCCCAGGCTGGCCTGGAGTTCGGCTCGTCTCGGCGCGGGCGCCAGGGATGGAGACTAGCGATGCTCCAGGCGCTCGCGTACGCTGTGGCTGCCGCATCGGTCTGGCGGCCGTACATCGGGCTGGTCGCTCTCGTGGCACTGGGCGCTCTGGGCAGTCTGCTGCCTGAGGTGCAGGACGCCCGCGGGCTCACCGTCATCGTGTTCGCTACCGCTGGTGGGTGCCTGCGGTACGTGACGCCTCGCACGTTCAGCAGTACCTTGCTCCTGTGGCCGGCATCGGTGCTCGCAGCGCTCCTCGTGTCCGGCATGTGCGCCGGGTTCGTGGACGGGCAGTTTCTGCAGCTAGCGGCCGGCGGAGCCCTCGTCTTCACGCTCGTCGTGCTCGGCATTCGCTCGCCGCAACAGGCTTCGGCCGTCGTCTGGGCGATGGTGGTGGTCGCGGTGATCGTGGCGTTAACGTCTGCATCAGGGTTCGTGCGGGCCGCATCGGCTCTCGCGTCGAACGACGTCGGCGCGGCGAGCCAGATCCACGGAGCCAACCGTGAGTTGATGCAGAACCCGAACTACTACCCTCCGTTCATCTTGCCCGGGCTAGCGATGGCCCTCGCCCTCATGCACACGCTGCGCGCTGGCACGCCGCGCTGGCTGCTCGCCTGCGCCATCGCGGCGATGGTAGCGGGGACCATCTCGACCCTGAGTCGAGGGGGCGTGATCGCCGTCGGCGCAGCACTGTGCGCAAGCGAGCTGCTCCATCGTCCGAGGCTGTCAGTACGGCTTCCAGGAACGCTGGCCGGGCTCGCGGTTGTCGGCGCGTGCGCCTACGCAGCCTATCCCGCGCCGATCGAGTTGCTGACGTCGCGTTTCTCGGAAGAGGAGTCAACCGGCAAGTGGAACAGCCGGTCGTTCCTGATGGCGACCGATATCGAGCGATGGAAGTCATCGCCGGTCGTAGGGCATGGCCTCGGTAGTTCTGTCCTCTACCGAGGGAACACCCCGCATACCGGCTACACAGGCCTCCTCGCCGAATCGGGTACACTCGGTTTCTGTGCGTTCTATGCCGGGCCTCTCGCCTTTCTCGTTGCACTTTGGCGGCTCCGGCGCAGAATGGTCCAATCCGGTGTGTTCGACGACGCAGGCGGCCGGGCAGTGGCCGCGCTACTGGCAGGCGTTGTCTCGCTCTTGGTGCTTGATGCTTTCAGCCCGGTGGTCTATCAGCGAACGGCCTGGTGCCTGTTGGCGATCGCGGGCTTGGCGGTGGGCCCTGAACTGGGCGTGTCAGCCAGGTGCTTCGCTGCGGCTCTCGGCATATCGGTCTGTCAGACGGCGCCAGGCGCCGCAGCGACTTCTGGACAGGACGACGTCTGCATCCAGCCGCCCCCCGAGGTGACCACCACGCCGGTTGGCCCGGACACCGCGCCTTAGCGTGTCGTGCCGCCACCCGCAGCGCACCTCCCCCGGCCGCGATGGGCCGCAGGCGCCCGCCGCACAGCGACCGAGAGGCCTGCAGGCGGGCGTACTAGGAACCAGGGCATGATCGCAGAAGACGACGATGTCCCCCCGGCGCGCGCGGGACTCGGCGCGTGCATGACGGATGGCCCGAGGGTGCTGTTCGTGGTTCCTGGCCACGACGGCATCGGCATGGTCTTCGCCAAGCGGCAGAACGAGCATCTGATCGCCCTGGGACTCGCCGGGCGCGAGCACGTGATCAAGTCTCGACGGCACCCGTTCCGGGTGGTCAACGAGATCGTCGCGATTCGCAGGGCCGCCCAGGCTCACGGCGCCGATGTGGTTCACGCGCACTACGGCACAGCGACTGCCTTCCTGTGCGCCCTCGCAGCCAAGGTCCCGCTCGTGATCACATACCGGGGAAGCGACATGCTCCCAAACGTGACCATGTCGTGGCCTCACTGGTTTGTGGGGTACCTTCTGTCGCAACTGGCGTCGCTGCGCGCGGCGGCCGTGGTCTGTGTGAGCCAACAGATCGCGAATCGGTTGTGGTGGGCTCGTGGCAAGGCGACCGTCATCCCGAGCGGCGTGAACACGGAGGTGTTCCGACCGCTGCCACGCGCCGAGTGTCGTTCCAGACTCGGATGGCCCGAGGATGAGGCGGTGGTGCTGTACTGCAGCGCCAATGCAGGCAAGCGTCCTGCGCTCGCGCTCCGGGCCGTCGAACAGGCGACCGCACTGGGCCACCCGTCGCGGCCGGTGCCGCTGAGCGGGAACATACCGCCATCCGAGATCCCGCACTACATGAATGGGGCCGACTGCCTCCTCCTTACGAGCCAGTACGAGGGCTCCCCCAACGTGGTGAAGGAGGCGATCGCGTGCGGGCTCCCCGTCGTCTCGGTAGCGGTCGGAGACGTCGTCGAGCGACTGCGCGGGGTCGATCCGTCATCCGTCGTCGACGATACGCCCGAAGCCCTCGGGCAGGCCCTGGCGGAGGTGCTGCGCGACCGCCGGCGTTCCAACGGCCCATCGTTCGCGGCATCCTTCAGCCTGAACGCCACGTCGGAGCTGCTGCTGGCGGTGTACCGCGAGGCGGCCCGTGGGCGCCAGTCGCGCCGGCCGTGAGGGCGGCGGCCGGCCAGGATCGTGCGGCACAGGCGCCCATCGACACATCACGGCAGCGCGTTCGAGCACTCAGGCGCGGGCCGGCAACATCGAGGACACGAATTGAGACTGCTCTACCTGGGTGACGCTGCGGCGGAACACCTTCGTCGTTGGTCGCGCCACTTCGCTGCCCGCGGCGATGAGGTGCACGTCGTCACCTGGAATCCCAACGTCCTAGACGGCTTTGAGCCTGTCACCGTCCACCTGATCCGGAAGCCGAACCTGCCCGGGCCTCTGGGGCGTGCAGCCAGCCTCCTCGCTCTGCTCCCGCGCCTGCGGCGCATCGTCTCTGAGACACGCACGGAGCTCGTGCACGCCCACACGGCCGAGGCCTACGCCTGGATGGCGCGGATGTGCGGCCACCGGCCGTATATGGTCACTCCGTGGGGAACGGACATCCTGGTGAGCGTCCGAGAGTCGCCGGTCACGCGGATGCTGACGCGCGGCGCCCTCATCCATGCCGACCTCGTTCACTGCGACGGTGAGAACACCCGCGACGCCCTGCAGGAGTTGGGGGTGGCCGCGGACCGAATCGCCATCGCCACGTTCGGGGTCGACGTTCGGCGCTTCGTCGCCGCCCAGGACCGATCGGCGGTGCGCGCTTCCCTCGGCATCCAGGGCGGGCCGGTCGTGGTGAGCACTCGCACGCTCAACCCCATCCACGACGTGCACACGGTGATCAGGGCCGCCCAGAAGGTCTTGCCGCACTTCCCGCAAGCGACGTTCCTGATCGTCGGCGGCGGAAGCCAGGCGACGGAGTTGGCCGCGCTCGCCAGCGAGCTTGGGGTCGCGGAGCACGTGCGATTCGTCGGCCGAGTCGAGGAAGACCAGATGATCGCGTGCCTGCAGGCCGCCGACCTGTACGTATCGACGAGCCTGTCGGAAAGCGGGCTCGCGGCCAGCACGGCGGAGGCCATGGCCTGCGAGCTGCCAGTGATCAACACCGACACCGGAGACATTCGCCTGTGGCTCGGCCAGGGCGATGGTGGGCGCGTCATACCGACGCAGGCTCCGGAAGCTCTGGCTTCGTCGATCGTCGAGCTGCTGTCGGATCCTGATCTCGCCGCTCGCGCCGGCGCGCGAAACCGGGCCGAGATAGAACGCCGCAACAACGCATACGTCGAGATGGAGAAGGTCTCAGCGCTCTACTCGGAACTCATTCGATCGAGGGGCCGGAGCCGATGACCCGCGTGAGCGTAGTCATTCCGGCCTACAACCGGGAACGCACCGTCGCGACGGCGATCGAGAGCGTACTGGCGCAGTCGCATCCGGATGTGGAGGTTATCGCGGTCGACGATGGTTCGGCTGACGGCACTGCCCGCGTGATCGAGGGCTTCGGCGACCGGGTTCGGCCGCTACTGGCGCCACACAGGGGACAGGCGCCCGCCATCAACGCTGGGCTCGGGGTCGCTACGGGCGATTACGTCGCCTACCTGGACTCGGACGACGTGATGCTCCCGGATAGGCTCAAGCTCCAGGCGGGGTACCTGGACGCCCATCCGGAGGTGGACGCCGTCTACTCCGACCAGTACCGGACCTCCCCCGCCGGCACGGAGCTGATCAAGACGCGGCCACTGGACCGGTTCCTGATCCTACAGCGCTGCTATATCTCACGCATCACCATACTGCATCGGCGCTCGTGTCTGGACCGCGTCGGGCTGTTCGATGAGACGATCAGTGGCAGTGATGACTGGGACATGTGGCTGCGTATGTCGGAGTGCTTACGTATCGACTATCTGCCGGGACCGGTCGCCGAGTACCGGATCGACGGATCGAACACCTCATTCAGAAGGACCAAGCGGCTGGACCACTATCGGCGCACCAGGCTGGCGATCCTCCGCAAGGCCTGCGCTCGACGCGGACACCCACTGTGGCTTCGGCTAATGGTCGGCGGAGCCTGGCTGCAGTATGCGCTAGGACGGGTGCCTGGACTGGGCGAGTGCAGCCCGCGCCTGTGGTCGGCTATCGACAAGGTACAATGGCGGCTGGAGCAGGCCACCATTCGGCCATGGTCCGGACTCGAATGACCGTTGACTGAGCATCGGGACCGTCGGTCGGTCCTCCGTCTCGGAGCTGTCCAGGCGGAGATGCGGTGAAGCTAGTGTACATCCCGGCCACGTCTGCGCTTGGCTCCGGAGGGAAGTCCCTGGCGGCCGAAGGCCGGGAACTGATCCGCCTCGGCAATGACCTCGTCATCGCCCCGCGGGCCTCGGCTGCCCGCACCGGCCGCGAAGGCGCAAGCGAGCATCGCGGCGAACGCGGCCGGCACCTCCGACGCGCCGGGCTGGGACCTCGATCGGCAGCCAGGGAGGGCGACCATGAGCGATGAGAACACGACGAGAGGCTGGTACGACAGCTACCACGGCAAGCGTGGCGCCGACCGGAACGACCTGCGGACGAATCTGGGCGTCCTGATGCAGACGCTGGCTTACGAGGCATGCGTCGTCCGAGCGTTCTATCACATCCCCCACGATCCTGCCACGGCCTCGGTGCTGAGCGTAGGCTGCGGGTCGGGCGCCGATCTCTACCAGTTGTTCAGGCTGGGTTACCTCCCACGTAACACCAGCGGGATCGACATCCTGCCGGAGCGCCTCGATGCCGCGCGTGAACTCTACCCTCAGGTCAACTTCGTGCTGGGCAACGCCGCTCAGATGGAGTTCCCGGACCAGCACTTCGACGTCGTCTACGAGTCCACCATGTTCGCCACCCTACCGGACGAGGATCTGAGCCAGGGCATCGCTCACGAGATGGTGCGCGTGTGTAAGGCCGGAGGGCACATCCTGCTGATCGACTGGCGCACGCCAAAGCCGCGCGATGAGGCGTACAGCGCGCTGACTCGTGCGCGCATGGCCCGGCTATTCGGCCTTGGCACGCGGACCGCACTGGTCGCCACGACCCGCGGCGCGTTGGTGCCACCCGTGGGCAGGCTGCTCTCGCGGCGCGCCCACGCGGCCTATTTCCCCGTCGCTGCGCTGTGCCCGGCCCTGGTCGGGCAGGTGGCGTACCTCCTGACCAAGCTGCCAGAAGCTCAACTCTGAAGGACGCATGCCGTGAACATATGGCTGGTCACGATCGGTGAGCCCGTCCCCGTTCGTCCGGGGCTCGGCGATCGCCTGCATCGGACGGGCTTCTTCGCGCGGTTCCTTGCCGGGCGAGGACACCGAGTCGTCTGGTGGACCTCGACCTTCGACCACTTCCGCAAGGAGCACTGGTTCGGCACCGATCGATCCATCGAGGACAGCCCGAACCTGACGATACGGCTGCTGCACGGCTGCGGCTACCGGCGCAATGTGTCGCCGGCCCGCATCCGCGACCATCGCCAGATCGCAGCCAAGTTCGCCAGCGAAGCCCGGCGCGCCGAGAAGCCCGACGTGATCGTCGCGGCGCTGCCCACCATCGAGTTGTGCTGGGAGTGCACCCGGTACGGCCGAACTCAGGGCGTGCCGGTGGTCCTTGACATGCGCGACATGTGGCCGGACATCTTCGTGGAGGCCGTGCCCCGCGCCCTGCGCCCCGTCGGTCGCCTGGTGCTCGCGCCGATGTACCGGCAGGCCCGAGCCGCCTGTGCGGACGCCAGCGCCATCATCGGAATCACCGATGGGTTCGTCGCATGGGGAGCCCAACGCGGCGGGCGTGCGGTATCCTATCTAGACAAAGGCTTCCCGATGGGCTACTCGTCCGTCGAGCCACCCTCGCAGGACGTGCGCGAAGCGGAAGCGTGGTGGCAGGCCCATGGCGTCAATCCGCAGCCCGACTGCCTCACGCTCTGCTTCGTGGGTACCATCGGCAGGCAGTTCGATTTGGCCACGGTGATCCGTGCGCGGGAGCCCCTCGGAGAGAAGCGGGCACGCACCCGACTGGTCATATGCGGTACCGGCGACTGCGCAGACGCGTACCGGCAGATGACAGCGGGCGATCCAGGGGTCATATGGGCCGGGTGGACGAATGCGGCGCAGATACACGTGCTGCTCCGTCGGGCGTCCATCGGATTGGATCCGTTACCGGACCGCACCGACTTCACTGCGACCATCAACAACAAGGCGATCGAGTACATGAGTGGCGGCCTTCCGGTGCTGGCGAGCCCAACTCATGGCGTGTTGCACGACCTGCTGACGCAGCGCGGTTGTGGGCTCACGTACCCGACGGGTGACGTAGACGCCCTCTCGGCGATACTGGCGCGCCTGTGCGACGACCAGGAGGTGATCGCCTCCATGGGGGCGCGGGCGCTGGAGATGTACAAGTCGGACTTCCGCGCGGAGAGCGTCTACGCCCGCCTGGAGGATCATCTGGCTGACATCGCATCTGTAGGCGCAAACGAAGGTGGTTCGTCGGCAGAGAGCTGAGCTGACGCGCGATCGTGTAGTCGGTAAAAGACCCTAGGGACGGCAAGGCCCTCGCACCTTACCGCGTCCGCATGATACCGCATCACCCGAAGGCACCGGGAGGCAGCGCCAGGCTGTTGACGCTCCCGGCATCCGGCGCCCGCTCCAGCGCGGGTCGCGCCGCGCCAAACGCCTGGGACACAACCATGTACCCCACCATCAAGCGACTCCTCGATATAGCGTTCTCCCTCCTGCTGCTGCTGGCGCTCAGTCCGCTGCTTGCGATCATCGCGCTCGCGGTGCGGCTCACCTCGCCCGGTCCCGTGTTCTACAGAGGCGAACGCGTCGGCAAGGGCGGACGGGCCTTCAGGATGCTCAAGTTCCGCACCATGGTGAGCAACGCCGACCAGATCGGCGGGCCGTCGACCGCCAGCGACGATGCCCGCATCACGCGCGTTGGCGCGGTGCTCCGCCGCCTCAAGTTCGACGAACTCCCGCAGTTCATCAACGTACTCAAAGGGGACATGAGCTTCGTGGGGCCGCGTCCCGAAGTGCGCCGCTACACGGACATGTACAGCGAGGAAGAGAAGGTGATCCTGTCGCTGCGCCCGGGCATTACCGACTGGGCGTCGATCTGGAACTCCGACGAAGGCGCGGTCCTCGCCGGCCATCAGGACCCGGATGCCGCCTACGAGGAGCTGATCCGGCCAACGAAGCTCAGCCTCCAGCTCAGATATGCTCGCGAGAGTTCTCTTGCGGTAGACTCCAAGATCGTGTTCGCTACCGTAGCCAAGCTTGTCAGCGGCAGTTGGCAGCCGCGAGAACTAGCCGACTGCCCTCGGCTGCTCGGTGACGCATCGGCCAACAACTAGGCAGAGCTCGTGCAGGGCAGCTCCCTGCCCTGTGGGCGCCTGCATGCTTAAGGAGATGCTCAAGATGCCATACAAGGTGCCCTTTGCCAATCCGCGCGAAGGCTACCGGATGTTGAAGGCCGAGTTGGATGCGGCCTACTTCGACGTAATGACTAGAGGCGACCTGATCGATCGGGGCCACCTGAAGTCGTTCGAGGCCAACCTGGCGAAGTTCGCTGGCACGAAGTACGCCGTCGGCCTCAACAGCGGCTACGACTCGCTGCACCTGTCGCTTCGAGCAGCCGGCATCGGCCCTGGCGACGAGGTGATCGTGCCGGCGCACACGTTCGTAGCTTCGTGCTCGGCCATCGTCAACGTAGGTGCGACGCCGGTCCTCGTCGACGTGGGCAAGGACTTCAACATCGACTGCGACCTCATCGAGGCTGCTATCAGCCCGCGCACGCGAGGAATCATGCCCGTGCACCTGAGCGGGGTGATGGCGGACATGCCGCGCGTGATGGAGATCGCGAGCCGGCACGGCCTCGTCGTCGTGGAGGATGCCTGCCAGAGCCTCGGCTCAAGCATCGATGGCAAGCGTGCAGGCTCATGGGGTCTGACGGGATGCTGGAGTTTCTACCCGTTCAAGATTCTGGGCGGATACGGTGACGGCGGCGCCATTACGACCGATGACCCGGAGGTCGCTCTGTTCTGCCGGCGCATGCGCTACAACGGCGAGGATCGCGACACGGGCGAGTACCACGGACACGGATTCACGTGTCTGCTCGATAACCTGCAGGCGGCGTTCCTCGACGTGAAGCTGCGCCACCTGCCGGACTGGATCGTACGCCGGAAGCAGATTGCCGAGAAGTACCGCGCCGCCCTCGGCGCGATCGAGGACCTGTTGCTGCCGCACTACTCGCGACCAGGTTTCGACCACGTGTACCAGAACTACACGGTGCGCTCGAAGCAGGGCAGCGAGTTCTCGGACTACCTCGAGGCCAACGGTGTCGAGGTACTGACCCAGTTCCGCAAGCCCTACTACCGGCACGAGGCGCTGAAGCTAGCCGACACCGGGTTCCCGGAAACCGACGCACTCAGCCGCGAGGTCTGCTCGCTGCCCATGAACGCCGAGATCAATGACGAGGAGATCGACTTCGTGATCGCGGTGGTGCGCTCGTTCTACGGGCTGTGTCCGGCACCGGGGTGCGCGCAATGAAGGAACTATCACGCATCACCGAGACGTTCTCTGAATCGGTGATCCGCGAGATGACTCGCATCTGCGATGCCGCCGGCGGCTACAACCTGTCGCAGGGGTTCCCGGACTTCGAGAGCCCCGCGCGCATCAAGGAGGCCGCGATCCAGGCCATCCGTGACGAGTGGAACCAGTACCCGGTCACGTTTGGCGAGCCCGAGTTGCGCGATGCCATCGCCGCCAAGGCGGCACGCTACAACGGGATCACCTGTGACCCAGCAACCGACATCACGGTGACGTGCGGCGCGACGGAGGCGATGATCGCGACGCTGAAGGCCATCATCAACCCAGGCGACGAGATCATCGTATTCGAGCCGTTCTACGAGAACTACGGACCAGACGGCATCCTGTCCGGCGCGACCCCTCGCTACGTCACGCTGCGCGCACCGGACTGGGAGTTCGATCGTGCCGAGCTGGCGGCGGCCTTCAATGAGCGCACCAAGGCCATCGTCATCAACACGCCCAACAACCCTACCGGCAAGGTCTTCAGCCGGAGCGAGTTACTGGCGATTGCCGAACTATGCAACAAATGGGACGTCTATGGCGTCACAGATGAGATATACGAGCACATTCTCTACGATGGGACCGAACACATCTCGCTGGCGACGCTGCCCGGCATGGCGGACCGGACCATCACGATCAACTCGATATCGAAGACGTACTCGGTAACCGGCTGGCGCGTGGGGTGGGCCATAGCCCATGAGGCCATCACCACTCGGGTTCGCAAGGTGCATGACTTCCTGACCGTTGGCGCCCCGACTCCCCTACAGCATGCAGCCGCTGTGGCTCTGGACTTCCCTGAGGAGTACTATGCCGGTCTGCGCGGGCACTACGCGGAGGCCCGGGAGTTTCTCCTGCGCGTCCTTCGGCAGGCGGGCTTCACTTGCTCGAACCCAAGCGGCGCGTACTACGTGCTTGCGGGCATCGAGCGACTAGCGCCGAAGTTGGGCACTGACGATGACTTCGCCTTCAGCCGTCGTCTCATCGAGCATACCGGTGTGGCGACGGTGCCTGGCTCGTCGTTCTACTGCGAGGCTGCCAAGGGCCGTGAGCAGGTCAGGTTCTGCTTCTGCAAGAAGTGGGAAACGCTCCATGCCGTTGAGGCGGCGCTGGCTCGCCTGTCCTGAGGGCACCACTGCCACATCGATCCATCTGGAGGCTCTCCTTGGTCAACAGCTCAGATAGCAGTCCCGACTCGCAGATGCTGCACGCGTCGGTGCTGTCGCCGCGGTCCACCAACGGCAGCAACACGGCCAGCAAGCCTACGGCGGCCCACTCCGTGGACTTCCGGGGCATCCCGACGCACGAGTTGCGCCGCATGTACCGCACCATGGTGCGCATCCGTGTCGCTGAAGAGAACATCGCCGACCTGGTGCGGGACGAGAAGGTCGACGAGGCCGGCGAACTTGTCTGTGACGACTCAGGCAACGTGATCCGGCTCCAGCGAGAAGTGCACTGCCCGTGCCACCTCTACACGGGCGAGGAGGCCATCGCCGCCGGCGTGTGCGCCCACTTGTCGCAAGCGGACTACGTGTTTGGCGCCCACCGATCGCACGGGCACTACCTGGCCAAAGGCGGCAGTCTCGACGCCATGATGGCCGAGATCTTCGGCCGTGAGACCGGGTGCGCTCGAGGTCGGGGTGGATCCATGCACCTCTTGGATCCCTCAGTCGGAATCCTCGGCACCACTCCGACGGTCGGATCGTCGATCGCGCACGCTGTCGGCGCCGGGCTGGCCATCGCCAACCGAGGCGAGAGCCGCGTTGCGGTGTCCTTCTTCGGAGATGGTGCGACCGAAGAGGGACGCTTCCATGAGTCGCTGAACCTGGCGTCACTGCTCAAGCTGCCCATCGTGTTCGTCTGCGAGAACAACCTCTACTCAAGCCACGTGCGGCTCGACCAACGGCGCGCCACCGATAACATCGTCGGGCACGCGGGCGTGTTCGGCATGCCCGGCGTGCGGGCCGATGGCAACGCCATCCTAGAGGTGTACAGCACGGCCGGTGAGGCGATTGAGCGAGCGCGCTCGGGCGGCGGCCCCTCTCTGCTTGAGTACCGCACCTACCGGTGGCACGGCCACGTAGGCGGCAACCTTGATCTCGAGAAGGGCATCCGTACGCGTGCGGAGTACGATGCTTGGAAGGCCCGCGACCCCATCCTCCAGTTCGAGCGCATGCTGACGCACGCCGGCATCCTCACGAGCGAGGAGGCCGGGCAGATCCGCCAGGAGGAACTCTCTCTCGTCCGCAACGCGACGGAGCGCGCGCGTGTGGCTCCGTGGCCGGATCCGGCCACGTATGCGTGCCACGCCCTGTCCGAGACGAGCGCCCCTGTGCCCGAGGCCGGTGCGGTGCCGCGCCATGGGCGCGATGGATCAGACCCTGAGGCCATCAGCTACAGCGAGGCGATCCGCGAAGCGACCGAGCAGCTCATGGGCGCCGATCCGCACGTCATTATGATGGGCCAGGGCGTCAACAGCCCCTGGTACGTGGGCAACTCCACCACCGGGCTGCACAAGAGGTTCGGCCCGCTGCGTGTAGTCGACAGCCCCATCAGCGAGGACACGGTGACTGGCGCAGCAGTCGGCGCAGCCATGGCTGGCATGCGCACGATGGTAATCCACCCTCGCATCGACTTCGCCCTGCTCGGCGTCGAGCAGTTGCTGGGCCAGGCCGCCAACTGGCACTACATGACGGCCGGCCAGGTGACGATGCCCCTTGTGGCGCGTCTCATCGTGAACCGGGGTGGCGAACAGGCGGCTCAACACTCGCAGAGTCTGCAGGCCCTCTTCGCGCACGTTCCGGGCCTCAAGGTGGTCATGCCCGCCACCGCGTACGACGCGAAGGGCCTGATGGTGGCCAGCCTGCTGTCGGACGACCCCGTGATCTACATCGACGATCGATGGGCATACGGCGAGCACGAGGTCGTCCCGCGGGAGGTGTATTCGGTGCCCATCGGCAAGGGCATCGTGCGCCGCGAGGGCACGGACGTCACGGTGGTCGCTACCTCTTACATGAACCGGCGCGCCATTGAGGCAGCCGACCTTCTGGCGCAGGAAGGCCTCTCCGTCGAGGTGATCGACCCCAGGACGGTCAAGCCCCTCGACACGGACCTCATCCTGTCGTCGGTTGAGAAGACCGGGCGCCTCCTCGTGGCAGACGGAGGCTGGGACGCCTACGGGTTCACGGCTGAGGTGGCCGCCGTCGTGGCGTCCAGTACGGTCGTCTGCCGCTTGAAGGCGCCTGTCGTGCGGATGGGGCTGCCTCCATGCCCGGCCCCCATGAGCGCGGTCCTTGAGCGCCCGTACTATGGCGACGTCGATGCACTGGTCGGGAGGCTGCGCCAACTGGCCACATCCGGCTAACGCCGCTCGATTCGGCGCGGCAGCCTCGCAATCCACGGGGCTGGCCGCGCCCGTTCTGCGGTCCTCTCGCCGCCGCCCAGGTTCCGCGTGGAACTAAGGGACCGATGCGGCAGTCTACACCTCTGTGAAGTGGCAACGCCGCTTCCAGGGGTTGGTGCTCGCCACCCCCACTCTATGTCGTGGGTACGATGGGACTGACATGCCAACTCGAGCCAACCGATGCCGTCGGGCGACCCTGAGCCTCTGGCTGCGTCTGCGTAACCGCCACTTCATGCTCATCGACGCGATCGTCCTCTCGATCGCGCCCGCCCTCGCTTTGGCGCTGCGGCACGACGGTTTCTCCGACCTCCACGTCTACGGCCGCTCGCTCCTCACCTACACGCTCGCGTCCGGGTGCGTGTACCTTCTGACATTCCGGCAGTGCGGGCTGTACCGCCGGTTCTGGCAGGACGCCACGATCGAAGAGCTGCTCGTGGTCGTCGCAGCCGTCCTCAGCGGCACCGTTCTATCCGTGGTCGGCCTCACCGCGTGCGCGTGGCTGCGGATTTGGGACCCCGGCCTGCCCGGCACCCTCCCGTTCACCGAGGCGCTGATCCTGCTTGCGGCCGTCGGCGGATCGCGCTTCAGCGTGCGGCTCTCGGTACGCCTGCTGCGCATTCCGGCCGGCCCGGACGCGGCGCGCGTGCTGATCGTGGGTGCGGGATTCGCGGGCCAGTGGCTCGCGCGGGAGATGATGCGGTCCGGCAATAGCCTCGACGCGCGCCCGGTTGCGTTCCTGGACGACGATCCGCAGAAGCACAACATGCGGATCATGAACCTGCCCGTCGTCGGGGGACGTGAGGACCTGCCCGAGGTCGTCAGCAGCTACGCCGTCGACCAGGTCATCATCGCGATCCCCAATGCGCCGGGCACCGTGATCCGCCAGATCGTCGGCCTGTGCGAGCGGTCCGGCGTGCGGGTGAAGACGGTCCCCGGGCTATCGGCCATCCTGCGCGGCAAGGTGCTCGTGTCGCAGGTGCGCAATGTGGACATCGAGGACCTGCTGCGGCGCGAGCCGATCGAGACAGACATCGAGCAGGTGCGCCAGCTTCTGCGCGGCCGGCGCGTCCTCATCACCGGCGCGGGCGGGTCCATCGGTTCCGAGCTGTGTCGGCAGGTCCTGCAGTGCCGGCCGAGCGAGATGGCCCTGCTCGGCCACGGCGAGAACTCGATATTCGACATCCATGCGGAGCTGCTGCGAACCGTTCAGCGCATGACGCCCGGCAAGAACGGCGGAGCGCCCATCATTCGGCCGATCATCGCCGACATTCGCCACCAGGACCGACTGACCCGCGTGTTCCAGCGGTTCGAGCCCGAGGTCGTCTTCCATGCCGCGGCCCACAAGCACGTTCCGCTGATGGAGGCGAACCCGACCGAGGCCGTCGCGAACAACGTCATCGGGACCTCCAACGTGATCGAGGCCGCCCGGGCTGTGGGCGTAGAGCATTTCGTCATGATCTCCACGGACAAGGCGGTGAACCCGACGAGCGTGATGGGCGCCAGCAAGCGAGCCGCCGAGCTGCTCATCCTGAATGCGGCGCGCGAGACCGGACGGCCGTACGTAGCGGTGCGCTTCGG
This sequence comes from uncultured Chthonomonadaceae bacterium, assembly GCA_964519955.1. Lineage (GTDB taxonomy): Bacteria > Armatimonadota > Chthonomonadetes > Chthonomonadales > CAJBBX01 > CAZFLM01. Next base: position 118,341 of record CAZFLM010000008.1, on the reverse strand, counting down.
CAACGTGCTGGGCAGCCGCGGCAGCGTCATCCCCATCTTCAAGCAGCAGATCGCCGTCGGCGGGCCAGTCACGGTCACGCATCCGGAGATGACGCGCTTCTTCATGACGATCCCGGAGGCCGTGCAGTTGGTGCTCCAGGCGGCGGTTCTGGGGCGGGGTGGCGAGGTTTTCATGCTCGATATGGGTGAGCCGATCCGGATCGTCGACCTGGCGCGAGACCTCATCGAGCTGTCGGGGCTAGAGGTCGGCCGCGACATCGACATCCAGTTCACGGGCGTGCGTCCGGGCGAGAAGCTGCACGAGGAGTTGTTCCTGCCGCACGAGCGCTACGAGCGAACGGCGCACGATAAGGTCCTGACGGTGCGGGGAGCCTCGGACACGGATCTGAGCGAGCTGAAGGCCCTCATGAGGGAGGCAGCGCGCGCGGTGGACCAGGACGACGACGAGATGGCTGCGCGGGTCCTGCAGCGCCTCGTGCCCGAGCACGCCCTGCGTGCGGCGACGCGCGAGACGCCGGTGCGGGCGTGCGTCGAGGCCGCGGAGACGCGCGTGCCGGTGAGCGGCGAGTAGGCGCCCGACAGCCTATCTGCGTGCGAGCATGTCGCTGTCGCGGCCGCCGAGGTTCGCGTAGATCTCGCGCGTGGCGGTCGAGCGGTTCAGCGTGTAGAAGTGGATGCCCCGAACCCCGTTGTCCAGCAGGTCGCGGCACTGCTCCGTGGCCCAGTGCACCCCCACTCGTCTCACGTACTCATCGTCGCCGCCGCAGCGCGCGATGGCCTTCAGGAGCCCCGCCGGGAACCTGGCCCCCAGCGCCAGCTCCGCCATCCGCCCGAGCCCCTTGCCCGAGGTGATGGGCATGATGCCCGCCAGGATGGGCACCCGAATGCCGGCCAGATCGCAGCGCTCGCGGAAGTCGTAGAAGTCGCGGTTCTCGAAGAAGAGCTGCGTGACGATGTAGTCCGCCCCCGCGTCCACCTTCGCCTTCAGGTAGTCCATCTCCACGAGACGGTTCGGCGTTGCCGGATGCCCCTCCGGGAAGCCCGCCACTCCGATGCCGAAGCCGCGCGGGTCGGGGTGTCCTCCACTCTCATTGAACTCCCGCACGAAGCGCACCAGGTCGATGGCATGCGCGAATCCGTCATCGGACGCGGCACACGGTACGTCCTTCGGCGGATCGCCCGCCAGCGCCTGGAGGTTCGAGATGCCGTGCGCCGCGTAGCGTTCGAGGATCTGCCGAACGTCGTCGCGTGTGTGGCAGACGCAGGTGAGGTGCGGCACGGGGTCGCAGGCCGTCGTCTCCGCGATGCGCACGACGAGATCGTGGGTCCGCTGGCGCGTCGAGCCGCCCGCCCCGTAGGTAACCGACACGAACGACGGCTTGAGCGGCTCCAGTTCGTCGATGGTGCGAACCAACTGCTCCGCCGCCGCGTCCGTTTTGGGCGGGAAGAACTCGAAACTGAACGTCGTCGGTCTCTGCGCGAAGATGTCGTGGATATGCATGGTAGATCCAATCGATACGTATGCGGCCGCACCGCGCGGGCACCTGATTATGAGCGACGATCAGCGGCGCGTCAACCGGCGCACCGAAAAACGGCGGCGTATAGCATCAAATAGTGGTTGACAAATAACCACGCCCTCGCGTATACTCACATCTGATGCGCCGATGCGTCATCCGTCCGGAAGCGAGGGTACCATGAGCGTCCAGATCGACACGCGCCGATACTGCCCCACGAGCAAGGCCGCGCGCCCCGCGGCTGCCTCCTCGGTTGTTCCCTGGGCCATCGTCTGCCTGATGGCCTCCTACATCGGGGGCTCGGCGCTGTTCGCGTCGCCGTCGCACCAGGGCGACCTCGCCTCTTTGGACCGGCCGGCCGCCATTGCCGGCTCCAGGCTGCAGCGCGCCGGAGAGACGGCCACGCGCTCGGGCGGGCAGGTCGCGGTGTACGGTCAGGTGCGCAACACGTCGCGCCGGGCGCTCACGGATGTCGAGGCTGTCGTGGAGCTGTACGATGCCTCGGGCCGGCTCGTGTCGGTCGGACACGGCCTCGCCACGGAGCGACGCATCGAGCCCGGCGCCACCACTTCCTACGAAGCATACGCGGACGACCGCGATGACATCGCCGGCTACCGCCTGCGATTCCGCCGCCTCGGCGGAGGCAGCCTGTAGGAGTGCCCACACTTGCGCGGTAGCGGATGGGCGCAGAGGCCCGTCCCGCCGGCGCAAACCGAATGCGCCCACGCCCGCGAGCAGGAATGACGGCCTCCAGAGCAGAACGCTGCGGTACCTGTCGACAACACCGCTGACGGAGGTCTGCCAATGATCCGGCTGATCCTGCTCCTGGGTGTGGGCGCCGCTCTGATGGGCTCCGGCCTTGCCCCCTCCCGCGAATGGGCTCCGAAAGACTACCCGATCGGGTTCTGGTGCGGCCCGCCCGATCCCCACATTGCCCTCGAGCAGTACCGCCGCATCGCGCAAGCCGGCTTCACGTTCGTCGGTCCCCCGTGCGAGGGCGCGGCGACCGAGGAGCGCAACAAGCGCATCCTGGACATGTCCAAGACCGTCGGCATCAAGGCGATGGTCCAGGACTCGCGGATGCCCCTCTCCATTGGGTCGGACCCGGATGCCAAGAAGCGTATCGACGCGATCGTGGCGGCATACGCGAAGCACCCCGGGTTGATGGGCTACTTCATCACGGATGAGCCGGGCGCGGCTGCCTTCCCCGGCCTGGCGGAGGTCGTGGCGTACCTGCGCCAGAAGGACCCGAACCACCCGGCGTACATCAACCTCCTGCCCACCTACGCGTCGCCCGAGCAGCTCGGGACGCCCACCTATCGCGAGCACGTGGCGCAGTACATCAAGACCGTGTCGCCCTTCGCGGTGAGCTACGACCACTACCACTTCCTCAAGGATGCCGACCGGCCGGGCTTCTTCACGAACCTGGACGAGGTCCGCCGCCTCTCCGCCAGGTATGAGCTTCCCTTCTGGCAGATCGTCCTCTCCATCGAGCACGGCCCCTACCGCTCGCTCACCGAAGCCGAGAAGCGCTGGGAGGCCATGCAGACGCTGGCGTTCGGGGCGAAGGGCGTCATGTTCTTCACCTACTGGACGCCGAACGATCCGAGCTTCGACTGGAAGCCGGCCATCATCGCAAAGGACGGCACGCCGACGCGCCAGTACGACGAGGTGAAGCGCATCAACCACGACGTGCGCGCCATCGGCGCCTACTTGCTCCAGGCGAAGCAGATCGGCGTGTTCACCAACGGGGCGCCGGCGCCCGAGGTGTTCCCTCGCGAAGATGGGCTGCCCGTCAAGATCGACGGTACGTCCGACGTCACGGTGGGCGTCTTCCGGGCAGGCACCTCTCTGTACGTCCTGGTGGCCAACCGCGACTACAAGAAGGCGACCACGGCCGCAGCCATCCTGTCGTGCGACACGAACAAGCCGGAGATCCTCGATCGGGCGACGGGCAAGTGGCTGCCGCTGAGGACCACGGCGCGGCCTGAGGGCGACAAGGGCGCATCCATCGACATCGAGGCGGGCGACGCTCAGTTGATCCGCTGGTAGGTTGGCTTCCACACGCACCAAGGAGATGATCGTGAAGATCAGTTGCCAGGAAGGGCTCGTGCCGGGCGCGACGTTCGCGGAGAAGCTGAGGAACCTGGAGCGCTACGGGTTCGAGGGAGTGGAGTTGGACGGCGGGCGCCTGAACGACCCCGCGGGGTTCGCCGAGCGCAAGGCGGCTCTCGCCGACAGCCCGATCAAGGCTTCGTCGATCTGCGGCGGGGTGCCGGCCGAGATCGTCCACATCGACGGGCGCCACCGGCAGGCGACGGTTGACGGTCTGAAGCGCCACCTCGAGATGGCGGCGGCGCTGGGGGCAGTCGGCCCGATCACCGTGCCGATCTTCAATGGGAACGCGCGCGTGCCTGATCTGTCGCCCTACAAGAACCAGGCTCAGCTCGAGCGGGAGCTGCTGGTCGCGATGCTGCGGACGCTGGCGCCATTCGCGGAGCAGGTTGGCGCGACGGTGCTGCTGGAGCCGCTGAACCGCTACGAGTCCAACTCGCTGCCTCGGCAAGCGGACGGCGCCGCGGTGGTGCGCGAGGTCAACAGCCCGGGCCTGCGCCTGATGTCGGACGTGTTCCACATGCACATCGAGGAGCCGAGCCTTCCGGCGGCCATCCGCGCTTGCGGCGACGTGATCGCGCACGTGCACCTGGCGGACAGCACGCGGCAGGAGCCCGGGAGCGGCTGCACGGAGTTCCGCGGCATCATGGCGGCCTTCAAGGAGATCGGCTACACCGGCTTCATGGCGTTCGAGTGCGGCCTCAGCGGGCCGGCAGAGCAGGTGCTGCCGAAGAGCGTGGCGTTCCTGCGGGAGTGTATGGGGTAGAGGGGTCGAAGGTCGAAGGCCGAATGTCGAAGGTCGAACGGCGGGCGGTGCTCCACGGAGAGTGCCGCCCGCCGCCTGTGTGTCGTGCGTTGCGCGGGGCTCCCGGCGCGCCGCGGAGGGCGCGCCCCACGAGGTGGTGCGAGGCGATGGGCTGCCGCTTGCCTGTGCGCACGGCTCTGGCCATTCGCGTGGGCTGGTGCATTGGCGTGGGGAGGCCGGCGCGGCACGGAGAACTCGCCCCATGGCGTGGGTGCAGGAGGTGGGCTGCCGCTTGCTTGCGCGCGCGGCTCTGACCACTCGCCTGGGCCGGTGTGTGGCGGCGCGTCGCCGTGTGTGTCCCGGCTGGAACAACCTGGAGGGTGGCGCTCCGTCGCCACCGACACTTGTCCTATCCCTGGCGGCCGTGTTCGCGGTAGTACTGCAGGCCCTCGATGAGCGCCTCGATGTTGGCGTGCGGGGTGCCGGGGACGATGCTGCTGCTGCCGCCGAGGAAGAGGCCGACCGATGGGCCGCACTCGACGAGCCAGCGCAGTTCGGCGGCGACATCCGACGGCGTGCCGTGGACGAGCGTGGTCGTCACGGAGGCGCCCGCCACGATGAGGAGCGGCCCACCCTCGCGGTCGGTCATGCGGCAGATGGCGGGGTAGTCCATTCCGTCCTCGTACTGGAACCCCTGGAAACCCCCTACCCCGATCTCCAGCAGGCGCGGGACCATCTGCATCAGGTTGCCATCGCAATGCCAGATGGGCCGGATGCCCGCCGCGAGAAGCGGCTCTATGGCGCGGGCCAGGTGTGGCAGGTAGATCGCGTCGAGGCGACGGACGTCGATGAGCGTGCCGCGGGAGTCGGCGATGTCGTGGTCGAGGCGCACGAGCTTCGGCAGACGTCCCTCGACGATGGCCCGCGCGCCCGCCCGGTTCACCAGCGCGGCGAGGCCGGCCTGCTGCGCGAAGTCGCGCTCCAACACCTCGGGGTAGAGGGCGGCGGCCATGAGGTAGTTCTCGTAGCCGTACGTGCCGTACTGGAACGCCGGCAGCGCGCCGTACTCCCAGCCGTAGGGCGCCTTGAGCAGGTCCGGCCCCAGCCGCTCCTGCAGGGCGCTCTCCGCAGCGACGAGGCGAGCCACGTACGCCGGGTCGTCCGGATCGAACGCAGCGATGTGCGCGGCGCGGCGCGGCCACGCGACCCGCTCCATGTGCTCGACCACGGCCTCCGGCGAGTCGATGACGATACCGTCGACCTCGATGTGCGCCGCGCCAGTCGTTGCGGTGCGGGCGGTGTGATCGTCGTATCCGGCCTCGCCCATGCTGAGCGGGTTGGTGGCGAGATACTGGTCGAGGAAGCACGCTCCGGCTCGCTTCTGGAACTCGACGTAGACGCCGTCCGGGTCGGCGCGGTAGTCGCCCGGGGCGTGGCCGGTGAAGCGCTCCAGGAAGCCGATGTCCATCGCGTGGATGAGCCAGCTCGGGACGCCCTGGCAGGGCCGCATCGCGAGTGTGTCCAGCGCGAGTTGGGCGCGCGGCCCCCAGGTGTTGGCGCTCATCGTGGCTCCTCTCCCGTCAGCCTCGCTACCTCGTCCGTCGCGGCCACGGTCACCCGCTCCAGGCACCCGCGCCCGAAGGGGGTCTGCCAGACCGGGTACGCGTTGCGGTCGTACAGCTCGGTCGGCGGCAGGTAGCCGGTGTGCCCGTTGACGATGGCCGCCACCACGACCGGCACGCCGCGCAGCGCCTCACGAACCGTGCGCTGGAGGAGGGAGTAGGCCTCGTTGGGCAGCGCGACGAGGCACGCGCCGCCGATGCGCCAGCCCCAGAGGGGCATCGGCGCGGTGCTGCCGTCGCCGAGGGCGGCACGGATTCGGCGCTTGCGCGCGAGGCGTTCCGCGACCGCCCTGTCCGAGGTCCCCGCCATCTGCCGGTCGATCTCCGCGAGCGTGGGCCAGGGCTGGAGGTCGACTTCGACGTCCGCGCGCCGGCACTCGAGCCGGCCATCGCCCGCGACGGGAGTGCTGTGCCAGAGAGCCAGTGGCGCCCCCGATTCGAGCGCGCCGGCGTACTGAAGCCCCTCACCGGGGGGCAGCATCCCGGCGAGGGCAGAGAGCACGGCGTGACCGACTTCCTCGCCGTTGCGGTCGGCCACGGCGGGGTCGGCCGCGTACTGCCGGCGCGGGGCCAACTCGCCGGACGCGCCCTGCAGGAACAGGCACGGCGCGCCGCCCGTCGCGTTCTCGACCACCTCACGCAGAGCGCCCACGTAGTCCGGCGAGATGAGGCGGTTCTCCCACGCAAGCGTGGTCGGATGGCAGGCGTAGTTCACCACGCTGCCGACGATGCGCCCATCCGCGGCGGTCGCACGGCCCACGAGCAGGGTGTCGTCGACCGGGCCGCCCGGGTGGTAGCCGCAGAGCAGGCGATTGGCGTCCGGGTCCGGCAGGTCGCGGTTGTGGGCCAGGCCGCAGCGGCCGGTCGTCCACTCCAGGCGGCCGGGCTGCTCCGCCGCGACGGCCTGCCGGGCAACGGATGCCACCGCCTCCCGCAGGTGGTCCATGTACGGCCCGACAAGCTCGCCACCGGGGCGGTCCGCGTCCGCACGGCAGATGCACGGGCCTGCGTGCGTGTGCGTCAGCGCGATCAGCACCCGCGCCGCGTCGAGACCCAGCGCATCGAGGACTGCCGAGCGGATCTCCCACTCGTCCTCGGGCCGGCGCCACCAGCCTAGATCGAGGCTCAGGAGCAGCGCGGGATTGCCGCCTTCCGAGCTACGCAGGGAGAGGGCGGTGGCGGTCAGCGGGCGGTGGATGCCCTCCGCCACGTCGTGCTCGGCAGCGCCCCAGTTGCGCGCGAAGATGCCGACGGGAGGCGTGATGTCGGCGCGGGCGAGGCCGACGAGCCCCTCGAAGCCCGGGTGCGCATCGACGAGGCTAGTCATCGTCGCCCTCCGCCGGGGTGCGCAGCGACAAGCCGCCGTCCATCAGCACGACGCTGCCCGTGGTGTGGCGCACGGCGGGGTCGCAGAGGTGCAGCACCTCGAGGGCAACCTCGTCGGCGTCGATCAGGCGCTTCACGGGCACCCTCGCCGCGCACTGCGCGCGGAGCACCGGATCGCCCTCGAACATGCGGCCGCTCAACCCGGCATCCACGTAGCCCGGCGCGACTTCGTTCACCAGGATGTCGCGCGGTGCGAGTTCGAGGGCCATGCACTTGCAGAGCATGCGCAGGCCGGCCTTCGCGACGCTGTAGGCGGGGATGTGCGGGTGCGGCGCGTGGGCGGCCCAACTGCCGATGAACACGATGCGCCCCGGCTTCCCTGCTGCCACGAGCCGCGCGGCGCCCTCGCGCGCCATGTGGTAGGCTCCGCCGAGGTTCACTGCCAGCTCACGCTCCCACTGCGCGGCGGTCAGTTCCAGGACGCCGGCCAGGGTGACCTGCGCGGCGTTCGGGACGATCAGGTCGGGCGTGCCGAAGTCTGCCTCGACGCGAGCGAGCCAATCGGCGACGGCGGCGGGATCGGACACGTCCACCTGGTCATAGCGGGCGCGGATGCCGCCATCCCGATAGCGGGCCAACTCCGCGCCCGCCGCCTCCGCCGGCGCCAGATCGCCGATCGCGACCGCGGCCCCCTGCTTGCCCAGCGCCCACCCGATCGCCCTGCCAATATCGCCCAGCCCGCCACTGATGGCGGCCACCCTTCCCTGCAGCATGCACTCCCTCCCAATCGCTACATCCGCGAAACCGCAAACGCCGTATGGCAGTCTGTTGTTCGGCACCCGCCGATCGTCTCCTGCAGCGGGGCCCTAACCACACACAACCATGACAGTTGCCGCCACCACATCACTCACCGTGCAGTACGGCCGCAAGGTTGCCGTCAGCGATCTGTCCATCGAGGTGCCGCCGGGGTGCGTGGGGCTGCTCGGGCCGAACCGCGCGGGCAAGACCACACTCATCAAGACGCTGCCGGGCGTTCCGCGCCCCGCGCGCGGCCACGCCACCGTGTTGGACCTCGATGCCTCGTCGCAGGGGCTGCGCATCCGCCAGCGCGTCGGTCTCATGCCGGAGCAGGACTGCCACATCCCGGGCATGAACGCGGTCTCGTTCGTCGCGTATGCCGGGGAGCTGGCCGGAATGCCCGGCGACCAGGCGATGCGCCGCGCCCATGAGACGCTGGAGTACTGCGGCCTGGGCGAGGCGCGCTACCGCGAGATCGAGACCTACTCGACGGGCATGAAGCAGCGCATCAAGCTGGCGCAGGCGCTTATCCACGGGCCGAAGCTGCTGCTGCTCGACGAGCCCACGAACGGGCTGGACCCGGCGGGCCGCGTCGAGATGCTGGACCTCATCCGCGACATCTCCGCCTCCAAGGGCGTCAACGTGGTCGTGTCCTCGCACCTGCTGCCCGACATCGAGCGGACTTGCGACCACGTGCTCGTGATGCGGAACGGGCGCCTGGCGATGGCCGGGGCGGTGGCCGATCTGCGCAGGACCGAAGGCATCCAGATGGACGTCGAGTTGCGCGTCATGTGGCAGCCGTTCCTGGCAGCCCTCCGCGAGGCGGGCGTCGACGTGGTGAACCAAGACGGCAGCCGGTGCCGGTTGTCCCTGCCGAGCGATCAGACAGACCCGGCCGCGCTCATCCTGCGCACCGCGCGAGAGACCGGCGCCCAGGTCCGCGGCATCCAGCCGGCGCTGCGCTCGCTGGAGGATGTCTTCATGGAGGCGGTGGTATGACCGACGACACCCTGGCCCGCGCGGCCTCGGAGGCGCCGACCACGGCATCGCCGATCGCCGACCTGACCTATCGGACCTACGACGGCCCGCTGCACACGCGCGCGATGCGCTGGTGGATCGTGGCTCTGTCCGGTCTGCGCGCCATCGCCAAGCAGAAGGGGTTCTGGATCGTGGCAGCGCTTGCGGTGCTGCCCTACCTGATCGTCGCTCTACAGCTCTACATGATGAGTATGGCGACATCGGGCGGCATGAACATGTTCACTCAGACCACACCCGGCCAGAAGTACGCCGCACAGTTCTTCCAGGGCCTGCAGAACCAACTGCTGTTCCTGTTCATCGCCGGGCTCGTGGTCGGGTCGGGATGCATCGCGCGGGACAACCAGGCCAACGCTCTGCTGGTGTATCTGTCGAAGCCCCTGACGAAAGCGGACTACCTTCTCGGCAAGTGGATGACGGTGTTCCTGAGTCTCTTCGCGGTGGCACTCGCGCCGGCGTTCCTGCTCTTCCTGTACTGCCTGCTCAGCTACACCAGCCAGGGGTTCCTGCGCGAGGAGCCATGGCTGCTCCTGCGCATCGTAGGCGCCTGCGCGGTGCCCGCCGCGGTCCACAGCAGCCTGCTCGTCGGGTTCTCGGCCTGGTCCAAGACGGGACGGATGGCCGGCGCCTTCTACGCGGGCCTCTACTACCTGAGCAACTTCGTCGTCACGATCTACTGGGCGGTGCGCTTCCGCGCGAACTTCGGCCAGGGCATCCTGGAGCGCCACCTGCACGTGCAGGGCGCCATCGAGGGGGTGGCGCAGAACATCCTCGGAGTCACGCAGCGCATGCCGACGATGGGGCGGCGCACCGGGGCGATGGAGATGGTCTCGCTGGCGCCGCCGAACGTGTGGGTGGTGCTGGCGCTGGCGGCCGGCTTGTGCTGTCTCGGCATCGTGGCGGCGCGGCTGCGGATTCGCGCGGTGGAGGTGGTGCGCGGATGATCACCATTGAGCACGCCTCGCGATGGTACGGCCAGGTGATCGGCATCAACGACGTCACCTGCCAGATCGGCCCAGGCATCACGGCCCTGCTGGGCCCGAACGGCGCGGGCAAATCGACGCTGCTGAAGCTCATCACCGGACAACTGCGGCCCACGACCGGACGTGTGCGCGTCTTCGACGAGCGGCCGTTCGCCAACGGTCGGGTCTACCGGCGGCTCGGGTACTGCCCCGAGATCGAGAGCTGCTACGACGACATGACCGGGCGCCAGTTCGTGTCGATGCTGGCCGCCATGGCCGGGATGCGCGGCGCGGAACTGAGCAGCAGGGTGGACGCAGCCATCGAGTTGGTGGGCATGACCGCCAACGCGGACCGGGCGATCGGGGGCTACTCGAAGGGCATGCGGCAGCGCGTGAAGGTGGCGCAGGCCGTTGTCCACGACCCGGATGTGCTGATCCTGGACGAGCCGTTCAACGGCCTGGACCCGATGGCGCGCCGCGAGATGTCGGCGCTGCTGCACGATCAGGCCGCCGCAGGCAAGTGCATCGTCGTCTCCAGTCACATCCTGTACGAAGTGGAGCAGATGACGCACAGCATCCTGCTGATGCACCGCGGGCGTCTGCTGGCGCAGGGCAACGTGTTCCAGATCCGCTCGCTGATCGACGCGCACCCGCACCGGATCCGCATCCAGTCGGACCGCGCGCGCGACCTGGCGGGCCTGCTTCTGGCGGAGCCCTTCATCCTGAGCGCCAAGCTGGACAGCCTGACGCCGACTCAGGTGGAGGTGGAGACGCGGCAGCCGGATGCGTTCTACGACCGGTTCCCGGACATCGTCCTCGCCAACGGCATCGCCATCAAGTCCTTCGACTCGCCCGACAACAACCTCGAAGCGGTGTTCCGCTATCTGGTAGAGCGGTAGGCGACCATGATCGATCTCATCCTGTTCCGGACCGCGCTGCGCGATCTGATGCGCCCGAAGCGCCTCCTCATGGCGATCGGGCTGGCTATTCTGCCGCCCGCCATCGCGCTGATGCTGCGCTTCGCCGACCGCGACTCGTTCGACCCCTTCGTGGTCTACAACACGGTCGCCCCGACGCTGCTGTACGGGTTCCTGCTCGTCATCCTGGCCGTCGTGTTCTGCACGGGCGTCGTGACCCAGGAGATGGAGCAGAAGACGATCGTGTACCTGCTCACGCGCCCCGTGGCCCGCTGGCGCATCGCGCTGGTGAAGTACGCAGCGGCGGTCCTGGGCATCTCGGTGACGCTGGCCATCAGCGTGCTGCTGCTGGCGATCGCCACCGTCGGCATCGGCGGGCAGGGCGGCACTTCGCTGCTCAGCGCGGGCGATATAACCGACCGGCACGAGTTGTTCGAGACCATCAAGGCGGGCCAGGACCCAATCTCCGAGTACCTGAAGGGCGAGGTGCTCGACGCCATGCTCCAACGGCGGTGGGCCAAGCGCCATCCGGCGATGGTCGAGGAGCGAATGGTCGGCGAGTTGGCGCGCCGCTTGCGGAACGACACGCACTTCTACTCAGAGGAGCGCTTCGGGGGGCTCGAGCTGCCGGCCTCGACGCTCGCTCTGGCGAAGGCGCATCCGAAGGGGCGCGACCTTGTGCGCTTGAACCGGCTGCTGCTGGACGCGGCGTACCCCACCCTGATTCGTCCGCGCACCGACGAGAGCATCCCGCTGGGCCGCGACCTGCTGGTCCTGCCGCTGGGCGCGCTGGCCTACGGAGCGCTGTTCCTGCTCCTGGCAACGCTCATGCGGCGGCCCCTGATCTTCGGTGTGCTGTTCGCGTTCGGCTGGGAGTGGTGGGTGCCGAACATGCCGGGCAAGTTCCAGCTCGTGTCGATCATGTCGTATCTGCGCGTCCTGGCGCCGCACCCGAAGCCGCCGGCCGAGTCCGTCGACATGCTGCAGTTCCTGAGCGGGGGCAACCAGGAGACGATCTCCGTGGCCCTCTCGCGCGGGGTGCTGGCGGCGGTGATCGTCGTCGGCGTGCTGGGGGCGCTGCTGCTGTTCTCACGGCGCGAGTTCGTGCCGCGCGACGACGTGGACTAGGAGCGACAGGACTGCCGGATGAGCCACCAAAGGGCGGCCGGCGAATGAATTCGCGTCTGAGAACGGCACAAAGTCCGCCGCCGCGGACTCGAACGACCACGGCAACGTGCGGGTAGTGCCTTGCGCGGGGCGCCGAGGCGCGCCCAGCGCCACCACTCCGCGCGACGGCTGCGCGGCGCGGGTGCGTCTGGCAGGGGTCTGACGGTTCCGTTGGGCGATGCGTTTGGCCTGGGCGTGAGCGCGGCGCGGCATCCGACCAAAACCTGCCCTTGACGAAGCTTCTGCCGGTATGAGAGAATGGCATCGGAGGAAGAGCGCCGATGTCCGACGAGCCGGCAGCCCCCGTGCAGGCTACCGTTACCCCCGAGCAGGCGATCCGCACCGTTACGCGCGCCATCGCCGGACGTCTTCCCAGCGGCGACATCCTCTCGCTCGTGGCCGAACAGGCGCGCGCGGCGACGGACGCTGCCAGCGTCGCCATCGGCACGCGTTCCGGCGCGGACGGGCTGCTCAACTTCGTGGCAGTGGCCGGCGCCGACCGCAGCGAGTTCCTCGGGCTCCAGGTCCGCGTCGACGATTCCATGGCCGAGGCCGCGCTGCGCACCGGCGCCCCCGTTATCTTCGACAACTCCCTGATGGCCGAGAGGCGCGCGGCCGCCTCCGACCGGCGGCGCGTGAACCTAGGCCCGCCCGACGGCGTGGAGCGGCGCAAGGGCCCTGCAGACCGCAGGCGTGCGGGACCGAGCGGCGCCGCATTGCCGATCGTACGCAGCGGCCAGGTGACGGGCGCGCTGCTGGCTCGCACCCGGCCGGGCCAGACAGGGCTATCGGCCGAGACGCTCGAGACGTTGGGCCTGTTCGCAGACCTCGCCGGCGTGGCCACAACGTGCGACGAGGCCGAGCGCACCGTGGACGAGCAGCGCCGCGAGCTGAACGCCCTCTTCGACGCCGCGCGCCGCGTCAGCTCCGGGCTCGATGTCCAGAACGTGCTGGCCTCGCTCCTGGCGGCTATCCGCGCGCACCTCGACCACCAAACGGTCACCCTCTTCCTGCTGAACGACGAGCGGACGCACCTGTTCATCGCGGCCGAGCGCGGCCTGGACGATGAAGAGCGCGACGTGCAGCTCGCAGCCGATGCGCCGTGGACGGCGTCCCTGCTCGAGTCCGGAACGCCCAGGCTGGTTGCGGACGCCGACCGCGACCCGGACTTCGAACCCCTGAGCGCAGGCGGGCGCACACGGTCCGCCCTGATCGCGCCGATCCGCAGCCGCGATACCTCGCTCGGCCTACTCATCGTCACCAGCGGCCAGCCGCAGGCCTTCGGCCAGAGCGACCTCGCGCTGATCGAGGCGCTGGCGGCGCAGGCGGGCGTGGCGATCGAGAACGCATGGCTGTATGAGGATGCAACCCGTCGCGCAGAGGAGGCCACCACCCTCTACGACCTATCGCAGCACATCACCGGAACGCTGCAGCGCGACCGCATCCTGCGCTTCGTGGCAGAGCGCGTGCCGGGCCTGCTGAACGCGGACCGGTTCGCGGTGCTGCTGCACGACGCGCGCGAGGACCGGCTGGCCCCCTGCGTGGCCCGGGGCATCGCCGAGGACGATCTGAAGGCGTTCCGCTTCAAGCCGGGCGACGGGATCGCGGGCTGGGTCTACGAGTGGAGCACGCCGACGGCGGTGGCAGACGTGGCGGCGGACGCGCGCAACCGCACGGCGCCCATCGACCAGGCCGGCGTGGTGTCGACCATCTGCGTGCCGATGACGCATGGCGACGAGGTGATCGGCGTCATCCTGGCGATGTCGTCGCGGCGCCGGCTGTTCACGGTGGCCGAGATGGAGCTTCTCTACACCATTGCGAACCAGACCGCGATGGCGATCGTGAACGCGCAGCTCTATGAAGACCAGCGGATGAAGAACGCGGCGATGGGCCGCTACTTCCAGCGCATCGCGCGGGCCCTGGGCTCGGCGCTCGGGCCGCAGGACGTGCCGCAGCTCATGGCCGACCTGGCAACCGAGGTGCTGCGCGCCGACCGGTGCACCATCTACCAGGTCGAGGGCGACCGGCTCACGCTGGCGGCTTCGGCGGGCTTCCGCGCGTCGGCGCATCCCGATGCGGCGCTGGCGATCGGCGCGGGCCTCGCCGGGCGCGTCGCCAAGCGCGGCAAGCCGCTGGGCACGGGCTCGGCGCCGGACGAGATGGGCTACCGGGAGGAGGCGTGGCTGGGGCACGAGCGCATCCTGGGCTACCTTGGCGTGCCGCTGAAGCTGGGGCACCGCACGGTGGGAGTGCTGGAGATCGCCACGCAGGAGACGCGCACCTTCGTGCCGGACGAGACGAAGCTGCTCACGCAGTTCGCGCGGCGAGCGCGGGTGGCGGAGCGGCTCACCGGCGGGGCATAACCCTGCACGGCCTGGGCAGCGACGGACGCCGTGGTGGGATGGGCCTCCGTGCCCGTCCTGGCAGCCCCATGCAGCGAGCCGCCTACCGCGTGACGACCTGCACACTCCAGGCGATGAGGTCGACGGCGGGGTCTTTGTCGCTGGGGTAGGAGTCGCCCTCCGGCTCGTAGGTGGAGTCGGCGCTCGAGGTCGAGTTCTTGTAGATGCGCCCGGTCTGCGCGGTGTCGATGGTGATGAACGTGTTGAACGAGCCGGAGCCGAGCCGCTGATCGCCGATGGCGTCGACGACCTTGGCAGGGTCCACGCTCTGCGGGTTCGTCGGGGTCGTCGTGGTGGCGACGATGTTGAACTGCAGGTAGCGCGGCGTCGCACCGTTGTTGGCGTCGGTCTCGCCGGAGCTTGGGGCCAGACGAGAGAGGTCGATCTCGAACTGCAGCGAATTGCCGCCGGACGGAACCACGTAGCGGTCGACCTCGCCGCGCGCCTGGAACTGCTTCAGGTTCGGGTCGCCCTCGATCCCCCCGATGACGTGGTACAGTGCATAGCCGGACGTCGTCAGGACTTCCTGCACCTGGCTGTACTCAACGAAGTCGGTGAACGCGGCCGTCTCGGTGTTGGAGCCGGTGGCGAACCCATTCATATAGGGCGGCTCGACGACCGGGATGGGCCCGTTGACGCCGGACGAGTCGGCCGCGCTGCGGATGAGGGCGAAGTACTGGTAGTTGGGGCTCACGGGGCCGTTGAAGGTCATCGACACGACGAGGCGCGTGCCGCTGCCCGAGGTCGACGGCGCCTTCGCGCAGCCCAGCGGCCCCATCGCTGCCGCAGCCGCCGCCAGGAGCAGAACCCGCCGCGCCGGCAACCATCTGCTCGACCAGTTCCAACCCATCTCAGCTTCTCCCTCGGTATCACGTGGCACCCAACTCGCCCAGTATAACGCACCCCGAACCGAACGCGCAAGCGAGGACGCGCTGGCTCCTCCTGCTGGCGTCCGTGCTGCTCGCCACCGCCGCCTATCCCCCACTCGACCTCGGCTGGCTGGCCTGGGTGGCGCTCGTGCCGTTCCTCTATGCCCTGCAGGGCTCGCGCACGGTCGTCCGCGCCCTCGGGTTCGGCTGGACGTTCGGCGTGCTGCACTGGGGCTGGACGATCACCTGGATCGGCAACACGATCGTCGGCTGGGCCAACACGCCGTGGGGCTGGGCGGCCTGGATCGGCCTGGCGATGATCAAGGCGGGCTGGTACGGCCTCTTCGCCGCGCTCGCGTGGGCCATCGCCCGGCGGTCGCGCGGCTTGCTCCGCATCGCCGCCACGGCCGGAGCCTGGACCGCCATCGAGTGGCTGCGCGGCCAGGGCAGTCTGGCGATGCCGTGGTCCCTGCTTGGGCATACGCAGTACCGCTACCTGCCCGTCATCCAGATCGCCGACATGCTGGGCGTGTATGGGATCACTTACGCGATCGCGTGGGCCAATGTGACTCTCGCGGCGGCGCTCGGGCGGGCAGGGACGCCCACCCCACCAGAAGCGGCGCTCGGGCGGGCAGGGACGCCCACCCCACCTGGCGCCTCCAGACGGACGGGATGGCTCCGGGTGGCGGCTGTGGCGGCGACGCCTGGCCTCCTCATTCTCGTGTACGGCTTCGCCGTGCAGGGGCGGGCGTACGATGGCCCGGCGTACCGCGTCACGGCGATGCAGCCCAACATCGCGAGCTACCCGCGCACCAAGCCCGATCCGGCGCGCGACGTGCAGGCGCTTGATGCGGTCTGGACCGAAGCGCGCCGCGATCGCGCCAGCCTCGTCGTGTGGCCAGAGAGCATCGCGCCGGAGTCGGTGGACGAAGACACCGATACGCGGCGCGCGTTCGAGCGCATGGCCCGCGAGGGGGCGTGCTTCCACCTGGTCGGCTCCAACCGCACGGATGCCAGCGACCACGACTACAACTCGGCGCTGATGCTCTCGCCCGCCGGGTCGTTGGGCCAGATCTACGACAAGCGGTGGCTCGTGCCGTTCGGCGAGTGGATCCCCGGGCGCAGTTGGCTGCCGTTCGGCGACACGTTCCGCTTCTACGAGCGCGACACGCTGCCCGGCGGCCCCGAGCCTCCGCTGGATGCCGGCCCCGCCCGCGTGGGTGTGCTCATCTGCTTCGAGTCGGTGTTCCCCATCCTCTCGCGCGACCATGTGAAGCGCGGCGCAAACCTGCTGGCGTCGATCACCAACGACTCGTGGTCGGGCCCCTCGAAGGTGCTGCGGCAGCACATGGCGATGAACGTGCTGCGCTCCGTTGAGGCGCGGCGATGGATGGCCATGTCCGGCACGACGGGCATCACGGGCTTCGTCGCGCCGACGGGCCGCACCGTCGAGGCGGAGCCCTACCGTCCGGCGCACCTGACGGCCACCGTGCACCTGCTGGACGGCCAGACCCTCTACGTGCGCTGCGGCGACTGGTTCGTGCTGGTGTGCGCGTGCTGCATGGTGGCGGGGCTTGTCCGCCGCCGGTTTGACGCACCCACCGTGGGCGAAGTACAATGATCGGCTACGGAGGACACGCATGCGCACGGTGATCGTGGCGAAGGACGGATACGAGAAGGCAGCCGAGGCCCTGCGGCGCTCGCCGATCGAGGTCGACCCGAAGGTCGAGGCGATCGTGCGCGGCATCGTCGAGGATGTTCGGCAGCGGGGCGACGACGCGCTCATCGAGTTGGGCCGCAAGTTCGACTCGCAGGATCTGGCCGGCATCACCGTCTCGCAGCAGGAGTGGGACGAGGGCGCCGAGCAGACCCCGGCCGACCTGCGTGAGACGATGGAGCTGGCCGCCGAGAACATCGCCGCGTTCCACCGTCACCAGCTTCGGACCACCTGGATGCATGCCGAGGACGGCCGCGTCACCGGCCAGGTCATCCGCCCGCTGGGCCACGTCGGCATCTACGTGCCGGGCGGGACGGCCTGCTACGCCAGCACGGTGCTGATGTGCGCGGTGCCGGCGAAGGTGGCCGGGGTGCCCAACGTTACGATCTGCACGCCCTGCGCGCGCGATGGCCGCGTGCCGCCTGCGGTGCTCTACGCCGCCCGCGTCGCGGGGGTCCAGCGCATCTGCAAGGTTGGCGGCGCGCAGGCGGTGGCTGCCATGGCGTTCGGCTCCGCGTCGGTCCCGCCGGTCGACAAGATCGTCGGCCCCGGCAACATCTACGTGGCGACGGCCAAGCGCTTCCTGTGGGGCGCGGTGGACATGGACATGATCGCCGGGCCGAGCGAGGTGTGCGTCGTCGCGGACGAGAGCGCCAACCCGGCCTTCGTCGCGGCGGACATCCTGACCCAGGCGGAGCACGACCCCGACTGCGCGGCGTACCTGATCGCGACGTCCGAGGCTGTGGCGTCGCAAGCGGCCGCCGAGCTGGACCGGCAGATGGAGCGGCTCCCGCGGCGGGACATCCTGCGCAAGGCGTTGGACGAGAACGGCGCGGTGGTCGTGGCGGAGTCGCTGGAGCAGGCGGTGCGGCTGGCCGACGAGTGCGCGCCGGAACACCTGGCGCTGATGGTGCGCGATCCGCTCGCGCTGCTGGGCAACGTGGCGAACGCCGGCGCGATCCTGCTGGGCCACTACTCGCCGCAGACGCTGGGCGACTACTGGGCGGGCCCGAGCCACACGCTGCCGACAGGCGGGGCCGCGCGGTTCTCTTCGCCGCTGCACGTCGACACGTTCCTGAAGAAGTCGAGCTTCATCTCATACACGCGCGAGGCCCTGGCAGCCGCGGCGCCGCACCTGGAGCGGTTCGCCGAGGCGGAGGGCCTCCAGGCACACGCCGAAGCCGTCCGCGTCCGCAAGACGGGCGGCAGCGCTCACTCGTAGTCCCGGCACCGCCGATCATCCGCCGTGCAACTCGGCCCCAACACGGGAGCGTTCACTCCATGAGCACCGCGACACGTCGTGCATCTGTCGCCCGCAAGACCAGCGAGACCGATGTCCACGTCGACCTGGCGCTGGACGGCACCGGCGACAACAGCGTCTCGACCGGCATCGGGTTCTTCGACCACATGCTGGCGCAGATGGCGCGCCACGGCCTCCTCGACCTGACAGTGGCGGCCGAGGGCGACCTGCAGATCGACGACCACCACACGGTCGAGGACGTCGGCATCGCGCTGGGCAAGGCCTTCCGCGAGGCGGTCGGTACCGGTGCGGGCATCGTGCGGTACGGGCATGCCATCGTGCCGATGGACGAGGCCCTCGTGCTGTGCGCCGTGGACGTGAGCGGGCGCGGCCTGAGCGTGTGCGACCTGAACCTGCCGACCGAGCGCGTCGGGAGCATGGCGATGGAGATGGTGCCGGAGTTCGTGCGCGCCTTCGCCCACAACGCCGGCGTCACGATCCACCTGCGCCAGTTGGCGGGCACCAATGCGCATCACATCGTCGAGGGCGCGTTCAAGGCGATGGGCCGCGCGCTCAGCACCGCCGTGGCGAGGTCCGAGCGCGTCAGCGGGGTCCCCTCCACGAAGGGGGTCCTGTGATGCGACTGCTGGTACTGGGCGGTACGGCCTTCCTGGGTAGACACTTCGTCGAGGCGGCGCTGCGGCACGGGCATGAGGTCACGCTGTTCAACCGGGGCAAACGCAACCCGGGCCTGTTCCCCGGCGTCGAGACGCTGATCGGCGACCGCGACGGCGGGCTGGCGGCACTTGAGGGGCGGAAGTGGGACGCAGCGGTGGACACCTGCGGCTACGTGCCCCGCATCGTGCGCGACTCGGTGACGCTGCTGAGGAACGCTGTCGAGCACTACACCTTCGTCTCGTCGGTGTCGGTCTACGCGGGCTTCACGGAGTGGGGCCAGAACGAGAACGCCCCCATCGGCACGCTCAGCGACCCGACCGTCGAGGAGGTCACTGGCGAGACGTACGGGCCGCTGAAGGCGCTTTGCGAGAAGGAAGCGCTCGCCGCCATGCCCGGCCGCGCCCTGATCGTGCGCCCGGGGCTCATCGTGGGGCCGCACGATCCGACGGACCGCTTCACGTACTGGGCTGCGCGGGCTGCCGAGGGCGGCGACATCCTCGCTCCGGAGCCGCGGGACAACCCGGTCCAGGTGATCGACGTGCGCGACCTGGCGCAGTGGATGCTGCTGATGGCGGAGGACTGCGCGGCGGGCGTCTACAACACGGTCGGGCCGCGCGATCCGCTCTGCTTTGAGCAGATGGTCGAGGGCTGCATCGCCGCGACCGGCAGTGACGGGCGCACCGTTTGGGCGGACGAACCGTTCCTGAACGGCCAGGGCATCGAGCTGCCGATGTGGGTACCACAGTCCATGCCGGAGTGGATCGGCATTGACGCCATCGACGGCAGCCGCGCCGTGGAGATGGGCCTGCGGCATCGACCGTTCGAGCAGACGGCCGCGGACACCGCAGCCTGGGCGAAGCTGCGGCCGGCCGACTACCAGTGGCGCACAGGCCCCACGCGCGACAAGGAGACGCTTGCGCTGGCGGCCCTGCGCGGCGTGATGTAGCGCGGTGGAGGCGCCCGCGGGGCGGCAGGTGTACGGTCCGGCGGTCCCGCTCAGGGTCGCTGCCGGGCTGGCGGCCCTCGTGTGCATTCCGGGGGTTGCCACTCACGGCGCGCGGTTGCTGCGCGGCGATCTGGCCTCCGCGCTGGGCGTCGCTATCTGGCTGCTGCCGGTCTGGTTCGCGGCGGCGGTCCTGCTGAAGCGCATCGCGGTGGACGAGGCAGGCATCGCGTCGCGGAGCATCGCGGGAGGGCGCTCATGCGCCTGGGATGAGGTGCTCCGCGTCGAGGTGACCCGCGGTGGCTTCGTCGTGGTGACACAGGCGGGGGCGATATCGGCCGGCTGGCTGCGCCCGCGCGATCGGGAGTCGCTGCTGGCCGCGGCGATCCGGGATGCGCGCCTGGGGCCATCCGGCGAGGCTCCCCCACCGGGTGTCCGCCTGCTGTACGTGCGGCAGCGCCCAACCATACGCTTGAGCGACATCGGCGGACGGCGCGCCGGCGCCTCGGGCGAGACCACAACGAACGGACAGACATGATCGCAGTCATCGACTATGGCGCCGGCAACCTCGGCAGCGTCTACAAGGCCCTTCGCGCGGTCTCGGCCGAGGCGGAGGTCACCCACGACCCAAGCGTCATCGCGCGGGCCGACGGCCTGGTGCTGCCCGGCGTCGGTGCGTTCACCCACTGCATGGCCGGGCTGGCGTCCGCCGAATGCACCGACGCGACGCTGGACTTCATCCGCTCCGGCAAGCCCTTCCTGGGCATCTGCGTCGGGCTGCAGATGCTATTCGAGGCCAGCGACGAGATGGGCGTGTCGCCCGGGCTCGGCGTTCTGAAGGGACGCGTGGTGCGGTTCGCGTTCGAGGGCGAGAACGCGTCGCTCAAGATCCCGCACATTGGCTGGAACTCGATCGCCTTCCGCGAGGACGCTCCGCTCTTCGCCGGCCTGCAGCAGGGCGACCGCGTCTACTTCGTCCACTCCTTCTATCCGGCGCCCGACGACCCGAGCGTCGTCACGGCGACCAGCGACTACGGCTACCCGTTCTGCGCCGCGGTGCAGTCGGGCAACATTCACGCCACGCAGTTCCATCCCGAGAAGAGCGGCGCGGTCGGCCTCCGCATCCTGCGAAACTTCGCCGGCCTGTGCGCGTAGAGTAAACGACTATGGAGATTCTGCCTGCCATCGACCTGAAGGGCGGCCGCTGCGTGCGCCTGACCCAGGGCGCGTTCGACCGCGTCGAGACGTACTCCGAGGACCCGGTAAAGTATGCGCTTCGCTGGGAACGCGAGGGGGCGACGCGTCTGCACCTCGTCGACCTCGACGGCGCGCGCATGGGTACGCCCCAGCCCGCCAACATCGAGGTCGTCCGCCAGATCGTGCGCCGCATCAAGATCCCCGTCGAGCTGGGCGGGGGCATCCGCTCGGCCGAGATCGTGGAGCGCATGCTGCGGATCGGCGTGGAGCGCGTCATCCTCGGCACCACGCTGGCGCAGAACGCCGATCTCGCTGCCGACATCCTGCGCCAGTACGGCGAGCGCGTGGTGGTGGGCATCGACGCCAAGAACGGCCTCGTCGCGGTCTCGGGGTGGATGGACCACACCGACGAGAGCGCCACGGCGTTCGCCAAGCGCATGGTGAAACTGGGCGCGCGCCGCATCATCTTCACGGACGTGGCGATGGACGGCACGCTCGCGGGGCCGAACATCCCGGCGCTCTCGCAGATGGTGTCGGCCGTAGACATCCCGGTGATCGCGTCGGGCGGCATCGGCACGCTGGACCACGTGAAGGCCGTCGCCTCGGTGAAGGCAGACAACCTGGAAGGGCTGATCGTGGGCAAGGCGCTCTATGCTGGCTCGATCACGCTTCCCGACGCCATCGCAGCGGCGGCGTAAGGAGACCCCGATGGCAGGACCCGAGACCGCGATCACCATCATCGGCATGGTCATGGGTGTCGGCGCGATCGCCATCATCACGGAGCACTTTCAGAAGATCGCGCAGATCAAGGCGAAGGCGCGCAGCGGCGCCGACGATGCGACGCGTGAAGCCCTCGACGCCCTCCGGCGCGACGTGAGCGCGCTGCGCGACACCACGACGCAGTACGACGTGAGCTTCGATACGGCCCTGCAGCGCCTCGAGCAGAACGTGGCGCAGATGGACCGCCGTCTGTCCACGGTGGAGCAACAGCAGGCGCAGGCCGGACGGAACTGAGGAGCGTGCCAAGGTGCCTGAGATTGCGCTGCTGATACCCATCATCGCATTGGCGATCCCCATCGTGGCGATCATGACCGCTCACCAGCGCCACATGGCTGAGATGCGCCTGCGCGGCCCCGGAGGCGCGAGTGGCGGCGTCGCGGAGGAGCTGCGCAAGCTGCAGCAGCAGATCACCGACCTGCGCGAGACGACGACGCAGTACGACGTGAGCTTCGACACAGCGCTGCAGCGGCTGGAGGGGCGCATGGGCGCGGTCGAGCAGCGCATGACCGCGATCGAGGGTAAGGAGCAGGCGCGCATCGGGCAGGTGTAGCGCCCGAGCGAGGGAGCAGACCGTATGCCGCCCTGGGAACTGATCGCCGTCCTAACAGGCATCGGCGTTGTTGCCATCCCCCTCTTGATCATCGGCCTCGGCATCGCCGGCACCGTGATTCAGCGGATCGAAACGCTGGGGCCCAAGCGGCCCTTGCGGGGCCTGCTCTTCGGATCGCGCTCGGAGCCGGCCGTACTAGACGAACTCAAGGCCCTGCGCGAGCAGATCGCCGAACTGCGCGAGAGCACGACGCGGTACGACGTGAGCTTCGACACCGCGCTGCAGCGCATTGAGGGACGCATGAGCGCGGTCGAGCAGCGTGTGTCGGCGGTCGAAGGGGAGCAGATCGTCGATGCACGCGGCCAGGTGCTGAGGGAGCGATAGGCGATGGACTTCTGGCTCGCGGTAGTCCTTATTGTACTCATCACCACGATCGGCCGTGTGCTGGGTGGACGGCACCACGACGGCGGAGGATCGTCCGCCCGCGTCACTCAACTCGAGGCCGAGGTCAAGCGCCTCCAGACGGAACTCACCGAGCTGCGCGAGACGACGACGCGCTACGACGTGAGCTTCGATAGCGCCCTGCAGCGGCTGGAGCGGCGGCTAGCGGATGCCGAAGCCGCGCGGTCGCAGGCGCGAACCGACCAGGTCTCTGCGGGGCTGTAGCCGCCCGCCGCATACGGAGCGCACGCCATGCATTCGCCAGTGCTTGCCATCGAGATCGGCGCCCTGATTGCCGCCATACCGCTCGCATTCGTGGTGCTGATCGGCCTGATACCGATCATGGCGATCGTCACGTACCATCGCCGCAAGGTGCTGGAGATCAAGCTGGCGGGCGTGCAGAAGAGCGACCAGGCGATGATCGAGCGGATCGAGGCGGTGCGGCAGGAGCTGGCGCAGTTGCGAGACACGGCAACGCAGTACGACGTGAGCTTCGACACGGCGCTGCGCCGCATCGAGTCGCGGGTGAACAACCTGGACTCGCGGGTGGCCCAAGTCGAGCAGCAGAGCACCGTCGGAGTGCCGCCGGGGATCTAGCCCTGGGCCCATGCCGGACGGGCACGGAGGCCCATCCCACCACTGCGTTGGCACCGGGGACGGGCGCTGCCGGACGGGCGCGGAGGCCCATCCCACCACTGCCTTGGCACCGGAGACGGGTCCTACCGGACGGGCACGGAGGCCCATCCCACCACGGCGTTGGTCCTACCGGACGGGCACGGAGGCCCATCCCACCACGGCGTTGGTCCTGCCGGACGGGCACGGAGGCCCATCCCACCACGGCGTTGGCGCCGGAGACGGGCGCTGCCGGTTCCCCTACCCCACTAGCCCCATCAGCCTCGCTAGATCGCGGGGGCGCGTGCCGCAGACGCGCACATCCAGGCCCGTCGCACGCCGCAGGTCTTCCACGGTCATGTCGTCGAGCGTCACGTCCTCTCCATCGCGCAGGCAGATGTCCGGCAGGTAGACCGTCGGCCGCGCGCCGAGCTCCCCGAGCTGCTCCACGATGTCTGCCCCGGTCAGCAGGCCCGTTACGTTGATGTGCTCGCCGAAGAAGCGGTTGCGCACCACGCACACGTTCACGTCGACGCGCCTGATCTGCGAGAGCCGCGCCGCGAAGCCGCGCACCATCTCGGCGGCCAGTTCGCCGGTCACCAGTGTGGCCTTCACGGGCGCGGGCGCCGCGGCGGGGAGACGGCGGGCCAATCTGGCGGCATCGTCCATGAAGCGGCGCACGGTGCCGACGCCATCCTCGAGCTGCGGGAAGCCCTCGTAGTGCGCGCGCCCGGGGATGCGTGCCCCCGCCAGGAAGTACCACTCGTCGGACAGCCAGACGAAGCGCGTGCCCAGCCGCTCGCGGAACTGGGAGCCCACCGGGCGCGTGGTGGCGATCATCTGGCGCGCGTAGTCGCGATCGACGGCGCGCAGGTCGGGCAGGCGCTCGCGGAACTGCGTGAGGCCGACTGGCACGATGGCCACCGACTGGACGCCCGCGCGCAGGCCAGTGGCGGCCGGATGGAGGCGCGACAGCTCCTCGATGGTGTCGGCAAGCGCCCAGCTATCGTTCCAGCCGGGGCAGAGCACGACCTGCGCGTGGACGTCGATGCGGTTGGTAGCCAACTCGCGGAGCTGCGGGATAATGGGCGCCGGGTCCTTCTTGCCGAGGAGCACCCCGCGCAGGCCGGGGTCGGTGGCGTGCACGGAGACGTAGAGGGGCGACAGACGCTGCTCCAGGATGCGGCGCCACTCCGCGTCGGCGAGGTTGGTGAGCGTGACGTAGTTGCCGTGGAGGAACGAGAGGCGGAAGTCGTCGTCCATCACGTAGAGCGTCTTGCGCATCTTGCGCGGCATCTGGTGGATGAAGCAGAAGACGCACTTGTTGGTACACGTGCGGATCTTGTCGCCCAGTTCCGAGGCAAACCGCAGACCGTGCAGGTCGTCCTCGTCCTTCTCCAGCGTGACCTGGAGCGCCACGCCGTCGCGCCGGAGGTCCAGCACGGGATCGATGCTCGCCGCGTGAAAGTCGAAGTCCAGAACGTCGTACACCGGCGTGCCGTTCACGGCCGACACCAGATCGCCTGGCAGCAGCCCCGCGGCGCCTGCCGAGCTGTCCTCATCGACCTCCACCACTCTGAGGCCCACCTCGCGCTCGGCCATCGCTAGCCCCCCAGCTCGACGACGGGCTGCGACGGCCGCTGAGACTGGCGCGCAGCCGACTCCGCCAGCGCACGGCGGGCGGTCTCGAGGTCGGTCAGCAGCTCGGGCTCGACGCCGCCGGCCTCATCGAACGCCTGGCGCGCGGCGAGCAGCAGACTCACAGCCCGAGCGTAGTCGCAGCGCGCGTAGGCGATGTTTCCGAGCTGGCGCAGGCTGACCGCAACGCCATGGCGGTCGCCCAGGCGCTCGTGAATGGCGAGCGCGTCGCGCGAGACCCGCTCGGCCTCGTCCAGGTGTCTGCGGTCCGCGGAGGCTGCGCCCAGCGTCTCCAGCAGCGCGGCCAGCCCCGGCGACTCGCGCAGGCGGTTCACGATGTCGCGCCCCTGCACGCCGGTGATCTCCTCCACGCTCGTCTTAAGGTCGCGGCCGAGCGCGGTGAGCACCTGGGCTGGCGACACGTCCGGCTGACGGAGCATGGCGGCCGCCTTCTCCACGGCCTCCGGAAGGCCGGGCAGGCGGCTGAGCAGGCGCGAGATGGACTTAGCGCGGCGGTCGTTGAGCGCGAAGTCGGCGCGCTCGTCGTGGGCGCGCTCCACGAACAGGCGGCCTGCATCGGTCTGCATCAGGTCGGCGGCCGCCGCCTCGGGCTCGGGCCGGGTCATCTCGGGCAGCTCGTACTCGTTGCCGGGTTCCAGCTTGAGCGACTCGCGGCTGGTGGCCAGGCATCGCAGCGAAGGCGACTCGGAGAGCAGCTCGCGGATGAACCGGCCGGCCTCGGGCACGTGGCCGCAGTCGTCCAGGATGAGCAGGCAGCGGCGGTCGGCCAGCCACGTCCGCACGGTCTCGACCGGATGGGCGCCGGGCACCAGCGGGATGCCGATGGCAGAGGCCACCTCGACAGCGGCGCCGCGGGCGTCCATGGCATGCGTGAGCTTGACGAACCACACGCCGTCCGGGAACAGCTCCACCCGCTCGGCGGCCACCTGGAGCGACAGGCGCGTCTTGCCGATGCCCTCCGGCCCGGTCAGGGCGAGCATGGGCGTATCGTTGCGGGCGAGAAGGGCGGCGATCTGCTCGATCTCCTTCTCGCGCCCGATGAAGCTGGTCCGCTGCGTAGGCAGGTTGTTGGCGGTGCCGTTCAGCGAGCGCGGCGGCGGGAAGGACGCTGCATCGAGCGCCGGGTGCTGGGCATGGTAGATGCGCACCGGCACGTCGAGGTCCTTGAGGCGATGGTAGCCGAGGTCCAGGAACCGTGTCTGCGCGTCGACGCGGTTCTCGACCAGGTTCAGCGTGTCCTCGGAGATGAGCACCTGGCCGCCGTGGGAAGCGCTCAGGAGGCGCGCGGCGCGGTTCACCGGCGGGCCGAAGTAGTCGCCGGCCTGGAAGAACGGGCGGCCGGTATGGACGGCCATGCGAACGCGCACCTGGCCCACGTCGGACGGCCAGGGGTAGCGCTGGAGGGCGGCCTGGGCCACCAGGGCGCAGCGCACGGCGTCGGCGGGGTCGTCGAAGGCGACCTTGTAGGAGTCGCCCTCGGTCTTGACGACGTAGCCGCCGAAGCGCTCGATGGCCTCGACCATGATGGCGTTGTGAGCCTGCAGGACCGGCAGGAAGGCGTCTCCGAGCCGCTCCCACATCTCCGTGGAGCCTACGATATCTGTGAAGAGGAACGCGACGGTTCCAGTTGGCGGTTTGGGCATGTTGTTGGCCGGCGGACGTCTCGGTGCGAGGACCGAGTGGTAGACACGACGCTGGGCGGGGTGGTTTCGCCCCCTGGCGCCACTGTGCACAACGCCACTGCCGGTCGAGGCCGTCCCCCCTGCCCTATTCATGCGCCGGCGGGGCGAATCCTGCGGGCCGGCCGCACGTCGCACGCGGTCGTCATGCCGACGGCGGCGGGATCCGTTGAGCGTGGCGGCGGCGAGAGGGCGGAGGTGGCGCGTGGGATCGTGCGGCACCGAGCCGCGCCCGGCCCATACGGGCTATAATGACTCACCACCATGAAACGCATCGTCATCCTCGGATCCACAGGGTCCATCGGCACCCAAGTCCTCGACATCGTCTCGCGCCTGCCGGAGCGGCTTCAGGTCGTCGGCCTGGCCGCCCATCGTAACGTCGAGCTGCTGGCAGAACAGGCTCGTACCCACGGAGTGCGGCACGTCTGCATCGGCGACGAAGAGCGGGCGAGCGATCTACGGAACCGGCTGGGCTCGTCGGCCGTCAGTCTGTACAGCGGCGTGCCCGGCATGTGCGAGTTGGCCACGCTGGCCGACGCGGACGTCGTCGTCGTGTCGGTGGCGGGCGCCGTGGGCATCGCGCCGACGCACGCGGCCATCGAGGCGGGCAAGGACATCGCACTCGCCAGCAAAGAGGTGCTGGTCGCCGCGGGCGAGCACACGATGGCGCGGGCCAAAGCGAAGGGCGTCCACATCCTGCCCATCGACAGCGAGCACTCGGCCATTTTCCAGTGTCTGCAGGGCACACCGGAGCGCAGCCTGGAGCGCATCCTGCTCACGGCGTCGGGTGGGCCGTTCCGCCAGACCCCGCGCGACGAGTTTCGCGGAATCACTGTAGAGCAAGCCCTGAAACACCCGACATGGAATATGGGCGGCCTCGTCACGATCAACTCGGCCACCCTGATGAACAAGGGGCTGGAGATCATCGAGGCGCACTGGCTGTTCGACGTACCCGTGACCGATGTGGAAGTCGTGGTCCACCCGCAGAGCATCATCCATTCCCTCGTGCGGTTCAATGACGGCTCCGTGCTGGCGCAGTTGGGCCTACCGGACATGCGGCTGCCGATCCAGTACGCCCTGCTCTATCCGGAGCGGCCGAACACGGGGCTGCCGCGGCTCGATCTGACGACGGCGGGCGCACTGACGTTCGACAAGCCCGACGAGGAGAAGTTCCCGGCGTTGCGCCTCGCGCGCGAGGCCGTGGAGGCAGGCGGCACGATGCCTGCCGTGATGAATGCGGCCAACGAGGCCGCGGTGGCTCGGTTCTTGAACCGGGAGATCCCCTTCACGGGCATCCCCGACACCGTGCAGGCCGTGATGGCGAGACACACACCGGTGCCGCCAACGTATGAGCAAGTACTCGAAGCCGACGCCTGGGCTCGACGCGCGGCGGCGGACGTCGAACTCCCGCTAGTATAGGAAGCGCGATTGGGATCGGACCTCTTTGGCTGGGTAACCGGCATATTCGCGCTGATCATCATGATCAGCGTGCTCGTCATTGCGCACGAAGGGGGCCACTTCGCAGCCGCGAAGTGGTTCAAGATGCGCGTCGAGGACTTCTCGCTCTTCTTCGGCCCTGTGCTGTGGCGCATCGGGAAGCGTGACGGGACCGAGTACAACGTGCGGTCCGTCCCGTTCGGCGGCTTCGTGAAGATCGCGGGCATGGAGGCGGACGACATCTCCTCGGGCCAGCCCATCTTGCTGGCCGTGCGGACGAGTGTGGCCAACGCCGTTGCCAACGACCCGCTCACCACGCTGCTGCGCACGCTGGAGCAGGACGGCATCGTCAGCATCGACCCGCAGAGCATCTCCGAGGACGTGCGCGCGGCGCTTCGTGCGTCGTTCGGGCCCGACGGCAAGATGACGGACGACGGCCGGGCCGACCTGGAGGCGCTGAAGCACTCACCGCGCATCACGGACGGCGAGCACACGCTGATCGACATCGCGCTGAACGCCGACGAGCGCTCGCGGGATGAGGCGCTCTACAGCAACCGGCCGATCTACCAGCGCGCCGCCGTCATCTTCGCCGGACCGCTGGCCAGCCTGATCGCCGGGTTCGTCCTCTTCTGCATCACCGGCTTCACGGTGGGGCTGCCCGCGGAGGCCACGAACCAGATCGCCTACGTGGTGCCGAAGGGCGTGGCCCAGAAGGTCGGCCTGCGGATCGGCGACCGGATCGCGGCGATCAATGGCACGCCCGTCCGCGACGGCAAGGCGCTGGTCGAGCGCATCCATGCCAGCAATGGCAAGCGTCTGGTCCTGACCGTGCAGCGCGGCGGCGAGACCCTCACGCTGGCGGTGGACGTGCCGTTCACCTACAAGGATGAGGCGACGGGCAAGGAGGTCCGCGAGGGCCGCATCGGCATTCAGCCGAATTCCGAGATGCGGCGGGCGGGGCCAGTCGAGTCGGTGAGGGTGGGGTCGCTGCGCACGTACTTCAGCCTCTACTTCCTCTTGCACGCGCTGAAGCAGCGCCAGACGGAGGAGATGGGCGGCCCGATCATGATGGGGCAGATGACCACCGCGCTCCAGCGCCTTGGCCCCGCCCACCTGCTGACGATGGCTGCGAGTCTGAGCCTCAGTCTGGGCGTGTTGAACCTCCTGCCCATCCCGATCCTCGACGGCGGCCACCTGCTACTGCTGGCCATCGAGAAGCTGCGGCGCCGGCGCCTCTCGACGCGCGAGATGGTGAGCGCGCAGATGGTTGGCCTCGGGCTGATCGCGATGCTCCTGGTGTTCGTGATGTACAACGACATCGCCCGCACGATCTCGGGGAACGCACCGCGCTAGCGCTTGTGCTGCGGAAGGCTGGACGCAGAAACGGGGCGGCGGCTGCCGCCCCGTTTGGCTGTGTCGGTCAGCCGGCTCGTTCTACCTGGTCGCCGCCTTGACCTTGGCCGCGCGCCTGGCAGCGACATCCTTAGCGGGCGGGGCGCCGGGGCGCACGCGAGCATGCCCGGCTATGTCCCACCGCCCGCCACCATCCACAGCGCCGGAGGCGGCATCCACGTAGACCACCACTCCCGACTTGCCCGTGCTCAGCGTGTAGCCACAGACCCAGGCCAGATGCGCTGCACCGGCAATCGGCGCCTCCGATCCGCCCACCTGCCAGAACCTGTTGGGCTGCACGACCTCGATGACAGCAGATTGGAGCGTAGCCCCGGAGATGCCCGCGGCAGCGAGTCGCGCGGCCGCTGCCGCCGTTGCTTTGGTGCGCGTGAGCGCTATCGTGCCGGACGTGGGCGCCGGCGATGGGAAGTGGATGCGCGCATTGGTGACCGCGCCTCCGTCGGCCTGGAGCACCACGGTGGCTTCCTGGCGCCGGTAGGCGTGGCCCTGGTACAGCCGGGGCCACGTGATGTACCATATGCTGCCGATCGACGTGGGCGGCATGGACAACTGCATTGCCTCGGCCGTGGGCGTGCCGACATCTGCCACGGCGCCTGCCGCGCGCAGGGTTCGAGCACCAACGGATAGCGCCTGGGCCTTGCTGAGAGGGGTCAACCCGGGCAAGGCATCGGAGGCCATCTGGGCACAGACCCTGTGGTCAGCATACGTGGAGACCAACCCGGTCCTGTCAACCACGTCTACTTCGACATCACTGCTGAACGTGATGCGCCAACAGGGCAGCCAGTAGTCCGGTTCTGCACCCTCGTGCAGCGTCGGAGCAGGAAACACGGCTACTGCCGTGCCGGCTACGGGAGCGCCGATCTTGCGGGTGAACTCCCGCGCGATGGCGATCGCCTCAGCCTTCGTCCGGCGTGTACGTGCCTCCGCGATCTGTCCTCCGGGCGACGGGCGCGCGCATGTGGGGCTCTGGGAGACGTCCAGGACACCAACCAAGCAGGCAAACAAGGGCAGCAGGATTCGGCAGCGTGGGATCCCCATTGGTAGGTCCTCTATTCGATGGAACGCAAGCGTGCCGTCCACGTCAGGCGGCGCACGGCAGCGCAGCGCTGATGACTACCTCGTCGGTGGCCCGGCGCGGCGCGGCCCACCGGCGACTGCCCAGTCCTCGCCGCCGATGACCTTGCCGGACGTCGTGTCGACGCACACCATACACCCCTGCCCGCCGGCGGAGTACTCGCACACCCATGCCACGGCAGACGCCGTCGTGGACGGCCACACGCTGCCACCCTGGTCCCAGAAGGTGTTCGGGCAGACCACCTGCTGCGAGGTGCGCGTCAGGGTCATGCCGGTTACGCCAGCCTGAGCCAGACGGGCGTTCGCCGTTGCCTCCGCGTCAGCCTTCGACACGGCCCCTGCGCCGGAAGCAGGCGGCGCCGACGGGTAGTGGGCCGCCAGCCCGATGAGCGCGCCGGTCGAGCCCTGGAGCTGAACGGTGAACTGCTGCGAGCGGTAGGGCACGCCGCGGTACGTGCGCGGCCAGACGACGAACCAGACATCGCCCGCCGCGGTTGCTGGGGCGGTGTACTGGGCATGGCGCACCTCGGGCGTGCCGACCTCGCCGATGGGTCCGACGGACCGCAAGACGACATCCGCCCGCTGCCGGACCTTGGCCTCGGCGAGCGCGGGGCCGGGAGGCGCGTTGGCGTCCCCGTTCTCCATCGCGCGCGTATCGTGGAACTTGCAGATGACTCCGTCGGCATCCACGATCTCAAACTCGACGCCGTCACCGAACTTCACCTGCCAGCGCGGCTGCCAGTAGTTGTCCTGCATCCCGCGCACCAACACCGGCGCCGGGTAGACGGCTGTGCCGTGCTCGGCAAGCTGCAGGCCCACGTTCTTGGCGAACTGAGTGGCGATGCCGATCACCTGTGCCTCCGTGCGTCGCGCCGAAGCAGGCGGCGCCGGCGCGGAGGGCGGCGGCAGGTTGTGCGCGCTCTGCGACGTCAGTGGGTTCCAGGAGTGCGCGGCTGCATCGGGTGAGGATTGCGGGGGGTTGGGCATGGCGTACCCTCCGGGCGGACTAGGCGGAGCGGCATTGGAGTTGGAGCAGCCCGAGAGGGCACACGGAGCGGAACAAGTGACCAGTACCAGCGACAGACTGCAGAGCCAGCGTTCCATCGAGGGACACTCCTTAGGGTCGGATAACAGCAGGAACACGGCTTCTACGTGTTCGGCTCAGCTCGGCCCAGGTGCCAACGCCCGCGCCACCTCACGGAACTCCCCGCCAACCACCCTTCCGGATGCCGCGTCCACGTACACGAGGTAGTTGCGCGCGCCCGCCCAGAACTCGCAGACCCAGGCATCCACAGACGCCCCACCTTCGGCCTTCGTCCCCATGGCGGTCTCCCAGCCGGTGCTGGGCTGCACCACCTCCCTCGCCGTGTGGACAATCGATACGCCTTTGATGCCGAACTCGGCGAGGTGGGCGCGCGCCGCCGCGATGGCGTCCGTCTCGGACACCCCGGAGCCCCAAGACCACGACGGAGTGGAGGGATAGCGGGCTGTCATCGCCGATACGGCGCCGTCCCTGCCCCGGATCACCACGATCAGCTGCTCGTCCTTGTACGGTGCGTCTCCGGACACACGAGGCCAGATGACGAACCAGGTGTCGTCGTCGGGTTGGCCAGGGGAGGCCCGGCGGGCCTCCGGTTCGCCGGTCTCGGGAACTGGGCCGGCAGCGAGCCGCACGGCCTCGCCTCTGCGGATGATCGCCGCCTGCGCCACCGACGCCCTGGACCGAGCGGGCTGGCCGGGACCGGCATGGACGCGCCGGTCGGCATAGCGGCATATCACCCCGTTCGCATCGACGATCTCGAACTCCACGTCGCCCCCGAACGTCACCTTCCAGCGAGGCTGCCAGTATGGTTCAGGCAGACTGGCGGACTGCTTCGGGGCGGGGTAGACCGCCTGGCCCTGCCCCTGGATGGGGGCGCCGATCTGGCTGGCGAATGCGCGCGCGATGCCGATCGCCTCGTCAGCGGTCAGCCGCGGGCGCCCGGGCGAGGCGTTGGTGTTGGGAGCCGTCATGCGGGTGAACAGAAGCACCAATAGGACTAGCAGGACACTGGCGGGAACGACGACTCTGAGGCTGGGCCATCTGCTTCTCTTCACCGTATCGCGCCCCATCTGGCGTGCACCGACACAGCCGGGCAGCGGCGACGCCTCCAACGACGTCCGCGCCAGGGCGGCATCGCAGAGCCGTCCTGGCGCGGACCGACAATCTAGGCAGGCCTACTCACGACTGGTCCTGGAGGGCGCGGAGCCCGCACAGTTCGCCGCCAACCCTACAGCGTACGGCGCCGATTCAGCCACGGCGCCCGCTCGCCATTCAGGCCAGAGCCAAGGAAGACCTTCAGAACGCCATCAGCTAGAAGAGCCGCACGCGGGCGTTGGTGATCATCTGGGCGACGGTGCCGCACGGCTGCCCGTTGCCGTACCCACCATTGCGCTCCTGGACGGCGTCCACGTTGTAGCAGTACAGGGCGATGTTGGTGCCGTTCTCCGGCATGATGTCGAATGCGTCGCCATCGGCTGCGAACGAGTAGGCCGCCATCTTCAGGTTCTTGGCATGGCCGTCCACGAACGCGAAGTTGTACTGCCCGCTGTGGCGAATGGCGCCCGGGGAGGTCCCGTCCATGGTCTGGAAGTAGAACGTGAGGGTGTACATGTTGCTGTCGTTCGTATCACCCATCAGGATGGTCGAGGCCGGATGTGCGAAGTCGGCGAGTGCTCTCCCGCGCCACATGGTGCCGCCAACGTTCGCCGGCGCATTCTCGCTCTGATGGAACAGGCCGTTGCCGTTGTGATACGAGTAGATGCCGAAGTTCGGCGCGTAGCCGATGCAGCGGCCCGAGGCGTCGAACTGCGTGTCGCAGCCTCTGGTATTCCGCGACGGGCAGTACACGATCGCGCGGTTCTTGATGTACGGCTGGAGGATGTACTGGAACTCGCCCGCGTCGTTCAGGGCATCGCTGTTGTACTGCGTGAGGAACGTCTCGTCATAGTCCTGGTTGTACATCAGGAACGCGAGGGCGAAGTTCTTGCAGTTGCTGGCGGACGTGATGCGCCGAGCGGACTCGCGAGCCTGGGCGAAGACGGGGAAGAGGATTGCCGCCAAAATGGCGATAATCGCGATCACGACGAGGAGTTCGATCAGGGTAAATGCTGAACGCCGTTCCGATCTGGACATGAGTCTCTCCCTTCCACACATGCACAATGCGCAGACAACGGTCAGAGAACTGCATCCACGATTCGGTGCCGGAGCACCGGTCAGAGTAGGTTCAGTGAGGGGCGTACGGGATACGGCTCGTCGAGGGTCTGCGGGAGACGGCGACCGATCTCGCCCGCCCGTATGCGGCGATGGTGTAGGAGCGATAGGCTCGGCCTCGACGGGGGTCTGGTGAGGCGGCCTTCGCGGGATGCCCTCCCTTCGGCGGCAGAGCTGGCGACGGATCCGCAGCTACAGCGTCGATAGTAACCGGCCCGCGGCCGTCTGTCAAGGCGCGGGTTGCGGCCGTTTGGCTGCAGCAGGTAAGGGCGGCAGAGAGACCTGCCGCCCTTACCGCAGCTACTTGCCCTTGGGCTTGGCCGTGTGCAACTGCACCTGTCCGCTGTCCAGTTGCGTCTTCGACCACATGACGTAGCCGATGGCCCCGGCGACCGCCAGGACAATGAGCAACGCCACCACCGGGTTGAGTTGCTTCTTCATTGCGGCTCCGATGGCACAGGTGCCTACTTGTCCTTCTTCTGCTGCTTGATGTTGACCTGGGCCTGATCGACCTGCTTCTGGCCCTCGCATCCGGCCAGACTCAGAGCCAGGCTGCCCACGATAACGGCCGCGAACAGCGCTGCGATCGCACGCTTCATGACGGTACCCCTTGTGTCAGTGTGGTCCTAGAGAGCCACGCGCTTGGCGGCGATATCGTCCGCCACCACGCCACACTGGCGGCTGGCGCTGAAGCCACCGGAGCGGGTGGTCGTCGCGTTGACGTCATAGCAGTACTGGCGGATGAGCTTGCCATTCGCCGGCATGATGTCGAATGCGTCGCCGTCCGCCTGGAACGAGTAGGCGCCCATCTTGATGCTCTTGGCGTGGCCGTCGACATAGGCGAACTGGTAGTTGCCGCCATGGCGAATGGCGGCGGGCGTCGTGCCGTCGCCCGTCTGGAAGTAGAAGGTAAGGGTGTACATGTTGGTGTCGTTGGTGTCACCGAACATGATGGTCTCGGCCGGGTGCGCGAACGCAGCCATCGACCGCCCGACCCACAGGTTGGAGGTCGTGTCCTGCAGGAACAGGCCCGTGCCGTCGTGGTACGAGTAGATGCCGAAGTTCGGCGCGTAGCCGAGGCACCGACCGCTGGCGTCAATGGTCTTGCTGCAGCCAAAGAGGTTGCGAGACGGGCAGAAGAGCATCTGCCGGTTCTTGATGTACGGCTGCAGGATGACCTGGTACTCGTTCCGATCGTCGTTGGCGCCGCCGATCTGGGTGATGAACGCTTCGTCGTAGTCCTGGTTGTACATCATAAACGCGTTGGCCATCTGACGAGTGTCAGACGTACAGGTGGT
Source organism: uncultured Chthonomonadaceae bacterium (assembly GCA_964519955.1). Taxonomy (GTDB): domain Bacteria; phylum Armatimonadota; class Chthonomonadetes; order Chthonomonadales; family CAJBBX01; genus CAZFLM01. The sequence continues at coordinate 82,898 of CAZFLM010000008.1, read as the reverse complement.
GCGCCGCGCCTGCTCGCGGGCCTGCGCGAAGACGGGGAACAGGATCGCCGCCAAAATCGCAATAATAGCGATTACAACTAGCAGCTCGATGAGGGTAAAGCCACGTCGGTTGTTCATGTGGTGCGTAGTACTCCTTCCCCCATTGGTGGAGCGTGTTGCCGTCCAGATCAGCCTCGCCCGCCCAGCGGGAGGTATACGTACGCACGGTGACGCACATCAGGCATGCTCGATACTGGTTCAGCCATACACGTGCTCTGGCGCGGCCCGGGTGGCCCCCCAACACGCGCCGGTGAATGGTAATCCAAGTCGCCGCGAATGTCAAGGCCAGCCGTGACTGCCACGTACCAGTATTCCACCGGAGTGTTAAGGCAGTGTTAGCGAACCGTGTGCAATGAGGGTACGGATAGTTGCTGCGGGGCACAAGCGCGCGGCCCGCGCCATCTCCGTTCGCGTGACTGCGAGCGCGGGACGGCGCGGGCCGCGGTACGGCGGCGTATCGTGCGGAACCTACTCCATGCCGGCCAGGAAGGCTGCCAGGGCGGCGCGGCGGAAGCGGTACTGCCTGCCAATGCGGGCACAGGGCAAGGCGCCGCTGCGCACCCACTCGCGGACGCGGTCGACTCCCACGCGCAGGTACTGGGCGGCCTCGCGCAGCCGAAGGACCTCGGGGCTGTCGGGAATGGCCTTCACGAGGCGCACGCGCGGCGGGTTGACGGAGGTGTCGAGCACAATCTCCACGCGCAGCGATTCCTCGGAAGGAGCAGCGTCCTCCGCGGCGGCCGGCCGCGTCGACGGGTGCCAGTGAGGAGCCGGCGCCGGCGCGTCGGCCTCGATGGCGCTCTGCAGCCAGTCCTCGTCGCCGATCTGGCACGCCTCGTCGCGTCGCAAGGCGGCGATGTGCGTGAACCCGGGCGCGGATGGCACGTCGCAGCGCTCGTGGAGGCGCGAGGCCTTCATCGTCGGGGAAAGGTACGGTTCGTCCGCGAACAGCTCGTCCAGGCGCCGACGGCGCACCTCGTTGAGATCCTCGATCGCTTGGTGGACCATCGACCGATTCCTCCTCCTTTGCCCCGCCGTCCGCGTGAGCGGGGCGGGTGCGGCAAGCCCGCACCGCGCGTGCGATGCGAGGCAGTAAGCTTGTTCCATGCCGAGCGGCGATGCCGTCCGGCGAGGATTGCTGGGATGGCTGGCGCCGGCCGTCGCGGGCTAGCTGCGCGAAGGGGCCCGGCGCCGACGCAGTGCGGCCGGATGCCGAGCCCCTCCAAACCGTACGATACAGCCTGCCGGCCGCGCGTGACCCGGTGCCCTCGACCTCAGGCGGCCTTGGCCAGGCGCGGGCGACGGCCCGGCATGTCCTGCACCGCCCGCTCGACGTGCTCGGGCAGCAGCCGGTCGCTATCGCGCAAGAAGGCTTCCTTCATCGTCGCCTCGGCCACCACGATCACATCGCGCGGCACGCCGCCGGTGGCCAGGTAGATGGCCTCCATCGTGGCGGCAGGGCACAGGCGCAGCGGATCGACGGAGCCCGCGCGGCGCATCCGGTAGAGGAGCATGGCGTCGGTCTCCTCGGCCGAGAGCGGCTCGAGCGTCGATACCGATGCGATGCGGCTCTGCAGCGCCGGGTAGTAGGCGAGCTTACGATCGATGTTCGGCTGCCCGGACAGGACGATCTGCAGCAGGATTCGGTCGCGCGTCTCCAGGTTGACCAGGTCCTTGATGACCGGGAGCGCCTTGGACGGCAGTTGCTGCGCCTCGTCGATGAACAGGACGACGTTGCGCCCCTCCTCGAAGGCCTGAATGAGCAGCCAGGCTTCGAGGCGGCCCACCATGTCGCGCACATTGGCGGAAGGCTCTAGCCCGAATGCCTGGAGCACTTCTGCGAGCAGCGCGCGCGGCGACGAAATGGTGCCGGTGTTCTGCATCTTTGCGCAGCGCCAACCGAACTGGTGGGTCCACGTACTCAACAGGAACTCGACCAAGAACGACTTGCCCATGCCCACGTCGCCGCGTATGAGCGCGAGGCCATTGAATTCCTCCATGGTCCATCGCGCCTTGACGACCGCTTCCTTGTGCTGAGTCGAGAGGTAGAGCCAGCGCGGGTTGTGGTTGCGCGCGAACGGGGTCTCCGTCATCCCGAAGTGGCGGACGTACTCCGTGGCCATCAGTGCTCCTCCTCCTAGTGTCTAGTCCGTTGTTCCACATTCGCGGCGGCGGTTTCACAGCAGCAATGGTGCCGGGCCTCCAGGCGGACGGCTCACCCATGTTCCCGGTCTGTACCGAACGGACACCCCTCCCCCAACCGCCTCCCGCAAGGGGCGGGGGCTTCATGGCGGAGCCGCCGCGTCCGACCCCAGTCCGCGCAGGCGGACTTCGTGCCTCTCTCAGGCGCGGTTTCAACCGCCGGCCCCGCGACGTCCCTCCCGCAAGGGGCGGGGGCTTCATGGGCCGGCCAAACGCGCCGAGGCCCGGGAGCATGAACGCATCCCGGGCCTCGGTGGCTTGCGTGCTGCGGAACCTACCGCTTGGGGCGGAACCGCGCCTTGGGGGTCTCGTCCTCGGGCTTCGGCTCGGGCCTGGGCTCGGAGGAGGTGCGCGCCGGGGCGCCGCGGAAGCCACGATCCGGCTCGCCGCCGCCGCGGCGATCGCGGTCGCGTCCGCCACCGCCGCCACCCTCGCGGCCACCCGGGCGGGACTCGCGCGGCTTCACGCTCGACGGATCCCACGGGCCCTCGACGTTGACAGCGCTCAGGTTAACGCGGCCCTGCGGGTCGACCTCGATGACGCGGACCTTCAGCTCGTCGCCGACCTTCACCACGTCGTCCGGCCGCCGGATCGACTTCTCGGACAGGTGCGACACGTGGACCAGGCCGTCCTTGCCGGGCAGGAACTCGACGAAGGCGCCCATGCCCATGAGGCGGGTGACCTTGCCGGTATAGACCTCGCCCACCTCGACCTCAGCCGTGATGGAGCGGATGGTAGCCACGGCGCGGTCGCCCTTCTCGGCATCGGTGGAGGCCACGAAGATCGTGCCGTCCTGCTCGATGCTGATGCTGGCGCCCGTGTCGGCCTCGATCGCCTTGATGACCTTGCCGCCGGGGCCGATCACCGCGCCGATCTTGTCGGGGTTGATCTTGATGGTGTAGATGCGCGGCGCGTAGCGGTTCAGCTCCGACCGCGGCGCGTCGATCGCCTCCAGCATGCGGCCGAGGATGAACTTGCGGCCGACGTTCGCCTGGCTGAGCGTCTGCTTGATGATCTCGGGGGTCAGGCCGCGGATCTTGGTGTCGAGCTGGATCGCGGTGATGCCGTCCTCGGTGCCAGCGACCTTGAAGTCCATGTCGCCTGAGAAGTCCTCCATGCCCTGGATGTCGCTGAGCACGGCGAACTTGTCGTCGCGGGTCATGAGGCCCATGGCGATGCCGCTGACCGGCTTGGTGATGGGCACGCCGGCGTCCATCAGGGCCAGCGTGGAGCCGCAGGTCGACGCCATCGAGGTGGAGCCATTGGACTCCAGGACCTCGGAGGTCAGCAGCATCGTGTACGGGAAGGCTTCCTTCTCGGGCAGGACGGGCATCAGCGCGCGCTCGGCGAGGGCGCCGTGACCGATCTCGCGCCGGCCGGGTCCGCGCATCGGGCGGGCCTCACCGACGGAGTACGGCGGGAAGTTGTAGAAGTGCATGTAGCGCTTCTCCATGTCCCCTTCCAGCCCGTCGACGGTCTGCGTGTCGTCCGTGGAGCCGAGCACCAGCGCGGTGAGCACCTGCGTCTGGCCGCGGGTGAACAGGCCGGAGCCATGGACGCGCGGCAGGAGGCCGACTTCGCCGGTGATCTTGCGGATCTCGGTGACCTTGCGGCCGTCCGGGCGAACGCCTTCCTCGATGATGAGCGCGCGGACCTGCTCCTTGATGACCTTCTCGACGCACTCGGCCAGGACGCCGGCGTCGCCCTCATACCCCTCGGAGAGGCGGGCGACGATCTCGTCCTTCAGCTCGCTGAGGCCGGACTCGCGCGCAGCCTTGTCCGGGTTCTGGATGGCCTGACGCAGCTCGCCGCCCACCTGGCTGCGGATGAGTTCCATCGCATCCTCGGGGAGGATGTGCAGGGCCACCTCGCGCTTCGCCTTGCCCACCATCTCGGCGAGCTGGGTCTGGAGCGCGCACAGCTCCTTGACCGCCGCGTGGCCGAGCTCGATGGCGGCGAACATGTCGTCTTCGCTGACTTCCTGCGCGCCCGCCTCCAGCATGTTCACCACGTCGGCGGTGCCGGCCACGATCAGGTCGAGGTCGCTCTCTTCGATCTGCTCCAGCGTCGGGTTGATGATGAACTCACCCTCGATGCGGCCCACGCGGACGCAGCCGACCGGCCCGTTCCACGGCACGTCGGAGACCATGAGCGCGCAGGAGGACGCGAGAACGGCGAGCACGTCCGGCGGGCACTCGGGATCGACCGACAGGGTGGTGGCGATGAGCTGAACGTCATTGCGAAGTCCGTAGGGGAACAGGGGGCGCATCGGGCGATCGATCAAGCGGGAGGTGAGGATCGCCTTCTCGGATGGCCGGCCACCGCGCTTGATGAAGCCGCCGGGGATCTTGCCCACCGAGTACTTACGCTCTTCGTAATCGCACGTGAGGGGGAAGAAGTCGATGCCCGGCCTCTCCGTGCTCGCCATGGTGGCGGTGGCGAGAATGATGGTGTCGCCGCACCGGAGCCAACAGCTACCACCGGCCTGCTTGGCTACGTGGCCTGTCTCGAGACGCAGCGGCCTGCCGCCCAGCGTCCCTTCAATGTTGTGTTCCAACTTGTTTCTCTCTCCCATAACGCGAAAGGGCGCATGACGCGTAGGCGGACGCTCCGGGTGCGAGAATCGCACCCGGCGTCAACGCCCCGCGACATGCGCCAGGGGACTAAATCTTGCTGCGGATACCGAGTTTTGCAACGAGCGCGCGCCCGCGCTCAATGTCCCTGGAGATCAGGTAGTTCAACAATCGCCGCCTGCGGCCAACCATCATAAAGAGGCCACGGCGCGAATGATGATCCTGCTTGTGGATCTTCAGGTGCTCGTTGAGCTGATTGATGCGCGCGGTGAGGAGCGCGATCTGCACTTCCGGCGACCCAGTGTCCGTCCCATGGGTCTTGTGCTCCTCGAGTATCGCGGACTTCCGTTCACGGAGCAGCGGCAATCTTCTACGACCTCCTTCGTTCCCATTACCCATTTGCTTAGTCGGTGTGAGTATAGCCCATTGGCGCGAGCCAAGTCAACGGGCGAGGGCGAACGTGCTGACCCGATCTCAGGAACACGCGTCGGTCGCCTCGCTGGGGACGTTGGCGGGACCGGGCTCCTGTGCCCCATCGCACACATGGGAGGAGGCGGGCGCGGGCGCGACGAAGTCATCCGTATGCGTGATAGACCCGACCGAACGGAGCCCTGCGTGACGCCGCCCACCCATGCCTCGCCGCCCGCCTGCGCGGCCAGCCCCAGGAGTCGATCGTACCTGCTCGCCGCCGCGATCGCGGCGCTTCTGGCGCTGCCCCATGTGTGCGCGGCGCAGCGGTTCCTCGGCAAGCCGGCGACCGACTCTGCCGTGGCAGGGCGTCTGCTCCTGCGCGTGACGGCGCCGCCCTCCCCGCTCGACGAGGGCGAGGCCGTGGCGGTGCGCCTCGACGGGAAGGCGACGGAGCTGTGCCGGTCGCTGCCCTGGCAGTACTCGTGGGACACGTCTACGGTGGCGGACGGCCTGCACACGCTGGAGCTGCTGCGCGCCAACGTGAACACCGGGCGCGAGCTGATCGTGGATGTCCTGCGCGTGCGGGTGCAGAATCGGACCGAGGTGCGGCGCGAGGAACCGACGACCGTCCGCAAGCGCGAGTCCGAGACGGCGTTCCACACCGCCATCGACCCGCTGCAGGCGCCTTCGACCGCGCTGTATGCCGCGGGCGGGCTCCTCTACATCGGCACCGATGCGGGCGGGGTCGTGGAGTACACCCCGGCCACCAAGAAGGCGCGCGCACTGCGGATCGAAGCGGATGGCGGCGTCACGAAGGCGATCGCCGTCACGAGCGACGACATCTGGTGGCTCACGGCGCCCGCCGACACCAAGCCTGCCAAGCCCGACCCCGAGACGCCCGGCATCTCGATCCGCGTCATTCCGCCGCGCCTGCTGTGCCGCTACGCCCGCGCCACGGGCAAGCTGACCACGATGGACGTGGACGACGCGCTGCTGATCGGCCCGGCCGACTCCCCCACCCCGCAGCGCATGGACGTACGCAGCATCGTGCCGTGGCAGGGCCGGGTGATCCTGGTGGGCAACCGCGACGCGCGCGTCATCGACCCACGTACCGGTCGTGCCGACTCGTGGGCGACGATCCTGCCCGACGATGCCGGTCTGTCGGGCGCCGCGCTGGCGGGGCTCGCCTCGGACGGCCGCCGCGCGCTGGCTGTGGTGGAAGCGCCCGCCCCGGCAGGCGGCACGCACCCCGTCCGCCAACTCTGGGCGGCGTCATCGCAGGGCGCCTGGCGGATGCGGCAAACGCTGGAGACCGGCACGGGCAACGGGGAGCGCGCGTTCACCTTCGTGACTCCGGAGCGCGTGGTGACCGTGGAGCCGGCGGGCGTCACTCAGTGGCGCGTTACGGACAGCGATGTCGCGCGCACGTTCCTGGAGATCGGCTCGACGCCGCAGCTCTGGGGCTGGACCGAGCAGGCGGCCATCGGCGCGGGGCACCTGTGGTGGAGCCGGTCGGGCCGCGTGTTCCACGCCAACCTCGACGACTCGACCTCGGATGTGCTGATGCCCTGGCGGGGGGCGCCGCGCGACGTGGCCGGACTCGTAGCGGATGACAGCTCGGCCTGGATCGCGGGACCGACGGGCGTGGTGCGCGTCGACTTCGGCAAGTCCGGCGCCAAGCCGTCGTACGGCGGCTACGTGCGGGCCCGGCTCGGAGCAGCGTCCGCGGCGCCGAAGGACGACACAGACAGGCGCATGGCCCAGATCGTCCAGGAGTGGCAGGGCGTGCCGTACAAGTGGGGCGGCTCGTCGAAGTCCGGCACGGACTGCTCCGGGTTCGTCATGGCGGTGCACCGCGAGCTGGGCGTCGACATTCCGCACGGCTCCAAGGAGCTGCGCAGCACGAGCCAGGGCATCGTGGTGAAGGACGAGCTGCGGTACGGTGACGTGCTGACCTACCCCGGGCACTGTGCGCTGTACATCGGCGACGGCCGCACCGCCGAGACAGTGGCCGGCGGCGTGGGCATGGCCAGCATCTACGGGCGAGACGACGTGGTTGTGCGCCGGTTCCTGCGTGTCTCGCAGGCGACGACCCCATCCCGATCACGGAGGACACGACAACGCACGCGCTGATCGTCGCCAACGGCGACATGCCCTCGCTCGCGCTGCTGCAGCGCCTGGCAGACGAGTGCGACCTCTTCATCGCCACAGACGGTGCGGCGAACACGCTCGCGGACACTCCGCTGAGGCCGGGCGTCGTCCTCGGAGACTTCGACTCGCTGGAGCCGGGCGTGCGCGACCAGATGCCGGGCACGCGCTTCGTCGAGACACCCGACCAGGAGAAGTCCGACCTCGAGAAAGCAATCCTCTACGCGATCGAGCGCGACGCCGAGACGATCACGCTCGCCGGGTGCCTGGGCAGCCGGCTCGACCACAGCCTGACCGCGCTCAGCCTGCTCATCGCCTACCGGGGCAGGTCCGCGATGCGCCTCGTCACCGATACCTCCGAGGCGATCGTGGGCAGCCACTGGACGCAGGTGAACGGCGCGGCGGGCGACACGCTCTCGCTGATCGTCTTCGCTCCGGCGGACGGCGTGTCGGTCGACGGCGTGCGGTGGCCCCTGCGCGACGAGCGCCTCGTGCCGGGCTCGCGCGGGGTGAGCAACGAGATGACCGGCACGCTCGCCTGCATCTCCGTGCGCCAGGGCACCGTCATCGTCGTGCACGAGCGACGCGCCGCCGAGCCGGCATGATCCCCCAGAAGCTGACGCTCCGCAACTTCATGAGCTACGGCGACGAGCCGACCACGCTCGACTTCGCCGGGCTGCAGCTCGTGTGCCTGTCCGGCGACAACGGCAACGGCAAGTCGGCGCTCCTGGACGCGATGACCTACGCCCTTTGGGGCGAGACGCGCGCTTCGGGCTCGCAGGCCAGCGGCGAGGACGACCTGGTGCGGCTGGGCGCCGAGGACATGGAGGTCGTGTTCGACTTCCGGCTGGGCGGCGACGACTACCGCGTGATCCGCAAGCGCAGCCGGCGCACCCGCTCCGGCGACTGGAGCGTGCAGGTGGCGGCGCCCGGCGGCGAGTGGCGACCCATCGGCGGCAGCACGATGCGCGAGACGAAGGAGCACCTGCAGCGCATCCTGCACATGAGCTACGACACGTTCCTCAACTCCGCCTACCTGCAGCAGGGCCGCGCCGACGAGTTCACCCGCCAGCGCCCGGAGCGCCGCAAGGCCATCCTCGCGGACATCCTGGAGCTGTCGCGCTACGACCGGCTCGAGGAGATGGCGAAGGCCAGGCAGCGCGAGGCGGACGACGCGCTCAAGGACGTGTCCAACGAGATGCGGATGCTGGAGGCGGCCATCGCGGAGGAGCCGCGCCTCCGCAACGAGTTGGCCGCCGCCGAGGGCGAAGCCGCCTCGTGGGCCGAGGAGAAGGCGAAGCGGGACGAGGCAGCCCAACGCCTGCGCGCCGAGGAGGCTGCGTTGGCCGCCCGCGAGCAAGCCCTGCGGCAGCGCGACGCCCGGCTGAAGGCGGACGAGGACGAGATGCGGCACGACGACGCCGAGGCCATGCGCCTGCAGACGGCCATCGCCCAGGCGTCGCAGCTCCTGGCCACGCGCGATGCCGTCGAGGCCCAGGTGCGCGAACTGGCCGCCGCCCGCGCCCGCGCCGAGGAGCTGCGCCCGCTGGAGCAGGCGCTCGCCACGGCGCGCCAGGCCAAGGTGGACGCCGAGGGGCGGCTGCGCCTGCGCGAGCAGGAACTGCGCACGAAGCTGGACACCGCGCAGCGCGAGTGGCGCGACATTGAGAAGCGGGCGGCCGACATCCGCGACTGGGACGCCCGCATTGCTGCGGCGGAAGAGGCCCTGAAGGCGGCGCCAGCGGCCGAGGCGCGGCTGGCCGAGGCCCGGGCGGAGTTGCAGCAGCTTCAGGACCGCTTCGGCGCGATGAAGGCCGAGGCCGACCGCCTGACGCTGGACATCCGCGAGACCGAGGAATCGCTGGAGGTGCTGCGGCAGGACCGCGCCACGTGCCCCGTCTGCACCTCCGACCTGTCCGGCGGCAAGCTGCAGCGGGTCGTCCAGCGGCAGGAGGAGCGGCATGCCGAGGCGCAGGCCAGGCGGCAGCAGCTCCGGGCGGAGGGCGCTGAGGCGAAGGCGAAGCGCACCGCGGTCGAGGCAGCCATCGCCGAGGGTGAGAAGCAGTCGCAGGAGATGCGGGCGGCCCGGACCCGCGCCGAAGGCTGGAAGCGCCAGCGGGACGAGGCCGCCGCCCTGAACGCCAATGCCGATGCCGCGCGCGATGCGCTGGCCGAGCTGCGCCGCCAGGCTGAGGCGGGCGAGTTCGGGCAGGCGGAGCGCGCCGAGGTGGCCGCCGCGACCGCGGAGATCGAGCGGCTGACCGCGGCGACCACGGAAGCCGCCACGGTCCGTCAGGTCGCAGCGAAGCTCACCAGCGACCAGGTGGAAGCCAGGCACGCGCGCATCCTGGAGGCCGCGGGCCGCATCGACGAGTACGGCACGTCGCTGGGCGCGGTGCAGGAGCGGCAGGCCCGGCGGCGCGAGGCGGTGGGTATCGAGCGGGAGGCCGTGGCTCAGGAGCGGCAGGCTCTAGCGGCGCAGGCCACGATACACGCTCAGGCCCGTGCGGCGGAGGCAGCGCAGCAGGAGGCCGACGGCAAGCTGACGGATGCGCTCAGCCTCGCCGAGGTGAAGCGCAGCCGCATCGCCGACTGCGATCGAGCGCGAGGCGATCTGGCTGAGCGGAAGGCCAAGGCGAGCGCCTTCGAGAAGGACCGCCGCGCCTACGCGGACCTGGCCGCCGCGTGGGGCAAGAAGGGCGTGCAGGCGCTCATCATCGAGAACGCGCTGCCCGAGGTGCAGGACGAGGCGAACCGGCTGCTCGCACGGATGACCGAGAACGCCATGCAGGTGCAGTTGGTGACGCAGCGGGCGGCCAAGACGCGCGGCAGCACCATCGAGACGCTCGACATCCGCATCCAGGACGACGCCGGCGTGCGCCCGTACGAGCTGTACAGCGGCGGCGAGGCGTTCCGCGTCAACTTCGCGCTGCGCATCGCCCTGTCGCGTCTCCTGGCCAGGCGGGCCGGAGCGTGCCTGCAGACGCTCATCCTGGACGAGGGGTTTGGCACGCAGGACGCGAAGGGGCTGGAGCGCCTGGTCGAGGCCATCGAGGCCATCCGCGACGAGTTCGCCCTGATCCTCGTCATCTCGCACATCGAGTCGATGAAGGACGCGTTCCCCGCGCGGATCGAGGTTGTGAAGACGCCCGCGGGGTCGCGGATCCTCATCGGGGATTGACCGCGCGGCCCGGTGGCGACGGAGCGCCACCCTCCAGGGTGGTAGAGGTTGGGAGGGTCGGCCTCCGTGCCGACCGTGGTAGGAGGTAGCACCCTCCATGTCCTTCCGTGATCACGAGGTCTATCCGCTCTATCTGAAGCTGTGGCAGGATGCCCGGACGGTCATCGCGAGCAACCAGGTCAAGATCGACGCGGTCCTGGCCTCCCGCGCCCCCGACCGCCGGCGCGGCATCTCGGTCCTGGCACGGCCCTCCGCCGACGTGAGGGAACGCATCGAGCGCTTCGTGGCCCCGCTGCGGCAGGTGGAACCACGGCAGCACTACCACCAGCCAGGCGAGCTGCACATCACGGTCCTGTCCCTCTTCACCGCGACGGAGCAGCACGCGCCCTACTTCGCCAGGGCGGCCGAGTACGTCGAGGCGGTTCGCCACGCCATGCGGAACGCGAGGCCCCTAACGATCGCGTTCGAGGGGATCACGGCTTCGCGCGGCGTGGTGATGGTGCAGGGCTTCCCCGCCGATGGGGCCCTGGCGGCGATGCGGGACAGCCTGCGGACCGTCATGACGAACGCGGGCCTCGGGGCCGACCTGGACCAGCGGTACCGGGTGTGCGCGGCGCACGTGCGCCTACCTGGAGACGCATCGGGAGACGCCGTTCGGCACCTCTACGATCGAACAGGTCGAGACATCCGCCCACGACTGGTTCATGTCGCCGGATACATACGCCCGGCTGGACACGCACGCGCTCGTGGAGCGGTGAGGGCGTCCGGAGAGACAGGCGGGGCGCCTCTCCCAGACCGATGAGAGAGACGCCCCCAGAGGATGAGTGCGGAGACGCAAGCAACACGCCGTGAAGGGCAGTTCACGTCGGCACTGCGGTCAACACTGGCCACGCGCCGGGTTTGCTGTCGTGCACTCACATCGTATCGCCGGTCCGGCCTTCTGTCAAGGGCAGCGCGCCACAACCGGCCGCGCAGTTACTGCGCCGTGCGGATGGCGTACAGGTCGGCATCCCGCAGCAGGAACCGCAGGCGCACAACCTTGCCCGCGAGCTTCGACACATCGCTGCCGCCCTTCCACATCGCGACCGCGTCCAACTCGTCCCCGAAGAGCGGCGCCATGTCCTCTGCCGCGAAGCCCGGCACCGGCTTCCCCACCTCGTCCTGGATCTCGACCCGCACCGAGCCGGCGGCCGAAGTCGCGTAGTTGAGGACGAGCTGCGCTCCCGCGAACCTGAGGGGCTTCGTCACGAACTCGCCGGGCGCCGCATCCGCGTGGACCGAGGCGAATCCGTGGCGGCGGACGGTGAGGCGGCGCAGGCGGTTGTCGGGCCACTCGTAGTGCTCGCTCGCGTACATGGTGAACTCGTCAGGCGAGAGCTGGAGGACGCCGGTCGCGGGCATGTTGCTGCGCTGGGTCCAGTTGTGCGGATCGGGCCCGGGGCGCAGCCAAGCCTCCAGGAACGTGCGGTCCCAGTGGACACCGTCGCGGCTGGAGAGGAACACCCCATCGGAGACACCCGGGTCGTTGTAGCCGGCGAGCTTGGTGCGGCCGGGCACGAACCGCTTAGGGAACGAGAGCAGGATGTGCTCGGCGCCGGGGCACGGCCGCGTCGCGTTCGTGTAGAAGTGCTCCACGGGGGCGTCGGCCGCGTAGGCGTTGGGCTTGGGCGTCTCCCAACTCACGAAGTCGGCCGAGGTGGTGCTCTGGATCGCGCGGGCGCCGGAGTAGCCGCCCTCTTGCCAGTAGCGCGAGTAGCAGCGGTAGGTCTTGGCCTCGGCATCCCAGAACGCGGTGTTCAGCGAGTCGAAGGCGCCCTTGGTCATCACGGGCTCATCGCGCAGCTTGCGCCAGCGGTAGCCGTCCGGCGAGGCGAACGCGTAGAGCTTGCTCTCGACGCCGCCCAGCGCCTTGTACCGCTCGTCGGGCTTGCAGGCGGGGTTCGTGTCGAGGAACGGGGCGAAGTTGTGCGCCTCGACGCCGCGATAGACGATGTTGTTCTCGCGCGAGCCGTCGAAGTCGTAGAGACCCAGGCGCGGGCGCGTGAAGTGGATGCCGTCGTCGCTCTCGGCGGTGCAGGTCACCTGGGCGGCGGCCACGTCGCTCGGGCAGAAGCCGCGGTAGTACAGCCGCACCTTGCCGCCATCGAGGAACCCGGTGTAGTAGGCGCTCGCCGGCCCCTCCCACGGCTGGTCCGTCACCAGCACGACCTCGCGGCGCACGGGCTGGGTCAGCCGTAGCGAAACGCCCTGCATCCGTTCGACGAGGTAGCGGTCGACGAACAGCTCGGTGCGCGTGCCGATGTCGATCGGCGCCGCCCCAGCCGACGCGGCCAGGGCCATGGTGAGCAGCATGGGGACCTCCTAAGGGCGGGTGCTGGGTGCTGGGTACTGGGTGCTGGGTGCCGGTACCCAGCACCCAGTACCCGACACCCGATACCCGCCGTTACGGCAAGTACACCTCTTCCATCTTCACGATGCGGTCGCCGCGGAGGGTGAACTTGAAGACGGCGTCGCTCAGCTCCTTCGGGTTGTCCTCGGGGGCCTTGGCGGCTTCCGCCAGTTCCTCCACCTTCACGGTGCGGGGCGGCGTATCGGGACCTGTCGAGCCCAGGATGGGGGCCGTCGGGTCGAGAACGAACGTCGCGGGTTCGTCCTCCGTCGAGCGGACGTAGGTGTCGCCCTCCAGCGGCTCGTCCTCTTTGATGGCGCCTTCCTCGACGGCCGCGTCGTGCGCCTTCTCGCCGTGGAGCACGTCCACATACTCGATCGTCACCTTCCAGTCGCCGCCGACCCTCACGACCTCGGTTGCGTAGCCCTGGTCGACGACCGGCGGGGCATCCTTCACGGTTGGAACGGGACCGGGCGAGGATGGCGAAGCCGCCTTCGGGCCGCAGCCCGCCGACGCCAGCACCAGCACGGCCGCCGCCGCGACCACGCCAGCCATCCCCCGCCCCCAGCCCCCAAGTCCCAAGTCCCCGCCCCTTCTACGACATGTGGATTTCGACATCGTCCGCGACGTTGCCGAGGATCGTGTAGTCCGTGCGCGCCGTCTGCAGGATGGACCCCGGCACGAGCGTGTTGACCGGGCCGAACGCCACGAGCCGCGCGATGAACCGCTGCCACGAGACGCCGCCGCCGAGGTCGCCATCCAGCCAGAACGAGCGATGCCGCGCGCCGACGATCTGCGCCGGGCCAATCGTGTTGGCCTTGGGCGGCACCCACGACCAGTCGCCGCCGAACGAGTGCAGCGCGTTCTGCATGATGGTCATGGGCGTCAGCTCGACGCAGCGCGGGCCTGCCTTCATGTAGGCGTCGAGGTCGTCGCCGAACTCGAAGCCCAGGTCGGCCTCCCAGAACGCGATGTGCCCGCACCAGCCGATACCACCATAGCACACGTCCGCGCCGCCCAGGTCCGCCAGGCGCTGACCGTAGTCCGGCAGAGCCTCCTTGGTCGGGAAGTGGATCTGCGCGTCCGGCGGGCGCAGCTCGGGGCGGATCAAGCTGAAGAAGCTGGCCCACATGGCCTTCTGGAAGGAGCCCGGCCAATCGAGAGGCGCCGTGTTCCCGTCCTGGTCGGCGTACTCGTCCATGTTGAACGTGTGCACGTGGCTCATCGAGAGGTTCGTCTCGTTGATGAGCTTGGCGGCGAACTGGTACTGCGGCATGGGGCCGACGGGGAAGATGCCGACGAACGTGCGGCCCTCGTCGCGCGCCTGCTTGATGCGGTTGACGATGTCCAGCGCGAAGTCGAAGTAGAACTGCGCCGGGTCGTCGCTGATGCGCACGTGGAAGTCGGGGTTCGGGTGCTTGGTCAGGTCGGCGCGCTTGATGGCCCGGACGCGCTCGCAGGCGGCCAGGTCCCGAAAGGCGATGAACTTCGCCAGATCGTAGGTGAACATGGTGTTTCCTCTAGGGTAGTGACGGGCGTCATTCCAGCCCGAACCGCGCAGGACCGTCGTGGTGGGATGGGCCTCCGTGCCCGTCCGTACAGCCCCGCGGCCGGCTCGCGTCTACAGCTCGGCGATCTTGACGGTGCGGCCCTCGGCGGCTGCCATGACGAGGGCGTAGCAGACCTCGTGCGTGCGCGCCGCGTCGGCGAGGTTGATGTGCGACTCGCGGCCCGTCGCGATGCAGTCGAGGAAGTGGTCGATCTCGCCGAGGAACGGGTGGTGCGTCACGTCGCCGCTGTCGGGGCGAATGGTGGGCACCTCGATCCAGTTGGTCTGGCCGGCGAAGAAGTCCTTGGCGTAGATGTGGTTGTCGCGGATGGTGCCCTTCTCGCCCAGCAGGTCGATGTTGAACGCGTAGGGCGACCGCACGTCGAAGCTCGCAGACACCTTGCCGATGGCGCCGCCGGCGAACTTCAGCAGCCCGATGAGGTTGGTGTCGTACTCGTACTCCGGGTTTCGCTTGTTGGAGACCGCGGAGACCTCGACGACCTCATCGCCCAGGAACCAGCGGATCGCGTCGACCGCGTGGCAGCCCGCGGAGAGCAGCACGTCGCCCGCGATCTCCTTCTTGACGTTCCACGCGTACTGCACGTACTGCGGGCCGATGTTGTGCCAGTAGTCGACCTCGGCGTAGAACACGGGACCGATGGCGCCCTCCTCCAGCATGCGGCGGATCCAAACGAACTCGGGGTTCCAGCGCAGCACGAAGCTGACGACCGTCTTGACGCCGGCCTTCTCGACCGCGGCGCACATCGCCCGCAGGCTGTCGATGTCGTTGGCGACCGACTTCTCGATGAGGATATGCTTGCCGGCCTCAGCCGCCGCGATGGTCTGCTGCGGATGAATGTTCGGCGGCGAGCAGATGGAGACCGCCTGCACCTTCGGGTCCGCCAGGAGCTGCTCGTAGCTATCGTAGACGCGCGCGCCGACCACGCCCAGTTCGGCCAGACGCGCCTTAGCGGACTCGGGGCGCCGGCTGTACATGCCCACGAACCGAGCCGCCGGATTGTTGACATAGGCTTTGATGTGCTCGCCGGAGACCCACCCGGCGCCCGACACTGCTACACCGATCTTGTCCATCGCCACCCTCCACCTGTCGTGAACTCGTGGTCCGTTCTTCTCCGCGCGCGCCGGAACTCCTGCACGTATCGCCGATGGGGTGCGCGTCTCACTATGATGGAGCCCCTGCGTCGTCACCCCGAACCGGGGCCGCCGACTGATGTATCCGCGCCTCAGAGCAGCACGAAGTCCGCCGTCGCGGACTCAGACGACCGCGGCAACCTAGGCGTGGTTGGCTACACACGGCACCGGGCCGCGCACGGCGCGCGTCAGTTGCCCGCGGGCGCGTCCGGCAGCCGTGCGGCCGCCGCTCTCATCGCGCGCTCCGTCGCCATCGCGGCGTGGTCGCCGATGCGACGGCGGATGGCCAGGGCGCCCGCGTAAGCCTCCACCGCCTCGGCGTACCTGCCCTGCCCTGCCAGCGCCTCGCCGAGCAGATGCCGCGCCTGCGCCTCGCCCCACGCATAGCGGCACACTGCCTCAGCCGCGATGCCGATCGACCGCCGGGCCGCCTCCTCGGCCGATACCCACTCGGCGCACTGCATCGCCAGACGAGCCTTCTCACAGAGCAGATCGACCGTCAACAGGCCGAAGCCGCACTCCTCCGACGTGTGGAGCCCCTCGTCGAGGGCGGCCCTGGCCGCGCGGACGCTGCCCTCGTCGATGGCCAGGCGCGCGCGGGCCAGGTGCAGGCAGGCCAGGTGCTCCTGCGAACCGGAGTTCAGGACCCAGGACGACGCGGCTGTGAGCAGCTCCCGGCACTGGTCCAGGCGCCCTTCCCGCCGCGCCGCCTCCGCCAGGGCCATGTCGTTGCGGACGCGATCGTCCTGATAGAGGGAGACTTCCTTCTCGGTGGCGGCCACCCGCCGCGCCTCATCGACCGCGCCCTTGAGCAGATGGAGCGACGCCGCGGTGATCGGCATATCCGGGCTGCGGTCCGGGATCTCGACAGGCTCGCCCTGCAGGAACTGAGCGAAGCGCCGCGTCGCGTCGGCGCGGTCCTCTCGCAGGGGCGCCAACTCGCCGCTCAAGAGGCGGATGTAGCTGTTGCGCGGGCGCCACTGCAAGGCCTCGGCGAACCGGCCAAACGCGCGCAGGCAGTGGTACATGGCGCTCGGATCCGGGCACTCGCGGAAGGCGCGCAGAATGCGGTGCGTGCGCACGTACTCGCCCAGGTGCGCGTTCAGGTGGTCGTTCCCGCCCAGGCGGTGCCGGTAGACCTCGACCGCCTCCGCCACGTTGCCGCTGTGGATGGCGTGGTAGATCAACTCCTCGAGCAGGTCGAGGGTGGCCTTGTCGCTGGGCAGGCCGATGCCGGGCCGGCTGGTGAGCGAGCTGTAGTGCTCGCGCACGGCTTCGTGCAGGATGGCGGGCTCGCGGAAAAGGCGGTAGAAGTGGTCGCGCACAGCGGGGTGGATGGTGAATCGCCCTCGCTGGTCGCGGAGCGTCAGGTGAGCCGCCACGAGGTTCGCGAGCCCCGCCTCGAGTGCGGACGCGCTCAGGCCCACCATGTCTCCCGCGACGGCCTCACGTCCCGGCGCCAGGAAGATGCTCCAGAGGGCCTCTGCATCCACGCCGAAGCGGAAGATGCAGAGCCTGCAGAGCAGGGCCAGCTCGGCCTTCGGCAGGTGGCGCTCGTAGAGGCGCAGGACGGCGGCCAGGCGGGCTTCCTGTGGGCTGATGCCCTCCTCGGCGGGGGCGGCCGGCTCCAGCACGGGCACCGAGGACGCGCCGAAGAACCGGCTCAGCGCGCCGCCCAGCAGGTCGAGGGTGAGCGCGTGCCCGCCGTACAGGTCGGTCAGCCGGTCGAGGACCGCGTCGTCACCGCGGACGCCGTGGGAGCGCAGGAGCCGGCGCGCGGAGTCGCGGGTGAGGGCGTCGACATCGATCAGAGTGTAGCCCCGGTCGCGCCAGCGCTCGACGTCGGCGACGGGGAAGCGGGTCGTGATAATGGCCTTGGCGCGGCCGGTGCCGGCGGCGATGCGGGAGAGGAAGCCGCGCAGCAGCGGGTCCTCCATCTCGCCGTAGATGCCGGTGGCGTCGGTGTGCTGGTGCTGCACGCGCTCGAGCCCATCCAGCACGAAGAGGTGCCGGCGCCCGTCGCTCAGGGCCTCCTTCAGCAGGTGGAACCACCCCGCGCCGCGGGCATCGCCAGTCGCGTCGCCGGTCAGGTAGCGCCACGATGCCTGCAGGAAGGCGTTCGCGTCCGGCTCGTCGTAGAAGCTCCACACGACGAGGGTGTCCGGAGGATCGCGGGGAAGGATGCGCTCGACGAACTCCTGCGCCAGGGCCGTCTTGCCCGCGCCGCCGAGTCCGACGAGGGAGAGGACGCCGTTGGGCCGCCCCCAGAACTCGCGGAGGGCGTTCAACTCGGCCTCGCGGCCCGTGAAGGCTGGCGCGGCCGGCAGCGGGTGGGCGATGAGCGGTTCGAGTGGCATTCGGGTGGACCGTCGGGAGCCAGGATCGGGTGGCACACGCTGTCGGGTGGCGGCGCGGACCTGCCCCGCACAGGATAGTCGCACCGGTCGCGCCTGTCAAGGCTGGGCGGGCTCGCGATAGCGAGCAAGGTCGGCTTTCCTAGCTTGACATCCTGGCCGTCGAGTGTCTACAATGAGCTTCCGCGGCGGGCCGATTGGCGGCGGGGATTGCCGTCGCCGGGACGCGAACGGCGCGGTCATCTCCCCGGGGCCATGCCCGGTACGCGGCAAGGGAGCGACGGCTTGGCGGACCAGGAGTTCAACTTCGAAGGGGAGTTCGCCCTCCTCGACATCGGCGCGACCAGCAGCCTCCTCAAGGCCGGCAACATCCGCCCGACGGTGCTCGCCTTCACGGCGACCGCGGGCGTCGATGCCGTGGCGCTGGAGTGGGACTCGAACGACGGCATCCAGGCCGCGTTCGAGGAAGCCCGCCGGTTCGTGCGCGACAAGCGCGCTGTCGCCTACGCTGTCATCTCGCAGGCCGCGCAGACCGCCGACCGCCTCGTGTTCCGCTCGCCAGCGACGATGTGCCCCGACGACAACGAGGTCCTCGCGATCGCCATGTTCGCGGACGACGGCAACGGGCGCGGCCTCTGCTACCCCGTGCGCCGCGGCGAGCATCGTGTGACCTTCGGCATGCCCACCGTCACCGACGCCGACACGACAGAGTGGTGCCCGGTCGGCGACCCGTGGGGCAACCCCTTCTGCATCGGCGATCTGGTGCAGTTCCGCCGCGGCGACCGGGCGGTGGACCCCTCCACGCAGCTCTGGAGGACCATCGTCGAGCTGACCCGCTTGCGCATTCACGAGGACCAGGACGCGTCGGAGGAGTACATGGCGTTCCTCGACGACCTGCGCAACGGCATCTTCGTCGTCTCCGGACGCCCGATGGGTGCGAGCCGCCAGGTGCAGCTCCGGCCGCGGACCTGCTACAACCCCCTCGGCACTCTGACCGTGGACGCCTCGCGACTGCAACTCGCTCAGACCGGCGCGGACGGCGCCCAGGCGGATGCCCGATGAACATCGTCGCCATCGTGAACCAGAAGGGCGGCGTGGCCAAGACCACGACCACCGCCAACCTCGGCGCCTGCCTCGCCTCGCGCGGCTACCGCACGCTCCTGATCGACCTGGACCCGCAGGCCAACTTGACGCTCGGCCTTGGCGTGGAGTGGTACACCCTTCCGACGGCGCTGCACAACGTGCTGCTGGACCCAGACGAGTGTCCCCTCTCGACGATCCTGGTCCAGATCTCGGACCTGCCGCTCTTCCTGGCGCCCGGCCACCTCGACCTGGCGAACACCGAGGTGATGCTGACGCCGATGGCCGACAAGGCGTACCGGCTTCGCAACGCTCTGGAGTCGCTGGACGCGGCCCACAAGTACGATTGGATCCTCATCGACTGCCCGCCGTCGCTGGGCACGCTGACCGAGAACGCCATCGTAGCGAGCAGCCACCTGCTGATCCCGACCGAGCCGAAGTTCTACGCGTTCGCCGGTATGGACACGCTGAACAAGCAGATCGTGCGCCTGACGCGCAGCCTCCGGTTCAAGGTGGAGCTGCTGGGCGTGCTGCTGACGATGGTTGAGCGCGGCACCAGGCTGCACCAGACCATCGCGGCGGAGATCCGGGAGCGGTTCGGCGACAAGGTGTTTGAGACCGTGATCCACAAGAACGTGCGCCTCTCGGAGTCCGAGGTCGAGGGGATGCCGATTATCTTGTTCGACCGGCGTGCGTCCGGGGCGCAGAACTACGACGCGCTCGCGGAGGAGGTCATCGCGCGTGCGGGCGGATAGGTTCCGATCGCTGCAGCAGCGCCTCCGCAGAGAGGCGGACTCCTTCGAGTTCGGCGCGCTGATCGACGGGGTGTCGACCATCGAGCCGGAGCCCGAGGCGGCCGCATGCCCGGCCGACGAGGCGCCCGCCCCCACCCCGACCGACGCCGCGCCGCCCGCGCCGGCCACGGAAGAACAGGCTGCCCCCGCCACTCCGCCGGCAGTCAAGCGCCCGCCGCGCCGCGCCACACCGAAGCCGCCCGCCCCGCCGACTCCACCCGCGCCGGCCCAGTCGGCACCGGTCGAGGCAGCTCCCGCAGCGCCGGCCGCTCCGCCGCAGGCTGCGTCGGCCCCCGAGGACCGCGTGCGCATGGCCCTCGAGGCGCTCGAGTCGCGCCTCCTGCAGGCTTCCGGCCGGTTCCGGGCTGCCGCGGCGGCAGGACAGGCCGAAGAAGCCGGGCTGCGCCTGGCCGACATGAACCAGATCCTCGAGCTGCTCCTCTCGATGGACCCGAACGGCGATACGTCGCGCAAGCTCGGCACGACGTGTGCGCCGCCGAAGGGCCGCACATGGCCTCGCCCGGTCTGGACCCTCGCAGAGTTCGCCGAGTCGCCGCTGAGCGGGATGCTGCCGTCGAACGCAGCCGAGCCGTTCATACGCTCGGTCTTCTACTCGGCCTGGGGCGTCACGTTCGAGTGAGGCAAGCCGCTGGCCCCGCTGGCCTCGCGTCGAGCAGACAGCCCCACGGCCAGACTCCAGCCAGAGGCGCCGTTCATGCCACCACTCCCCGTACCGAAACCCAAGCTGATCGTGAGGGTGCACCGCCTACGACGCCGGCTGATGGCCAACGCAGCCGAACGTGTTCGGGCGGCATCCGAGCGGGGCGTACGCGCTGTGCCTCGCGTGCTGCTCCTCGCCGATCAGCCTGGCTGGGCATTCGACTTCGCCGCGAGGGACATGGACGGGTGCCTGTCCGGCGAGTTCCGGTTCGCGATACGCTATACCCGTGACCGCCCGACGATCCTGGCTGGGAACTACGACCTGGTCTTCCTGTTCTTCTGGGGCGAGTCCGAGTTCCAGCGCTACGGATTCCCGACGGAGCGGGTCATCAAACAGGTGAGCAGCCACCGTTGGGAGGACGATCCGCTGTGGGGGCCCTGCACTCCGGCTGAGTTGGCCTCGCGGTATCTGCAGGACGCCGGCACGGTGGCCTGCACGTCGCTGCGGCTCGCCGAGGCGCTCAAGGACCGGCATCCGGGCGTGATCCACCTGCCGCGCGGCTACAACTCGGACCGATTCAGGTGCATCCGGCGGCGCAGCGGGCCGATGGCTGTCGGCTGGGCGGGCTGTGCGCGCGATCCGGTGAAGGGTCTGAACGATATCATGCGGCCGGCCTGCGAGGGCAAGTGCAACCTGCAGATCGCGCCCGGGGGCGTGCGGCATGAACGGATGAACGCGTTCTACAACGGCCTGGATGTCTTCCTCGTCGCCTCGCGGCACGAGGGGCAGCTGCTCCCACTGATGGAGGCGATGGCGGCTGGGTGCTTCCCGGTCTGCACGGATGTGGGCATCGTACCGGAACTGGTGCGCGACGGCGACAACGGCTTGATCCTGCGGGAGAGATCGCCGGAGGCCTTCGCGGCCGCGCTGGACTGGTGTGGCGCGCACCTCGACGCCGTGCGCAGCGCAGGTCAGCGGAACGCCGAGGAGATGCGCGGCAGCCGATCCTGGGAGCAGATGGGTGCGGGGTTCGCGCGCACATTCCGGAGCGTGCTGGCCCGGTGACGACGGACAGGCAACGCGTGAGGTCCGCCGGTTTGGCGACAAGGGGCGCCGCATTGCAGCCGACCGAGATCGGGGCCGCGCAGTACCTGCTGCGGTTCGACGATATCTGCCCGACGATGGACTGGGCGATCTGGGCCAGGATCGAGCAGGCGCTCGTTGGGCTGAACCTGGCGCCGATCCTTGCCGTCGTGCCGGACAACCAGGACGCCAAGCTCGCGGTCAATGCGCCCGACCCCGGCTTCTGGGATCACGTTCGGCGGTGGCAGGCGATGGGCTGGACGATCGGGCTCCACGGCTATCAGCACGTCTACGAGACGACGGATTCCGGTATCCTGAGGCTACATGCGCGCAGCGAGTTCGCCGGTCTCGCCGAAGCGAGGCAGGCCGAGAAGCTCGACCGGGCGTTGGCCGTGTTCGACCGGGAGCGGGTGCATCCGGACTTGTGGGTGGCGCCCGCCCACTCCTTCGATCGCGTCACGGTGCGGCTGCTGCTCGAACGGGGCATCCGCGCGATCAGCGACGGGTTCTCGCTGTACCCGTTCCGCGCCCGTGACGGCATGCTGTGGATACCGCAGCAGTTGTGGAAGTTCCGGCCGCGCTCCCGCGGGGTGTGGACGGTGTGCTACCACCATAGCCAGTGGGGCGAGGCCGACGAAGCGATGTTCGATTCCGATCTTGCGGCGTACGAGAAGCGCGTTGTGTCGGCCGCCTCCGTGATGGCCAACTACGGCCGTCGACGGCGCAGCGCGGTGGACGTCGCGCTCTCGTGCGTTCTGCATGTGCGCCGCCGGGCCATGGAGCGCAGACCGGCTGCATCCCAAGGGCAAGGAACCGTCCGAGCTTGAGCAGAGCATCCGACCGACCAGGCGGCCCGATGGCCGGATTGCGCACGATCGTCGTGCTGAAGAGCCCCTACCTGGGCGGCTCAGAGCGCCAGGCGATTCGGCTGGCCCGCGAGCTGCGCGTTGTCGAGGGCGCCGACGTGCAGGTCTGGTGCTTTGCCGGTCCCGGCCCGGTATCGGAGCACTGCGAGGCGGCCGGTCTGCCGTGGCGGCAGGTCGCCCCCCCAACGACAGCGTGCGGACCGGCCTGGCCGGCAACCTACCTCCGGTTCGCGCGCGAGCTGCGCCAGGCGAAGCCGGATCTGCTTCTCCCCTACATCGCCCACCCGAACGTCTCATGCGGCCTCGTCTGGAGGCTGACCGGGGCGCGCCTGTGCGTCTGGAACCAGCGCGACGAGGGGCTCGACCTCGGCAACGGGCGGCTGGCCCGCGCCGCGGTGCGCCTCACGCCCCTCTTTGTCGCGAACACGAGGGCGGACGGGACCTATTGGTCGAGCGTCTCGGCGCGGCCCGCGAGAAGGTCCACATCATCCGCAACGGCATCGTGGTGCCCGACCGGAGCGAGGAGTCCGCGAGTTGGCGCACGCGGCTCGGAGTTCCCCCCGAGGGCGTGCTTGCCTGCATGGTGGCCAACCTGACGAACAAGAAGGACCACGCGACCCTCGTCCGAGCGTGGGCGAAGGTCGCGCGAGCGCTTGCGGCCGAGGGGCGGCCGGCCAGGCTGGTGCTGGCTGGAGCGCCTGGCGGCACCTCGGAGAGCATCGAGCAGCTCGCCCAGGAGTTGGGCATCGCGGGCTCGGTGTTGCAGACCGGAGCGATGGCCGACATCGGCCCGCTTCTCGGCGCGACGGATCTGTCCGTCTTCAGCTCGGTGAGCGAGGGATGCCCAAACGGCGTGCTGGAGTGCATGGCGCTGGGCCTAGCCGTGGCGGGCACCGATATCGCCGGCATCCGGCTGGCCGTATCTGAGCCGAACCACCGCCTGCTGGCGCCGGCCGGCGACGCGGACGCGCTCGCCGACCATATCCTGCGGCTAGCGCGGGACCCGGACCTGCGGCGCGAAGTGGGCGCGGCCAACCTGGAGCGAATTCGGACGGAGTTCAGCGTCGACCGCCTGAGGGAGAACACGGTGGCCCTGCTGACGCAGCACCTACGGTAGCGTCGCCCCGGGGGGCTTGTGCCCGAACCCGGAGGGCTCCCCCGCGCGGCATGCGCGACTCAGCCCACCAGCAGTTCCGCGACGCGGCGCGAAGCCCCGGCGCCCGCCGCATCGCCCCCGCTGCTGGGCCCCCACCCCTCCCATCGTTCCCTCAGCAGGGCATCGAAGGAGGGGCCGAGCAGGCGGCTGGCGCCCGACCCCACCAACTCCGGCCACTCGGTCTCGGCCCGCAGCACGATGCAGGGCGTGCCCAAGAAGCATGCCTCGCGCTGCACCCCACCCGAGTCCGTGAGCACGATGCGCGCGTTCGCCGCAAGCGTGATCGCGTCGAGATACCCTACGGGATCGAGGACCACGTAGCCCGATGAGAGCAGGGCATCGAGCCCGAACTCGCGGATACGGCCCACGGTGCGAGGGTGCGCGGGGAACACCACCGAGATGCGCATCCGGCCGATCGCCGCCAGCAGGTCGCGCAGCCTCTGGGGATCGTCCACGTTCTCGGCCCGGTGGAGCGTTAGGAGCGCATAGCCCCCCGGCGAGACGCCCCACGCGCCGAGGGCATCGGCCCGCTGCAAGGCCACCGGGCGGTAGTGCAGCAGGACGTCCATCATCACGTCGCCCACTTCGTGGACGCCGGCCACGACCCCCTCGCGCTTCAGGTTCTCCACCGCGCCGGCGTTGGGACACAGCAGCAGATCGGCGATCTGATCGGTCAGTACCCGGTTTATCTCCTCGGGCATGAGCCGGTTGTAGCTGCGGACGCCGGCTTCGACGTGCGCGACGGGGATGTGGAGCTTCGCCGCGGCCAGCGCCGCCGCGAGGGTGCTGTTGGTGTCGCCATAGACCAGCAGCCAGTCGGGGCTCTCCCGCAGCAGGACCTCTTCCACGCCTGCAAGCATGGCGCCAGTCTGCCGGCCGTGCGGTCCGGATCCCACGCCCAGGTTCACGTCAGGCTCCGGGATGCCCAACTCGCGGAAGAAGACGCCCGACATGCTCTCGTCGTAGTGCTGGCCGGTGTGCACCAGCACCTCGGTGGCCCGCGGCCGCAACTCACGCGAGACAGCGGACGCCTTGACGAACTGCGGCCTCGCCCCTACGACCGTCACCACCTTGCGCATCGGGCGCGCCTCCTTATCCCCGGTTCCGGCAGCGCCGCGCCGGGCAGAGAGAGTGCAGCCGGCTACGCAGCGCTCGTGGCCAGGCTGAGACCGAAGGCCGGCAGGAACGCCGCCAAGGTCAGTGCGGATCGGAGCAGGCCATCGAGGCGCCGTCCCAGGTGCTCCCAGGAGAACTCGGAGGCATCGCCGGGAACCGGCCTCGGCGAAGTGAAGCGCTCCCACAGGTACCTAGCGATGCCATCGATGTCGCTGCCGGTGAAACTGCGGCCGCCACCGGCGCGGGCCAGCACCCCTTGAGCGTCCGACCCGCGAGGAGTGATGAGCGCCACGGGCGTGCCCATGCCAATGGCCCCAAACAGCTTGCCCGTCACGATCCCCAGCACAGCATCGCTCGCGGTGTCGCGCACATCGGTGATGACCACGGTGGCGGCGGCGCCGCGTTCGGCCGAGAGCGCTTCCGGCCGCGGCACCGAGCCGTGGTACTCGACTCGATGGCCGACCCGCCACTTCCGGGCGGCCGACAGCACATGATCCGGCCGGATGCCGTAGTAGTGCAGCTTGTGGCTCGACCCATTGGCGGCAGGCATCGCCTCGATGCGGGCCAGTGCCGCCATCACGGGCTCGATGGACCGCGTCGGCGGGTAGAGGCTGCCGGCGTACACGACCGCCGGATGGCCGAAGTCTGTCGGCGTCACGTTGCTGAGGTTGTCCGGATCGAACCCGTTGGTGAGCACCTGCACCTTGTCGGCGATGCCGAAACGCTCGCCGAGCACCTTGGCGCAGCGATCGGAGACGGTTGTGATCAGGCTCGCGCCTGGAAGCACAGACGCCTCGACCGTCGTCTGCCAGCGCGCAACAGGGTAGTGCGGATCGCCGGTCCACAGATCCCGGTAGTCTAGAACGTAGGGGCACCCATGCCGTGCGGCTATCCGCTGGGCGAGGGGGAACGAGGCGAACGGCGAGCCGGTCGCCAGCACGAGGTCGACGGACCCGGCAGGCAGGGCGGCGTCGGCTTCGAGGCAGGGCTCGGTCCAGCCGGAGTACGGCAACTCGCGCCGAACCTCCGCAAGGGCGCGGCGCGCCTTCGCAACGATCCGGGCTCGAAGCGTGGTAGATTGCCTTACGCAGGTCGGCCCGAGCGCGGGCACCGCGTCACGCGTCCGCACCCGCCGGATGCCGAGAGCTTCGAGGTTCTCGGCAACGGGCTCGTCGGGCTCTGCGCTCCAGTACATCGTCGGGTCGAGGGTGATGACCGTGACGTTCCAGCCCAGCAACCTGAGCTGTCTGGCCGTGTTCCACGTGCGGACGCAAGCCACCATCTGCCCGGGACGGAAGAAGTAGGCGAGGTAGCATACGTGCGGCCTTCCTCGCCCCGCGTCCGGTCCGCACCGGAGGCGCGGCGCCGCTCGCCCCGGGTTCGTCTGGTCTCTGGTCTCGGTCGGCACGGGGCAGTCCCTCCCATAAAGAGGCGGTCTGCTTTGCTCGTACGTATCTGGACCGGTCCTGCGTTCGATGGCCGGAGGGGTATCGGCCTGCACCGGTGCCCCTCGGCGCGCCGGGTCGCCCCCCATACGAGCAAGATCCGCCGTCAGGTTGCTCTCTGCGTGATCGGTACCGGACGGGTGCGGAGGCGTATGCCCCCACGGCGTCCGTACATCATCCGGATCGGCCCGACCGCGCGCAGCCCACCGCCTTGCGCAGCCTCGCAGCAGCCCGGCATCCGAGCATGAGATCGGCCAGAACGCCCCTGTGGCAGTTCAGCGGCACGAGTGGCGCCAGCCGGAATGCCGAGATCGCGTGGGCGCGCATCGTGTGCTCGTCGCCTCCGTCGCGCGCATCCCGTGCGAGGTGCATGTGGCCCTGCGCCGCGACATGAGGTGCGGTCTTGGCAAGCGCCTCGATGTGGCGCCTCAGAGTAGCCGCCGTCGCCGCCCGAACGCCCTCCGACTGAGTGGTCGTGAGGGACGACGAGTGCACGCGGTAGTCGTAAAGACAGCGGCGGATTCTCGCGATCGGGTACTTGGAGAGTATCCTGAGCCAGTAGTCGTAGTCCTCCGCCAGGTAGAGGTCCTCCGCGTAGTTGCCGACCTGCTCCAGCACGCACCGGCGATAGAGGAAGCAGGCGCCGACCACGTTTCGGTAGCCCATCTCGCCGACATCGCCCAGCCAGCCCTGCCCTCGGTTCACTCCCTCGCCGTCGATGATATCCCAGTCGGCGTACACCAGTCCCACATCGGGGTGCTGCAACAAGTGGTCAACCATCCGGGCCAGGGCATCTGGGCGGTACCGGTTGTCGTCCGATGTCCAGGTCAGAAGATCGCCTCGCGCGGCAGCGAAACCGATGTTCAGAGAGGCCGGCAACCGCCGGTTGGGGTCGTTCCTAATCGACCGAATGCGGCTGTCGGCCGCTTCCAGTTCTGCGATGACCTGCGGCGTGCCATCGTCGGAGCAGTCGTCGACGATGATCAACTCCCAGTCGGTGAACGTCTGGCCAACGCAGCTACGGACGGACTCGGCGAGATAGCGGGAGCCATTGTGCGTCGGCAGCACGATCGACACCAGCATGTCCGGTTAGGCCTCCCCACCCATCACGCGCGCACGGATGTCGCCCATGATATGCGTTATCTCAGCAACGTTCCTGTCGCGCGCCTCGATGAGCCGCTGCCGGACGGCATCGCGCGATGCCCGCAGATCCTGAACGGCATGCCGCAGCGCCTTGAGATCGCCGAGCGGCACGGAGTAGCGCTCCATACCGATCGACGAACAGAACACCGCGTTCTTCGGTTGGTAGCTCAGAGACACGAACGGCGTTCCGGTCTGACACGCGAAGATGAGCGAGTGCAGCCGCATGCCGCACAGATACGGCTGCCGGCCGATCAGTTCCGATGCCTCGCGGTGATCCGGTTCGCCCACGTACTGGCCGAGCACTTCGGCATCGCTCTGCTGGCCCGCCTCAGCATACATCGCGACCGGAACAAGATGCTCAAAGAACTCGCGAAGCACGCGCACCGGTGGCTCCGGCTCCCACCTGCGAAGCGGATACGCGCGCGCCAGCCACCTCGCGCGCCGGTTCAGGCGCGCCATCGCCCGATCGGCAGGCGAGTTACAGGAAAGCAACCAGAACGGCCAGGGACGCAGGTTGACACCACAGGTGTCGTCGCTGGCTTGTGGCTCGGCGACTGGGAACGGGCACAGGAAGGTCAGATCCGGCCCAACCACGATCTTGGGATCTCGCCCAAGCAGATCCCAGCTACGAGCGTCACGCACCAGGACGAACTCGGACTTGGCCAGCAAGACCTGCGCCAACTGGCGGTTATCCCGGTGTATGGCACTGACGCCAATGCCGACGCACCCGAAACGGACACGCAGATCCGCAATGGCCGACGCGTACACCCCGAACCGCCTGAGGACGAGGCCGCCGCCGCCGAAGAGGACGAAGTCGCACGCCTCGAGCTCGGCGCGCCGCGAAGCCACCTCGTGGAGGCCGGAGAGCACCACGAGCCGGGCGCCCGCTAGACACTGGCGCAGGCAGTACAGGATGCGCTCATCGCCGTCGTTGCCGTGCCCATACCATCCGATTATCCCGATCTTCGGGGAATCCGTCACAGGTCAGTCCTCCTCAGGGGCCGAAAGGCGCGCTCAGATCGAGCAGACGGGTGGCCCCTATCGGCTGCAGAACTCCCGTCGACAAGCAGCCGGGGCCCCGGCAGAGGCAGCCGTTGGACTGCCGCACCCACCAAATCCGCATGCCTCGCTGGCTCAGCGCGAGCCGCCCGCCGCGCCGGTGCAATCGGATCACCGACGGCGCAGCTCGGCGTCCCGTCCCGCGTCCACGTCGCGGGCTCCAGCGCGCATACCGTCAAGGCTCGCCGCCACCGGCATCGCCGGGGCTCCTCCTCGTGGCTTGGCCGCCGCCACGTGCGGCAGCCGCCAATCCACCGAATCGCCAGCATCGGCAACCACCGGTGCAGCATGGCAGCATACTGGAATGCTACGACGCGGAATCCACTGGCGTTCCAGCGGGCGCCGCGGCGAATCGAGGCGTCACACACGGATCGCGCGCCGACGCTCCGACAGCGCGGGCCGCGGAGCACTCCCCGTTGTCTGCCGTGCAGCCGCCGCCTCGGCTACTCTACGGGCGGGCACCCATCCATGGCGCCTCGGCCATCTCCCGGTACTTCGCAATATACTTCTCGACAGCGACATCGACCGCAAAGTTCCGCGACTCGGCACGCGCGGCTGCCCCCAACCTGGTGCGGAGCGTTTCGTCGCCCAGCAACCGTCGAAGGCCATCCGTCAGGCCGTCCACGTCGCCAACCGGGACCGCGACCGAGTTCTCGCCATTCCGCAGGATCTCGTCGTTGCCCGGGCAGAGCGTGCTGAGGATGGGGCATCCGGCCGCGAACGCTTCCAGCACGGCAAGGCTGAAGTTCTCGCTCTCCGTCGGGAGGATCCACACCGACGCCGCGGCGAGCCAGTCCGGCACGTTGCTCTGGTAGCCCACCATCCGCACGCGCCGATCGACTCCGAGGCGCTGCGCCTCGTCCAATACGGCTGCGTCGTGGTCGCCGCTCCCGACGAACACAAGCAGCGCGTCCGGGAACTCGCCCGCGATCCGCGCGAACGCCTGGACAGCCTCCAGCGGGCGCTTCTGGGCGTCGATGCGCGAGGTGAACACCACCAGCCGCGCCTCGGGCCCCACGCCGAGGGCTGCTCGGGCCGCCTCCGCGCTCCCGGAGCCGTAGCGGCCAGTGTCGACGCCGTTGTGGATCGTGGCCGCGCGATCCTCGGGCACGCCGTAGCTCAACTGCGTCGCGCGTCCGTGGACCGAAGGGGAGACGACCACATGGATGCGGCGACGGGCCGCCGAGGCCCAGAACCGGGCGCGGCGTCCAGCGGGATCCAGCGTGTCGTACGGGCTGTGCGACGTGACGATGACCCGCGGGAGCCGCAGGATGTCCATCGCCAGGATGGCCAGGCGCGGCAGGCACACGTCGCCCGTGTGGATGTGCACGATCGGAGCGCGATGCGCATGGAACACGCGCAGCAGCGAGAACAGGCTCTGGCGCGAGTGGTGCATGTCCACATCGATCAGCGGGGTGCGAACCACCTGCAGGTTGTGCGCGCGGCAGCGTTCGCCGAACTTGACGGTGGTTGGCAGATCGGGCACGACGATACGGACGCGTCCGCCGCGGGCAGACACGCCGATCGCGAGGTCGAGCAACTGCAGCGCATCGCCCCCGTGTCCGAGGATGAAGCCGATGTAGACGACATCCGGATCGCTTCTCATTGCATTCTCATTATGAGCAGGCGCACCCGCCGTGCTCAGGTCTGCGAGTCCTGCACCTGCGAGAGCGTGTCCGAACGCGCGAGCCAGCCCGGTCCGGCGGGCGACCACCGGCCCTCACTCCAGCTATACGCGCACGAGCACTGCTCCGCCCCCGCCGTCGCGCGTCCCACTACCCGTTACCACCGGAACACGCCGTGTCCGAGGACAGACATCACTACGCGCATGGCGTACGTTCCCAACAGCAGGCCGATCGCGGCACACAGGGACTGCGGCCTCGTCAGCAAGATGGCCCCACGATCCAGCGCGCGGCGCAGCCGCCACCGCGGAGGGCAGACACGATGGAGCAGCAGGAACGCGCTCAGCATCATGACCGGCAGGCCGAGCGGGTGGTAGGTGAACGACGCCCATAGGTCACCACGCCACGCAGCCGCCATCGCCCGCGTTAGGCCGCAGCCCGGACACGGCAGGTGCAGCAGCACTCGCGAGAGGCACGGGATGCCGACGCCCGGCCAGCGCGATGCGGCCAGCGAGTGCAGCAGCACCAGCGCGCCGGCGGCGGCAGTCCAGGGGGGCAGGATCGGCGAAGCGCCGCCAGCTCGACCGTCGGGCGGAGCGGCTGCGGCGCGATCGTCTAGGAGCGGCGGCGGCATCGAGCATTGCTCCAGGAGTGCGGCGCCCCCTCAGGCGCGCCGCCCGACGAGTGTGGACCCAGCAAGACGATCACGACCGGCGCCTTCCACCATCAGTCTGGTCACGCGAGCGCCCGGCGTCCTCGTCCTGCTGCCGGAGCATCGGGCCGGTACGCCGCGGCCCACCCAGCGCACGCGCCATTTCGCCGCCGAGCGGCCCGTGTCCTCCGGCGCGCCCGCGCGCGAGGGGCGGGCTCACGGCCGGTGTGGTACACTGACCACACTGCAAGCCACCGTCTGGGGGTGCCTCTTGAGCCGTTCCACAGCCATTCCCGCGCCCGTCGTCGGACCAAACGTCGAGTCGCTCGTGCCGTACAAGCCGGGCAAGCCCATCGACGAGGTCCGCCGCGAGTTGGGACTCACCGACGTCATCAAGCTCGCCTCGAACGAGAACCCGCTCGGCCCGTCGCCGCGCGCCATCGAGGCGATCCACCGTTTCGCCGAGACCGTCCACCTCTATCCGGACGGGTCCGCGCACGACCTGCGCCAGGCTCTCGCGGCCTACCACAACGTGCCGGCCGACCACCTGTTCTTCGGCAACGGGAGCGACGAGCTGCTGCACTTCCTGGGCGTCGCGTTCCTGGCCCCGGGCGACGAGGTCATCGAAGGCGACCCCACGTTCTCGCGCTACGACGCCGCGGCCATCATGCACGATGCTCCGCTGCGCAAGGCCCCCGTGCGCAACCACACACTGGACCTGGACGCGATGGCGGCCCTGTTCACGGACCGCACGCGCATGGTCTTCATCGCCAACCCGAACAACCCGACGGGCACCATCGTGACACAGGCCGAGGCGGACCGGTTCATGGACCAGGTGCCGGAGCGCTGCGTCGTGGTGTTCGACGAGGCCTACCACGGCTACATCGAGTCGCGGGAGTACCCCGAGACCATCGAATACGTACGGAACGGTCAGAACGCGGTCGTGCTCCGCACGTTCTCCAAGATCTTCGGGCTCGCCGGGCTGCGCGTCGGATACGGCATTGCGCGCCCCGAGATCGTGCGTCTGATCGAGAAGGTGCGCGAACCGTTCAACGTGAACCTCATCGCCCAGGCCGCCGCGTGCGCCGCGCTGCTGGACACGGCGCATCTGGAGCGCTCGGCACGCGTCAACTCGCAGGGCAAGCGCCAACTGCAGGCGGCGTTCGACGAACTCGGCCTGGAGCATGCGCCGTCCGAGGCGAACTTCCTGTGGTTCAACACGGGGCGGAGTGCCTCGACGGTCGCCGACGGGCTGATGCGGCGCGGGATCATCGTTCGGGCGTTCGACAGCCCAGGCACGGAGCAGTTCATCCGCGTCACGATCGGCACGCCGGACGAGAACGCCCGCTTCATCGGCGCGCTCAAGGAAGTCCTGGCCGCATCGTAGCAGAAGCCGGTCCGGGTAGAGGGGGAAACGCGACATGATCATCGTGATGGCGCCACGCGCCACCGCGGAGCAGATACACGACGTCGAGCAGCGCATCCAGGACTGGGGATACGGGGTCCACCCGATCTACGGCACGGAGCGCACCGTCATCGGCGCGGTCGGCGTGCCGGAGGCGGACAAGCTCGCCTACCAGCAGCAGCTCGAGAGCCTGGACTACGTCGAGCGCGTCATCGCGATCATCCGCCCCTACAAGTTCGTCAGCCGCGACTTCCAGCCGGAGCCCACTCGCATCACGGTGGGAGACGTGGTGATCGGCGGCGACAAGGTCGTGTACATGGCCGGGCCGTGCACGATCGAGGACTACGAGAAGACGCTCGCCGTCGCCCGCTCGGTCCAGTCCGCAGGCGCCCACATCCTGCGCGGCGGCGCCTTCAAGCCCACCACCTCCCCCTACTCGTTCCAGGGCCTCGGCCTCGAGGGGTTGGAGATCCTGCAGGCCGTCTCGAAGGCGACCGGCATGCCGGTGATCACCGAGGTGATGGACCCACGCAACGTCGACAAGGTGTGCGAGTACGCCGACATCCTGCAGATCGGCACCCGCAACATGCAGAACTACGACCTGCTGCGCGAGGTGGGCATGGCGCGCAAGCCGGTTATGCTGAAGCGCGGCATGTGGGCCAAGATCGAGGAGTGGCTGCACGCGGCCGAGTACATCTACCTCGGCGGGAACCACGACGTCATGCTCTGCGAGCGCGGCATCCGCACCTTCGAGACGCACACGCGCAACACGCTGGACCTCTCCGCGGTGCCCGCCGTGAAGCAGCTCTCGCACCTGCCCGTCATCGTCGACCCGAGCCACGGCACGGGGCACTGGAACCTGGTGGTGCCGATGGCGAAGGCTGCGGTGGCCTGCGGCGCGGACGGCCTGCTGATCGAGGTGCACGAGCAGCCGGACAAGGCGATCAAGGACGGCGCGCAGTCGCTGAACCCGCGCAACTTCTCGCGGCTCGTGCAGCACTGCGAGCGGATCTCGGCGGTGGTGGGACGTGGGGAATAGGCGAACGGCGGTCGAAGGTCGAAAGTCGAAGGTCGAACGGCGGGGTGCCCGCCCGTTACGTTGAGATGCGAGGGAGGTGGCCATGTCTCCGTCGTCTGAGCCGGCGAGGCCGCAGCGTGTGGGAGGGTCGTGCCTCCGCGTGGGGTGCTGCGCCTATTCGTACCGCGACTACCTGACCGGCAAGCTGGCGCCGGCGATGGCGATGGAGGGCTTCCTCGATCGTGCCGCCGAGATCGGCATCCACGGCGTCGAGTTGACCTCGTACTACTTCCCCGAGCCGATCACGCCCGGCTCCCTGCACCGCCTCGCCCGGCGCGCCTGGATGCTGGGGCTCGACATCACCGGCACAGCAGTGGGCAACACGTTCGCGCTGCCGCCGGGGCCGGACCGCGAGAAGCAGTTGGCTCTGGTCCGCAGGTGGATCGAGCTGACGCCGGAGCTGGGCGGACGGTACATCCGCGTGTTCGCCGGGCCGGCGCCGGAGGGTGTGGACGAGAGCACCGCGCGCGGCTGGGTCGTGGACTGCCTGCGGGAGCTGTGCCCGGAGGCCGGCAAGCGCGGCCTGGTGCTCGCGCTGGAGAACCACGGCGGCGTGGTGGCCCTGCCCGAGGGCATGCTTGAGATCGTGCGCCAGGTCGATTCCGAGTGGTTCGGCGTCAACATGGACACGGGCAACTTCCACACTCCCGACCCGTACGCCGACCTGGCGCGGCTCGCCCCCTACACGGTGACCACCCACGTGAAGACGGAGATGCACCGCCCCGGCGTGCGCGAGGCCGCCGACCTGCCCCGCATCGTGGGCATCCTGCGCGAGGCCGGCTACCGCGGCTACCTGCACCTGGAGTACGAGGCAGAGGAAGACGCGGCCGCCGCCGTACCGCGTGTGCTGAAGGACCTGCTGGCGCTGGCTGACTGAGGAGCGGGACCGGGCGGTCCAGACGTGGACAGCGGCGGCAGTCCTGAGGATGCACCGCACTAGGCTATGGCGAGTTCGGGTCGCCCGCCCGAGCCGCCGCGCCGAGCCACGACCACCTCGTACTCCGAGCCCGCCAGGACACCCTTGCGGCCAGTCTCGACGAGCACCCCTTCGATCGTATCCGAGTAGCCACACCAGTTGCCCTGCCGTCCGCGATGCGCACGCACCAAGTGCACTGCCCCATATTCTGCTCTGTCGACGCTAATGTCGAGGTATCGACGCCTGCTGAGTTCTACCACTCCGGCCCGCCGATCGGGCGGCTTCACGACGCAGTGCCAGGCCGAGCCGACAGGCAGCACAGCACCGATCGTCTCAGCGTCAACCCAGACAACTGATGATACTTCTGAACGGTGAATGTAGGACTGGACCACCCGATCGCCAAACCGCACCTCAGCCAGGACGCGGTCCTCCCAGTGCCCAACCACTGTAGCCACCACCTGCGAACCGGCCTCATGCTGCCGCAAGAACTCCTCAAACGCATTATCAGCGAGTCTCTTCATGCTGACTACGGCGCAGTCGTGGTCGCCGTCGTACTCCCGTACGAGGACCTGGATCTGTCGGCCTGCCTCAAGTAGTCGATCGACACCCGAGCAATAGTGCCAGGACACCTCGCCTATCGGCAAGACCCCGCGTACGCGGTCTGGCAGCAACGCTACTTCGGCACGACGCCCGAGCACGGCCGTCACCTCCCCGAGCACCCGGGTACCCGCGCTGCGAGCGCAATATGCCTCAACAGGGCTGGTCGCCAGCCTCTTCACGCTGAGCTGGATCTGTCGCCGAGAGTGATCGTGGTTGACGACGACGGCCTCAATGGTGTCTCCCACGCTGACCTCGCGGATGCGGGCATCGTTGTGCTCGCGCCCGTCCCACGAGAGCTCGTCGACATGGATCACTCCCTCCAGGCCCTCGACGAGCTCACAGACCACCCTGTACTCGGTTATCTCCTGGGCCACGGCGTGCACACGCTGCCCCTCCGCGTAGCGTGCGACACCTTCCCAAGGGTCGCTCAGGCCTGCAACTCTGCATCTGTACGTTCCCCGTTCGGGATCATAGCGCTCCAACACCACGTGGATCGACGTGCCAACGGGGTACTTGGTCGAGAGCGGTGCGAAGCGGCTATACGTAGCGCCGGAGCGAGGCACGAAGCCTTCGATCGGCCGCTCCTCAAGCACCAGTGAGACGACTAGGCCGCTCTCGTAGGCTCCGTAGCCCGTGTAGCGAAGCACAACCGCTAGCTGCTCCTCCTGGGCATACCCATGGAGCTTGTCGATCAGCTGCTTGGGGTCAGTCTCGGTACCTGCGTTGCTGAGGCGCAGCACGCCGTTGGCTGGATCGCACTCCAGAACATCGACGAGGAGGGTAGAGTCACGCTCGATGAAGCGGGCGGCGTCGTGGAGCGCAACGCCGGACAGCTGGTCGATGGGGATCTCGGTCTTCAGGCCGTAGACATCTACGCACGCCCCGTCTCGCCAGACCGCCTCAACCAGCGCCTGGGCCCGCTGGCCGCGCGCATGGTCCTGTGCCAAGTGACACCATGCGTCAAGCTGCACCGCAGTGGCATCGGCCCTAATCGCTATACACGTGACGACTACCTCGTCGTCCCGCGTGCCAGTAACGACCGCCGAGGACCGCCTGCTCACCGAGAAGCCAGCGTTCCTGCACAGGTCCCGCACCACCTCGTCAGCCACGTGGCTCTTCCTGCCGCCACGGGCCAGCAGGTAGAGGCTGCTACACCCGCTTGTCGCGTACTGATGCGCTCTGCTGACATAGGGCCTGATCCCGTGCTTACCATAGACCTCACCATCGGCCACCAGAATGATCCCGACGTTGAAGTGCTCACTCCGGAAGTGGAGCGTGATCCTCTCCCGCCATTCGCGCATCACCAGATCATTGAACCAGGAGAGGAACCGCTCGGTCTCCTCCTCAAGGGCTGGTCCTGGCGTGTGGTCGGCAACAAGGTCACCGTAGGCACTCAGCTCGCTGAGCAGCATGTGCCTGAACAGACCGCGGCGATCACTCTCCGAGAGACGCTCGTAGGCGTCCAACGTGGCTGCATCATGGTCGCGAGCCCGTTGATTGAACACCCTTAGGGCGGCGCGCTTCCCGTACGTAAGCAGTATCCGGACCATCAGCAAGTCGAGGGCACCAGAAGTGGCTGCTCGCAGGAACGGCTTGGTGTCCGGGAGAAGGCTGGTCCTCACGTACTGACACGCGGCGTTGTAGGTGTCCAGGTCGCGGTCAAGTCCGGTGAAGCTCACGCGGACCAGCGTGCATCCGGGCTGAAGGACAGCCT
Source organism: uncultured Chthonomonadaceae bacterium (assembly GCA_964519955.1). Taxonomy (GTDB): domain Bacteria; phylum Armatimonadota; class Chthonomonadetes; order Chthonomonadales; family CAJBBX01; genus CAZFLM01. The sequence goes on along the minus strand of CAZFLM010000008.1, from coordinate 46,510 downwards.
CGTGATTCTCTCGGCTTACCCACTGCACGCGGCAGTCCGGCAGTATGTCGGCCTGAACATCCGAGTTGAGGTGCCGGGCGAACGAGTTGACGACACCCTCCACCTCAGCTTCGACGGCCTTCCTCCGGAACCACTTTCCGAGCACTCCGAAAAGTCGGAAGAAGTCACCAACTAGCACCTTGGCGCTGGGGTAGGCCGCAAGCAGCAGCATGCCGAGGAAGATGAGGGCCATCGCCATGATGGACACACCCAGGATGCCGGCGACGTAGTAGATGACTGGTAGCTGGGGCATCTTAGCTCTCCTGGCAGGCGTGCCCGACGACCGCGCACTCCGAGTCGTGACAGAGCCACCTGAGTTCGCCATCGGGCAGTACCGTTATAGCGTGGAGGTTCCGAACTGACATGGGCGCGCTACATACCGCGCAGGTCACCTCTCCGCGCCGGAGGCGTTCCAGTTGCCCCAACGACTTCAACAGGTCCTCGAGGTCCTCATCCAGAACGGCGTACAGCACACGTTCGGCACGCATGTTATCTCCCTCCGGCGGCCGTGCGTCCGGCCGACCTGCCCTGGACGACCGGGGCAACGAGAGCCCCCACCTGTACAGCACAGGATTCGTTACCGACGCCATGTTCTCCTGCGGAGTCTCAGTCCTGCTCACGATCAACCGATAATGGTCCCATCCCGACCGGCGAGGGGAACGCCATGCGAGAGATCATCGAGCCGTTCCGCATCAAGACCGTCGAGCCGCTCCGCTTCACCACCCGCGACGAGCGCGAGCAGATCATCCGCCGCGCCAAGTGGAACGCCTTCCGCATCGACGCCGACGACGTGCTCATCGACCTGCTGACGGACAGCGGCACCAGCGCCATGTCCTCCGCACAGTGGGGCGCCATCATGGTCGGCGACGAGAGCTACGCGGGGTCGCGCAGCTTCCGCCGCTTCGAGGCCAAGGTGCGCGAGATCTTCGGGTTCAAGCACGTCATCCCCACGCACCAGGGGCGCGCTGCCGAGAAGATCCTCTGCGGCGTGATGGCGGGGCCAGGCGTCGCGGTGCCGAGCAACAACCACTTCGACACGACGCGGGCAAACGTGGAGTACGTGGGCGCCGAGGCGGTGGACCTGGTCATCGACGAGGGCAAGGACCCGGACTCGACACACCCGTTCAAAGGGAACATCGATACGGGGAAGCTGCGCGCCCTGCTCGCTTCGGGCAAGCGCGTCCCGTTCGGCATGGTGACCGTGACGAACAACACGGGCGGCGGGCAGCCGGTGTCCATGGCGAACATCCGCGAGGTCAGCGCGCTCTACCGCGAGTTCGGCGTCCCGTTCATCATGGACGCGTGCCGCTTCGCCGAGAACGCCTACTTCATCAAGCTGCGCGAGCCTGGGTACGCGGACAAGACGCCCCTCGCCATCGCGCAGGAGATGTTCAGCTACGCCGATGGCGCGACGATGAGCCTCAAGAAGGACGGGTTCGGCAACATCGGCGGGTTCCTGGCGGTGAACGACGACACGGTGGCGGAGCAGGCGCGCAACCTGCTGATCCTGACGGAGGGCTTCCCCACCTACGGCGGCCTGGCGGGGCGCGACCTCGAGGCGCTGGCGACGGGGTTGGAGGAGGTGCTCGACGAGCGCTACCTGGAGTACCGCCTGGCCACCATCCGCTACCTGGCGAAAGGGCTGAACGAGCTGGGCGTGAAGACGGTGCAGCCGCCCGGCGGGCACGCGGTGTACATCGACGCGAAGCGCTTCTACCCGCAGATCCCGCCGTCGCAGTTTCCGGCGCAGGCGCTCGTGTGCAGCCTGTACGTGGAGGGCGGCGTGCGCGGGGTGGAGATCGGCTCGGTGATGTTCGGACGGTGCATCGACGGCGTGGAGCACCCGGCCGACCGCGAGCTGGTGCGCCTGGCCATCCCGCGGCGCGTGTACACCCAGGCACATGTGAACTACCTGATCGAGGTGTTCAAGGCGCTGAGCGAGGGCAAGGAGACCGCCCGGGGCCTGCGCATCACGAAGCAAGCCCCGTTCCTGCGGCATTTCACGGCGGAGTTGGAGCCGGTGTAGGGGGCCCGACGCGCCGCGGAGGGCGCGCCCCACGGGTTCGTGCGGGAACAATGGCACAGACCCGGCGCGCCGCGGAGGGCGCGCCCCACGGGTTCGTGCGGGAGCGATGGCGGGCGGGCCCGACGCGCCGCGGAGGGCGCGCCCCACGGGTTGGTGCGGGGACCATGGCACAGAACCCGGCGCGCCGCGGAGGGCGCGCCCCACGGGTTCGTGCGATGGCGTCATGCCCGCTCGAAGCGGACCACCCAGGCGATGGGCTCGGCGATGGCGCGCTCCGGCAGCGCCACGGACAACCCCTGCCCCTCCGCCTGCCACGCCAGCGGCTCGTCGACGCCCAGCAGGTGCACGGGCGCTCCTTCTGCCGGGCGCAGGCCCTCGATCCGCAGGCGGCGAGCCTGGCGGTCGGGCTCCGGCGCGTCGAGCACGATGGCGTAGGTCGTGCGGCCCTTGCTGGTGAAGCGCACGTCGCCGGAGCCGTAGGGCGCAACGGGCCGCGTGCCGTAGACCGCCTCGCCGTTCACGTCCATCCACGCTCCGACCTCGCGCAGCCGCTCCACCGCGCCGGCTGGGAAGCGGCCCAGCGGGTCCGGACCGAAGCCGAGCAGCAGGTTGCCACCCTTCGACGCGATCTCGGCAAGCATGCGGATGACCTCGCGCGCGGGGCGGTAGACCTCGCCCTCGACGTACTTCCACGAGGTCCCGAGCGTGAGGCAGGACTCCCACGGCGTGTCGAGCGGCGCATCGGGGATGGTGTGCTCCGGCGTGATGAAGTCCTCGTAGTCGCCGCCCACGGTGCGGTCCGCCATGATGAGGCCGGGCTGGTGGCTGCGGGCCATAGCGGCCATCTCGGCCATGCGGATGTCCTGCTTGTTGTCCGCCCGCACCTGGCCGCCGTCGAGCCACAGCACGTCGATGGGGCCGTAGCCCGTCATCAGCTCCTCGACCTGCGCGTGGACGAAGTGCACGAAGCCCTCCCAGATGTCGGAGTACTCCGCGGTGTCGTAGTTCGGGTTGCGGGTGAGCGCCGGCCAGCGCGGCGACCAGTAGTGCGGCGAGTGCCAGTCGGACTTCGAGAAGTAGCAGCTCACCGCGAGCCCCTGGCGGCGGAACGCATCGAACACCTCGCGGGCGATGTTGGCGCGCGGGTGCGCGTGGAACGGGCAGTCCGGCGCGGTGACGCGGTAGTCGGTGGTGCGCGTGTCGAACATGCAGAACCCGTCGTGGTGCTTCGTGGTGAACGTGACGTAGCGCATGCCCGCCGCCTGAGCCACCTCCGCCCACGCGTCCGGGTCGAAGTCCACCGGGTCGAACGTGCGGTTGAGCGCCCAGTAGTCCCGCTGGAAGCGCTCCAGGTCCATCCCACGCTCGCTCCAGCACCGCGATTTGGGATTGCGCGCCCAGGTGTCCTCGGGGACGAGCGGCCAGGACTCGCAGCAGTCCCACTGGCAGTACGGCCCCCAGTGGAGGAACACGCCGAAGCGCTGGTCCATGAACCACTCGAGCCGCTCGCGCAGCCACGCCGGCTTCTCGCTGCCCGCCGCCTCGCCACTGCCCACCATCACGTCGCCCCGCTGCTCCGCCATGTCGCGCTCCCCTGCTGCCGGCCCGCATCCCGGGCACCGATGCCTATGTTCAGCGGGCCAGGGCGAAGTCCTTCGTCCGCAAACCACGCTGCCCCATTGACCAGGCCGCCCGACGCGTGCTACGCTGAGTCGTAACACGAAGTCTCACTTCGTGTTATCACCTCGGGTCGCGCCAGGAGAGTCCAGTGAACCGTCAGCACCGACGAAGCGGCACAGCATTCACGCTCATCGAGCTCCTAGTTGTTATAGCCATTATCGCCATCCTCGCGGCCATCCTGTTCCCGGTGTTCGCCCAGGCCCGAGGCAAGGCCCGCGCGGTCGCCTGCCTCTCCAACAACCGCCAGATCGGCTTGGCGATGGCCCAGTACGTCACCGACTACGACGAGATGCTGCCGCTCGTCAGCTATCCGTCGCTGGCGAACACCTGGACCTCGACGCTCCAGCCCTACATCAAGAGCCAGGCACTCCTGCGCTGCCCGGACGACACCAGCACCACGTGGACGTCGGGCCGGCTCTCGTCCTATGCGGTGAACGCCTGGTTCACGCCGAACGCGCCGACGCCGTACACCAGCCTCGCTCAGACAGGCGCGCCGGCCTCCGTGATCTACCTGGCGGAGAACGCCGCCAACCGCGGGCCGGACCACTTCCCGCCGTACTGCTGGAACACCGCCGATCCGCTGAGGCCGTCGTTCTGCAACTACATGGGCACGTTCTTCGATTCGGAGGGACTGCCCCTTTGGCTCGCCTCGCAGCGCCACCAGGGCGGGATGAACTGCGTGTACCTCGACGGGCATGCGAAGTGGGGCCGATGGACGCAGCTCTGGTTCCAGGACGCGGCAAGCGCGGTCTACGACGGCCGCTTCGATCCGCGACAGCAGCAGTAGCTCACCGCCCCGCCTACACGAGGAGACACATGATGGCCCAGACGAACGAGACGACGACTGGCGAGCAGGCCGCCCCACGCCCGGACTGGGAGACGATGCGGGCGCTCCATGGCCACATTGGACCGTGGCTGGTCCTCGGAGTGCGCTTGGGCGAACTGGCGATGCAGATGCTCGGCGCGCGCAAGCACTTCGGCATTCGCGTCGAGGTGGACTGCCCCGTCAAGCCGCCGCCGTCGTGCATCCTGGACGGGTTTCAGTGGTCGACCGGCGCCACCTATGGCAAGCGCAACATCGAAGCGCGCCCGGCCGATGGCGTCAGCGGCGCCGTGACCAACACCGATACCGGCGACGTGTTCCGCTTCGAGGTGCTGGGCGACACGGCAGACCGCTTCGCCGCCTGGTACCGGGAGCAGGGCGAGGACGGAGCTTCGCGCGAGACGCTGGCAGCCTGCCTGCGATCGCTCGCCACGTGGGAACTCGTGAAGGCCGGCGATGAGGGCACAGGTGGGTAGCGCCGACCGGGCCGCGCGCGAACTGGCCCTCGGCGCGTGCCTCTGCGCGGCGGGCATCGTGGTACCGATGCTCTTCCACGCGGTGGGGCTCGGCAAGGTGTTCCTGCCCATGCACCTCCCGGTGCTGATCGCCGCGCTGCTGCTCCGCCCGCGCGTGGCCCTCACCGCAGCCATCGTCACGCCCTGGGCATCGATGCTGCTCACCGGCATGCCGCCCTTCCCCTACGCGGTCATGATGACGGCCGAGTTGGCGGCCCTCGCGGCCATCGCCTCGCTCCTCACGTCGTGGCGCGTGCCGGCATGGGCGGCGGCGCCGGCCGCCATCGCTGGCCGCTGCGCCGTTACGTGGGGGATCTACTCTTGGCTGGGCGCCGTCCTGGGGCTCCCCTCTCAGGCGTCCGGCCTCGCATCGATCGCGTCCGGCCTTCCGGGCGTCCTGCTCCAGTTGGCGATCGCTCCGGCAGCCGCAACTGCCATCCGCTCTCGCCGCCGCGCGGGCCACGATGCCGCAGAGTAGGCCGGACCGATCGATGTCGCCCCAGACCGAACCACGCACCAGGCTACTCGTCGCTGCCGCGGCTGTGGTCTGCGTCGCGGCCACCCCCGTGGCGGACTGGCCGCGGTTCGCCGCGGAGGCCGCGCTGCTGGCCGCCGCGCTGTGGCTGGCGCGGGTCCCGGCGCGGACACTGCGGCGTGCGGCCGTGCCCACGGCGTGGTGCGCCGTGTTCGGTGCAGTTGGCGTGGCGCTCGGCGCACCGGCAGCGCAGGCCGCGACCTTCTGCGTGCGGATCGCGCTCTCGACGGGCATCTGCGTCGCCTTGTCGGCATCCACGCCCTACACACAGATCGTCGCGGCGTTGGCATGGTTTCGCGTGCCCTCGCTCGCGACGCAGATGCTGCTGCTGGTAGCCCGGTACCTGAGCGTGTTCGCGGACGAGGGCGGGCGGATGGGGCGGGCATTCCGGTGCAGAGCGCTCGGCAGGCAGCCCTGGGCGCAGGCCGTGGCGCTCGGGAAGCTCTCCGCCTGCCTGCTTGAGCGCGCCGTGGACCGCTCCGAGCGCGTCGCCGACGCGATGCTGGCGCGCGGCTTCGACGGGCACTTCCCCGCCGCTCCGCTCCCGCCACTGCGCAGGCGCGATGCGCTGCTCGCGAGCGCGGTGTCTGTGGCGCTCGTCGCGCTCGGAGCCGCACACCGATGACGTCCGTCACCCTCGCGGGGCTCACCTACGACTACCCGACGGGCAGGCGCGCACTCGACGGCGTGTCGCTCACGATCGGCTCCGGCGAGCGGCTGGCGCTGGTCGGGCCGAACGGCGCGGGCAAGTCGACGCTGCTGCTGCACCTCAACGGCCTGCTGCGCGGAGCGGGGCGCGTCGAGATCGGCGGCGCAGCAGTCGGCCCGGCGACGCTGCGCGACATCCGCCGCAAGGTCGGCCTGGTGTTCCAGGACCCGGACGACCAGCTCTTCCTGCCCACCCTCCTGGAGGACGTCGCGTTCGGCCCGCGCAACCTGGGCTACTCGTGGACAGAAGCTCGCGAACGCGCGATGCAGGCCCTCGCGCAGGTCGGCATGGACGAGCGCGCGCCGGACAGCCCTCACCGCCTCAGCATGGGCCAGCGGAAGCGCGCGGCGATCGCGACCGTGCTGGCGATGGATGCCGAGGTGCTGGCGCTCGACGAGCCCACCGCCGGGCTGGATCCCCGCTCGCGCCGCGCACTCGTCGGCCTGCTCTCCGGCCTCCCTCAGACGCTGATCGTCGCCACGCACGACCTGGAGATGGCCGCCGAGCTGTGCTCACGCGTCGCGGTACTCGATGGCGGCAGGCTGGTGGCGGAGGGGCCGGCTGGCGAGGTGCTGCGCGACGGCGCCCTGCTCGATGCGCACGGGCTGGAGCAGCCCCTCAGCCTGGTGCTCGCCGATCTTCGCGCGGCAGCAGCCGATCGAGTACAATAGCGCCGCCGGCCGAAGGTGCGCGGCACGGTTTCGGCGAGGGGAGGCCTATCGGTGAGCGACCTGGTGCGCTTCGGCGTCTCGATGGAGCAGGAGTTGCTCGACAAGCTCGACGCCCTGGTGAAGGAGCGCGGATACGAGTACCGCTCCGAGGCGATTCGCGACCTGGTGCGGCGCGAGGCGGTACGCGGCGAGTGGGAAGATCCGAACGCGGAGGTCGTGGGCACCGTGACGATCGTGTATGAGCACGACGAGCACGGGCTCGGCCAGGCGCTGAACGCGATGCAGCACAGCCACCACCACGCAGTCATCTGCACCACGCACATCCACCTCGACGAGCAGAACTGCCTGGAGGTGGTGATCGTGCGGGGCGCGGCGCCCGAGGTCCGGCACGTGGCGGACGAGCTGATCGCTGCGCGAGGCGTGAAGCACGGCGACCTCATCTGCAGTACGACGGGCCGCCGCATCACGTAGGTCAGTCTTGCGCCCAGACAGCCCGCGGGCCCGCCTGCCGGAATGGCAGACGGGCCCGCGGGCGCTGTTACCTCAGAGCCGTGGTCACCGCAGCCCCTGGAGTGCCGGGCTGCCTTCCCACCGCCCCACCCATCGAGAGCCAGGATTGGCCCCAGATGATCCTGGACCAGGTCGCGCCGCCAGTGGCGCCTTGCAGACGAGTCATCACGGTCACAGTTACCCCTCCCCGATGATCGTCGTCATCGACAGATCGGCGGCTGTATACCCCTCGCCCCAGACCCAACCATCGAACCACACGTTGAGCCCGTAGAGCTGGTAGCTGTTCGTCAAGGCCGGCGTGTTCTCGGCAGTCGCGGGACCCCAGATCGCCCGGGTCGCGTCGACTACTGAGGTGTTTCCTCCCCCCCAGATGGCCCGCGTCCCGGTGACGTCGCCGTAGGCGCACAGGAACACGCTGCCGGCATCGTCTCGCACCAGCATCGGGCTGAGCGAAGCCTGGGTGGCCCTGTACCTGCAGGCCAGGGCGGCCGGGATGTTGAGATAGCCCGCACCATAGGTGCAAACATCGGCCAGTCCGTTCGGCGCGAGCCACTTGTCGGCTGCGATCATCAGCCGCGCCTTGACCGTGTCCGGCGAGAGCGTGGGATCCGCCTCGAGCATCAGGGCGGCGGCCCCAGACACCACCGGCGCGGCCATGGACGTGCCGGAGAGATAGAAGTAGCTATCGGACGCGTCGTTGCTGGCGCGGACCATGTAGTAGGACTTCGGCACCATGTTGGTGGACGCGCAAGTCCGCTCCAGGTAGCCGTTGTCCACGTCCAGCGAGATGACGCGGTTGCCGGGGGCCACGATGTCCGGCTTCACGACGAAGTCGAGACGGCTCGGGCCGCGGCTGGAGTAGGTAGCGATCCGGTCATTGGCCCGGACCCCGTCCATGCGCTTCATCGCGCCGACGGTGATGACGTACGGGTCGTTGCCCGGCGACTGGATGGAGCCGTAGGCAGTCCCATAGCCCTCATTGTCCAGGGCCGGGTCCTGCTCATACATCGAGCGCCCCATGTTGCCCGCGGCACACACCACGACGATGCCGGACTTCCAGGCGGCCTCGGCGGCCCGGCAGAGCGGGTCGGTGGTGAAGCTCTCGCCGACCGGATGGCCGAGCGACAGGTTCAGCACGCGGATTCCATAGCGGGAGCGGTTGTCGATGCACCACTGGATGCCGGCCAGAACCGCACTGACGTTGCCCTGACCGTACTCGTCCAGCACGCGAACGCTGACGAGGCTGGCGCGGCGGGCAACGCCGTAGAACGTGCGGGTGAACCAGGGGCCGGTGGACGACTTGCCGTTGCCGCCGATGATACCGGCAACGTGCGTGCCGTGCCCGCACTGGTCGTCCGGGCTGCGGTCGGTTGGCACGAACGAGACCCTGGCGAGCACGCGGCGCCGCGACAGCGACTCGGTCAGATCGTAGGACTCGCGGAGGCCGCTGTCGAGCACGGCGACCGTGATGCCCTTGCCAGTCAGGTGGTTCTTGGAGAAGGCGACGTCTGCGCCGGTGGCCTCCACGGTGTACTCGTCGTTCTTGAGGACAGTCGCGTCGGACGACAGGCGCTTGACAAACGATAGGTCGGCCACCGCACGCAGGTTCCGGTTCGGAATGCGGGCGGCCACCGACGAGATGACGGGCAGGTTGCGGTAGACATCGACGTGCAGCGCGCCGAACTTGGCACGGCGCTCCGCGGTGAGCTGGCCGTCGATCCACAGGACGGCGGACGTCCATCCCTTGGCGGAGTTGCGCTCCATCTGGACGCGGAGCAACGTATCGCATTTGCCGAACGCGGCGGGGCCACGTGCGGCGCTATCGCTCGCCTGTGAGGCAGCAGGCCAGGCGAGTAAGGACGCGAGCGCCAGCGCGGCCAGGCAGGCCCGACGCATGTCACGCGCGCAACCGGCGGCGAAACGGCCACCGTTCATACTCATTGAGCACTCTCCCTCGTAATCGTACGCTTTCGGCAACCTGGCTGCCCGTCCCGCGGCGCCGGAGTGCGGCAGGCGCGGCGAGCTAGGGTCCATGGCTTTGCGTCCCGGCCTCTCGGCCGGTTTGCCTTTGTCGATTGCGAAGGGTCTTCGATCGCGACGCCGCAACGCGGCGGAACGTGCGACCCCTCTTGGGGTCCCGACCCCGCGAGACGATGAGGAGAGCATCCCTGCATCGGCTGCGCCCTTTCGGCAGCCCGGCTTCCTCCCAGTGCGGCGGGAGGCCCGTCGGCTTTGCGCCCCTGCCTTGCGACAGGTTTGCCTTTATCGGGGGCGGAACCATCCGGCACCTCAAGGATCGGCGCCAAGCGAACGGGCGGTCACTGTTGGAAGTGCGGGATTGTGTGGCGGGGAGGGCGCGGCGGGCACGGAGGCCCGCCCTCCAGTAGCGCGCGAACGACGCCGGCGGGCACGGACGCACGCCCTCCAGGGATGCGTGCGGCGGCTACGCGGCTTCCTTGTGCTCCCAGGGCGGGGTGCCGGGCGCGTGGGCGGGCCAGTGCTTGCGGCCGCGGGTGGCCATGGCGTCGAGCTTGCGCTCCGCCTTGACCCGGTACATGCACGCGTCGGCCGAGGCGATGAGGGTGGCGCAGTCGGTGCCGTCGGCCGGGAAGCAGGCGTAGCCCACGCTCGCGCCGATGGACAGGGCGCCGTAGGCCGGATGGTCGACGCCCATGTCCTGCTGCTCGATGGCGAGGGCCAGCCGGTGCGCCATCGCCTCGGCTTCCTCGCGCGTGGCGGAGCGCAGCATCACGAGGAACTCGTCGCCGCCGTAGCGCGCCACGACGTCGGTGTGGCGCACCGTTTCGCGGAGAACCCTCGCCACGCGCCGGAGCACGTCGTCGCCCTGCTGATGGCCGAAGTTGTCATTGATCGGCTTGAAGCTGTCGAGGTCGAGGCACAGCAGCGCGAAGCGATCGTCCTCGCGCCCCACCGTGCGCGGGGCGTCGTGGCCGCATCCGTCCTCGTCCAGCAGACCACATACCGGGCAGCGCAGCCGCGTCTGGGAGCAGTGGCGGTCGACCTGCTCGGTCAGATAGCGGATGTTGTAGAGCCCGGTGAGCGGGTCGGTCTCGGCGTGGCCGCGCGCGCGCTCGAACGCGATGCTGTTGTAGAGCGCGCAGGCCGCCCGCTGGGCCACCATCTCCGCCAGTTGCTGCTCGTGGGCGCCGAACGCGCCGGCCTGCGGGTGGTAGAAGTTGACGGAGCCCAGCACCTCGCCACGATGGACGACTGGCACGATCAGCGACGACTCGATGGGCACCCATTCCGTAGTCGGAACGGAGGTGAGCAGCAGGTCGTCCTGGTCGAAGCCGCCGTTGTAGGTCTCGCGCTCGACGGCGGCGCGCATCGACCGGCTTGTCGGGCCGAGCGTATGTGCCCCCGTCAGGAACTCGCGGTTCACGCCGGAGGCGGCCCGGACGTCGAGCTGCCTGCGGGTCTTGTCCATCAAGAGGAACGCGCATGCCGACCCCGGGAACATCGCCTCCAGCTTGCGAGAGAGGATGTCCACGGTCTCCGCGAGCGCAAGGCTCGACGACAGCGTCTGCGCGACCTCGTATAGAGCCCACAGGTCGGCGGCGGCGCGCTGGATGTCTCGCGCGGCGAGGTCAGCCTTCATCGTGCCCAGGTTCGGCTCGACGTGATGGGGCGCCAGCGGGCCGATCCCCTCCTCCGCCATCTGGGAGATCACGCCGCCGATGACCGCCAGGAACGCGGCGGCGACTGTCGGGTCGAAGTGTTTGCCCGAGCCGTCGCGGATCACATCGACAGCCTTCTCGTGCGGCCAGGCCGTCCGGTACGAGCGGGTCGAAGTAAGCGCGTCGTAGACATCCGCCACGGCGAGGATGCGGGCCGGCAGCGGGATCTGCTCACCGCGAAGCCCGTCCGGGTAGCCGGTGCCATCCCACTTCTCGTGGTGGTGCTTGACGGCCGGCACCACCGGCCACGGGAAGCTCACCGGGTCCAGGATGGCAGCGCCGATCTCCGGGTGGCGCTGGATGTGCTTGAACTCGTCCTCGGCCAGCCGCCCCGGCTTCAGCAGCACGTACTCGGCGACTCCCAGCTTGCCGATGTCGTGCAGCAGCGCGCCGGTCTTGACGCCCTCGATGTCGCTCTCGCTGAGGCCCAGATGGACCGCCACGGCAACCGCGTACCGCTGAACGCGCACGATGTGCTGGTGCGTGTACTTATCCTTGGCGTCGATGGCAAGCGCCAGGCTCTTGATGGTGGCCAGGTAGAGATCGGCGAGCTGGGCCTGGCTGACCTGCAGCTCCTCGATGTGCTTACGGTGCTCCTCGGCGCGGGCGGTGTACACCGCGTACGAGTAGTAGGTGAGGAAGGCGACCGGCGCGCCGAAGAGCAGGATGACGCCCGTGCGCTCGCCGAACAGGAACAGGCCCAGGGCGCTGATGCTAGCGCCGGCGAAGTAACTCGGCGCGGTCCACAGGAAGGTAGTGCGCCAGAGCGTCCCGATCCGCTCGCCGGAGCACAGAGCGATGACGATCGACACGCCGCCGGTGTTGACCAGGTAGCTGACCAGGCAGGAGGCGACGATGGGACCGGCCGACTCGTAGGGGCGCAGAGCCAGGCTCCATCCGTTGAGCTGCAGGTAGGCCAGGCCGGCGAGCCACGACTCGACGGCGGTAAGCGCGACGTTGAAGACCAACTGGTGGGCGGGATAGGGCTTCGGATAGACGCAACTGGACAACGCTGTGATGCTGCCCACCAGCAGGCCGGCGGCCGGCCCGAAGCGCAGCATGGCGGCAACTGTGACCGCGTACCCGAGCGACATGGAGGCGCCATCGTGCGATCCGCGCGGGCGAACCAGCTCGATCTTCTTGCCGCCGGCGATGGCGGCCAGCAGCACGAAGACCGGCAGGTCCCACGTGTGGTAGGCGCTCCTCGGCACCTGCAGCATCACGGCGCCGAGGGCTGACGCAGCCCCGGCGGCACAGACCAGCAGCACGTAGGCGCGCGCTGTGACTGGCATCCCCTTCAATGTAGCGTCCTTGCAGCGGCAGGTGGTAGCGTCCATGTGCGTCCGGGGGGAACGCCTCTGTATGCCCCTATTCCACGTCCGCCCGCTGTTTGCAACATGGAACCTGCGCACCGCACCCAGGGGGTCCGAAACAGCCCCTCCACGGCGGAGGGACCACCGCGCCCGGCGGCGAAGTAGAGGGCCGGCGCAGAACGGCTCGCCCGGCAGCAGCGCACTGCCTGGCAGCCAGCCAACGCCGTGCGCCAGCAGCACGCGCACGAACACAAGGAGCGACCGATAGACACCTACTTCGCCCGCCCCGAGCGCGCCACAGCCGACGTGGTGCGCCGTCAGGTTGAGACACTCGTCGATAACCCCGTTGTCGACGGCATCCTCGCGTCCGCGGCCGGCGTCGTCGCCGTCCTGAACGAGCACCGCCAGATCCTTGCTGTGAACCGCGCGTTCCTCGCCGACCTCGGAGTCGAGGACCCGGAGGGCGTCCTCGGGCTTCGGCCCGGCGAGGCCATCGGCTGCGCCCACGCCGACGATATGCCGGGGCGCTGCGGCACGTCGCGGCACTGCGCCTCGTGCGGAGCGGCCATCGCCATCGTCAGCAGCCAGCAGGCAGGCGCCCCGTGCGAGCGGCAGTGCGTCGCGACCGTCACGCGAGAGGGCCAGCCGGTGGAGATCTGCCTGAGGGTGCTGGCGACGCCGGTCGAGCTGGAGGGCCGCCGTCTCACGGTGCTGCTGCTGCAGGACGTGACGGCGCCGGAGCGGCGGGCAGCCCTGGAGCGCATCTTCCTGCACGACATCGCCAACGTCGCGACGGCGCTGCAGGGCTGCTCCGATCTGGTGCCGGGCTCGACGGACGATGAGCGCGAAGCGCTGCTTGAGCGGGCGCGCATGCTGTCGGGGCGCCTCGCCGACGAGATCGCGCTGCAGCGGGCGATCCTGGGCAGCGCGGATGTCGAGTACAGGCCGGCCATCGAGGGCATACCGATCGACGGCATCATCGGCGAGCTGCAGGCACTGGTGGCCCAGCACCCCTCGGCCGCGGGCAAGCGCCTGGCGCTGACGGCGGCGCCGGCCGGCGCGCGGGTCCATACCGACCGTTCCGCGCTGCGCCGGGTGCTCACGAACATGCTGACGAACGCGTTCGAGGCGACGGAGGCAGGCGGCGAGGTCCGGCTGTGGGTCGAGGAGGACGGCGGCACAGCCTTCTCCGTGTGGAACGCCGCCGCGATCCCGGACGCCATCGCGCTGCGGGTGTTCCAGCGCCACTTCAGCACCAAGCCGGGCGCGGGCCGCGGGTTCGGCACCTTCGCCATGAAGCTGCTCGCCGAGCGTGTTCTGAAGGGGTCGGTGAGCTTCAGCACCTCGCCGGAGGCCGGCACGGTGTTCCGATTGGCGCTGCCCCTGCGGCAGGGCTGAGGGGGCAAAGCGGAGGATGCAATCGCACCACTTGCAGCGATCGTTCCTCACGTCGAAAGGGGGCCAACCGACTTGCACGGCGCGCAGCCGACAGGATGTGGGGAGAGCAACGGCCTGGCTCGCGTCGAGCGCTCGGCCCACAGCGCTCTGGCGGCGGCAGCGCGGGCGCGGCGAGCACAGAGGCTCGCGGACCGGATCCGATGGACAGGCGCGGGGCTGGTGGGTCTGGCTCTCGTTCTGCAGCTCCTGGTCCACGGCCGCAGCCCGGCCGCGGCTGTCCTGTATGCCGGCCTGGCGGCCCTGATCGTGGCGCCGACCTGGTCGCTCCTATCGGATTGGGCTGCGGGGCTGCGGGTCATGCGGTGCCTGGGCGCAGTCGAGCGGGCGGCCGGCCCCTTCTGCACGCACGGGCCGACAGCCGAGTTGGGTGAGGAGGCGCAGCGCGAGCGGCGTGCGGCACAGCAGACGGTCGCCCGGCTCCTGCGCGGGCTGTTCGCGCGCAATCAGCTTGCGGGGCCACCGGCATGCGCGACCGGCCACCTTGGGCCATTGCTGACGGGGGCGGCTTCGCGCCTCACCGATGCCGACGATCCGCAGTTCGCGATCGCCGTGGTCGAGACACTGTTCTACCTGGGAAACCTGGCCAGCCTACCCGCCATCGAGCACGTCGGGGCGGCGGCGCAGCATCCTGAGGTGCGCGAAGCAGCGCAGGGGATCGCAGGGGTGATGGGCCAGTTCGCCGACCAGCACGGCACCCGCCACGTGCTGCTGCGCCCTGCCGCAGCACCGGTTGCCGAGACGCTGCTTCGCCCGGCGGCCGGCGCACCTGCCGCCGAAACGGAGCACCTGCTGCGGCCGTCAAACCCATCGGGAGTGGAGGCCGAACAGCATGTGCGGCAGCGCGGACCTGGACAAGCAGGACGATGAGTGCGCGGCTCGTATAGACGCGCTTCTGCGCCGCCTGAGGCGCACGTTCCTCGGCGGCCATGTGCTGGTTGGGTTCGCCTGCGTCATGGGCGTGCTCGGCATGGTGTGTGCGCTCGCGGCCAGCCAGGGGTGGCACCTCGCTCGCGGTGAGCAAACGGCGATGGCGATCTGTTGGGCGGCGGGTATGGCTGCCCTCGCGGCCCGCCAGTTGGTCTGCGGCTGGCGCGCCTCGCGCCTGGTACGCGAGGCGATCCGGGTTGAGACGGCATGGGCCGACGCGGCCTCCGCCGCGAGCCCGGGCGAGTACGACCTCGATGTGCTGCGCTCCGCCGATGGCCGGCTGGCAAGCGCGTTCATGGAGTTCAGCTCCACCGAAGTCGGCCTCCTGAGCCGGTCCGCGCGCGCCGCGCTCCTCGAGGTCATCGAGCGGGCACGCCCCCGCGACAGCGCCGCTCACCGGCGGCTGGTTCTCGCAACCCTCCGCGCCATCGCCATCGCGCAAGACACCCGCGCCCTGCCGATGATCGAGGCGCTTGCGCGCTCGCGGACCGACCCGGAGCTGGCCTCAACCGCGGCGGAGGTGCGCGACGAACTCGCCGAACTGGCCGAGGAGGCCGGCACCCGCCACGTGCTGCTGCGCCCTGCCGCAGCACCGGTTGCCGAGACGCTGCTTCGCCCGGCGGCCGGCGCACCTGCCGCCGAAACGGAGCACCTGCTGCGGCCCGCCGAAGAGCAGCAGGCACAATCCAACCGCCCGGGCACGTAGAGGCTATCAGGGCGTTTGGCCCCCGACGTGGACCGTACCAACTGGAACGCGCAGTGGGTGGTACAGGTACGCACCGAACGAACCGACAATGGTACCGGTTGGATGGTGCGATGGCTCACTTACTGGACACCCTCACGAACTGCCGCCGGAGCACGGCTGTCCTCTTCGCCGCGCTGATCGTCGTCGCCATTGGCTACACGGACTTCCTCTCCGGCTACGAAGCCCAACTCGGCCCCTTCTACCTGCTTCCCATCAGCCTCGTCGCGTGGCGCATGGGGGTGGGTCCCGGTATGCTGACTGCCTCCGCCTGCATCGCCGCCAATCTGCTGACCGACGTCGCGGCAGGGCTGCCCGGAGAGCGCCTGCACATCGAGGTGTGGAACGCCGCCGCGACCACCGTCTTCTTCGGGTTCTGCGTCGCGACGCTCGTCTCTTTGCGCGACAAGCTCGCCGCGGAGACGCTTGCCGCGCGCATCGATCACCTGACTGGCATCGCCAACGTCGCGGGCTTCTACGAGATCGCACGGCGCGAGTTGGCCCGGTGCGCACGCTACGGACGTCCCTTCACCGTCGCGGTGATCGACTGCGACCACTTCAAGGACCTCAATGACACGCTCGGCCACAGCGTGGGCGACCAGTGCTTGCGCACAATTGGGCAGACGCTGGCGACCGAGACGCGGTCGACCGACATCGTGGCGCGGCTGGGCGGCGACGAGTTCGCCCTGGTGCTTCCGGAGACCGCCGAGGCGCCGAGCCGGTGCGGCATCGAGCGCGTGCGAGAGCGCCTGCTGGGCGAGATGCGGCGGCACGGCTGGCCGGTCACCTTCAGCGTCGGCGCGGTGACGTACGAGAAGCCGACCGGGACGATCGAGGACATGCTGCGAGACGCCGACCGGTCGCTCTACTCGGCCAAGCGGGCCGGCCGCAACCAACTGCACCAGGACAACCGGCCGCCCGAACCAGCGGCGGCGCCCACGGCGGCGTGAAGGGGCGGAAGGGCGAGGTACGTCGGAGGTCGAAGGTGAAGCGTTGAAAGTCGAAAGTTGAACGCCAGAAGCCAGAAGGGGCAGCCCCTTCTGGCTTCTGGCTTCTGGCTTCTGACTTCTGACTTCTGGCTACTCGCTACTCGCTACCACTTGTACTCCGTCTGGAAGCAGAACCAGGTGCCGTTGTCGGCGAAGCCCTTGTTGGCGCTGCGGACGAACGGGCCCGGGAAGAAGCGAGATACCTGCCCACCGACGACGAAGCCCTTGCGCACCTCGTAGGAGACGCTCAGGTCGAGTTCCTTGCCCAGGTCTCGGCCCGATGCGCCGGTGGCGTCGCGAATGCCGGCACCGTCCGCGCCCGTCATCGTGCCGCCGCCCTTGGTGTACCAGTAGTCCGTGGCGTTGTCGAGCATGAAGTGGTATCCGTCGACCGCGATCGTCCACTTCTTCGCAGGCTTGAAGTTGGCGTTCAGACGCCAGGCCCGCATGTTGCGCCAGCCGACGCCGTCGTACATGCCGATCATGCTGTCGACGATGTTGTGACTCGTCAGGAACAACTGATCGAACGTGTTATAGGTACCGGACGTCGGGTTGCCGCCACTGGCGAAGTCGTATTCGGCTGCCACGCGGAGTGCCGACGAGCCCTTGAAGGTGTAGCCCACATTCGCCATGTACGCGTAGGCGCTCACCGTGCGGTCACCGTACTGGCCAAACTGGTACGCCGCTTCTCCGTAGGCGTCCACCTGGCGCCACTTGTACTTCGGCCGGCTGCCGATCGTGTAGATCTCCTGTTGGGTGGTCGCGTTCACATCCAGCGACTTGAACAGCAGGTACGCGTCGTAGCTCAGGTCCTTGCGGGGGGTGATGGTGGAGTAGGCGCCGGCGAACAGCGGGTGCTGGTACTTCTGGCCTACATGGCCGACTTTGCCCACGAAGAGGTCCGTCTTCGTAGTGGCATCGGTGTAGGTCACCTTCGCCGCGTCGTAGCTCCGTCCGGAGTTGTTCCAGTTCGAGGCGGCCTGCAGGCGTCCCTCGCCGTACGTGAGTTCCTGCCGCCCGACGCGCCACTTCGCTGCCTTGTTGCCGAACTCGACGTAGGCGTTGAAGACGTCGCCCTCCCAGTCCGTGCCCTTCGGCTTGGCGACGCACGCGTTGTGCTGCCAGTTGAACTGGGGCTGGACGTAGATGCGCGGGCCACTCTCGAACTGGTAGTTGAAGCCGACGCGCAGCCGAGCCAACTCGTCCTTCGGATTGTTGTCCTGCGCCTCTGAGAAGGCGGCGTTCTGCCGGTTCTCGTAGCGGAACCGAGCTTCGCCGGTGATCGTGAGGCCAGGCGCCGGCTTGGCGGGCGTCTGAGCCCACGCGGCCGCCGCCATCAAGACCAACGCGCCGCCTCCGACGATCGTGGCCGCAGTCGTTCTGATCGACGTTCCTAGCATGCCCATGTACTCCCTTTTCGATGGACCGCCGGCGAGGAGGCAGGATTCCACGTGATGCCGACGCACCCATGGGGACGCTGCAGCGACGCAAGCCAGTCGGCGTGCGCGTCCCGACGGTGTTGCGGGTATATCCGCGCTCGGACGCCCAAAGACCTGCACGAACCGAGGAAGTCCGTCGAGGCCGAGCGCCGCGCGGATCGACACTGGTAGTACTGCATGCATTGTTGGTCCAGGTTGCCTGCGGCGTTAGCCCCTGCCCGCCGCTCGGGCGGCTGAGGCACCGAGCGCGCCACGGCAGCCGACCGCGCCCCCGCACATCCGCCAGGCCTGCTGGGCTGCGAGGCCGTCAAAGCACCGCACTCCCACCGGGTGCGGTTGGCGGCGGCTGACGCCGACAATAGGTAAGAGCGCGTCCCCCCGCGCGTCGCGGTCATTGCCGATCGGGAACGCCCATCTGCAGGACGTCGGAACCGATGTTCCGACGGCACGGACCCGAGCGCCCCACTATCGGCACGTCAATCAAGACGGAGGACCAACGGACGGTGCCGATCGCCGTCGCAGCGAAGCCGGCCTGGCTGCCGTCCATGACAGGGCGTCCGGGGAGACGCCCAGGGAGGAACCTGTGACACTACGCCGTGCGGCACTTGCCGCGCTACTTGCTGCTCTTTGCCTCGTGCCCGTCCTGGCGCGGGCCGACGCACCCATCGCCGATCCGGGCTTCGCCTTCGTCGACGTCGACGGGGACGGGCTATATGGGTCCAAGGACGTTCAGGTCGACCTTCCGGTGCTCGCCGCGGACGGTCTCTTCGACACCCAGCAGAGCGAGCCAGGCTATCGGGCTCGCCGTCGCGCCGCCGGCCTCGTTGTGCCGCCGAGCGTCTACTGCCAGATCCCGGCGGCCGCGGTTCTGCGCGCAGGCCGCAGCATCACGATCGGTGGCACAGTCGAGGCGCCAGGCCTCGCACTTGTCGCGGGCGAGGACATCGCGATCGGCGGTGTGCTCTCCGCGACTGACCTCCTCAAGATCGCGCCCGATGGCGCGTTCAGCGCTACCGGCGCCGCCATCAGCGCCGGCGCTATCGATATCCGTGGCGGCACGTCGCTGACGCTCGGCGAGAACACCGTCCTCTCGGGATCGAACGGCATCTGGATCGAGTGCGACCGAGGCGACATCACCGGTGCGGCCTCGTCGGACACCGGCGTTGCGCCATCGATGTACTCCGACTACGATGTGGATGTCATTGGTGGTCATCGTGTCGCCATGCCGGGCGTCGTCATCTACGGGCTCAACGTGACCATCACGAGCGGACAGCCCTGGCACTGGGGTCACCACCACGGCGGCGGCTGCGGCGGGGACCATCATGGGTGCTGCTCAGTCGCGAGCAAGGGCGTCGGCGTGGCGTGCGAGACCGGCGGCGGCAGCGGCGGGGGCAGCAACCCTGGCTGCGGCGGCGGCGGTGACTGGGGCTGGCCCGGCGGTGACTGGGGTTGCCCCGGCGATGGCGGCCAGCACGGTGACGATCCAGGCTGCGCCCCGAGCTTCGGGATCGACCTGGTGGGCGCGACCATCGTGAGCTATGCCGACCTCGCCATCACCTGCGGCGAGCCGGCCCACTGCGGTCACCACGGTGGCTGCGGCGGCAACCACGGCGGATGCTTCTCAGCCAGTCGCTCGGCCGTCGGCACGCTGTGCGAGACCGGCGGCGGCAGCGGCGGGGGCAGCAACCCTGGCTGCGGCGGTGGCGGCGACTGGGGCTGGCCCGGCGGTGACTGGGGTTGCCCGGGCGGCGACTGGGGCGGTCCCGGACACCCAGGGCACCACGGACACCATGCTTCCTATGCCATCGATCTGACCAGCGCCTACCTGACCAGCAGCGGAAGCCTCTTGGTCGATGCGGGCTGGGGCAGCGTGACGATGGACAGCGCGGGGCTCAGCGTGACCGGCAGCGCCAACATCGAGGGCGCCAATGGCATCAGCGCGAACACCAGCTTCGCGATGGCCGATACGCTGACGGTGAGCACGTTCGAGGACCTCTCGGCGACGGCGTGCTCGTGGCTGACCAACGGGGACATCGTTGTGGAGGCCGGCGGCGACATCACGGTCACGGGCGGCTACTTCCAGTCGGCCAACCCGGGCGCCATCTCGGTGTCCGCGGGCGGGAACATCAGCGCCGACAGCAGCCAGTGGTACGGCGACCCAGTCGGTCTGAACGCCGACGGAGGGACCATCAGCGTCAACGGAACCGTGTTCGCGGTCGTGCCGACGTTCAACCCCACCGGCGTGAACGTGATCGGCTACGTGGCGCCGTAGTCCTCAGGTAGGGCGACTAGGCGAGGCCCGGAGCAGCGCCGCTCCGGGCCTCGCCTATGCCTGCAGCCCCCTCACCGCCTCCGACACGGCTTCCGCATGCCCGGCGACCTTCACCTTGCGGAACACCTTCCGCACCACGCGCTCGCCGTCGATCACGAACGTGGAGCGCTCGATGCCCATGTACTTCTTGCCGTAGTTGTTCTTCTCCACCCAGACGCCGTACTGCTCGGCCACCGAGTGGTCCTCGTCGGCGAGCAGCGGGAACGGCAGGCTGTGCTTCTCGGCGAAGCGGGCGTGCGACTTCGGCGCGTCGGGGCTGACGCCCAGCACCACGGCGCCGGCCGCACGCAGGTCGTCGGTCGCGTCGCGGAACGAGCAGGCCTCCGTCGTGCATCCGGGCGTATCGTCCTTCGGGTAGAAGTACAGCACCACGGTCTTGCCGCGGTAGTCTGCGAGGCTCACCGTGCTGCCGTCGCCGGCGGGGAGTGTGAACGATGGCGCCGGCGCGCCTTCCGTGATGGGCATCGTCGGGTAGCTCCTCTGGTGCGAGAGTGATCGGCCGCTTGTCAGCGGTGCTCAGCCTACCATACGGTCGCGGCCGGCTTCGCGTGGCAGGTGCCTCCGCCAGCCGCGACGAACTGCACCGCATGAACCCGGCGCCCACGAACACGCCTTGGCCACACGCTCGCGCGCTCGCCCAGCCGCGCCGGCACGGAGGGACCCACCCATGCCTCAGCATCGCACCATCGCGCTCGTCGCGCTGGCAGGTCTGGCCGTGACCGCACGAGCCCAGGAGCCGCCGCGCTCAGTCGCCGAGTGGGATGCCAAGTACGGCAACCACCGCGCGCTGGTCCACGTGGCGACGCAGACCGACGCGGCGCGGGTGCGCATCCCGTGGCGGCGCAGGGATGCGCATCCCGAGCGCGTGCAGGTGGTGCTGGTCGATCTGACTGCGGGCAAGGAGACGGCCGACGTCGTGCCCTACCACGTCGACCGCGAAGCGGGGTGCTTCGCGTTCCGGCCCACGGCTGTGCCCGGCGACTACGCGTTCTACTACCTCCCCTCCACCACCGCCGGCTCGCCGTACTTCCCCACCGTGACCTACGTGCCGGCGAGCGAGGCGCATCCGGACCCGGTGTGGGCGGAGCGCAACGGACTCGCCCCGGGCCGGTTCGACGCCAAGCGGTGGGACAGCCTGCCGGACGCGGAGGTGCGGGCGATCCAGGCGCGGGGCGAGTTCCACCGGTTCGACCCGATGGAGGTCTGCGCAACCCCGGCGGAGGTGCAGGAGTACCTGGCCAAGCACGCATCGGAGCGCTACCTGCTCTTCCCGGAGGACACCGCCCACCCCATCCGCATGGCAGACGAGTTGCCACTGCGCTGGGTGCGCGGCGAGAACCCGACATCCCTGGAGCTGAAGGGCGCACGCGGCGAGTGCGTCGTGTTCCAGATCGGGCTGTGGGCGGCGCGGACGGAGGTGAAGGACGTCGGGGTCGCGTTCAGCCTCTCGGGCGTCAAGGGCTCGACGCTGCAGGCCACGGACATCCGGTGCCTGAACCTGGGCGGGACCGACTGGCTGGGGCGCGCCATCACCAAGTGGGTGAACGTGCCGCAGGGAAAGGTCCAGGCGTTCTGGTGCCTGATCCGCGTGCCGGCCGCCGCGAAGCCCGGGGAGTACCGCATCACGGCGGTGGTGTCGGGCAAAGGCGTCCCGCGGCGCTCCGTTCCGATCCGGCTGACGGTGGGCAGCGAGATCGCGCCGGACGCCGGTGTCGACGACAACACGCGGCTTGCGCGTCTGGGCTGGCTCGATTCCACCATTGGCCTGGACGAGCAGGTGGTGGCGCCGTATACGCCGCTGGTGGTCGACCCCAAGCAGAAGGCGATCCGATGCCTCGGCCGCGTGGTGACGTTCGGGCCGAGCGGGCTGCCCGCCGGCATCCGCGCCGGGGACCGCGAGATCCTGGCCGCGCCGATGGCCCTGGCCGCCGAGACGCAGGCCGGCCCGGTGGTGTGGAAGGCGGGCGGCTACAAGGTGGTCAGCAAGGCGCCCGCGGTAGTGGAGCTGCTCTCCGAGTGGGCGTCGAAGCCGCTGGCCGCTCAGTGCCACACGAGGATGGAGGCCGACGGCTACCTTACCGTCGAGGTCGCCGTCACGGCGCTGGCCGACACCGACCTGACGGACATCCGCCTGGAGGTGCCGATGCGCCGCGAGGCCGCGACCTACCTGATGGGCATGGGCCGCAAGGGAGGCTACCGGCCGCCGAAGTGGGAGTGGCAGTGGAACATCGAGCGGGCGAACAACTACGTCTGGGTCGGCGAGGCCGATGGCGGGCTCCAGCTCAAGCTGAAGGGCGAGCAGGACACCTGGGACCTTTACAACCTGAGAGCGGCGGGCATCCCGGACTCGTGGGGCAACTCGGGGCACGGCGGGTGCTCCATTGCCGACGCTGGGGCGGACCGCGTGCTGGTTCGCGCCTTCTCCGGACAGCGCCACATGACGAAGGGCCAGACGGTCCGCTACCGGTTCGGCCTGCTCATCACGCCCGTGAAGCCGCTCGACCCGAACCACTGGGCCTGGCGATACTACCACCAGATGGTGCCGCCGAAGACCGCGGCCGAGAGCGGCGCCTCCATCATCAACGTGCACCAGGGCAACGAGCTGAACCCGTACATCAACTACCCGTTCGTCGAGACGGCGAAGATGGCGGCGTACGTCAAGGAGGCCCACGCGTTCGGGCTGAAGGTGAAGATCTACTACACCATCCGCGAGCTGAGCAACCGTGTGGCCGAGCTGTTCGCGCTGCGCAGCCTGGGCTATGAGGTCTTCACCGACGGGCCTGGCGGCGGGGACTCGTGGCTGCAGGAGCATCTCGTCTCCAACTACGCCCCGGCCTGGCACACGCCGCTCGGCGGCGGCGAGACGGACGCGGCCATCGGCACGGTGGGCCTCTCGCGCTGGCACAACACCTACCTCGAGGGGCTGCGCTGGCTGATGCAGAACGTGCGGATCGACGGGCTGTACCTGGACGGCATCGGCTACGACCGCGAGATCATGAAGCGCGTGCGCAAGGTGATGGACCGCACGCGCCCCGGCAGCCTCATCGACTTCCACTCGGGCAACAACTACGCCCCGGAGTACGGCCTCAACAACTGCGCCGGGCAATACATGGAGCACTTCCCGTACATCGACAGCATCTGGTTCGGCGAGGGTTTCGACTACAACGAGACGCCGGACTTCTGGCTCGTGGAGGTCTCGGGCATCCCCTTCGGCCTCTATGGCGAGATGCTGCAGGACAACGGCAACCCGTGGCGCGGCATGGTCTACGGCATGACGGCGCGCTACTACAGCGGGGCCGACCCGAAGCACATCTGGGCGCTGTGGGACTCGTTCGGCATCCAGCGCGCGCAGATGTTCGGCTACTGGGCCAAGGACTGCCCGGTCCGGACGAACAACGCCGACGTGCTCGCCACCGCGTACGTGCGCGAAGGCAAGACGCTGATCTCGCTGGCGAGCTGGGCGAAGACGAAGGTGAGCGTGAAGCTGGCGATCGACTGGACGGCGCTCGGCCTGGACCCGTCGAAGGCCAAGATCGCCGCGCCGCCTGTCGAGGGCTTCCAGCCTGCCGCCGCGTTCCGGCTCGACGAGGCCATCCCGGTGGACCCGGCGAAGGGCTGGCTGCTGGTGGTGGAGTAGCCGGCGGCGGGACTTGGGACTTGGGACTTGGGGATTGGGGCGGGCGGAGGTGGCGATAACGTGGGCGAAGCAGAGCTAAGGGCCGAGCTGATGGCAGACGAGGCGGTATGGCCCCATTGGGCCGAGTTGGAACGCCTTGATCGGCGGAACGACAGGCTGAGGAACCTGGTGCTGCTGCCGGCTTTCGCCGTCACGATTGCAGCGATCATCGTCATGTCGCTCCTGCGAACCTACGCGCACCAGCCCTGGCTTGCGGTCTCGCCCATCGCAGTACCCCTCGTGGTCGGTCTGCCGGTCGCCTTGCACGAGCAGCGCGCTCGGAGCCGCGCACACCGCCGCGCCCTGTTCGAATCGGCTTAGCGTGGTTATGTGTCGATGATCCCGCACCTTGCTTACCAGCTCGGGTCTCGACTTGGAGCCGACGCTCCCGAGGGGCGAGCGCTGCTCATCGACCTACTCGCGACGGTGCGTCCCGAGCATCGCACCGCTCTGGATGCGCGCGGGACGAGTTGGATCGCCCGCCTCTTGCCGAGCGGGCCAGCATCCCGCCCTCCTGCTGCCGACGAGCCCCTCGTCCTCGCCGCCCTGTCTGCCCTGAAGCACGTCGGCGGAGCACGCGACCTGCCGCGCATCCGCTTGCTCGCCGAGGAGGAGGAGTACGCGGGCGCGGGCACCCCGGTCCGCCGCGCTGCCGAGGAAGCGATCGTCGCCATCGAGGAGCGCCTGGCGCAAGAGGCCGCGGGCGCCACGCTGCTCCGGCCCGCGGAGCCCGGCGCGGAGGTCCTGCTGCGCCCGGCGGAAGACGGCGAGGCGTACCTGCTGCGCGCGGCGGAGTCCGAGGAGGAACAGCGGAACGAGGTGCGCGGATGAGCGAGGAGCCGGCGCGAGCCGAGAGAGACGCACTGTGGGAGGAGGTGCAGCGCCAACTGCGCGCATGCGCCGCATGCCAGAAGGACGCCAGCACAACCGGGAACATCGCGTTGTTCGCGTTCATCTCCTGCGCTGCGCTGCACCTGTCCGACACCCGGTTATTGGCGGTACTGACTGCGGTGGTGCTCGCGGGGGGCATACGGTACCGCCTGCGGAACCGAGGGGGCGCCGCGGCGCATCGGCGCCGGCTTGCACAGGCCATCGAGCGAGCCGCGAGGGGTGGTGAGGTGCGGTGCATCCGCCCACTCCTGCTATCGGGCACCGGCCTGATCCCCGCCATGGACCGGCAACTCGTCGACGAGCTGCTCACCGCTCTGCTGCCGCGCGTGCGCCCGGGCTCGCCCCGCATGGAGGGCCCTGAGTGGGCGGCCAGGATCAGTTCGCGGCTCCCGATCGGGGAGACCGCGCCTTCCGACATCGCCGACCGGTCCGCGTTCGTGCTCGCCGCCCTCAGCGCCCTGAAGCACATCGGCGGCCGCGGGGACCTCTACAGGATCGAGGCGCTGGCGGTTCCGAGCCAGACCGCGGACTGGGGCATCCCGATCCGCCGCGCCGCCACGGAAGCCGCCGCCGCTATCGAGGCCCGCCTGGCGCAGGAAGCCGCGAGATCCACGCTGCTGCGACCCGCTGAGCCTGGCGCGGAGACGCTGCTGCGTCCGGACGAGGACGGCGAGGCGAACCTGCTGCGCGCGTCGGAAGATCAGGGACGTGAGGCGCGCACATGAACGCCACTCGCAACCCGGACGCGCTGATAGACACAGCCAAGCGGGCTTCCCGGACTCGCCGGATCGCGCTGTGGGTGCTATCGCTCTCAGGGTACGCGATCGGGTTTGCGGTCGCCATTCGCTGTCCGGCGAGCACGGTAGCGCGGGGCATGCTCCAGGCCATGCTCTATGTGGCGCCACCGATGTGCGTCCAGATACTGTGCATCGCGGACGGGACCCGGCGCAGCGGGCGCCTTCGCGCCGCCCTGTTCTCGGCGGCCGATCTCGGCGACGTGAGGGCACTGCCACGGCTGATCGAATACTACATCGACGCAATGGGCGACAACGCGAGCCAGGCGCGGAGGCGACTGATAGGACTGCTGACGAAGCTTGCGGACGACCCAACCCAGTCCACACAGCTCCGGTTCCGCCGGCCTATCAGCTCGCTTCTCCCATTCCGCCCCAATGCGCTGCCGATCCGGGAGGAGACGAAGGAACTGGCGCTCGCTGCCATCGCGGCGCTGGAGCGCACAGGCGACGGGCAGGACCTGGCACGGCTGCGTCAACTCGCCGCCTGTGACTCGAACGCGCAGCCCGTCCAACTTCTGCGAGCTGCCGCCGAGGACGCCATCGCCGCCATCGAGGAGCGCCTCGCGCAGGAGGCGGCGGGCGCCACGCTGCTGCGCCCCGCCGAGCCAGGCGCGGAGGTACTGCTGCGCCCGGCCGAGGACGGCGAGGCGAACCTGCTGCGCGCGGCGGAAGATGCGGATCGGAGCGGGTGAGCACCATATAGGCCCCGGTTGACATGGGCACGAGCGGGCCGTATACTGCAATACAGGAGGTAGCTACAATGACACTGCGTCTGGAGCTGTCACCGCAGCAAGAGGCCCGCCTGCGGCGAGCTGCCACGAGGTGCGGCATCGGGCCCGCCGAGTTCCTGCTTCAGCTCCTGGACACCGCCGACTCCGCCGCAGAGACCGACCTCGCCGCGCGAGGGATCGGACCGGAACAGGCCGCAGACCTGCGAGGCCGCCTGAGCGCATTCGCGGGTGACTGGAGCCGCCCGGACATGGACGTCTACGATGCCCTGTAGGCGGGGCGAGATCGTCCTGGTCCTCTTCCCGAACAGCGACCTGAGAACCGCCAAGCGCCGGCCAGCACTCGTCGTGCACGCAGACGACCTGGGAACGGGACTTCCGCAATCGGTGGTCGCCATGATCACCAGCAACATGGCGCGGGCAGGACACCGAAGCCGCGTGACGGTGGCGCTGCGCTCATCGGCCGGACAACAGAGCGGGCTACTCACCGACTCCGTCATCATGACCGACAACATCGCGACCATCCTCGACAGCGAGGTCGACAGGTTGATCGGCGACTGGCCGGCGATGAGCACCGTGGACGAGGCGTTGGCGCACACACTAGGTCTGACCAGCCCGCCTGCCCCAGGCGGTGAAGGCAACCCATCCTAGTGGTAAGCCGCCGGCGCCTCGGCGCTGCGTGCGGCCTCGGGCGAAGAGCAACAGCGGAACGAGGTGCGCGGGTGAGCGAGGAGGTACTGGAGCAACTCAGAGCTGACGTGGTGCGCGGGCAGACTGCCTATCAGCGCTCGGTTTCGGCCATCACGACGGTCGTCACCCTGGCCATCGTGGCGGGTGTCACCCCGATTCTGGACGGCCGCTCGCTGCTCAAGGCCGCCGTCTTCGCTGTCCTCGGCGCCTTGGCGGGGTGGTTCATCGGCCGCACGGCCATCCGCCGCCTGAAGGCGCACCGCCAGGCCTACCGCGAGGCCATCCTCGCACTCGCGCGGGCAGGCGACGTGCGGGCTATCCCCCTTCTGATGAACCAGCGCGGCGTCGGCTTCGGCTGGGGGCCCTACACCGCCGAGATCGCGCCGCTGCTGGCCGATCTCCTGCAGCGCGTGCGCCCCGAGGACGCTCCCCTGCTGTGCCGGCGCAACGCCACGCCCATCCAGAGGCTCCTCCCGTCGGCCGCCGGGCAGGACGACGCGCCCGCCGAGCTGGTGATGGCCGCGCTCACCGCACTGGCGCATGTCGGCGACCGGAGTGACCTGCCTGCGCTCGCCGGCATCGCCGGGAACGATGAGGGCTGGGTCGACGATATCCGCCGCGCCGCCGAGGAAGCCATCGCCGCCATCGAGGAGCGCATGGCGACGGAGGCTGCGGGGGCAACGCTGCTGCGTCCTGCGGAGCCCGGCGCGGAGGTGCTGCTGCGGCCCGCGGAGGATGGCGAGGCGAACCTGCTGCGCGCGGCGGACGGCGAGGTAGGGCCGAACAGTTAGGTGCCCGGGGGCGCGGTCTCCCACGCCCCCGGGCGACGGACTCAGTTGGCGTACGTCACAGTCACCTCGACCACCATCCCGGCGAAGCGCGCCTGGTACCAAGGGTATGCGCCGGTGTCGCCGCCGCCGGTGATGCCCTGCCAGTACTCGGAGTCCCGCTCGTCGCTGAACGAGGACGGCTTGCTGAGATCCAGCGACGTGCCGTACCAGGCGAAGTCGTTGAACCCGTAGCAGTGGACATTGTAGCGCTCGGCGCCATCGACCTTCGGGATGACGATGAACACGCCAACCCAGGGCGTTCCGTTGTTCTGGTAGAGGAGCACCTCCCAGCGCCCCATGATGACGGTGCGTCGCTTCTCGACGGCGATGCGCGAGGTTGCGGCGCCGAGCGAGGTGCGCGTGCCGTTCTTGGTGACAAACGCCTCTACCCGGATCGAGTCCGACCCCTCGACGCCCACCTTCGCCTGATAGGTCATCGTGCTGGCTGTCGTCTGCAGTGTGGTCGCGCCGCCGCTCAGCATGCCATAGGTGCCGGGCGTGGTCCACACGTACGTCACCTCGCCGTCGACGGAGCTGGTGTCGAGCCTGGCCTCGAAGGTCTGGGTGCCGCTGGGCAGGATGGACACCTTCCTCGGGTAGAGGACCGGCCCGCTGCTCTTGCTCTGCACCGTCACGGTGGCGGTCGCGGTGCCGAGCGAGGTCGTAGTGCCGCCCTGCTTGACGAACGCCTCCACGGTCACGGTGTCGGTGCCCGCGCTGCCGGTCGGAGTGAACGTGACATCCGCGACGCTGCTGTCGAACTCGTTGCTGGTGTGCAGGCCGTCGCTGAGCCCGCCGACAGTGCCGGTGTTCTTCCAGTGGTACGCAAGGACCGTCGAATCGCCCGATCCCGTGGTGTCCGGCACGGCAGCGTGGAGGCTGACCGTGTCGTCGGACGTGATGGACGATTTGACCGGCGTCAGCTTCACCTTCGAGCCGTTCACGGTGATGGTCCATACGTCCGCCCGGTTACTGAGGCCCGCCTGGGTCACCTGCACCGCGCTGTCGAACGCCGTCAGGATGAAGTCGCCGAGGCCCAGCACGTTCATGAAGCTCTCGGCGTAGTCCCAGAACTGGTTCGCGTCGGCGATGTTCTCGAAACCGGAGCGGACCAGGTCGAGGAAGATGAGCTTGAGCGCATTGCTGGTGAGGATCGCGTTGACCACGTCCCATGCGGCGCCGGCCATGTCGCCCGACTCGGCCTTCGTCCAGACGCTCGGGCACGTCGTCGAGAGCAGGTTGATGAAGTCGCTGAGGAACGCGCTACCCTGTACCTGATCGAGATAGTTGTCGATCTCGTTGCTCTTGTGGGGCATGATGCAGTTCATGAAGAGGGGCACCGCGAAGTCGAGGACAAGCGACTTGCCGATGACCCAGTTGCGCCCCTTGATCTGCTCTGCGGTCAGACTGGCCTCGTCGCCTGCCGACGCGCCCGGGCCGACCACGGTGAGGCGGTAAGTCGTCTTCTGCGCATCGGTGGGCGTCAGGGGAAGGCTCACGGCGTCCGTTTCGATCTGCGAGTACGCATAGTTGCCGTACATGATGTCGACGAACGTGCCGATGAGCCCGGCGGCCCCGGCGACAGGCGCCACCTGGAAGTTGGTGACAGCCGCCGGCGACGAGACGGCCTCACCCCCCGACGCGGGCACGTACGACACCCGGTCGAAGTACGCCCAGGCGCGTCGACGGTAAGCGTTGATCAGCTTCACCGAGTCTATCGACTCCTGGACGGGCGTGATGCCGCTGCGCGTGTCCGAGGGGTCGATGAGGGCGGAGCGGGTGGAGGCGGCGCGCGAGGAGGTCTGTGCGGCGATCTTGGCGGCGCGCGACGCCTGCATGGACGCGACTGCGGCGTTGGCGGCGGCGGTGATCGTGTCGGAGCCCTTGCCGAGGGCCTCGGCGTCGGAGGCCAGCGCCGTCACGATGACGGCGGCGAGGGTGTCCACCTCCGAGCGTCCCGCGATGGTGTCGATGCTCCAGCGTGCCACGTCGCCGCGATGGGCGAAGGCGCCCGCGCCGAAGTAGAGCAGCACCTCTGCTGTGCTGCGGGCGTCGACCGTCGTGCGGCCGCTGCCCACCCAGCCGGCCAGGACCGGCTTGCCGCTCGGGCCGAGGATGGTGCACAACTGCAGCCCGCCGCCGTACACCGTGGCGGTGAAGGCGCCGGCTGAGTCGATGGTGGCCGAACCGGCGGCCGTCGCGGCCCGCAGCGAGGACGGCGCCAGGCTGAACCCATCGGGCAGCGAGACGGCCGCGCTCACCGTGGACGTGGTGAGCTTGACGCGTGTGCTGCTCGTCCCACCTCCGCCGCCCAGCGAGCCGCCGCCACATCCGCATGTAGTACAGAGCACCAGTGCTACAACAAGTGCGGCCAAAGGCCTCCACATCGCGTCCCCTCCCCCGGCGCTACCAGGCGCCGGTCGCCATGTACCTGCATTGGGATACCGATTGCGGCGGACGTGTCAGAGGGCGCACAGCCCATCGGCGGCCCGGGCAAACGCCCGCGCCGATGCCATGTTGCAGGGGAGGCTTGCGCCGAAGCGTGCGCGGGGATACGCACGCTTGCCGGAGAGAGCTGAGGAGCCGGGCATGTCCGGGCCGCCTCGCGCTTCACCGCTGCCGCGCTCACGTTGCCGAGTTGCAGCCAGCGGGAGCACCGGTTCCCGACAGGCAGGGGATAGTGTATCACAACCGGGGCGACCGGTCAACCTGGCAAATCATGCAGGGCAGAGCCGTCGCTAGCCTTGCGGAGCGAAACGACCGATAATGGAACCGAGGCGGGGCGGAAGCGCCCGGAGCGGCGGATGGGTGTGACGCGACCCGAGCAGGAATGCGTTGACTCACCTCGGCTGAGCGGCTATAATACACGCGTGGTCTGCTCTATCTGCGCGCCGGCGGCCATTCCACTGTTGGGTTCGGGCCTCGGGCGGCGCCAAGCGGGCAGCGCGTTGTGGCGCCACCGAAGATGACGAGCAGGAGAGTTGGGCACGTGGACGGTATAGTGTTCTCCCCCTCAGAACGCTGGCGACGTGGCCCCGGGGTATAGGGGAGCCCATGTTGCTGCGTTCTGCGAAGCGCCGCGGCCGGAATTAGCGGGTGATGCGGGCCTCCGAGATCATCTCGCGAAGTATTAGGAGCGTGTCTTCCTCTGTAGTGAAGAGCTCGGAACGGCTCTCCATGACGCCTCGAGAGGTGCGGTGCGGAGCGAAGTCGAGGAGACGCTGAATGTTCTGTAAATGGTGCGGCCTGGAGAGCGAGACCAGCGACGCTTGCAGCTGGTGCAGCCGCCCCTTCGCAACTGCAACCGACGCATCGGCCCAAGGCAGAACCGCGGAACCGCCGTTGAGCGCAACTCCGGCGGGCACTGTGCCTGGGGCCGCGGTTCCTGCGTACGACGACCTCGACGACGACCTGAGCCCGTTCCCGTTCACGGGGCCGGCGCGCCCGGCTACGCCGCAGTCCGTTGCCCCTCGCCAAGCTGTGCCGCCTGCTCAGGCAACCCCAGTTCGGCCAGCGCCGCCTGCGTTCACGCCGCCCTCGTCGCGAGCAGCGGATGCCGAGGCGCCGCCGAAGCCCGCGGTCTCGCCCATCTTCGTTCCGCAGTCCGATGCGCCCCCCAAGGCTGCCAAACCGCCGGTCTTCTCGCAGCCTTCGGCGCCGCCGTCCGACGCGCCGCCGCGGCCCGCCGCGCCACCGGTCTTCGCGCCGCCGCCTGCCCCCAAGCAGGACGAGCCGGCGCCCAGGCCTGCGCCGCCCGCCTTCACGCCTCCGCCGGTAGCCAAGCCTGCGGAGACCGCGCCCACACCGCCCACCTTCACGCCGCCGCCGCTGCGTCCCGGCACGGGTGGTGCGCCTGCCGTTCCCGATCGCCCGGACCTGCAGGCCATCCCGATCAGGAAGCCGATCGGCACGCCGCTGCCGCTGGCGAGACCGCAGGCGCCCGCCGCAACGCCGCCGCCCGCGTTCACGCCGCCTCCGACGAGGCCCATCCCACAGGTGCAGCCGCCCACCGCGCCGCCACCCAGGCCGGTCGCGCAGCCCGTCGCGCCGACCGCTCAGACGCCACAGCCGCTCGTGCGCCCGACCGCGGTGCCTCTGGGCGAGTTCGATGACGACCACCAGGCGCCCTCGGGGCCGCTGCAGATCGACCTGCCGCCAATCGCGGCCACCGACGACGAAGACGCGATGCCGCCGATCGCCGTTCCGCAGCAGGGACGCGTCAACCTGCGGCAAGAGCCCCCTGCCCGGCCGGCCCAGCAGCAGCAGCCAGTGCCCGGCATCACGACCACGCTTCCGCGTGCGCCGGGGCGCTACATGTGTCGATGGTGCGGAATGGAGTCCGATACCGCGGACAGGTGCAGTTGGTGCCGGCGCGACATGCGGAATCTGCCGCCCATGAACCCGGGCAAGGCCGGTACGGTCACCATCACGCACCAGGGACAGAAGAAGTCGGTGCGCCAGCCGGTGAACAAGCGCGACAAGGCGCAGCCCGGCCCCATCGTGGCGCCGCCGCCTGGTGTGCCGGTGAACCCGCCGCCAGTGGCGCCTCCGCCGGCAGCGCCACAGCCCCAGCCGGGGCACCCCGGCGCGCCGCAGCTCGGCCAGTTCCAGGCGCAGAAGTCGAAGTACTACGCAGATAAGGTCTTCGATCCGATCTCGCAGACCCACTACGACCCAGACACCGGCGAGGCCGAGGTCGGGCCGGTCAGCATCGAGGTCGAGGAGGCCGAGGAGAAGCGCGACCAGTTCCGCCAGGTCTTCATCTACACGGCGGGCCTGGCAGTGGCCGCCATTGCGGGGTACTTCCTCGTCGGCGCGATGCCGTCGTGGTACCTGCTCTTCCTGGCGCTCATCAACCTCGGCGCGGGGTTCGCGCTTCCGCTCCTGCGTGTTGTTGGATTCCGGTACGACGAGGACGACGATGTTGGCCTCGCCGGCGCGCTGTTCCTGATCCTGGGTCCGTACGCTGGCACGGCCGCCTACATCGTGCTCTCTGTTCTGCGAGGCGGCGGCAACCCGGCGATGATCGCGGTCGGGCTCTCGTACATCTTCCTGCGGCTGCCGATGGACCTGGCCCGAGGCTTCAGCTTCGTGCAGTGCTTCTCGTCGCCGATGGTGTTCACGCCGCCGATCGTGCTGGCAGGTGCGCAGCCGGACTGGGGCACGCACATATTCGCTCACATCATGATCTTCGCGTGCTTCTTCGGCTGGTTCTTCGCCGACATGTTCCGCAAGCCGGACGCCTAGGCTGCCGGCACTGCCGAAGTGAAGCGGGCCACCCCAGTCGTGGGGTGGCCCGTTCGTTTGTCTCAGCGTTCGTGGACTGCCGATAGGCTAGCGATCTCCAGGAGGCCCAAAGAGCGGGCAGCACTCGCCCTCGGCCTCCAACTCGGCCCCACCAGGCGCCGCGTCGGCCCGTGGCCGGGCGGAGAGCGCCTCCTCCAGCGCCTCGTCGGTCGGCTCCACGAGGACGCAGTCGCCGATGACGATGGTCGGCACCTTGCCGCTGCCGCCGTTCGCCGCGCGCATGCACTCCTCGGCGCCGGCCTCCTCCTCGATGTCGATCTCGGTGAAGGCCACGCCGAGGCGCGTCATCACGCGCTTGGAGCGCCGGCAGTCGGGGCACCACGAGGTCGTGTAGGCCAGGACCGGTTCTGACACGCTGCTCAGCTCCTGCGCCTAGCCTGACCTATTCATGAGTCGCACCGGACGGGCACGGAGGCCCATCCCACCACTGCACTCGTGCATGATGCAGGCTAGGCCTCTTGGGTCGGGCGGGTGACGGCCACGGCGCCCAGGTCGCGCAGCTTGCGGCGCATCGCCTCCGCCTTGCGCTCCGATACATTCCGCAGAACGGTGAGCGGCAGGGTCTGCATCTGCCGGCGCGCCTCGGGGAGGTTGCACACCAGGATGGACTGCAGCGCCAGCGCCACCTCCGTCCCGTTGCGCCCGACCTCGGTGATCAGGACGTCGTAGTTGCGGAGGACATCGTCGCTGGCCTCGCCCACGATCTCCACCTTGTCGCCGGCGAGGCGCAGGGTGCGGTTGCAGCGCTCGCACGTGAAGGTGCGGGCTACGACGGAGACGCGGTACTCGGCCTGGCACATCGTGCACTTGACCGGGCGCACCGGCGCGACTTTGCCGTTCTGGAAGTACACCCGCCGGTCGCAGTGGTCGCAGTCGTAGTCCTCGGTGGGCTCCTTGAGGAACTCCATCGGCTTGTCGCAGTATGGACAGGTCACGGTGACCGTGCCGGTCTCGCCTGCGCGCACCATCTTCAGGGCGCCGTTGCCGATGACCACCACGCCGCCGGCGATGCCAAGGCCGGCCAGCACCATCAGCGGGAACAGGCCTATGCGGCTGAACAGCCAGAGGCACACGGCGGAGACGATCGCCAGGATCACGCCCCGGATCACCAGCGTCATGCCCAGATCGTAGGCATCCTCGAGCAACTCGGAGCGCTTGACCTTGTCGTTCGCCATCGTCGTCGCCTCCCGGCGCCGCGGCGCTCCGCTCGTGGCGAAGCCCGCTGCGCCCCCTATGAGCCCAGATTCGGCCCCCAGTATACGAAGCTGCCCGTAGCTTGTCAAGAACGGCTCGCCGCCGCCGGGCACAGCAGCGAGGCGCGACATTCGGCGCGGCCTGTGCACGCGGGAGCCGCGCCATCGGGTAGTGTGGAGTGATGGCGGGTGCGCCCGCCTCCGAAAGGACGCCACCGATGGAGATCGCGGCCTACTACTTCCCCAACTACCACGTCGATCCGCGCAACGAGCGCTGGCACGGAACAGGCTGGACGGAGTGGGAGTTGGTCAGCAGCGCCCGCCCACGCTTCGAGGGCCACGCGCAGCCCATCGTGCCGGAGTGGGGCGCCTTCGACGAGGCGGACCCCGCGTGGGCGGCGCGGCAGATCGACCTGGCCGCGGACCACGGCGTCACGAGCTTCCTGTTCGACTGGTACCACTACGAAGACGGCCCGTACCTTCAGCGCGCGCTCGAAGAGGGCTTCCTGCGGGCGGCCAACCGCGAGCGGCTGAAGTTCGCGCTGATGTGGGCGAACCACGACTGGATCGACATCCACCCGATCGGTTGGCGCAACCGTCCGGACTTGCTGTCGCCGGGCCGAGTCGGCGCGGAAGGGTTCCGGCGCATCGCCGCCACCTGCGTGGATCGGTACTTCCGGGAGCCGAACTACCTGCGGATCGGCGGCGCGCCCTTCTTCTCCATCTACGAGCTGGGCACGTTCATCTCCGGGCTCGGAGGGCTGCCCCAGGCGCGCGCCGCGCTCGACGAGTTCCGCGAGATGGCGCGAAGGGCCGGGCACCCGGGCCTCCACCTGAACGCCATCGTCTGGGGCGTCACGGTCCTGCCGAGCGAGCTGAAGCTGGACGACCCGGCATCCGTGGTGCGCGAGCTGGGGGTCGACAGCATCGGCTCGTACGCCTGGGTACACCACTACGACCCGAACACGGACGGCTTCCCGCGCGGCAGCTACGAGCGGGCCCTGGAACGGAACGCGGCGGTATGGGACGAGTACGCGGCCCGGTTCGAGGCGCCGTACTACCCCAACGTGTCGATGGGATGGGATCCCAGCCCGCGCACGATCGTCTCGGATACGTATGAGGCGCGCGGCTACCCGTTCACCTCGATCCTCGACGGCAACACCCCGGAGGCATTCGGTCGCGCGCTGGCTCGCGCCAAGGAGTACGCGGCCCGGCACCCGGAGTGCGCCATGGTGACGCTGAACGCCTGGAACGAGTGGACGGAGGGCAGCTACCTCCTACCGGACACCGTGCACGGCACGGCGTACCTGGAGGCCGTACAGGACGTGTTCGGCGGGTAGCGGGTTGCCGCCGAGGGCGGCGGCGGTCCACGGCGGCGCGGGCGGTAGCGGACGGACCGGACCGATTGGCCCTGATGCCGCGCTTGGCCGATGAGTTGGCGCCGGTTTGGGCACATCCTGGGCTAGTCCGGAAGGAACCCGGTACTGCCAGGACGAAATTGGCATTACCACACACACGCAACGAGGCATACCCTTGCTTAACCCCCGCCGCGGGCCCGACACCGCCCCGACAGATGAGACCTCCGCCGGCAAGCGGCATCCCCGCATGGTGACCTGGCGCGCGGTCCTGATCGCATTGCTGTTGATGCCGCTGAACGCCTACTGGGTCATCCGCATGGAGGTGATCCGGTACGCGGGCCATCCGACGACGATCTCGCTGTTCTACAACGTCGTCTTCCTGCTCGTCGTGCTGATCGGCCTGAACACGCTGGTACGGCGCGTCCTGCCTCGGCTCGCCCTCGATCCGGGCGAACTCATAACGTGCTACATCATGCTTGCGCTGGCATCGGCGATCACCGGGCACGACATGATCGAGGTGCTGCTGCCCATCATGGCGCACGTGCACTACTTCGCGCGCCCCGAGAACGCGTGGGCCACCAACATCATCCCCTATGTGCCCTCCTGGCTCTCCGTGTCGGACAAGACGGCTCTGGAGGGGTTCTACATCGGCACCGGGTCGTTCTACACGTGGCACAACATCCGTGTGTGGCTGACCCCGGTCCTGAGTTGGACCGCCTTCCTCTCGCTCCTCGTGCTGGTGATGCTGTGCATCAACACGCTGCTGCGCCGGCAGTGGACCGAGAACGAGCGCCTGTCCTACCCGCTCGTGGCGCTGCCGCTCGAGATGGTGAGCCCGAAGACACAGCTCTTCAAGAACAAGCTGTTCTGGTGGGGCATCGCGGTTGCGGGCAGTCTCCACATGTGGAACGGGCTGGCGTACATGTACCCGCAGCTTCCGCTGCTGCCGCTCAAGCGCTTCGACGGGGCGCAGGACCTGAACACGTACGTCACGCAGCCGCCGTGGAACGCCATCGGGTGGACGCCGATCGCCATCTACCCGTTCGGCGTGGCGCTGGGCATGCTGCTGCCGGTCGACCTGCTCTTCTCGGTGTGGTTCTTCGCCTGGGTGTGGCGTGCGGAATCGGTCTTCGGGGCCATGTTCGGCTACTCGGAGATCCCGGGCTTCCCGTACAAGGAAGCGCAGTCGTTCGGGGCCTACTGCGGCCTCGCGCTGTTCGCGCTCTACGTGAGCCGCAGCCACTTCGTGCGTATCTTCCAGGGCATGCTCAACTGGAAGACTGACCTGGGCGACGCGCGTGAGGCCCTCCCCTACCGGCTGGCGGTCATCGGCATCGTCGTCGGGTGCGCGGCCATCTTCGGCTTCTGCTACGCCTGCAAGATGAGCTGGACGTACATCGGCGCGTTCTTCGCGATCTACTTCACGCTGGCCATCGCCATCACCCGCATGCGGGCGGAGTTGGGCCCGCCTGCCCACGACCTGCACATGGCCGGGCCGGACTCGATCATCCCGGCGATCACCAACTCCAACCAGATCCCGCGCTCCGACCTGGCGATGTTCTCGATGTTCTACGGCTTCAACCGGGCGTACCGCTCGCACCCGATGCCGATCCAGCTCGAGGGCTTCAAGATGGCCGAGCGCATCGGCGGCAAGTACCGGCCGCTGTTCGGCGCGATGCTGCTCGCCATCGTGTTCGGCGCCCTCTGCGCGTTCTGGGCGGACCTGCACCAGACCTACCAGGTGGGCGCGGCGGAGAAGGTCGCTCCCCCGAACGTGCAGATGATCTTCGGCGGCGAGCCGTGGAACCGCATGTCCGGCTGGGTCAGCACCCCCTCGCCGAAGCAGCAGCAGTTCAACACGCAGGTAGCGATCGGCGTCGGCCTCGGTGTCACGCTGCTGCTCAACATGCTGCGCCTGCGGGTAGCCTGGTTCCCGTTCCACCCCGTCGGCTATGCCGTATCCAGCTCGTGGTCGCTGGGCCTGCTCTGGCTGCCGCTCATGGTCGCGTGGATCATCAAGCTCTGCATCCTCCGCTACGGCGGGCTGCGCGCCTACCGGCAGGCTCTGCCGCTGTTCCTGGGGATCATCCTCGGCGAGTGCGTCCTGGGCAGTCTGTGGACTATCTACGGCATCGCCTCGGGCAATCCGACCTACGCGTTCTGGCCATAGCACCGCCATGCTGCGTGCCCTTGCCATCCGCAACTTCGCGATCATCGACCGGCTCGATGTGTCCTTCGGCCCGGGACTGAACGTGTTGACGGGTGAGACGGGCGCGGGCAAGTCGATCCTCATCGACGCGCTGACGGCCATCCTCGGCGGGCGCGTCGGCGCCGAGGTCGTGCGAGGCGGCGCGGACCGCGCCATCGTGGACGGCGTCTTCGATCTCGAAGGCGCCGACCACATCGCGGCCGCGCTGGCGGATGCCGGCTTCGAGTGCGACGACGGCGAGCTGCTCATCACGCGGGAGATCGCCGGCGGCGGCAAGTCGTCCGCTCGCATCGGCGGACGCCCCGCTACGATCGGCCAACTCCGCGCGCTCGCCGAGGACCTCGTCGACCTCCACGGCCAGCACGACCACCAGTCGCTCCTCTCCGTGCCGCGCCACCTCGACATCCTGGATGGCTGGGGCGGGCCGGAGGTGCTGGCGCTCCGCGAGCAGGTCGCCGAGACCTACGAGGTAGCATGCCGCCTGCGGGAGGAGCGCGACAACCTCGCGCGGGACGCCCGCGAGCGTGCGCACCTCGTCGACCTCTACTCCTTCCAGGTGAACGAGATCGGCGAGGCAGCCCCCAGACCCGGTGAGGACGAGGAGCTGGAGGCGGACGCCAAGCGCCTAGCGAACGCCCAGCGGCTCGGCGAGGCCGCCGCAGCGGCAAGCGACGGGCTATCGGGCGAGGGCGGAGGCGCCGTCGATTCGCTGGCGCAGGCGGCCCGCGCGCTGGAGGACATCGCCGACCTCGATGACCGGGTGCGCCCGATCCTGGAGGCCCTGAACGCCGCGCGCTACGAGGCGGAGGAGGTCGCCCACGATCTGCGGCGCTATGCGGACTCGGTGGAACTGGACCCCGAGCGGCTGGAGCAGGTCGAGGAGCGGCTGGAGATGCTGCGGAGCCTCAAGCGGAAGTACGGCGACACTCTCGACGAGGTGGTGGCCTACGGCCAGGCGACCACCGAGAAGCTGAACGCCCTGACGCACAGCGAGGAGCGCGGGGCAGAGCTGGACGCCGAGATCGCGCGGGTTGAGGCCGAGTACACGGACAGGGCGGGGCGGCTGAGCGAGCTGCGGCGACGGAAGGGTCAGGCGTTCGCGGAGGCCGTGCTCGCCGAACTGGCCGACCTGGGCATGGCGCGCACGCGCTTCGAGGTGTCACTGGAGCCCTGCGAGCCAACAGCGCGGGGCGCGGACCGGGTCGAGTTCCTCATCTCGCCGAACCCCGGCGAGCCGCTGCGCCCGCTGGCCAAGATCGCGTCCGGCGGCGAGCTGTCGCGCGTGATGCTGGCCATCAAGAGCGCGATGGCCCGGCGCGACCCGCTGCCGACGATGGTGTTCGACGAGATCGACACCGGCGTGGGCGGGCGCACGGCGGGCGTCATCGCGGACAAGCTGAGCGCTCTGGCGCGCGGCGCCCAGGTGCTGTGCATCACGCACCTGCCGCAGATCGCTGGGCGGGGCGACACGCACCTCTACATCGAGAAGCAGGTCGCGGGCGAGCGCACCACCGTATCGGTCTCGCCGCTCAGCCAGGATGAGCGGATCGAGGAGCTGGCTCGCATGCTGTCCG
Source organism: uncultured Chthonomonadaceae bacterium (assembly GCA_964519955.1). Taxonomy (GTDB): domain Bacteria; phylum Armatimonadota; class Chthonomonadetes; order Chthonomonadales; family CAJBBX01; genus CAZFLM01. Next base: position 6,854 of record CAZFLM010000008.1, on the reverse strand, counting down.
GCGCCGAGACGACCGAGGCCGTACGCCGCGCCGCGCGCGAGTTGCTCGGCCTGGCCGAGTAGGCCCGGGCGCCCAGATGGCAGCTCGCAGACTCCCCATCTTCGTTCTCGTCCTCGCCGCCGCGGCTCTGTGCCTGCCCCGCCTGGCCGCGGCAGACCCGCTTCCGCGCCCGCGCCTGTTCCTCATCCTCTGCCCCGGGCTCACGACCGACGACATCGCGAGCCCTGCGCTGCCCCGCCTGAATGAGCTTGCGGCACGGGGCGCGATCGGCTTGATGAACATGGCCGCCCCGCGCCGCGACCCTGCGACCACGCTCCTCACGCTCGCGGTGGGCGACCATGTGCCGGCCGAGCCCGGCGACGCCGAGGTGATGCACCCGGGTGACATGTCCGCGGATGAGGGCGTGCCGGCAGTCGTAGCGTTCTCGCGGCGGAGCGGCCTCGACGTCCCGCAGGACGCGCATCTCGTTCACCTGGGCATCGGTCCGCTCACGCGCCGAGGGCTCAATGAGCGGCTGCTGGGCGCGCTCCTGGCGCGCCAGGGCCGCTGGCTCGCAGTGATGCGCGGGCGAGCCGCCGGCGCCGCGCCTGCCGGGCTGCTGTTCGTCCACGCGAACGGGTTGGGACCGGTGGCGGCGGACCTTGCGACAGCCGTGGCGGACGCCGGCGCCGACGTGCTGGTCGACTGCCCTTCGCCGCAGGACGCGAATGAGGTGCTCGGGTCCGTGCCAGCGGATGCGGACATCATCGTCTGCCCCCTCCCCTCGCCGGACTGGTTCGTCGGCCGCAGGCGTCTGCCCGCCATCGTGTGCGCCGGGCCGTCGTGGGAGCGCGGGCTGCTGACCTCCGCCACCACGCGGACGCCCGGGCTGGTGAGCAACCTCGACCTGGCGCCGACGCTGCTGGCGCGGGCCGGCGTGGAGGCCGCTCCCGGCACCCCCGGGCACGCCTGGATGTCCGAGGAGACGGCCGCGCCGCTGAGCGAGGCAGCCCGGCTCGACCGGATCGTCGCGACGAACGAAGCGGCGCTCGTGCCGGTGTTCCTTGGCCTCGGAGTCATCTGCGCCATCGTCGTGTTCGGCGGGCTGCTGGCCGGCGCGCGGGGCTGGCGGACGGCGGGCTTCCGGTGGGCGGCTCTGGTGCTGCTCACGATGCCGCTGGCCATGATGCTAGCCGTTCCGCTGCGCGCCCAGTCGCTGGCCGTGCTGAGCGCCGCGATCGGCGGCCTGATGCTGGCGCTCGGGGCGGCGGCGGGCCTGGCCACGCGCCGGAGGGCGCCGGACGGCCCCACGCTCGTGCTGGGCGCGACGGCAGCCGTCATCTTCGTGGACGCCGTGCTCCGCCTGGGCCTGGTGCAGTTCTCGATGTTCTCGGGCTACCAGTTGCAGGGCATTCGGTTCTACGGCATCGGCAATGAGTACATGGGTGTGCTGATCGGCTGCGCGCTGTTCGCCGCCTGCTCGGTGCCCTGGCACGCGTGGGAGCGGATCGGCATGCTGGCATGCGCCTGGGCGGTGCTGGGGCACCCGGCGCTGGGCGCCAAGGCGGGAGGCATCATCGTCGGGGCGGCGGCACTGGGCGCGGCAGTGTCCGTCTCGCGCGGGCGCCGGTACCAGTGGCGAAACGCGCTGCTGTGGACAGCCGGCGGCTTCGCCGCGGCGTTCCTTGTGGCGTTGCTCGAACGCGGGGCGACCGGCGCCGGCTCATCGCACATGGGCGGCGCCCTCGCGTCGACGGAGGCGCTTGGCTGGTGGCACCTGGCCGACATCGTCGCGCGGAAGCTGGCGATGAACCTGCGCATCGCCGCGAACCCGATCATGTTGACCTCGGCTCTGCTGACGGTCGCCGCGCTCTGGATCGTGAACGAGCGGCTGAAGGAGAAGGGGCGCGACCCGTGGGCGGAGTGGCAAGACCGCCGCCACGGGTTCCGCGCTGCCGGCATCGTGGCGGTCGTCGCGTTCCTCTTCAACGACTCCGGGGTGATCGCGGCCACCTTCATTCTGGGTCCGTTCATCATGTCGTTCCTGCACGACCTCTTCGCACTTGGGGCCGTCTCGGGGGAGGAGGCCGGACGCCCCGCGGCGAATCGAGAAGGTGCATAGCATGTGAGTGCCGCACGTGGGGCCGTCTGCCGCGTCCGGCAACGTACAGAGACCTCACTCCGAGGAGATGATCCCGTGACAGATACCGCCGTCGCCGCCCCGCTCGCGCTCGAGATGCGCAGCATCACCAAGACCTACCCAGGCGTGCTCGCGCTCGACAACGTCAGCTTCGATGTCCGCCCAGGCGAGGTGCACGGCCTGCTCGGCGAGAACGGCGCGGGCAAGTCGACGCTGATGAAGATCCTGGCCGGGGCGCAGCCCAAGGACTCCGGCGAGATCATCATCGACGGCAAGGCCGCGCACATCGACAGTCCGCAGAAGGCGCGTGACTACGGCGTGTCGATCATCTACCAGGAGTTCAACCTGGTGCCCTACCTCGACGCCGCCGAGAACATCTTCCTCGGGCGCGAGCTGCGGGCCAAGCTGCCGGGGTTCGTGGACTTCGGCAAGCAGTACTCCGAGGCCCAGCGAATCATCGACAAGCTCGGCGTCCGCCTGAACGCCCGCACACCGGTGAACCGCCTCTCCGTCGCCCAGCAGCAGATGGTGGAGATCGCCAAGGCGACATGGTGGGGCGCGAAGATCATCGTCATGGACGAGCCCTCGGCGACGCTGACCGACCACGAGCTGAAGAGCCTGTTCGCGCTGATCCGGCAGATGAAGAGCGAGGGCGTCTCGATCGTGTACATCTCGCACCGTCTCGAGGAGGTCTTCGAGATCTGCGATCGCGTGACGGTGCTGCGCGACGGCAAGCACATCGCCACGCGGGACATCCAGGAGTTGACGCGCGAGGACATCATCAAGCTGATGGTCGGCCGCGAGCTGACGCAGATGATCCCGAAGGAGGCCGCCCCCATCGGCAGCCCGGCTCTGGTCGTGAAGAACCTGAGCCGCAAGGGCGTGCTGGACAACATCAGCATCACCGTGCACGAGGGCGAGGTACTGGGCATCGCGGGACTGGTCGGCGCGGGACGCACGGAACTGGCGCGCGCGATCTTTGGGGCCGACCCATTCGACAGCGGACAGATCGAGCTGTACGGCAAGCCCGCGCGCGTGAAGTCGCCGCAGGACGCCATCCGCCAGGGCATCGGCCTCGTCACCGAGGACCGCAAGGCGCAGGGGCTCGTGCTGGGCATGGTGGTGCGCGAGAACATCACGCTGGCGAACCTGCGCGAGATCTCGACCCTCAACTTCATCCAGGCGGGACGCGAGCGCGAGGTGGCGAAGAAGTACGTCGCCGACCTGACGGTGAAGACGCCGACCATCGAGCAGACGGTGCAGAACCTATCGGGCGGCAACCAGCAGAAGGTCGTCCTCGCCAAGTGGCTGTTCACCGACTCGAAGGTGCTGATCTTCGACGAGCCGACGCGCGGCATCGACGTGGGCGCCAAGACGGAGATCTACCAGCTCATGAACGCGCTGGCCAAGCGTGGCTGCGCGATCATCATGATCTCTTCCGAGCTTCCCGAGGTGCTGGGGATGAGCGACCGCATCGTGGTGATGCACGAGGGTCGCATCACGGGCGAGCTGTCGCGCGAGGAGGCGACGCAGGAGAAGATCATGCACCTGGCGACGGGCGGGGAGTAGACTGGTCGATGGGCCGAGAGGAGCTGCTGCGCCGCATATCGGTGGCCCCGAACGTGTGCTTCGGGAGGCCGTGCATCCGCGGGCACAGGATCTGGGTGTCGCTAGCCTGACCTATTCATGAGTCGCACCGGACGGGCACGGAGGCCCATCTCACCACTGCACTCGTGCATGATCCAGGCTAGTGCTGGACATGCTGTCCGACGGCATGTCGATGGCCGAGGTGCTGCGGGAATACCCCGGGATCACCGAGACCGACATCCTGGCCTGCATCGCCTACGGCGCGGAGGTGGCGCGCGCCGGATACGTGGACCTGCCTCCGGAAGCAGCCTAGTGCGGCTCAAGATCGACCAGAACCTGGGCGAGACGGTCGCTGCGCTGCTCAGAAGCGCCGGCCACGATGTGGCGACCGTGCCTGATCAGCGCCTCGAAGGCAGCCCCGACCGGCACATCCTGGACGCCTGCCGGGCCGAGGGCAGATGCCTGGTAACGCTCGATCTGGACTTCAGCAACCCATTCGTCTTCGACCCAACCCATCTGCCCGGGATCGCGGTGCTGCGAGTGCCTGAGCGCCACACCGTGGCGGCACTGACCGCCGCGGTCGAGACGCTCATCCGCGGACTGGCGGCCGGTCCGGTACACGGACAGCTCTGGACGATCCAAGCAGGCCGGATCCGACGGTTCGCGCCTGCGCCTCGCACCGACACGAAGCTCTGACTACACCACTACGGTGTGCTCCAGTCGCGCGCAGCCCAACACGAAATGAGGCCGCCGGACCTGGTTCGCGGAACCGGGTGACGGCGGCCTGATGCTGTCTGCGGCAGAGCATGGGGTCGATGGCGGCACGATAATTGATGAATGGACGAATGCGTGTCGCCGCCCACGACGCTGGTCTAGCAATGCTACACGACGCCCCCGGCGGTCACGACGGCCGCGTCATGCACGTTATCCACCTCCAGGCCTTCCACAATCGCCCGCTTGAAGAACGCTCGAGCGCTGTTGCCGTCCAGCAGGCAGATGTTGACCAGTTCCCAGCCCTTCTCTCCCTCCGCGTTCAGCTTGGAATCGGCAATCGAAAGGTCGCGGATCACCATCGAGTGGTAGACCCACCGCTTCATTGGCCACCTCCTTGGTGCTCAGAAGCTACCGCACGTACAAACGCACGAACCTATCCAGTTGCCTTCCGCCGGCCGCGCCGCACGATGCCGCTGCGACCCAGCTAGCACACAGCCCGACCTCGTTGACAGAATGTCGGGCCGCTCTGTATACTCTATCAGTTCCGCGCCCGGAGTGCAAGTGCCATTTGTGCGACATTTGCGACCAAGGGCGCGCCCGCATCTTCCTCCTCTCCGCTCGGCCGGACCGATGCGCGTCATCAGCGATCGACGGATGAGCCGAGGGCGCCTGTGCGCCGACGAAAGGAGCCGGCACCACCGTGCGACGCGAGTTGGCCGAGCTCTGGAAGTTCCGCACTCTCCTCTGGGTCCTCGTTCGACGCGACCTGAAGGTGCGCTACAAGAACTCCCGCATGGGGTTCTTCTGGTCGATCGCCCCGCCCCTGCTGCAGGTGCTGGTCATCACGTACGCGTTCAAGAACATCACCGGCATCATGGCGGCAGTGCCTAACTACTCGGCCTACCTGCTGGTAGCAATGATCCCGTGGACCTACACATCGACCTCGCTGCTGGACTCCAGCCAGTCTGTGCTGCTGATGTATGGCGTCATCAAGAAGGTCTACCTGCCGCGCGAGATCATCCCGCTCTCGTGCGCCATCAGCAACTTCATCCACTTCCTGTTGTCGTGGGGCGTGTTCTTCATCTACTGGTACGGCTTCCGCAGCGGCCCCGTGTTGGTGAGCGTCCTCTGGGTGCCCTACCTCATCGTCTGCCAGTTTATGCTGGTCACGGGCCTGTCGTTCTTCATCTCGTGCCTGAACGTCTTCTATGAAGACGTGAAGTACATCCTCACGGTGCTGCTGCAGTTGGGCCTCTTCCTGTTCCCAATCATGTATATCGTCGAGATGATGAACATCACCACGAAGCTGGAGAGCACCGCTGGGAAGTGGGCCGTGTTCCTGTACCTGAACAACCCGGTCACCGCGCTCATGAACGGCTTCCGCAAGACCATCCTGCAACCGCTGGACCGGGCAGCACTGGGGGACGCGCTCAAGATGGACTACATGCCACTGCAGCCGAGCGCACTGATCCTCACTGGCTTTGTGTGCTTCGGCATCCTCGTGGCCGGGTACGCCTACTTCAACAGCCGCAAGTGGCACTTCGTGGAGCGGCCATGAGCACCCCGAACGCCATCGAGGTCTCGGACCTGCACAAGACCTTCATCATCTCGCACCGCGCCGCCAACACGCTGAAGCGCGCCATCCTGACGTTCTGGATGAACCGCCCCCGCGAGCGCAAGGAGGTGCTGAAGGGCATCACCTTCGACATCCCGCACGGACAGACCGTCGCGCTCATCGGGCGGAACGGCTCCGGGAAGTCGACGCTGCTCTCGCTCATCGCACGCGTGTACAAGCCGACGGCAGGCAGCGTGCAGGTGAACGGCTCGGTGGCCCCCCTCCTCCAACTCGGCGCGGGCTTCCACCCGGAGTTGACCGGCACCGAGAACGTGGAGCTGTACGGCGCGATCCTGGGCATGTCGCCGAAGACGATCCGGCAGCGGTTCGACAGCATCGTCCAGTTCGCGTTCGATACGCCGGACCTGGCGGAGAAGATCGACACGCCGCTGCGCAACTACTCCGACGGCATGCAGATGCGCCTCGGGTTCTCCATCGCCATCCACACCGACCCGGAGATACTGATCGTCGACGAGGTGCTGGCGGTTGGCGACGAGGCATTCCAGCACAAGTGCCTCCGCAAGATCCAGGAGTTCCAGCAGGCCGGCAAGACCATCCTGTACGTGTCGCACGACATGGCGGTGGTGCGGGCGGTGGCGCAGCGGGTCATCTGGCTGCACCACGGCGTCATCCGCATGGACGGCGACATGGAGGCGGTGGTGCAGGAGTACACGAAGGCCGCGAGCGACCCGGACTTCGCCGCGCCGTAACGGCGAATGCAACCACAGATGAACACCGAAGAACAGCGATACCGGCGGGATGCGACTAGTAGTGCGTTCCCTATTAGCGTTGACCTATATGGTGAGCGGATCACCGGTA
>CAZFLM010000007.1:100417-141377 GCA_964519955.1 uncultured Chthonomonadaceae bacterium | reverse complement strand
GTCCCAGTTTCAGAGGGCTGCTTAACCTACTGTCCACCAAAACGGGGCAGGATCATCCGCGCCCCGCCGAGTCGTTGGCTTCGTTGCGGGGATACTGCCTGCTCCTACGTTCCCGGCACGCCGCGGAGGGCGCGCCCCGCAGGTTGGTGCAGTGTGGCGGCAGGTGCGTAGGGTGGGGCCTCCGCGCCCCGCCGGACTACTTCGCGAACAGATCGCGCACCGTCTCCCACATGCCGTAATGCTGGATCTGGCCCTCGCAGAAGAGGCAGACGCCCTCGACGCCGGTGGCCGCGATGCGCTCGACCGTGCGTTCGAGCTTGGAGTGTGGCCACTCACTCGCGGGCCGGCCGGCCTCCGCCTCCTCCTTGTAGAGGAAGTTGAGCGCGATGCCCGGCCAGAGGCGCTTGTAGTCGCGCGCCCAACCTTTCTGGCACTCGATGCTCTCGGCCAACAGGTCGAGGTACGTCTCGAAGTCGCCCGGGAAGTGGTCGCGGTAGTCCATGGGCATGCACGTGTCGACCCAGGGCGCGAACTGCCGCCAGTCCTGGCCGATGAAGCGCCCGCTCTGCACGGGGTTCTTGAAGACGGCGGCGGAGGTCTCCATGCCGGGGCGCACGGCGTGTATGGCCTCGGCGGCCTCGCGCGCGAACTGCGTGATCCAGTGCGTGCGGTAGGCGTAGAAGAAGTAGTCGAGGTCATGGCGCCCGCCGGCGAAGTAGGAGCCATCCAAAAGGAAGCGGCTCTTCGCCTCGCGCGGCAGGCGGTCCCAGTTGGCCGGTAGGACGCGCGGGCTCTGCTCCCAGTGCGCCTCCAGGTAGGGGCGGTCGTACAGCTCGTGGAAGAAGGGCTCGTCCGGGTGGCTCGCCGAGACGAAGCCGGCCTGCTTCGGCATCTGCTCCAGACAGTCGTCACAGAAGCAGTACGTGTCCGGCGCCAGGTCGCCCGGGTAGCGGATGTAGTCGTGGTGGATGGCGTCGACTGCGTAGCGCTCGGCGAACTCGCGGATGATGGGGACGAGCCACTGATCCGTGTAGCCTGGCCGGCGCGCGGGGCACATCCAGACCGCATCGTACGGCCGGCCGCGCAGGATCTCCGCGCTCGTTGGCTTGCCCGCGGGGCTGAGTGCGGCCCACTCCGGGTGCGCGCGGTAGGCGGCCCCGTTCGCCCCCTCGTAGTACTCGATCAGCCAGGCGTGCATGTGCATCCCGCGCTCGCGGCAGGCGCGCAGCAGCTCGGCGGGCAGGTCGAACGCCTCGTAGCCCGGCGCGATGGCCTCCGGGAAGCGCTCGCTCGGCCAGTAGAGCAGCCCATCGCCGCCCTTCAGGTGCACGACGATGGTGTCGATGTTGGCGCGGTGCATCCGGTCGACATAGGCCTCTACCGACTGGCGCGTCATTCCGGCCTCGTGCGATCCGCACCAGACGGCGCGGGCGGCGAACTTGGGCATGGTGGCTCTCCTCTCGACTACTTGCTGCGCCAGATGGGCTTGCCGCGCGTGATGACCGACACCCGGCAGCGCGGCGTAGCGTCGCCCGACGGCGTGCAGATGAACGTGACCGCGTTGTCTCCCGCGAGCAGCTCCGGCGCCGCGCCGGGGACCTGGACATGCCTCACTGTCTCGCCGCCCGGACCGTAGACCACCGCGTCGTGGCCGCCCTGGTACTCCAGGTACTGCCCGCTCGCCAGGTCCACGGGGAACTCCAGCGCCAACGCGCCGAGCGTGATGCGCGGGTCGCGGGCGACGCCCTTGACGAGCGGGAGCGCCACGACCGGCCCGAGCTGGACGGTGGCGGTCCCGCCCGCCGGCACCTCGTTCATCCACACGGTGAGCGTGGCGATCTGGTTGTAGAACGTCCACGGGTGGTGCAGCTTGTAGCCCGAGTTGAACGCGAGGCTCGGGTTGCGCTCCCAGTCGCCGCGGTAGGCCGCGTAGGGCCACGAGTAGGCGCTGAGCCGGTCGCACTCGGGCTCGATCAGCTCGATGTAGCGCCAGCCGGTGAAGTCGACCACCACGTAGTGCTCCGCGACGCCCGGCCCCAGGTTCTCCTGGCTCGTGAGCTGGAAGTTCAGCACCTCGCCCTTGCCGTCGCCGTTGATCCACACGCCGAGGCCCTTCGCAGTCAGGTCGATCGACGGTGTGAACGGGCGTACCGCGGCCGCCCAGGAGCCCCGCCGCTCGGTTCGCTTGGAGGTGGCGGTCAGCTTCAGCACGCTCCCGCCGGGGCCACCCTCTGCCTGCTCGGCTGCAATGTCCAGCGTGACACCGTCGGCGGCGCGCTTCGTCAGGCCCGGCAGGTCGGCGGCCGAGAGCAGCACCTTCGCGTCGGCAGGCGGCTTGGCGGCGGTGGTGAGCATGCCCTCGATGCGGACGCGCAGGGGCTGCTTCTGGTATGCGTTCGGTACGGTGAACGAGCCGCTCGGGCCATCCGCGACGTGGCGGTCGTAGCGCACCGGAACGAGCGCCTTCGTTTCGGCACTGGTATCCAGCGTGAACTCGCTGCCCGGCTCGCCCAGCGCCTTGCGCACCGACGCGGGCACCTTGCCGCCGCGCCGCAGCTCCTCGTACGCGGCGATGAGCTTCGCGTTGCGCTGTGCCCACTCCGACTTGTCGAACGTATCCGGCGAGAAGCCCTGTACGAACGAGAGGCCCGCGTCGGCGGCCAGGCTCTTGCAGAGCAGGTACTCCAGGTCGTCCGGCATCGTGCGGTCCGGTTGGACGCCGTTCCACGGGTACACGGCCCACCAGCCGAGGTGCGAGGGCAGGAACATGCGCTCGCAGTCCCGGTTCACGAGCCGGTGCATGTCGATGAACTCCTTGAAGCCCGTGTGCGCCGCGTCCCACGCGCCCATCCTCGCCCGCACGACCCAGAGGTGGTGGTGGAACGTGCTCATCTCCATGATCGCGGGCTTCTCGAGGCGCTTCCAGATCTCGTAGACGAACCTCGCGCCGTAGTACCAGGCCCACTCGCCGCCGCGATGGATGTAGGAGCCGTCCAGGGCGTCGAGGTAGATCATGTCGAAGCCGCACTCGTTGTACATGCGCGCGGTGTTCTCGGCGATCTCGGTGTAGAGCGTGGAGTCGACCTCGGGCACGAACAGGCCGAACAGCTCCTTGAGCTGGCCTGCCTTCTCGCCGGCGGGGTGTGCCGACGCGCGCGTTCCGAGTGCGCCGCGGGTACAGCCGGTGAACCGGTACGGCGGCTTCTGCGTGGCCGCGGTGAAGGTCACCAGTTCCTCGCCGATGCGGAGGGTGGCGCTGTTCGTGACGAAGAAGCCGGTCGTCGCGTTGAGGCCCTCGGTCGGCTCGGCCACCGTGACGGTGGTGGCCGCCGGGTCGAGCGGCTCGGCCAGCGTGAACGTGCGGGCCACGGCGAGGCGCGGGTCCGGCACGGGCGTTACGTACTTCGACTGCTTATCGATGAAGCAGGCGTACGTGTGGAGCCCCGCCTGGAGGCCGGCCGCGTGGAGCGCGTCGATGGTGGCGCGGAAGTCCTCGACGCCCCGCGGGTACGTCTTCGGATCGGGGCGGAAGTCGCCGAAGCGGAACGACGAGCCGCCGTGGAAGTCGATCTGGCGCGCGCCCAGGGCCTTCGCCAGCGCGATCCACTTCGGCGCGGCCTCCACGTTCAGCCCGCCGAAGTTGAACAGGTAGGAGCCGTGGTTCGGCGGCGACTCGAGCGCCCAGGGACCGCCGATCGGCGAGTGCGGGATGTCGGGCGCGCCGTCGACCGCCTTCTTCAGCAGGTCGCGCAGCTTGCCACCCGGCCCGGCGACGACGGCGACCGACGCGCCCTCCATCCCGATCTGCTTGTAGGCGTGCGCCTGGACCAGCTCCGCAGCCCCCGGTAGGGCGTCGACGTTCGTGCGCAGGTTGCGGGCCAGGGCGCACGCGGCGAACGGCTCGCCGGGCTGCCCCTTCAGCGCGAGCCGCACCTGCGCGAAGTCGAGCCGCTCCGGCGCGCCCGAGACCGACTCCAGGTCGAACACGAGCGTCTCGGGCGTGTGCCGCACCTTGACCGTGGCGCCAACGCCGCCCTCGAAGCCGAGGCGGATTCGCTCCCCGTCGAGGGCGGCGCTCGTGACCGGGAGCTGCTTGCCTCCCGCCCACGCGGTCGCGAAGCCGAGGCTGCGGTCGGGGTGCGCGTAGTCCTTCCCGCTGCGCCGGTCGGCGAACTCGCGCGTCTTCCCGTCGGGCCCGATGACCCACCGCACGTACCGCGTCTCCAGCCGGATGTCGGGCGCTTGCGGCTGCCCGGTTGCCGCCAGAACCATCGCCAGAGCCATCATAGGTCTGCCTCCCTGTCCGCCCACCTGCGCGTTCGAGCCCTGGTTCGCCTTCGGTGCCGCCTGTTCCTTGGGCGGATTGGTGGTACGATACGAGCGAACGCAGTCGGGCAACCCGTCACGGGAGCAACGCATGGACGATTGGTCCTCACTGGACGAGCCGGCCCAGCGCCGTCTGGTGCTTCAGGCCTTCAAGGTCATCAAGGGCGCCGACTTCGCCGATGCCGACATGCGCGAGGAGCAGCCCACGATCGCCGAGTTCGACGCGGGCACGCGCAACTGGGTGATCGGGCTCACCGTCGCGTCGTTCCTGACGGGCGGGCTGTCCCTCGTCGGCCTGATCTGGGTGCTGCCGAACCACATGCGCGTGAAGGGGCTGCTCAAGGCGCATTGGCGCGAGTGGCTCCGTTCCCCCGACCCGGAGTGCGCCCACCTCGTGCTGGTCCAGGATGTGCGCCGGATCCTGGAGGGCTTGCCGCGCAGCCTCAAGAAGCAGGCGCGCGGCGCCGGCGCCGAGCTGAAGCGGGTGAGCCGGCTGTGGTCGGACCTCCAGAAGCGCCTGGACCGCCTCGAGACCACGGCGGCCGAGGGTGGCCTGCGGCAGTTGGAGGTGCGCAAGGCCGAGATCGGCGCGCGCCTCGCCCGCGAGACCGACCAGGTGACGCTGACGTCTCTGCAGAACCTGCAGTCCTCGCTCGACGGGCAGATCGACGCGGCGAAGAACCTGGCGGTCTGGCGCACGCGCCTCCTCACCGCCCAGGACGAGTGCACGGAGAGCCTCCAGCACCTCCGCTCGCGCCTGACGCTGCTTGCGGCCACGGGCGCCGCTCCCGATAGCGCGGCCCTCACCGAGACGACGACCGCGCTGCAGGAGCTGAACACCCGCCTGGCCGCCACGCACGACGCGGCGGAGGAGGTGCTGCAGCTCCGGGTGTGACGCGACACCGGATAGGGCGCTCGCTCGTAGTCTGCGTGACTTCCCGCGATGCCAGCCGTCAGAGGAGCAATGGATGCACAGAGCCGTGGTCCTGAAGCCGCGCAAGCCGCGTCAGACGCCCCAGCCGCAGCGGCAGTGGCAGCCGTATCTCGGTGACCCGTTCGCACACGATGTCTTCTTCTTCCGGGCGCCGCTGCTCGGGTTCGGCTACGAGTACGCCATCGCCGATGAGGCCGGCACGGACATCCTGTTCGCGCGCAAGCGCCTGTTCAGCTTCGTGCACCACGTGGACGTGTATGCCGCGGGTTCCGATGCGCCCGTTCTGGTGGTGCGTCAGGACTCGCCGTTCCAGTTCATCGTCCGCCAGTACACGGTGTTCGACGCGGCGGGCCAGCCGATCGCCGCGATCAGCCAGGAGCCGCAGATGGGCTTCAGCCTGTTCGGCGGGTACTGGAGGTGCCGGTACACGGTGACGGGCGCCACGCTGGACACGGCCGCCAGGGTGGAACCGGAGATGGACCTTGTGGGCGCCAACTGCAGCATCTTCGGTGGCGCCGGGTACATGGTGGGGCGGTGGGTGTGGCGCCTATCGCTCACGGACCAGCACACGCTCGATCTGACCACCGATCCCGGGCGCTCGTTCGATCGGCGCCTGGCCGTGGCGCTCGGCGTGCTGCTCGAGTCGATCCACCGGCGCAGTATCGACTGACATCCGACTGTCGCGCACGATGATCCTGGGCCGCTGCGTAGGCGGCCCTTCTCTTGGGAGCACCCATCTCGATGAACTCATCCCCCACCGCCGGCGCGCAGCCGATCCCACCGTTCCGGCCGGGCGAAGTCTGGCTCGACACCGACGGCCGGCCGATCCAGGCGCACGGCGGCGGCATCCTGCTGCACGACGGCGTCTGGTACTGGTATGGCGAGAACAAGGACGGCCCGACCAAGGCCGGCGGATGCGGCGCGCGCGTCGACGTGATCGGCGTGTCGTGCTATACCTCGACCGACCTGGTGGCGTGGAAGAATGAGGGCGTCGTGCTGAAGGCCGTGCCTGACGACCCGTGCCACGACCTGCACCCGAGCAAGGTGGCGGAGCGGCCCAAGGTGCTCTTCAACCGGGCGACCGGCAAGTTCGTCATGTGGCTGCACATCGACGTGATCGACTACAGCTACTCGCAGGCCGGCGTCGCCGTGGCGGACAGCCCCACCGGGCCGTTCACCTACCTCGGCAGCCGGCGGCCCATCGGCGACCAGACGTACCGCGACATGAACCTGTTCCTCGACGACGACGGGCAGGGCTACGTCTTCTACGCCTCCGAGAGCAACGCGACGCTCTACGTGAGCCGGCTCAACGCGGAGTTCACGGACATCGAGCGGCCGGCCGTGGAGGGCCAGACCTGGATGCGGAGCCTGGCCGGCGAGTCCCGCGAGGCGCCCGCCCCCTTCAAGCACGCGGGCCGATACTACATCGTCACCTCCGGCTGCACCGGCTGGGCGCCGAACCCGAGCCGCGCGGCCGTGGCGGACAGCCCCCTCGGCCCCTATCGCGACCTGGGCGAGGTGTTCGTGGGGCCGGAGGCGGAGACATCCTGCCGGTCGCAGAGCACGTGTGTGCTCGCCGCGCCGGGCCAGCCCGCCGGCAGCTTCATCTACCTCGGCGATCGGTGGGTCAAAGAGAACCTGAGCGACTCGCGCTACACCTGGTGGCCGATGACGGTCGATGGCGACGAGGTCCGGGTTCACGTCGTGCCCGAGTGGGACTGGAGCGTCTATGCGAGGTTGTGCAATGACTGAGCCTGCCGTCCTCCTCAGCGTCCTGATCGCGTTGGCCTCCGCGTGCTTCGCGGCGCCGCCGGCCCAGGGCCAGTTCCGTCCGGCCATCACCCGCGTCGAGCTGGATCGCGACCGCGTGCAGCCGGGCGGCGCGATCACCGTGTCGATGACCTGGGCCAACGCCGGCACGGAGCCCGCCCGCTCCGACTACCGCGTGTTCGTGCACCCGCGCCTGATCGGCAGGCCCGAGGACGGCAGCTACGCGATGTTCGGCGCGGACCACGACCTGCCGGTCGAGACCTACCGCTGGACGCCGGGATGCACGGTGCAGGACACGGCGTTCGCCGTCACCGTGCCGCCGAACGCGCCAACGGGCACCTACGTGCTGCTCGTCGGCCTGTTCGACGCCAAGGAGCGCTGCGCCCTCGCCAACGCCGACCTGGAGTCGCGCGAGTTCGGCGGCTTCCGGTACGAGGTGGCGCGCTTCGAGGTGACGCCCGAGCCCGGCGCACCGCACCCGGTTGCCCGCGAGCTGATGGCGGCGCCAGTATCGGCCGTATCCGCATCGCGATCTGGCGCCGCCGGCGAGCAGGTCGCGCTGAAGTGCGGCCAGTGGACAGCGCACCTGGATGACGCGCTGCCCGTGATCCGGCGCATCGGGTTGGGCGGCAAGGACCAGTTCGGCGGCGCGGAGGCCGAGGACGCGCCGGTGGTCGAGCTGTGCCGCACCGGCGACGGCGCGCGGTCGGGCTCCTACGACCCGGCGGTGCGCGTCGCCTACGGGCGGAAGGCAGCGACGGGCTCCACCATGGCCTACGCGGCGACTGTGACGTGGGACGGCAAGCCTGCCGCCTCGTTCGTGGTGGCGCTCACGGGGTCGGCGAGCGGCGTGGCGGTGGACGTGCGCGACGTGAAGGAGGAGGCGGGCTACCACCTGCTCTCCATCGCCTGGCCGAACGTCGTCGCGCTGGACTCGACCGTGCCGGGCGCTGCGCTGGTCAGCCCGATCGACGCCGGGCGGCTCATCCCCATCGTCGAGTCGGCGCCGCGCCGGCAGATGCTCGGCATGGACTGGTTCACGCAGTCGATGGTGACCATGATCCAGCGGCAGGGCGCGGTGGCCGTGCTGGAGCCGCGCTCCATCGAGGACATCCTGCGCGTGCAGATCGCCGCCGCTTCGGCCGATGCGAAGACCGGCGTGCTCGGCGTGCGCCTGGTGCACCGGCTCGACGCGAAGTCCCCCGAGCGCCAGATCGTCGCCGACTCGCGCATGGGGTACACGCTGGCGCTGTCGGCCGGGCCGAATGCCGGCTGGGTGTCGGCGGCGAAGGCCTTCCGCGCGCGGTACAAGGGCGACATGGCCGCCGCATATCGCCACAGCCTCGTCTACAAGATCTTCTGCGATGAGCCGCACTCCCCGCAGGCCATCACGACGTTCGAGCAGGCCGGCGAGCTGATCCGCCGCATCGCCGCGCTCACCGGCGGCGTCCACCAGATCGCCTACCTGGTCGGCTGGCAGCACAAGGGGCACGACACCGGCTACCCGTCGGTGAGTGTGGTGAACGAGCGGCTGGGCGGGCTCGACGGGCTGAAGAAGCTCATCGAGGACGGGCGCAAGGTGAACGCCACGGTCAGCGCGCACGACAACTACGACGACGCCTACCTGGACAGCCCGGCGTGGGATGAGGGCATCGTCGCGCGCGGCATGGACGGGGAGCTGATGAAGGGCGGCGTGTGGGCGGGCGGCCAGTCGTACATCGTCGGCGCGGCGAAGTACGCGGCGTCAGGCAAGGCGCAGGCGCGCGTCAACGGCACGCTCGACCGCTGCCCGTTCCGCGAGAGCTACCACATCGACGTGCTCAGCGCGGTGCCCCTGCGCTACGACTTCGATGCGGAGCACCCCGCCGCCGCCGAGGCGAACCTGGCCGGCAAGATCGCGGTCGTCAAGGCGTTCAACGCGCGCGGCGCCGACGTGACGTCGGAGGGCTTCACGCAGCCGTTCGTCGGCGCGATGACCTACTTCTGGAACCTGCAGCGCCGCCCGGACCAGCACTTCGCGGGCGAGCAGCGCATTCCCCTCGCCCCGTTCATGTACCACGGTGCGGCGGGCTACGGCGGCGGCATCAACACGGACGCGGACATCCTGAACGCGCTGCTCTACGGCGGCAACTGGTCGGAGGACCTGACCACGGGCACGCCGCTGGACCGCATCCTCGATCGCATCTACTTCGTCAACCTGCCCTGGCAGGCGCTGAACACGCGGCGCATGCAGTCCTACGAGGCGAAGCCCGACGGTACGCAGCGCGTCGGCTACGGGGCGGACACGTACGTCGAGGTGAATGTGGAGCGGAACACGTACCGCGTGGTGGTGGACGGCCGCGAGATCTCCACCAACTTCCGCACGGTGGTACCGGCAGGCGCCGGCAAGTGGCTTGCCTACTCCCGCGAGGCCGGCCCGATCGCACTGCCGTCAGGCGCCGCCCACGCCTACCGCCTCTCGCCCGACGGCGCCCGCACCCAGGTCGCGATCGCGGGCGGCAAGCTGCAGGCCGAGGCGCGCACGCCCTATCTGGTGACGGGGAGGTAGGGGCGTGGCGCGGAGGGGCAACGGCGGACGGCGCAGTAACCATGACCGTCCGCTGGACCGCGCGTTGCACTGGCCGTCATCCCGTCAGGGATCTGCACTTGACGTTGGGCGGTTTGTGCGGGCCCCAGCGGGCGCAAGAGCGGATCCCTCCGGGATGACGGCCATCTCTCCGGCATGTTCTGGCCAGGTGCCGCGCGTCGGTCTGTGCGCCCGCCCGCTACCCCGTCGCCAGGGCGATGCCCCGCACCTCGCCGGTGTCGATCTCGCCCATCTTGCCCGCGGGGCACGGGGAGACCGCGCAGTAGTAGTGGTGCAGTTTGCCGCGGAGCGCGTAGACGCTGGGCTTGTGGGCGTACTGCGAGTCGATGCTGCCCGCCGGGCCCACGTCGATGAGCGCCTCGTTACTCTTCGTCCACTCGTGCAGGTCGCGCGAGAACGCGACGCTGTCGCGGGCGTGGCCGTCGCTGCTGGTGAGCGTGTAGTAGAACATGGCCCAGCAGTCGCCCATGCGCAGGACGCACGGGTCGCTGGCGAAGACGTCGTCGAACGAGCCCTTGGGGCCGACCTTCAGCACGGGGTTTGTGTCGTTCCGCGTCCACTCCTTCAGGTCGGTCGACGTGGCGTAGCCGATCTGCTCGACCCAGCCGTTCTCCTTGTTCTTCGCGTTGTAGAACAGGTAGTAGGCGCCGTCGGCCTCGATCAGGCAGCTCTTGTACAGCCCCGCGCGCTCCCAGTCGGCGCCATCCTCGGCGTGCAGGCACGGCTCCTCCAGATGCCACTGGCGCAGGTCCACGCTCCAGCACAGGCCGATAACCGCGGGGCCCGCCTCGTACCCGGCGTTCGGGTAGGCGTGGTAGGTACCCAGGTACTTCCCGTGCACCTTCTTGAGCCGCCCCTGACCGTACAGATCGTTCTCGCGCAGGATCCACGTCAGCGCCACGTTGAACTCGGTCACCGAGCCCTTCGGCCCGCGGTCGATCAGCAGCCCCTCGCGCTTCCAGTTGACCAGATCGTCCGACGACGCCAGCCCGGTGCGGTAGCCGATGCCGTCGAAGCCGATGTAGGTCATCAGGAAGCGGGTGCCGTGGCGGAACACGAACGGGCAGTCCACCGCATGGCTGTCGAACTCGCCCTTCTTGTAGCTCGGCGAGACGACCAGCGTCGGGTGCTTGTGCGGCGTCCGCATCCGCTTGGTGAGCCCAGGGACGTCCATCGGCTTGGGGTCTCCTTGCTCCGGCGGCGGCAGCACGACGAGCGCGCCTGCTCCGGCGGCGATGACCTGACGGCGCGAGGGCGCGCCCGGCTTCGGGGTCTGTGGGTAGTCCGGCATGGTTCAGCGTTGCTCCTTCGTGATGGTCACGCGGCGCACCTTCAGCGTCTTGCCTCCCGCCGAGATGCGGAAATCGGTGAAGCTGTTCTCCCGGTTGCAGAAGCGGGCGTCCTTCAGATGGAACTCGGCCACCTTCCACGCACCCGAGTCGCCCCGCGCCACCTCGCCGGCGGACTTGTACGATCCTGCCATCTGGGCGCGCACATCCGCCGAGTCGTAGGTCAGGCCGATCGCCCCGCCGCCCTCGTCCAGGAACTCGATGGCCACCGTGACCGGGCCCGCCGGCTCGAAGTAGAAGCCGTCGTCGACATCGAAGTACAGGAACTGCTCCCCGTTGGCGGCGTTCGGCGTCGTCTCGACGCAGTCCGACCCGACGGCGCTCGACTGGCGGAACAGACCGTCGGCGTTCGCAACCAGCCGCACGCCGCGGTCCCGCCCGTTCGGCCCGAACGTGACCGTCGCCGAGCGCGCATTCGCATACGGGCTGGCGCTCGGGAGGCGCTTGCCGGCGCGCCAGTCGGCTGCGTAGCGCTTCGTCAGGTCGATGTACTTCCTGCCGAACTCCCTGGTCTCGCAGATGTCGGTGCCTTCGTGCAGCTCGTTCCACGTCTCGATGACGGCCATCTGGGGGCGCGTCGCGGGATCCATCGTCAGCAGGCGCTCCCAGCGCTCGCGGTACAGAGCGCCGTCCTTCCGGTCGATGACCGGGCTCGTGCGGCCGGGCACCGCACGGTCATCGTACCCCGGACCGAGCGTCGCCACGCCGCACGCCTTCGGGCTGAACGCCGCGCCCCAGTCATACGTGCTGTCGGCCGGCACCTGCCAACTGCGCTCCGCGACCAGGTAGGGCTTCACGCCGCCGAAGTCCGCCGCGAAGTGCTCGCGCACGTAGTCGAAGAGCTTCGCGTCGTCCGCTCCCGCCTTCGCGTACCCCGAGCCATAGAGGAACACGATGGGCCGGCCGTCGAGCGTCGCCCACAGCTTCGGTGGGATCAGCGAGAAGAAGTCGCGGATCGTTACGTAGAACCACGCCTTGCCGTCGGGCGTGGTCAGGTCTACCGCATTGTGCGCGATGTTGCCGCTCTCGCTCAGCGACGAGGTGTCGTAGAACATGCCGATCTTCGGCGGCTTGCGGCCCTCGGCGATCAGCGCCTCCTCGGCCTTGACGAGTGGCGTCAGGCCCAGGTGGTGCCAGGGGAAGTTGCCCACCTTGTCCGGCGGCGCGCCCCAGTAGACCGGCATGATGAAGTCGATGCCGGCGTCCATCGTGTCGAGCAGCTCCTTGCGGTGCCACTCGACGCGCTTGTAGCTGTAGCCCTTCTTCTCGACCGGATGGTGCACGAGCGCGTCGCTGCCATCCGGGTTGGCGAAGTGCTCGCCCTTCTCGTCGTCATACCAGAAGAAGTAGTACGTGCCGACGAAGGCCTGCCGGCCCGTGAAGCCCCTCGCCTCGCCGGCCTGGGCCGCGGTCAGATGGACGTGTGGCCCGAGCCCGGGCGACTTCAGCAGCGCGGCTTCCGAATAGGGGTTCTGCGCGCGTGCCCCGGGCTGGAGCGCCAGCGCGGCCAGGGCTGCCGCGAGATGCATGGGCCTCATGACGGCTGCTCGTAGGCGAACTGGTCCGTGTCCCCCACCTCCCGTTTGAGCCGGTACATCTCCGCCTTCAGCTTGGCCACGGTGCCCTGCTGGCTCGGGTCGTCGTACAGGTTGTGCATCTCCAGCGGGTCCGCCGCCAGGTCGTACATCTCCCATTGGTCCTTCTTCCAGAAGTAGATCAGCTTGTGCCGCGTGGTCCGGACGCCGTAGTGCGCGGCGGTGTTGTGGTCGCCCGGGTCGTGGTAATAGCGGTAGTAGAAGCTGGTGCGCCAGTCCTTGGGCGGCTTGCCGGTCAGGATCGGCAGGAGGCTGCGGCCCTGCATGTCGCCGGGCGTCGGCAGGCCGGCCATGTCCATGAACGTGGGCGCGAAGTCCGGGTTGATGGCGAGCGCGCCTGGCCGCGTACCCGGCTTGATGACGCCCGGCCACCGGATGAGGAACGGCATGCGCAGGGACTCCTCGTACATGAAGCGCTTGTCGTAGAGGCCGTGGTCGCCGAGGAAGAAGCCCTGGTCGCTCGTGTAGATGACGACCGTGTTCTCGCTCAGCCCGTTCCGATCGAGCCAGTCCAGCATGCGGCCGGTGTTGTCATCGATGGACTGGATGCACGCGAGGTAGTCTTGCATGTACCGTTGGTACTTCCAGCGGTTCAGCGCGTCGCCGGTCAGCTTCCGCGTGCGCCCGTGCTCCTCGATCTCGACCTCCGTCACGAAGGTGCTGTACCACTGGTTCAGAGCGGGACCCTTGAGGTCGGCGGGCGGCTTCAGCTTCATGTCGCGCCGCGACATGTTCTCGAACACCTTCTGCGTGCACTCGCGGATGGCGTCCGTGCGGCCGGCGTAGTCGTCGTAGAGCGTCGCGGGCTCCGGGATGTCCTTACCGGCGAACATCGCCCGGTGCTTCTCGTCGGGGTCCCACGGCCGGTGCGGCGCCTTGTGGTGGCACATCAGGAAGAACGGACGGTCCTGGGGGCGCTTGGCCATGAAGTCGATGGCCAGGTCGGCGGTGATGTCGGTGGCGTAGCCCTTCACCACGCGCCGGCCCGTGGCGTCGATGAAGGTTGGGTCGAAGTAGACGCCCTGCCCCGGCAGGATGTCCCAGTGGTCGAAGCCCGTCGGCTCGCTCGTGAGGTGCCACTTGCCGATCATGCCCGTGTGGTAGCCCGCCGCCTGCAGGTACTTGGCGACCGTGGGCTGCGACCCGTCGAACCGGTTGAACACGGGCACGCCGTTGAGGTGGCTGTACTTGCCGGTCAGGATGGTGGCGCGGCTGGGCGTGCAGATGGAGTTGGTGCAGTAGCAGTGCGTCAGGCGTGCGCCCTCGCGGCCGATCCGGTCGAGGTGCGGGGTGCGGTTCACGCGGCTGCCGTACGCGCTGATGGCGTGGGCCGCGTGGTCGTCCGACATGATGAACAGGATGTTGGGACGCCTGCGTTCCCTTGCTGTCGGCGACGCAGCTTCCGCCCCGCCCATCGCGCCTGCCAGCAGAACGCCCGCTCCTGCCATCGCCTCTCTCCGGGTGAGCCTTCCGTAGAACCGATCGGTCATTGCTGGTCTCCCTGCCCGCCAGTGTGCGCTCCCACTACTCCCGTGTTCGCTGCCGCGCTGCCGTGCACCTTCCCGGCTCCTCCGCGTGCCGAACCAGATCCGGTAACGCGGTGCTAACGCGCGACGGGGTAAGCTCATAGACAACGCCGCCATATCGCCATGCGCGCACCGCAGCGCGCACGATTGGGAGGAACCTGCCATGCGATGGACTGCCGCCCTGCTCCTTGCCGCCGCGTCGCTCGCCTCGGCGAAGGCGCAGACCCCGTATCTGCACGCGCCAGCGATCAACGAGTACTCCAAGCACGACCCGGCGGGCACGACCATCATCCCGAACGGCCGTATGCTGCGCCCGGTCGGGCGCCACGTGCCCGTCGGGCGCTGGCCGCACGGCCTGGTCGTAAGCCCGGATGGCGCGACCGTCTTCGTCGCAAGCGACGAGGTGGGCCAGCTCATCACCAAGCTGGACGCCCCCGAACCGTCGGTGGCGACCGTCTGGCCGACCATCGGCGACAGCCAGAAGAAGTCGAACGCGGGCGGTGCGGCTTTCTCGCCGGACGGCAAGACGCTCTACTGGAGCAGCGGGGAGACCGGCGCAGTCTACGCCTTCGACGTGGCAACCTGCCAGAAGACGGCGGAGATTTCGCTGAACGTGCCCGTCGGCGGCAAGGAGTATGCCGACAGCTTCGCGATGGACGTGCAGTTGAGCGCCGATGGAGACTACCTGTACTGCGCCGACGTGACCAACTTCCGCGTGGCAGTCATCGACACCAAGGAGAAGAAGGTCGTCGGCTCGGCGCGCGTCGGGCGGTACCCGTACGCGCTGGCGGTGGCCGGCAAGAAGGTGTACGTGGCGAACATCGGCATGTTCGAGTACAGCCCGATCCCGGAGCCGAGTTCGAAGGACTACGACCGCCGCGGCCTCACCTACCCGCCGTACGGCGTGCCGAGCAAGGAGGCGCGCGAAGGCGTCGAGGTCGAGGGGCGCAAGATCCCGGGCCTGGGCGATCCGAATGTGCCCGAGTCCTTCTCCGTGTGGGGCGTGGATGTGAGCGACGCGGCCAAGCCGCGCGTGATCGCCAAGGTCAAGACGGGCTTGCTGGTCGGCGTACCCTCAGAGAACGGCAAGACGGTGGGCGGCAGCGCGCCGAACTTCCTCGTGATCCGCGGTCAGAGCCTCTACGTGTCGAACGGCAACAACGACATGATCGAGCGGATCGACCTGTCGACGGGCAAGATCGTGGACAAGCTGCGGATCCGCCCGTGCGCGGCGGCGGCGAAGCTGCGCGGCGTCGGTCCGTCCGGCCTGGTGCTGTCGAAGGACGGCACGAAGCTCTACGTGGCCGAGTCGGGCATCAACGCGATCGCGGTGCTGCAGGCCCAGCCGCTCAAGGTGCTCGGGCACATCCCCACCGCGTGGTATCCGTACCGCGTCACGCTGGGCCCGGACGGCCAGTCGCTGCTCACCATCTGCTTCAAGGGCTTCGGCAACGGGCCGAGCGGCGGAGCCAACCGGCCGACCGATCCGTTCATGAGCATGAAGGGCGTCTTCTCCATCGTGCCGCTGCCCAAGGCGAGTGAGCTGCCGGCCCTGACGCAGCGCGTGCTGCAATACAACGGCCTGGTCGACCGCTCGGCGGACCGCGCGCGCATGGCTTCGCCGGTCGTACCCACCACGCCGGGGAAGCGCTCGGAGCAGATCAAGTACGTGGTGTTCATCACGAAGGAGAACCACACGTACGACACCGTGTTCGACCGCATCCCTGGCGCGAACGACGATCCCTCGCTGCTGCGCTGGGGGCTGAAGCAGAAGATCAGCGCGGACAAGCAGCCGACGCTCGAAGAGGCGCCGGTCATGACGAACCACAACGCCCTCGCGCGCCAGTTCACCGTGAGCGACAACTTCCACATGGAGCCGGAGGCGTCGGGCGTAGGGCACCGGTGGCTCGTCGGCGTGCAGCCGAACAACTTCTGCCAGATGACGTACACGCTGGGCTGGGGCTTCAGCGCCAAGAGCACCGCCCCGGGCCGCCGCGCCTCGTTCGGCTCCAACGGGTCCATCGCTCCGGAGGACTATCCTGAGGCCGGCGCGATGTGGGAGCATCTGGCGCGCTTCGGGGTCCCGTTCCGCAACTACGGCGAGGGCTTCGAGTTCGCGGGGGTCGACGAAGGTGAGGACGAGTGGAAGACCGGCGCTCGCGAAGTGGTCAACATCCCCATGTCGAAGGTGCTTTTCGACAACACGTGCCGCGAGTTCCCCATCTTCAACATGAACATCCCCGACCAGTACCGCGCCGACTGGTTCGCCAAGGACTTCACCGAGCGGTTCCTGTCGGGCAAGCACCCGATGCCGCCGTTCATCAACATCGCCATCTGCAACGACCACGGTTCGGGCACCAGGCCGGACAAGGGCTACCCGTACCTGGCGTCGTGGATGGCCGACAACGACCTGGCGCTCGGCCGCATCGTGGACTTCCTGTCGCACACGAAGTACTGGAAGAACATGGTCATCTTCGTGACGGAGGACGATGCCGGCGGCGAGCCCGACCACGTCGACGCGCAGCGCAGCGTGCTCCTCGCCATCGGCCCGTGGGTGAAGCGCGGCTACGTGTCGCACCGCCACACGACGATCCCCAGCATGCACCGCACGATGTACCAGATCCTGGGGCTGCCCGCTCTGAGCATGGTCGACGGCCTGGCCAACGACTTCTCGGACTGCTTCACCACGAAGCCGGACTACACGCCGTACACGCACGTGAGCGTGGACCCGAGGATCTTCGACCCGATGAAGGCGAAGGACCCGAAGGACCCCGACTACCGCAAGGCGCGCCTGGAGCCGTCCATCCCGCTGGACGACCCCGACGAGATGGAGCGCATCCTGGAGGCCGGAAGCCGCGGCTCGACGGCCGCTACGCCGAGGTAGCCGTTCCCAGACAGCCAGCGCTGACGACGCGGGGCCGGAGCCTGAGAGGGGCTCCGGCCCCGCACGCATCTCAGGCCGTTCAGCCGGCTCCACAGGAGGAACCAGGCGCGGAGCAGGCGAATGGCAGACCGAGAGGGAGCGTGATGTACGCCACCTGTTCCACCGGCGCAGTTCCCCGGCCGCTCAGCTCTCGTCGATGCACTCCTCGGTCGCTCGTGACATCATCGCACACGTCCTCGATCGGACCCAGGAAAGGAAAGACAGATGCGACGCATGAGAAGCCTCCTGCTCATCGGGTTGGCGCTGGCCGTGCTCGGCGCGGCGGCCGAAGCGCAGAAGGGCGGCAAGAAGCCGCAGGCGCGGGTGGTCCTCGGCACCACCCAGCTCGCCGGCGACAACGGGAAGCTCGGCCAGGCGTACACGATGGGCTTCGACCTGCCGTACAAGATCAACCTGACGCTGCGTTCGGCCAAGTACACCACCACCCCGCTCGTGATGGGGGAGCGCGTGGTGGAACCGGAGCGCGACCAGAAGCTCCTCGTGCTCGAGATCACGGTGCACAACCCGAACAAGACCGAATGGCTGTTCCGGGGCGACTCCTTCCTGTTCACCGCCGTGGACGATCAGGACACCAACCACAACGGTGTCGGCGTCTACTCCCGCTCCGGGGTCACGACGGAGATGTTCAACGCCAGGCTGAAGCCGGCGCAGAAGGTCGATCTGGTGACCTGTATCGCGGTGCCGGCCAAGGGCGTCATGCCGAAGCTGATGGTCGCCTATACGACGAGCAAGAAGGTGCTGCGGTACGACCTGCGCAGCATCGTCAAGCCCCTGGAGGCCCCTTTCGCCGACCCGTCCGACGCTTCCGGCGCGACCGCACTTGCGACGATCCCTGGGCAGAGGGGCACCATGTATCCTTGCACCCGCTTCGAGATCCGGTTCGACGGGGCGGCCCTGGCCGACTCGGTGGGCCGCTTCAAGGCGGAGAAGGGGAAGCGGTTCGCTGTGGTGACGTTCTCGTCGCGCAACATCGGCAACGCGCCCTGGCTCCTGCGCGGCGACACGTATCGCTACACGGTGGTGAATGCCGACGGCGACAAGTTCAGCCGAACCACGAGGGTCCTGAACGCGACGAGCGACAACGACTTCGGCAGGCAACTGGACCCCGGCGAGGTCGTGACCGCCCGCGCGATCGTCGAGGTGCCCGCCAATGTGGCCCTGTCCAAGCTCATCCTGACTCAGGAGGGCAAGCACGACTACTCGTTCGACATCAGCGACGTGAAGTAGGCGTCGCCGTGGGTAGCACCGAGGGGGCCGCGAGTGGGTGACGCGGCCCCCTCGGTGCGTCGGCGGGTCGGTGCCGACGCTGCGGACCCGCGACGCAGCCGCCGATGATTGGAGGCATCGGGCGCTCGCGCGGCGAATGACCCGGCGTGCCTCCGCGCACACATTCCACGAGAGGTCCAACCTATGACGGCGTTTCCGCGTACCGTGGTCGGCGGCGTGTCGATGCCCCGCATGATCATCGGCACCAACTGGTTCTTCGGCTACAGCCACAGCACCAACGCGAAAGACCTGCTCATCAAGCGCAGCTTCGAGGACTACCGGCAGCTCGCCGACGTGCTGGAGGTCTACCTGCGCGCCGGCGTGAACGCCATCATGGGCATGGGGCAGAACGACCTGCTCCGCGCCGGCGTCGAAGAGGCCGAGCAGCGCACCGGGGTGGAGTGCATCGTCGTGTCGACGCCCGGCCTGCCCATCACGCCGCGCACTCCGTTCGATGGCTTCGACATGGACGCCATCAGGCGCATCCTGGACGCCGAGGTGAAGTACAAGGCGACGTTCTGCATGCCTCACACCAGCACGACCGACGCGATGGTGGATAGCTGCACGCGCGAGGTGCGGCAGATGGCGCCGGTCTTCGCGGAGATGCGCCAGCGCGGCCTCGTCCCCGGGCTGAGCACGCACCTGCCGGAGACGATCGTCTTCACGGACGAGACCGGGCTCGATGCGGAGACGTACATCTCGATCTACAACGCGATGGGTTTCCTGATGCCGCTCGAGGTCGACTGGACCCACAGGATCATCCATGCCGCGAAGAAGCCGGTGATGACCATCAAGCCGATGGCCGCGGGGCACATCCGCCCGTTCCAGGCGCTCACGTTCGTGTGGAACACGCTGCGCCCGCAGGACATGGTGACGGTGGGCGCGATGACGGCCGACGAGGCGAAGGAGCTGATCGATCTCTCGCTGAGCATCCTGGAGGGGTACGAGGCCAACATCAAGCTCCAGGAGACGCGCTCGAAGTCGACGGTGAAGGCGGCCAAGTAGCGGCGCCAGAGCGGGAATGGGACCGACAACGACCGGGCCGTCACGGGCTCGGTCGTTGTCGTTGGGGGGAACTGCAAGCCTCTAGCCTGGATCATGCACGAGTGCAGTGGTGGGATGGGCCTCCGTGCCCGTCCGGTGCGACTCATGAATAGGTCAGGCTAGGGACAGGCTAAGGCGCCGGCCCTCGTCACTTCGCGTACTGCCTCTTGCCATTGCCAGCGGGCCATCTGCCACCAGACTTCCAGGTAGGCGTCGCGCCGCGGGCCGTCGGCTACCGCGCCCGTGAAGTCAGCGTACGATGCCGCGCTCAGACGGTCCGCTATCGCCTTCGCAACCGTGTCGCGCGGCAGGAAGGCTCTGAACCGGTAGTCGGACTCCTCGAGTTCGATGACCCGAGCATCCGGGAACACCTGTTCGATATCCCCTGCCTTGACGGCGCGCACCAGCAGTCTCCGGGGGTCGTCGCGGTCGGCGACCACCAACAGCGAGGCGTCGGTCATGAACAACCACATCTGCGTACTCCATCGTGCTTCTGGGCACAGAGCTGCGGCCCGGGCGGGATTTAGTCCAAGTGCGGGTCGGACAGCGGCTGAATCGTCACGCTGGCGGTGGCCTGCCAAGACGCCGGGTCGTTGATGTCCAGTTCTGTCGTGCATGCGCGGATGCTCACCGCGGAGGAAGACGGGACCGAACTCGTGGTTAGGGTGATGACGGCAGTGGTCCCCTGGCCGAGCGGGAACTCGTGTGTGTGGGGCCAGTTGCCGCTGGGCGACGCGATCGTGGTCCGGCAGTTGGTGTCGACCGACACGGTGCCGCCGGCCTGGTCCACGGTAAGGGTCAGGTCGATGGAACCGGACGAACCCACGACGGACGTCGGGTCGGGCACCGCGGTGACCACATTGGAGCGGTAGGTCACCCTCGACATCGGCTCGGAGCTATCGGAACCGGCCATGGCGCTGCTCCTCCTGACTGCAGGGACGTACGTCTCCAAAGGTACGGGCCGGGCCGCCATCTCTGCTTGGGGCCTTGGGGGGGACCGCAGTTCCAGGAAGCCCGGCTAGTGTGACTATACCAAGGCTACCGTCAATGTATCGTCAGGAATCGGGGCTGTTTTCGCTGCGTGGGTGCGCGGGATGAATCTATGACGGTGTTGAGCTATCCGGCGAGAGCGCGCACTCGACCGCCTCTTCGAGGGAGAGCGACCGGCCGACCTGCCTCTCCGCGGAGTAGGCGCGCTCGTCCAGTCTGGTCCGCACCGCTTCGATGTCGTCGTCCAGAGTGGCGAACTCGTGAAGCGCCTCGAGCCGCTCCGCGCTCCCTGCGGCTTCCACCGCACTGAGGAGACGGGCCGCCAGGCGCGGGTTCTGGTCCGCATAGATCGTGGCGAGCGTCCAGACGGACAGGGCGGCGCCCAGGCGGTCGCCAAGTTCCGTCTGGAGCGACACGGCCTCGTGGAGCAGAGGGAGGGCGCCAGCGCTGTCGCCCTGACGCCGGATGGACTCCGCGAGGTTGGTGAGGGCGACGGCCAGCCCGGACCGATCGCCCGCTCTGCGATGGACCGGGATGCAGCGCTCGAAGATCGCCTGAGCCTCGGCATCTCTGTTCTGGTGGCCGAGTATCGTGCCGGTGTTGGCCAGGTTGAGGGCGGCACGGCGTTCGTCACCGGCCTGGCGGAACATCTCGGAACTCTCGCTGTAGAGCCGTGCCGCGCCATCGAGGTCGGCCCGGTGCTCGGCGACCCGGCCCAGGTTGCTGAGCGCCACCGCTTCGCCGAGCCTGTCGTCGCGCGCCTGGCAGATGGTCCGACTTCGCTCGAGGGTGTGCGAGGCCTCGTCAAGATGCCCGGACGCAGTGAGGCAGATCCCCAGACCGGTGAGCGCCTCGGCCAGCAGGCGGTCGTCGGAGTGCTCCGCGTGCAGTGCGACGCTTGCCCGCAGATCCGGCTCCGCGAGAGCGTAGTCGCCGGCATGGATGGCCAGCGAACCGCGGTTAACCAGGGCTCGTGCGCGCTGATAGGCGGGGGCATCGGGCGATGACTGGAGCGCGCGGGTGAGCCACTCGCGCCCGTCGACGTAGTCGCCGCGGATGCGCCAGTAGCGCCCCAGGGCATTGGCCATGCGCAAGCCGTCGTCGCCGCCGATCACGCGCGAGAGGGCGGCGACCAGGTTCTCCTGCTCGGCCTGGAGGCGGCCCATCCACATGCTGCTCTCCGCTCCGGCCAGGCCGGGCGCGGCGCGCTCTGCCAGCCGGAGATAGTGCTGGGTGTGCCGCTCTTCTGCCGCGGCGCGCGCCGACGGTTCGAGATGCTGGTCGGCGAATTGGCGCATCGTCTCGAGCATGCCGAAGCGCATCTCGTCGCCGGTCTCGCGGGCCCAGATCACCGACCGCTCCCAGAGGGCCTCGAGATGATCGAGCGCCGTCGGTTGGTCGCACACATCGCGCGCGGCGGCAAGGCCCCACCCTCCCCGGAAGACGCTCAACTCGCAGAACGCCTTGCGCAGATCCTCGGAGAGACGATAGTAGCTCCACGCGATGGTGTCGCGGAGCGCGCGGTGGCGCTGCTCGCGGTCGTGCTGGCGGCTGACGAGGATGTCGGTCTTGCCGGCCAGCTCGGAGAGCATCTGCATGGGAGTAAGGACGCCCGAACGAGCGGCGGCCAACTCGATGGCGAGCGGGAGACCGTCGAGCCGGCGGCAGAGCGCGGCCACCGCTGCGGCGTTCGCCTGGGTGAGGCCGAAACCGGGCGACACGGTGCGGGCGCGCTCCACGAAGAGCTGCACGGCGGCATACTCCATCAGCCGCGACGGCGTGCCGGCTTTGGCGGGCGAAGGGAGCGGCTGCAGGTCCATCTCGGCAGCCGCGTCGGTGCCGAGCCGCTCGCGCGACGTGACGAGGCAGACGAGTGAAGGGGTGTCGCGCACGAGATCGACGATCGTGCTCGCGCACTCGGCCTGGAGGTGCTCCAGGTTGTCCAGGATCAGCAGCGAGGGGCGCCCGGCGAGGCGCTCGGAGACCTGGCGGATCGGCGGGAGCACGGTGACCTTCGGTCCGCCTACTGTGTCGAGGATGGCGGTAGGAACCCGCGCCGGATCGGTCACCCCCGCGAGCGGGACGAACCAGCAGTTGCCCCGGTACGCCGTGGAGAGATCGCTGGCGGCCTCGAGCGAGAGCCGCGTCTTGCCGCATCCGCCTGTGCCGACAAGCCACACGAGCCGCCGACGCGCCGAGCCGTCAGGCCCGGAGGCGTCCGCCGGCCTCAAGAGGTAGATGAGTTCGGACAGCTCGTTGCGCCGCCCGACCAGTTCCTGGCCCCGATGGGGCAGTCTGGCTCGCACGCTGCCGGGCGGCGGCGCGGGCGCGGGCGCTGCCGTCCTGACGGGCGGGCCTTCGGCAGCCCGCCGCAGCTCGCGCGCCAGGGCACGCGTCGTCGGGGAGGGCTCCGCGTCGCAGGCGCGCCGGAGTGCCGATCGCAGCGTCCTGAACGCCTGCACGCCGGTTGCGGGGCGCCCGAGCTGAGCGCTGAGGCGCATCGCCTCGACCGCGCACTCCTCGCTCGTCGGCGCCGCTCCCACGGCCATCAGCGCGTACTCGAGGGCTCGGTCCCACTGGCCGGCGGACCGCAGCAGGTCGACGGCCTGGCCGATCGCGTGAACGTACGCCGCTGCCAGGCGCTCCCGCTCGATGAGGGCCCACTCGTCCGACAACGAGGGGAGCAGCTCGCCGCTGTAGGCGCGGATGACCCGGTCCAGCGCCTCCAGACGGCCGCCGGGCGAGGAGTTGCCGAGTGTCTCGACGGCGCGCTCGAACTCGGCGGCATCGGTGCGGACGTGCTCGGAACTCAGGCGCACCGCGGCGCGCGAGGCAACGACGACGGAGTTGGGCACGATCCCCGGCGGCTCCAGCAGGCGGCGGAGCGAGACGATCGTCTGCCTCAGGCAGTGCAGCGCGAGATCAGCTTCCTTGTCGGGCCACAGAGCGTCGGCGATCACATGGCGGGGGTGGTCCACGTCCGGCCGGTAGGCGAGCGTGGCTAGCAAGGCCGATAGGCGGCCGCTCTGCGGACGGGTCACCGTGCCGTCGCGGTGGATGGCGAGACCCCCCAGGAGCTGCACACGCCAAACGACGCCCATCTGGACCTCCGGAACCTGCCGGCCGCTTTGCGCCGGCGCACCGGGCTATTCTGCGGAATCCCTGACGTTTCCTTGTGTCGCGCGGTTTCGCGCGAGACGGCAACAGGCGCCCCGAAGGGCGCCTGCTATCGCGAGATCGGTAGTTGGTCGGGGTGGCCGGATTCGAACCGGCGACCACTCGCTCCCAAAGCGAGTGCGCTACCGGGCTGCGCTACACCCCGCAGAACAGACTGATTATGGGTTCTGAGCCAGTTTGGTGTCAACCCGGAGCTGAATCTAGCCTATAATGGTAGAAGACGCACGGCGCTTCGCGCTGTTCCCGGGCAGCCACCCGGTTGGCCGGGAACAAACGGCGGCGCGTCCGGCGTCTATAGAGGTAGGCAATAATACATTACGTGCTGGCGTCTTGCCATCGCGTGCGGCAGGGGGGCATCATGAAGACCCAGGCCGCGCCGGCAGCGTCGAAGGCCCTCCGACTGACGGAAGAGGAGGCGATGGCTCTCCTGGATGTCTGTATGATGTCCAGAATCGCCGACGATCCCATGAAGCGGGCGGTTGTCGAGAAGGTTGCTCTTATCTGTCGTGAGTTCGTACGGGAGGAACCTGACACCGCTCTGGAGGTGAGGCATCGCATTCCCGATCGCTGGGGAGCGGTACGGCCCATCGGCGACGCGGCGGCGCCCTCGTTGGTTTAGGCCATACGGGGCACATCCTGCGAGAGGCCGGAGAGGATCATTCTCTCCGGCCTCTCGATCGTCTGGCAGGTTCGAGGCGCCAGCAGAGAGAACCTAGCCGCGGCGGCTCTGCCGCAACTGCCTTGCATGACGAGGGACAACGCATGAGCGATGAGATCCAACTGCTCCACACCTGGATAGACGAACACCGCGACGAGATGGTGGAGGCTCTACAGGGAGTCTTGCGCATACCCAGCCTCCAGGAGCCGCCTGCCGGGCCGAACGCACCTTACGGCAAGCCCGTGCGCGAGGCCCTGGACTACACGCTGGATCTCTGTCGCAGGCTTGGCTTCAGCGTCGAGGACGTCGATGGGCACGCGGCCCACGCGGAGTTCGGCGAGGGCGCAGAGATGGTGGCGGCGATCGGCCATCTCGATGTCGTGCCCGAGGGGGGCGGCTGGACGCATCCACCCTACGGCGCCGAGATCCACGACGGCTACATCTACGCACGAGGCGCCGAGGACGACAAGGGACCGGCCTACGCCGCGCTGTTCGCCGCCAAGGCGATCATGGAGTGCGGCTTGCCGCTGAGCCGCCGCGTTCGCATCATCTTCGGGTGCAACGAGGAGAGTGGTTTCGGCTGCGTCCGGCACTACTGGGAGGTGGCCAAGAAGGAGAAGCCCGCCTACGCGTTCACCCCCGACGCCTGCTTCCCGTTGATCTACGCGGAGAAGGGCATCGCCAACGCTGCCATCTCGAAGGCGGTCGCCAGTACCGACGCTGCGCTGACGCTGCGCTGCGCGAGCGGCGGTCTGCGGTCCAACATGGTGCCCGAGGGCGCCGAGGCGGTCATCGAGGGCAAGCCCGAGGCGCTCCTAGAGGCCCTCTCCACGCTGCAGGGGCACTGGGACAAGAACGTCGGCGTGACGGTCGAGGCCGGCGCGCTTCGTATCACGGCTCGGGGCAAGTCGGCCCACGGCAGCGCGCCTCAGGAGGGCGACAACGCCATCGTACGGCTGGCGCGCGCGCTGCGGCTTCTCGACCTGCCGGCAGAGAAGGAGTGGCTGGACTGGGTGATCCGCACCGGCGACGCCGGCGGATCGGGCCTGGGCATCGAGGGACATGACAGCGTCGCAGGGCCGCTCACCTGCAACCTGGGCATCCTCGAGCGCGAGGGCGCGTCGGTGAGGATCGTCTACAACATCCGGTACCCGGTCACCTGGTCGGCCGACGAACTGCCGAGCCGCATCACGCCTACGGTCGAGAAGGCCGGCTGGACTCTGGACAGCCTGTCGGATAGCCGCCCGCTGCACGTGCCACTCGACCAGGAGCCCGCCAAAACGCTGCTGAGCGTCTACCGGATGGAGACGGGCGACGGCAAGTCGGAGCCGCGCACCATGGGCGGAGGCACCTACGCGCGGGCCATTCCCCACGCCCTGGCCTACGGCATCAGCTTCCCCGGCGGCGGCGACGGCCCCGCGCACGAGCCGGATGAGCGCCTCTCGATCGAGACGTACGTGCGGGGCGCCAAGATCTTCGCGCACGCTCTGTACGCCCTGGCGAACCTGCCGTAGCGGCAGGGGCGCGGCGCCGATGACGGGCACGGACGCCCGTCTCACTCTCCGTTGGGCTTGTCCGACAGACGGCATGGATGCCTGAGCCGGACGAGCTGCACCGATGGGCTGCCGACACCGGGTCGGGCGCCGGCAGCGTGTCGCGCCCGCCTCACTTCAGCCGCAGCGTGTAGAGCGCCTCTCGGAAGCACAGGCCCAGGCCCTTGCCGCTCGGCAGCCACTCCGCAGCCACCGCGTCGAACCTGCCGTCGTCACTGTCCTTCGGCTCGATGTCCACGTGCCCCACCTCGCGCCGGTGGGTTCCGTCCACGCTCGTGATCCACACGCTGCAGCGGCGACACCCGCCCGGCAGGTCCGACGTGAGCGTCCATGCGATCCGCCTCCCGTCCGGCGATAGGTCGTATCCATACACCTCGCCGGTCAGACGAATGCGGTACTTGGTGTGCCGGACCATCCGCACCGTGCTGGCCAGCCTGGCAACTGCTACCTCGACAGCGGTCGGGTGACGGTAGGGTGTGGCCTCGACTGTGACAACCGTGTCCTTGCTGACGACCCGAGTGTTATACGAGCCCCACAACTCCTGGAGAGGCGGGGGAACCTGCATCGTGCGCTTGCGATCCGGGGCATCGGCCCAGCGAATGGCCGCGGTGCCGTAGGGGAGGCCGGTGCAGTCGAGCCATCGTCTGCTGTCCGGCATCCAGTACGACTGCTCGTGGCAGTTGCCGACGAGGGCCTCGGTGCGGCGGTTCGTCGCCAGATCGGCCACCACCCCGTGATCGCCGTCGTCTCCCGGGTTGTACCAGAGCAGCCGCCTCCCATCTGGCGAGGCGGTAGGGTGGTCGTGGTTCCAGTCCTCGTAGTGCTTCGTCAGCACCCGTGAAACCCGCTCGTGGCCGGTTGTGGTGTCGCGGATGATGTACGTGTAGCCATCGGGCCGCGAGCCACGGAAGAGCAGCAGCTTCGTGTCGGTCAGCCAGAAGTAGCTGTCCCAGACAATGGGGCTGTAGACGCGCTTGGCCCGCGCGATCAGCGTGTCGTCTGCAGAGGCTGCGCTGGCGAGGCAGAGCAGGCACCCGGCGAGGGCGAGCAGCCAGACCGCTCGCGTTCGCGCGACCGGTCTGCGGGTGATCATAGAAGTCCTCCTGCCAGCGAGTATCGACCAGATGCCACCATGGAACGCGTTGTAGGACTGCGATCTCCGTTCGCTCCGGCTCGTGGCGTTCCCTCCTTCTCCCTTGGCACCGATGCTCCACTGCCTCCTCCTCCTGCAGGGAACCGCCTGCTTCTCGGCGTACAGTCAGTCGCAAGCCAACAGGAGGTCCGCCCACATGCCCATCGCCCGTCGCATTGCGGTGCTCGTCATCGTCCTGACCATCGCCGCAGCCTGCCAGGCCGGCGCCCAGGTCAACTATCGCTTCACCGCGAGGCCCACCGTGTCACGGAACTCATCCAACACGCTCTACAGGGCGAACCGGCAGCCGCTCGTGGCGAGCGCCCTCGTCAAGCTGCCGACGGGCAGCGTGCGCGCGCAGGGCTGGCTCAAGGGGCAGCTCGACCTGATGGCGGAGGGCATGTCCGGCAAGCTCACCGAGATCAGCCCCTGGTGCAAGTTCGAGAACAACGCCTGGGTGAACCCGAAGGGCGCGGGGCAGAGCGGCTGGGAGGAGCTGCCGTACTGGCTCAAGGGGTTCACGAGCCTCGGCTATGTGCTGGACAACAAGACCATCATCACCGAGGCGCGCAGGTGGATCGACGCGATCCTGGCGTCGCAGCGGCCGGACGGCTACTTCGGCCCCGAGAGCAACCTGGCCTCGCCCGACCTCTGGCCGAACATGCTGGCCCTCTACGCGCTGCGCACTCACTACGAGGCGACCGGCGACGAGCGCGTCATCCCGTTCATGCTGCGCTACTTCAAGTGGATGCAGACCTTGCCCGCCGAGCGCGTGCTGCCCGGGAGCTGGCAGAAGATCCGCGGCGGCGACAACCTCGATATCATCCACTGGCTCTACAACCAGACCGGCGAGGCGTGGCTGCTGGACGTGGCGAAGTTGAACCACGAGCATACGGACGACTGGGTGAAGGGGATCATGCCGTTCGGCTACCACGGCGTCAACTTCGCCCAGTGCTTCCGAGAGCCCGCGCAGTGGTTCCAGCAGACGCGCAACGGGCTCGACATGGAGGCGGCGGAGCGCAACTACCGGACGATGCGCGGCGAGTATGGCCAGGTGCCGGGCGGGCTCTACGGGGCTGACGAGAACGCGCGGCCGGGCTATACGGGACCGAGGCAGGGCGCCGAGACGTGCGCCATCGTCGAGATGATGTATAGCTGCGAGATGCTGACGGCCATCACCGGCGACCCGATCTGGGCGGACCGGTGCGAGGATGCCGCGTTCAACTCGCTCCCCGCCGCGCAGACGCCGGACTTCAAGGGCCTGCACTACCTCACCAGCCCGAACCAGCCGCAGCTCGACAGCAAGAGCAAAGCCCCGATGATCCAGAACGGGGGTGACATGTTCTCCTACACCCCGTTCGCGCAGTACCGCTGCTGCCAGCACAACGTGGTCTTCGGTTGGCCCTACTACACGGAGCATCTCTGGATGGCCGCGCCAGACAACGGCCTGGCGGCGGTGCTCTACGCGCCGTGCGAGGTGACCGCCAAGGCGGCGGCCGGGGTGAAGGTGCGCATCGTCGAGAAGACCGGCTACCCGTTCCGCGACACCGTGACGTTCAGCATCGATCCCGAGAGCCCCGCCGAGTTCCCGCTCTACCTGCGGGTGCCCGGCTGGTGCGCCGCGCCGAAGGTCACCATCAACGGCCGGATCGCCGGAGCCGGCGGAGCCGCCGACCTGAAGGGCTGGCTGATCTACACCCGCACGTGGAAGGCGGGCGATATGGTCGTGCTGACGCTGCCGATGGCCATCACGGCGACCGTATGGGACCAGAACCGCAACACGGTGTCCGTCAACCGGGGGCCCCTCACCTACTCGCTGAAGATCGGCGAGAAGTGGGACAAGTACGGCGACGACCCGAAGTGGCCCGGCTATCGGGTCTTCCCGACGACCGCCTGGAACTACGGCCTCGTGATCGACCCCGAGCAGCCCGCCGCCTCGGTGACGGTGGCCAAAACGACGCGCGAGGTCGCCGGGCAGCCATTCACTCCGGACGCCGCGCCCATCGTGCTGAAGGCCAAGGCGAGGAAGATCCCCGGCTGGGGCCTGGAGAAGAACGGCATCATCCAGGAGGTGCAGGCCGGCCCGATCAAGTCGAGCGAGCCGACCGTCGACGTGGAGCTGATCCCGATGGGCTGCGCCCGGCTGCGGCTGTCCGCATTCCCGCAGATCGGCGATGGTCCGGACGCGAACGAGTGGGTTGCCGCCCTGGTGCCCGACGCGAAGGTGGAGGCGTCGCACTGCTGGACCACCGACACGCTGGACGCCGCGATGGACGGGATCGTGCCGGCGAACTCCGGCGACCAGTCCATCCCGCGCTTCACGTGGTGGGACCACCTGGGCAAGGCCGAGTGGCTGCAGGTGACCTATCCCAAGGCGCGCAAGGTGTCCTCGGCCGCGGTCTACTGGTTCGACGACGAGGGCGTCGGTTCGTGCCGCGTGCCGGCGTCCTGGCGCCTGCTCTACTGGGATGGCAAGGACTGGAAGCCGGCGGCGAACGCCTCGCAGTTCGGGGTGGCGAAGGACCAGTTCAACGAGGTGACCTTCGACGCGGTGCAGACGACGAAGCTGCGGATGGAAGTCCAACTCCAGGCGGGCGTGTCCGGCGGTGTGCTGGAGTGGCGGGTGAAGTAGAGCGGCCGTGACGAGTGTGCGGATCTGTTGTATCATTGGCCTGAGGGGGCAGCCATATGACGCCTGAACTGAGCATCATCTACGACCAGGACCAAGACGGCTGGTGGATCGCCACGATCCCGGAGGTACCTGGTGCGTTCTCCCAGGGGAGGACGAAGGAGGAGGCGCGCGAGAACGTGCTGGACGCGTTGCGGGAACTGATGGCAGCGCGGCGGCAACTCGCGCTCGCGCAGCTTGGCGCCGGCGCGTCAGTCGAGTCCCTGACGCTGGTCGGCTAGGCGCTCGGCGGATCGGGAACGCCGAGTTCCCGGCATATCCTGATCGAGAGGCCGCGCGCGATCTCGGCATGCCGCGGCACCGGGGCGGTCAGGTTACCAGCGGGGTTCAGGAACACAGTGTGCCGGCCGCCTTCGCGCAGCGGCCGGCATCCATTCGCCCGAAGATGCGCTACTAGCTTCCTCCGCTTCACACGCGATCCTCCGCCACGGAGTGTCCGTCGGACCTACTCCTCCTGCGGCTTCGTCAGGCAGAACGCCGCTACTCTGAACTTGCCGTCGGCCGATACCGCACCGCTTAGCACCGAGTCGAGCTGCGCGGCCTTCGGGTAGTCGGGGATCATCTTCGGGTTCGAGGTGAGCGTCGCGGTCACTTTCAGCGGGAGCTTCAGCGGCTGGCCCGGCTCGACGTTCACCGTCACATCTACCGTGAAGCCGTCCGGATAGACGGGGCCGTTGCCCTCGTTCTGCTTCACCGCCGCACGGTAGCTGCCCGGCTTGGCCTTCCTCGTGCGCGTGAGGATGGCCTGCTGGGCGGCATCGAGAACGTCGAGCTGCCAGGCGACCTTGCCGCCATCGACCTTGAGCAGCACCAGGGCGGTGGGGCACCACTTGCCGGCGACGCGCCAGAGGAACAGCGAGCCGTCGGGTGACCAGTTGCCCTTCTCGATGTCCACGTGGTTCGCGCCGACGGCACCGCTGTGTGCGTGGATGACGGCCAGGACGCGCCCGGTGCGCAGGTCGACGAGCCTGTTCTGTTCCTTGGCCCAGTCGTAGTGCTTCAGGTCGGGCACCAGCACGCCGTAGCGACCGTCTGGCGAGCGGGCGATCTGCGGCACCGAGTAGCCCGCGGGGAGCTTCGGGGTCTGTGCGGCCCGCTGCTGGCCTGGGCAGGCTGCAGCCGCTAGCGACGCGGCGACGATCAGCCAACTGGTCCTTCGCATGGTGTTCCTCGCTCGGATGTCCTACTTGCGAGCGAGGCGGAGGGAAACGCTCCCCCCGCCCCGCCGATCCCGCATTGCCTCTGCTATCAGTAGCCGCCGGGCCGCTGGTATCCCCCGCCTTGTGGGGCCTGGTATCCGCCCCCGCGCGGCGCCTGGTAGCCTCCGCCCACCGGCTGCTGCATGCCACCCCCGACGGGCTGCTGCATGCCGCCTCCCACCGGCGCCTGGTACCCACCGCCTCGCGGCGCTTGATAGCCTCCGCCCACGGGCGCCTGATAGCCCCCGCCAACGGGCTGCTGCGATCCGCCACCCATAGGCGCCTGTGCGCTGCCAGGCGCGCCCATCGGCTGCTGTGCGCCGCCACCCGGCGTCAGGTTGGTCGGCCGCTGCATGCCGCCGCCGTGGATGCGGCTCGAGTCCATGGCGCCTCCGCCCTGGGCGCGGAACCCGGGCAGGATGTCGCGCTCCTGCATGTAGAAGAGCAAGAACACGAGCGCCCAGCAGGCGACGCCAACCCATGCCAGGATGATCGTGCGCTTGCGGTGCGGGTTGTCGACCCTGCCCTTGCCGGAACACTCGACGCACGTGAACGACCCGGTGCCGCCGCAGGAGCCGCAAGGCGTCGGTTCGCCCGCGACGGATGCCACCGCCGCTTTGCCGGAGCCCGCGCATGCCGAGCAGGCCGTCTTGCCGGCGCCCGAGCACGCGTCGCAGTCGATCTGGCGCTCCAGGGAGATGGCTCGACGCACCTTGGTCCACCGCGAGATGTCCGAGCCGATCTTGTCGCGGACCTCCGCGAAGCCCTCGCGCAGCGTCTCGCGGGAGCCGCCGGGCGTATCACTGCTCATCGTGGTTCCTCCGTGAACGGCAGGCGCGCCAAACGGGGTGGCGCGACCGGGCGCGTCCCACCCCGCGTGGAGGCCCAGGCGACCGCGGTAAGCGTCGCCGGGCCCTGGCATGGCTGCCGACTAGAACTCGAACGGGTTGTTGGCCGGCAAGCCGGTGATGTCGGACCGGAACTGCATCTCCGGCTTGTTCTTGACGTGTGTGTCGAAATACAGGCAGTTGTACTGAGCCGGATGCGGCGCCCAGCCCTCGTACCACGCCCAGCCGCCGGGCACGGGGTTGGCGACGGCGTAGGAGGTCTCATAGCGGTAGTCCCAGAGCAGGATGAACCGCGAGACCTCGGGCACCGACGCGTCCGATCGTGCGGCGGCGAACCCGTTGTAGACGTAGGTCAGCGGGTACATCGATGTGTTCGAGTTCTGGGTCCAACCTCGACTGGACTTGCATACGTAGACGCCGGGCGCCTTCACATAGGTGTAGATCGCGAATGCCCAGTTGGCATAGGGGCTGTTGTACCAGTCCGGCACGCCGTAGGCAACGTCCATCCAGAAGGGGGGCGAGCCGCTGGACGTGTCGATGTAGAGGTGGTCCTGCGGCGGGTACTGGCTGTCGTAGTCCATCATGTACATCTGGATGGCCGTACCCAACTGCTTCATGTTGGAGACGCAGTCGATCTGGCGAGCCTTCTCGCGAGCTTGCGCGAAGACCGGGAAGAGCATCGACGCCAGAATCCCGATGATCGCGATAACAACTAGAAGCTCGATCAGGGTGAAGCCGCGACGCGTAGGCTTTCTCACGGAGGTGTCCTTTCCGAACCAGGCCGCGCCCGGTTCGCATCGCGTCGAGCAGTTGGCGATGCCAGTCCGAGCCCGGTAGGCTACCGTCCACGGCCTGCCGCTATCCGGCAGGCGACTCCCGCACCATGCTGGCGGCCTCGGCGGTGGTGACGCGCAACCCCGGGCCTCTAGCGCCACGCACTGCGATTATAGGGTGGCGATGCGCCGCCGTCAAGATGGCTCCTGCGGCGCAGAACTCCTGACAGGTGCTCGCGAGGCATCAGCGGGCCGATGCGACGCCCGAGCATGCCGCTCCCAAAGCAGGCGATGCACAAAACGGGCCACATCGCGCACCAGCCCGTTCGGTGCCCCCTCCCCCGCGCAGCCAGCCCGCCGGCGGCGGGCGCACCAGAACATACGTCTCACCCCTCGCCCTCAAACAATGACGGCACGGAGGGGCCGGGGGTTCAGGATCCGGCGCCTGACGTCGTGTCGGGCGGGGTGACCTTCTCGGGTTCCGACTTCTTCTCGGCGCCCGCCTTCGTGCCGCCGGCCGCGGGCTTGGCGGTATCGGGCTTCGTCTTGGGCTGCTTGATCTTGGGCGCCTTCTCGGGCTCCGGCGGCCGAGGCTTCTCGAATGCCAGCTTGTGCTGGGCGAAGCTGAACGTGACGCGGTTGTGGAGGAGGAGGTCGGTGCCGATGATGCCGTGGGTGCCGATCGGGCCGGCGCTGCCTTCGAGGACGTAGAGCGCCCGCACATCCTTGTACTTCATCGGGCCGATGGCGAGTTCTTTGAGTGTGATCTCGGCCACCTTGCCCGGCTTCCCGTCCGGCAGCGTGACCGGCACGACGGCGCTCGGCTGCAGCTTCAGCTCAGTGGCCACGGAGGTGGGCAGGAGCAGGCCGAAGGCGCACGTGTCGATGACCGCGGTGAAGGAGGCCTTACCGTTCGCCTTGGCCGAGACGGTGATCGCGCCGTCCTTCACCTCGAAGGGCACCGCGGGCGCCTTGGGAGGCAGCGGGGCGTCGGCCGCGGAGAAGATAAGCTGGGAGCGGGCGGGCTCGATCGTCACCGTCAGCAGCTCGAAGAGCGGCGTGCCGAGCCACAGGTCGGGCGTCTCCAGCGGGTGGCGGCCGGAGAGGACGCCCATGCGCTCGGCCGACGAGACCGGCATCCCCTCCAGGAACAGCGTGCCCAGGCGCAGCGTGTGCGGCGGAAGGTCGGCGAGCTTCAGCGGGCCGTATGGGCTCGCGACATCGCGCGGGTCGCCGGCCTTGAGCGAGAGCTTCTTCGCCGCCTCCGCCTCGATGACGAGCGCCGGCAGTCCGGTGTCGAGTGCCGCTGGGCGAGGCAAGCCCGCGCCGAAGGCTGCGTCGAGCACGATGAGGCCGCTGGCGAGCCGGTACTGCACTGTCGCCGGCAGACGCGAGTTCTGGGCGACGGCAGGCTTGGCGGCCGCGGGGGCCGGGCCGGCAGCAGGTTTGGGCGCCGCGTCTTGCCAGCCGAGCAAGGAGAGCGCAATCAGGGGCGCGATGAAGGGTTGAAGTGTCAGCACGGCATCATTGTAGCAGCGGAACCGGGTGGTGTCAAAAGCGTCCGTGCCCTTTGTGTGGTGTCTGGCCGCACGGCGCAACGGCAGGGCCGGCCCCCAGCGATCCTAACTACGGGACCGGCCCTGCCGTGAGTGCCCATGACGCCAAACTGCGACGCGGCCGCGGAGGCTACTTGCGCTTCGGAGCGCTCGCAGGCTTGGGCGCCGCCTGCGTGAGCCGGTGGACCGCCGTGTCGATGCGCTTCATCTGCCCGTTCACCACCCGGTAGAGCGACAGGAGGACGCAAGGTCGTCCGTCAGGGGCCACGCCCCGCTCCGCGAGGACGAACTGCCCCTCGCCCGCCGCCGCCACGGAGACCTGAGGCCCGAGGTCGACAAGCTGCGGAGCCGGCGGCGCGGAGGGCATGGCCGGGCGAGCAGTGGGCAACGCACCTCGCCAGCCCCGGATGGCGCCCAGAGGCAGCGCCGGCTCGGGGTACCGATCCCACTCGGCGCTCCAGGGCGCATGCGCCTCCGGCTGCGGCACCGTCTTGCCGCCTACCTGGAGGCTGGGCGCCGGTCGGAGGATGATGCCGCCGGAGTCGCTCGGCGCTATGCTCAGTGGGACGGCGGCGGCGATGTTCTCCAGGAGCGTCGCGATCGGCACGCTTCGCGCCTTCGCGGTGATACGCTGGGTGCTCGTGGCCAGTTGCGGGCTGACGTCCACGCTCACCCCGGTCGCGGTTGACAAGACGCTCGCGACCTGCTGGACCGTGGCGTCCTTCAGATCCATGTCGACGGGCATTGCCAGAGCCTCGATCCGTTGGGCCTCAGCGAGCACCTGCTGCGCGGCCATCAAGGCGATCTCGGCGCGCTCTCGCCGGGCGCGGGCCTCGTCCCATTCCGCCATCGGGCACAGGCCGGCTTCGAACCGCGCCTTGGCGGCCTTCTCCGCGACGGCGGCCGATTCCATCTCGATGCCGGCGAGCCTCACGTTCGCCTTCAGTTGATGGGGGCGCTCGGGCGCCTGTGCCGCGATGCCCGCCCACGACGCCGATCGCACCGATCCACGGCGGACTTCCCAGTCCGTGCCGCTCGTCGCGGGCGGAGTGGGCTGCACCTGGCGTCCCGTCGCCTTGGCGTCAGGTGAGAGCGGCGTGACCACCCGCGACGCTGGCGCCTTGGGCTTGCCTGTCGCGGCCGGCGAGGCGGGCGTCGCCTGCGTCTGGCCATTGGCGGGCGCCGAGGGTATCGCCGACATCAAGAGCGCGATGACTGGTAGCACTGTCCTGTTCACAGCGTATCTCCCTCCGGCGCCGAGTTGGCTGCCGGCACCGCCCTGACGGCGACGGAGAGCATCGGTCCGTCCGGCGTCGTCGTGGCCTGCGTCGAGTTCTGCCGGATCGCGCTCCCGATCACGGTCCACGTGGTTCTCCGGCGGCGGCCCCTCTCGTCTTCGCACCACCCCGCGGCCCTGGCGTAGCCGACCGTCTGGGCCGGACGGGTCACAACTTGGACGGTGAACCCGACTTCGGCCGAGGTCGGCACGTCGCAGGCGCGGGTGCCGCCCTCTGCGCGCATGGTGGAGGCACGGGGCCGCTTGCCGCCGGCGCGGGCAGGTGGTGGCTTCCTCTCGATGCTGGGCCAACCGGCTTTGCGCGTGCCCTCGGCAACCTGGACGGGCGCGGGCGCGGGCGGGTGGTTGCGGCGGACTACCTCGACCTTGCCGCCGGGCTTCGTCGTGCCGCGCGCCAGGATGAGGGCGAGCGCCACCACGGCGCCGGCCGCGGCCAGCCAGCTTGCGGCAGCCCATGCGCGGCCCCGCCCAGGTTCGCGCCGCCCCATGCACTTCTCGGCGCCGGCGAGCGCGCGCTCGAAGACGATGGCGGCCTGCTCCTGAGCCAGCGGCTCCGGCACCGCGGGCGCCGGGCCCAGGAACGTCTCCGCCCGGTCGTCGGGCACAAGGTCGCGTCGTTGCTTCATCTTCCTGCCTCGTACTTCGATCGGAACTCGGCCCGCGCGCGGTTGAGCCGCATCTTGACCACCGGCACCGGCACGCCGAGCGCCGCGGCGAGCTCCTGATGGCTCAGCTCTTCCCAGTAGCGCAGCACCAGCACGACGCGGTGAGCGGGCTTCACGCGCCGGAGCGCGGCACGGATCGCCAGGCGCTCCAGCGTCTCACCCGCGGGGTCCTCTGCGCCGGGCAGACCCTCATCGACGGGCGGCTCGTCGCGGCGCTTGCGCATCAGCTCGATGCACTGGTTCGCCGCGATGCGGTAGACCCACGCGCCGACGGGGCACTCCCCGCGGAACCGCTCGATCGACGAGAACGCCCGCACGAACGTGGACTGCATCGCGTCCTCGGCGTCCTCTGGGCGATCGAGCATCCGGTGGCACAGGCGGCGGACGCGCTCGCGGTTGGCTTCGTAGAGGGCCTCGAGCGCCCAGCGTTCGCTGCGGCGCGCAGCAGCGAGCCACTCCGGCTCACCGATCTGCGGCGCCGGCTCGGCTCTGGCAACTCGCGTGTGCCCTCGGAACCATGCCTCCAACTGGCGGGCCTCCCGTGCGCCTACACTGAGAAGGATGCAGCGGGTGAGCGGAAGGTAACGACGAGGATCGGGGAATCTGCGTGGAGCCGTTCAGGCCCACTCCAGCAGCGCTCAGGTCGCGCCGACAATAGTGATGCAGACACCAGCATTCGTCGGCGATACGATGCAGATAGGGGCGTACAACCGGTACGGCAGGACCGAGCAGGCCGGCGCAATCGGCGTCGACCCGCTCGGTCGCGAGTCCGCGTCGCCAAGCGCGCGGGGCGGCTCGGCCCGGGCTGAAGCGGGCGCCGCCGGCGTGACGGTGGAGATCTCGCCCCAGGCCCGCAACCAGGCAACCTCGAGCCTCGACGACAAGGCCCTGAAGCGCCTCGGCCTCGCGGAGTGCCAGACATGCAAGAGCCGCCAGTACCAGGACGGCTCGAACGACCCTGGCGTCTCCTTCAAGGCAGCCACGCATGTCGCCCCGGAGCAAGCCGCTGCCGCGGTGGCCGGCCACGAGAACGAGCACGTCGTCCGCGAGCAGGCCAAGGCGGAGACGCAGGACCGCGAGGTGGTCTCGCAGCGCGTGGAGATCCACACCAGCGTCTGCCCCGAGTGCGGTCGCGCCTACGTGTCCGGCGGCACCACGACCACCGTCACGAAGGCCGCCGACGAGGCCGAGACCCAGCCCGACACCCCCAAGTCCGTGGACCTGATGGCGTAGCGCGCCACGACGGGCAGGGACGCCCGTCCCCACCACGGCGCTCAGGCATGCCGCCGAGGGCGGCGGCGGTCCATGGCGGCCCACGGCGGGCTCCGCACTCATCTGATGCATCTCTGGTGGGTCGGGCTGGAGGGCGGTGCTCCGTCGCC
Organism: uncultured Chthonomonadaceae bacterium; assembly: GCA_964519955.1. Classification (GTDB taxonomy): domain Bacteria; phylum Armatimonadota; class Chthonomonadetes; order Chthonomonadales; family CAJBBX01; genus CAZFLM01. Next base: position 104,117 of record CAZFLM010000007.1, on the reverse strand, counting down.
GCCGCTGCGGGCGGCCCCTACTTCGCGGACCGCCGGCCCAGCTCCTCGATCGCCTCGGCCACCTTGCGGCGGTGCTCCAGCAGCGGCTTCGGGTCGCGCGAGAAGTCCACCATGTCGCGGCACACCGACGGTGGCACCGTCAGCAGCGACTCCGCTCGCAGCAGGACCGGGTCGCGGCGCCGGCCCACCACCTTCGCCTTCTCGGCCTTCACACGCTGCGCCAGCACGCGGAACATTTCCCAGTCCTGGATGCCCTTCGCCAGCATCTCCCACCGCAGCGCAATGATCGGGCCGGTGACGTACTCGGTGGTCGTGTCCTCGTTCGGGTGGCGGTTCGGCGGGTAGTAGAACCGGCCGTCACCGTTGCCCCACACCCCGGCGTTCGTGCCCGGCTCCGCGTCGACGTAGCTTTGCGGGTCCTCCCACGGGTTCTGCACGGTTGGCCCGGGCAGGGCGCGGCTCGTCCAGTATGTCGTCTCCCAGATGAGCAGGCCCTGCACCGCGTACTTCCAGGTCTGCCAGACCCACATGCGCATCTCGACGGCCGGGTGGTCGATGAACAGCGTGCAGTAGGGCTCCTTCGGCCCCGTGCACACGTACCACCACACCTCCTCGCCCAGCTTCTGGCGGGCGGCGGCGGGCGCGGGCGCGTAGTTCGGCGTGATGGGGCACCACAGGTCGATGCTGCCGTACAGCTCCTTCTGGAACTCCTCTGTCAGCATGCGCTTGATCTTGGGCACGTACTTGTGCAGCTTGGCCATGCCCTTGGTGACGAAGGGGTAGTCGTTGGTCTCGGGCTCGTCGTACCAGTAGACGTAGGCCTTGCTGAGCCAACCCTTCTCGGCCAGGTGGTCCTGCAGGATCTTGCCGAACTGCGTCATCAACGCGTCGAACTCGGGCGTGCCGTCCGCGTAGCCGAGGAACGAGCCGTTGTCGTAGTTCGGGTGCCGCCCGCCGCCCAGGCCGGGGATGTTCACCGTGAAGCTGTTGAAGCCGACCTCGTCGAGGTAGCGGTGCGCGGCCTTGTCGAAGGCCGTGAAGTCGATGGCGACGGTGGGCTTGTTGTCCAGTTCGAAGCCGCCGTCCACCACGAGGTTGCGCGGGCCGCCGTCCTCGGTGAGCGTCACATCGTCGAACCACGCCGCGCCGGTCTTCTCGCCGCGCTCCGTCCACACCACGGGCCGCAGCCCCACGTTGATGAAGCCCGCCTCCTTCGCGATGCGGTCGCTGATATCGACGGAGACGCGCTGCCACTCGCCGCTGCCGGTGACCTGCAGGTCGATGTTGTGGTAGGCCATCCACTGGCGATCGGGCCGGAAGCAGCCGCAGCTCACCTCATAGACCTGGCCGGGCTGCCCGGTCTTCACCCACCAGGACAGCTCGTAGCGCTTGCCCGGGGTCACAGGGATCAGGGCCGCGGACGAACAGGTGATCGGCGCCGAAGTGCTGTCGTCGTCCACCCTCATGCTCGACGCGCCAGCGTGCAGGACTGCCGTGTCGCGCGTGCCGCCTGCCCAGTTGACGCCTTCTAGCCTGATCTCGTACGGCGCCAGCGCCATCGGGTTGTACGTGCAGATGCCGCGTTCCGCGAAGGCCTGCATGTACAGGTCCCACACCTTCGCCATCGCCTCGTCCGACTTCAGGTTGTGGTAGCGGCGGATGTTGGCGGGATTGATGCCGAAGCCGGACCGGAGCGCCGCGTGCTTGGGCAGCGTGTAGTTCCAGACGTGCAGGTGCAGCGGAACCGTGGTCGTCGAGCCGCCGCCTGCCAGCGTGATGCTGCCCGCGTAGTCGCCGGCCCGTGCGTTCTCCGGCACCTTGACGGTGATGAAGATCGGGTTGTTGCGGCCGGGTACCGGCTGCCAGGGGGTCGGCAGGGGCGGCAGCGGGTCCGGCCAGTCGGCGGCGACGCCCGTGCGGTCGGTGGCGACGCGGACGCGGACGTAGGCCACCTCGCGAAGCTGGATGGCGGAGGCAGGTATCGTCGCGCCGCCGGGACCGGTCAGCTTGCCGGCGCGCACGGTGAGCGGGGCCGGGTTCGCGCCAGCGCGAAGCACCAACTGCGCGTGCTCCCGCTCGTTGCGGGCGGCGGACATCTCGATGGCGGCCTTGCGCGTCGACGCGCCCGGTACGTCGCGGTCCGGGTGGATCTTGTAGGTTCCCTCGCACCACCACAACTGCCCGCCCGGCCCTCCGCCGATGGCGTAGCCGTAGTCTGTCGCGAAGTACGACGGCACGTAGAGCGACGTGGTGGCTCGGAACAGCGGCTTGCCGCCCTTCTCGGGCTCCAGAGCGAGCACCAGGGTCGACTCGCCCGTGGCCGCAACCGAGTACGGAAGCGCGAGGGCCGTCGGCTTGCCGGGCGCGATCGTGACAGACCGTGAGGCAGTGATGGCGCGCCCCTTGGCCGGTGTCACGGTGGCGATCGCCCTGCAGCGGATCGGCGCCGTGGCGGCAGACTCAACCGAGAGCCGGACGACGTTGCCCGCGCCGAGGCCCATCGCGCCGGCATCCTCGATGCGCACCTCGAGCCGCGGGTCGCAGCCCTCGATGGCGACGTAGGCATCCGCGCCCCCGCGCGCCGGTCCTGCCGAGGCGTCGAGCTTCGCCTGAAGCGTGTAGGTGTCGACCTGGAAGGCGCCGGGCGCGGAGTTGCCGGCTGCGTCGCTCGCGGCGGCGCCCGCGAGCTTCACGTAGAGGGTGTCGGCAGGCCGCAGGCCATCCGGCAGCGCGAAGGTCTTCGACGACTGCGCACCGATGCGGCCGATCTCGGTCCACTGAGCGCCATCGCGGCTGGCGGAGACGGCGCAGACGCCGCTCGTGTAGTAGTTGAGGTTGACCGTCACCTTGGCCGAGGCGAACCGGCCCGCTGGCGCGTGATGGCGGTAGACGACCTCACTGCCGCCCGTGAGCACCCAGCGGTTCGAGTTGAACGAGGCGGTGTGCGAGGCGAGCAGCGGGGACGAGTTGCTGCCGTCCTCGTTCAGGGGCGCCGTGAACTCGTAGTCGCGTCCGTCCACTCGCTCGCCCGCCGCGAGCCGCGAGGCGCCCTGGGTGCGGCTGATGCACTGCACCTCGGTGAGCGTGACGTCGGTGAAGTAGATGGTGCCGCGCTGCATCCACTGCCCGAGGCGCAGGAACGCGCCCGCGACGCTGGCCGGCGTCGTGAAGCAGAAGGAGTACCTCCGCCACTCCGCGCCGACTCCCTGGTCGCGGTTGCAGACGTCGAGGCCGGAGATGACGCAGCCGCCGCCCGTGCCCTCCGTCGCCCTCGCCCAGTACGCGATGCGGTACGTCGTGTTCGGCTTGAGGCCCGGCACGTCGCGCCTCCAGTAGTTGGTGTCGCTGCCGGTGCCGGCGATGCTGATGGCTCGCCCGCCGCCTGGCCTGGCCATCGTCTCCCAGCGCCCCGCTCCACCCGAGAGCGTCCAGCCCGCCGGCGCGGGCCCGGTTCCGGTGCGGAAGTCATCACGCACGACGACGCCGTCGGCGGCCCACGCAGGCAGCGCGACGGCGCAGAGGAGGCAGAGGCAGGCGAAGAGGCGTGTCATCGGATCTCTCCTTCGTTTCGGAGCAGCTATTCCGGACGGGCAGGGACGCCCATCCCACCAGGGCTCGCTACCGGACGGGCAGGGACGCCCATCCCACCAGGGCTCGCTACCGGACGGGCAGGGACGCCCATCCCACCAGGGCTCGCTAC